>JBPOIW010000194.1:0-22671 GCA_052034165.1 Planctomycetota bacterium | reverse complement strand
CATCTGCAGGATACTAACGGGGCGAGCAAGAAAACAGCAGGGAACAGAGTGTCAATGATATTTACGACTCGGATCTCGGCCGACAATTGCGTTGCTCACAAATTGAACAGAATGTTACACAACATACTGTGTGATCATCTGACTTGATTGCTCAGGCACAAGTGAGCTATTGATATGAATAAAATTTCCTCCGTCGTGCTGTCAGTTGAGACAGCCAATGCGTATTGAAGCAACGCATTGACGTCGAGTTCGCCAGCATCCATCGTTGCTGGAATGTCCCTCCACCTATCGTATGGGCCCCCATTCCGCAGATGTCTGAAACGACTTCCGGTGAGACCGACCGACGCATCGAAGCCCTATGCCGTAAACTGCTCCGGTCACATCGACTGAGGGCACTCCGGGGTGTCGGACCGGAGTAGCGAAGCGAACTCCCGTTCGCAACATCGGTCGTGACCAGGTATCGAGGAAATAAAACATCAATCCTCTCGAAGTTGCGTTCCATGCTGAGTGCGTTTGTGTGGTCGACGACTGCATTTGTTCGGCCTGAGATCGCTTCGAAATAGGGGAATTTGCCTGAGACTTTGGTGTCCAAGAATCGTCGGCCTCAGTCCGCTGCCAAGCATTGGGGCTTCCGGAGGGAGCCCCAATCGGTACCTCTCGGCAAACACACTGTGCGTTGGCGAACAAAATTCTGCTTTCAGTGCTCTCAAAAAGAATCTTGAGAATTTCTGACACGAATTGCCGGTCTCGCATCGCATTCGAATTGGACGCATTCTGAAAGCGAATTCAGTGGATTGTGGCGACGCCCTCCATTTGCGGGGACGGCGTGTCGTTTGCCGACTGCAACTGCGTGATCGGACACGTTTACTTGCAATTCGTGCGGACGTTCTCAGCACGAAGCTCTGTCGCGATCCTAGTCGCCCACAGGGCTCGTGCGTGCCTGACTCGAAATCTCTAACTCTCCTATTAAGACTGATAAACGTGCGTAAGACTTTTTTGCTCTGCATTGCCACCCTCGTTAGCTGTGGGCCTGCGTATGGCGACATCATGGTTCAGGTTCAGAACGCTTCGATCGTTTCCGGAGGAACAGGATTTGTCGATGTCCTCATCAGCTCAGATGGATTCAATGGCCCGGATGAACTCTACGCAGCGATCTATCAGTTTGAGATTCAAGGAGTTGCTGTCGATGGGGATTTGACGTTTCAATCGCCTCAGTCTGATTCGGAAACAACCGTCCCTGGGCCTTCGGGCTATGTCTTTGGCGATACGCCTACCGGGAATTTCGCTGCCGGCAGCAATTCTCCCTTTCTGGTGCTCGATGGAAGTGACTTCTTGAATGCTCTTCCCGCTGTGACGCTTTCCGGCACGCAGCAATTGTTAGCTCGTCTGGAGCTTCAGCACACGGAACTTTCGCCGTCAGCGGTCGGGAACACATTCACGATCTCTCTCGCCAATAATGCATTCACGGAATTTTACAGTGATGACGTTGGGACGCTCGCAGCCATCAATCCGCTTTCATTCAGCGGATTTGGCACGATCACCATTACCTCCGCTGCCGTTCCGGAACCTGGCACCTTTGTCGCACTAACCATCGCCGCCGCAACCTTCTGCGGCCATCGCCTGCGTCGCCGAAAAGTATAACCCGCCGCCACATGTGAGGCTGTCCTGTTTGACGCCAACCCCTAGGCCACTTTTTCGTTTAAGCCGACGCCAGCGGCGAGTCCACAAAAATCACTTAACCCGACGCCAAGGGCGAGGCAATCCTCGCTGCAGAGACGTCCGCTTTGCCTGCGGCGTCGGGTTAAACATTTTGGAGTAGCGTTCGATGTTCAGATCTTCCTGGTCACGATTGGCAGCAGCAGTTTTCAAAGCCTCGACATCTCAAAACAGCCGCAGCCGACGTGGTCGACGACGCCGTACCGAACAGCTTGAGTCACGAGTCTTGTTGTCCGCCGGAGCACTCGATGACACGTTCGATGGCGATGGAGTTGTCACCACGTCGATTGGCAACTCGGACGACTTAGGCCGTGTAATTGCGA
This sequence comes from Planctomycetota bacterium, assembly GCA_052034165.1. Lineage (GTDB taxonomy): Bacteria > Planctomycetota > Planctomycetia > Planctomycetales > Planctomycetaceae > SXXK01. The sequence goes on along the minus strand of JBPOIW010000194.1, from coordinate 20,632 downwards.
TTCAGGCGGACGGAAAGATCGTTGTTGGAGGGGAAAGCCATAACGGCGACAATAATGATTTTTCTGTGGTCCGCTACAACACGGATGGAAGCATCGATACGTCGTTTGGCGTTGACGGGAAAGCCATTCTGGATTTTGCCGGCAGCCGCGATACTGTCAACGCAGTGGCCATTCAGAGCGACGGTAAGATCCTGCTCGCCGGTTTGACCCAAGTGGGCAGCTATTACAACTTTGCGATCGCGCGTCTGGATGATACCGGAATACTTGATTCGACCTTCGGCGTTAATGGGAAACAAATCACGGCGGTCAGTACTTTGGATGACTATGCATCGGCGTTGGTAATTCAAAGCGATGGGAGAATCCTCGCTGGTGGATTTGCCCATAGCGGAGTGGATTTGGACTATGCATTGGTACGCTACACGGCAGATGGCACGCTGGAACAGATCGTCACCACGAACATCGGCTCTGGAAACGATGAAGCGAGTGATATCGCCATATTTGGAAGCAAGGTTGTGTTGTTTGGCTCCAGTCAGGTCGGGAGCACAAAGGATTTTTCGGCGGTCCGCTACAACATTGACACATTGAGTGTCGACTATTCATTTGGCACAACGGGAAAAATTACGACCCCAGTTGGAGGAGGTACTAGTCAGGATTTTGCTCGCAGTATGGCGATTGCTCCAGATGGCAAGATTGTCCTCGCCGGGTACTCCCAAATCGGGAGCCGCAGCTACTTTGCTTTGGCACGCTACTCGTCAACGGGCGTTTTGGATAGTTCGTTTGACGCTGATGGAAGGGTGACCACAGAAATCAGCGATTTTGACGACATTATCAACGACATTGCTATCCAGCCAGACGGAAAGATTGTTGCCGTGGGTTATAGTCGCCCCGCCAACACTGGCCGGTACTCGATGCAATTGGTCCGCTATAACGTGAATGGGTCACTGGATAGTTCTTTTGACGGTGATGGCAAACGATCCTTATCTCTTGGAACGAACCACTCCGTTGCTACCAGCGTTGCGATTCAGCCAGATGGCCGTATTCTTGCTGCTGGTTACAGCCACAACGGGTCGAACTATGACTTCACTACGCTGCGTGTGGTTGGCAACAGCGAACCCACTAACATTGGCCTCTCGTCGACGACCATTCTTGAAGCTCTGCCGATCGGAACGAACGTGGGCACTTTAAGTACCACTGACCCCGACGGGCTCGACACGTTTACGTATTCGCTGGTCAATGGCACGGGCAGTACAGACAACGGCAGTTTCACGATTACTGGAGACACGCTGAAGGCCAACTCCAATTTCGACTTCGAAACAAAGTCGAGTTACGCCATTCGCGTTCGTACGACGGACCAAACAGGCAAGTACTTTGAAAAAGTATTCACTATCAACGTTGACGATTTTCGCGCGGGAGTTCTGGACCCAAGCTTTGATAGTGACGGCATTGTCAGCACTCCGATTGGCAACTCTGACGATTTGGGGCGCAGTATTGCGATCCAGTCGGACGGCAAGATTCTGGTGACGGGGGAAAGTTACAACGGCAGCTATAATGTGTTCGGTGTGGCCCGGTATCACAGCAATGGTACGCTAGACACATCATTTGGTACCGGAGGTAAAGCCGTTGTGGAATTTGATGGCCAGAGGGCCGATTCTACAAGAGTGGCCATTCAAAACGTCGAAGTCAACGGAGTGATTGAAGAGAGAATCATACTCGCGGGCTACAAACTCGTGGGCGATGATTACGATTTCGCGATGGCACGACTACTTCCCAACGGTCAGCTTGATACCTCATTTGGCAATCTGGGAAAACGCGTCACCCAGATTGTGAGTTCCGGGAATGCGATTTTTGCGTTGGCGATTCAGCCTGATGGCAAGATCCTTGCGGGCGGTTTTTCACACAATGGCAACGACAATGACTATGCGCTGGCTCGCTATACAATCGATGGAACGCTGGACAACGAGTTCGGAACTGGTGGAATTATCATCAAGAATCTTGGCTTAGATGCGGGTCAGCCCAACGATACGGCAAACGACATCATCCTGCAGGGCGACAGGATCATCCTAGCCGGATACAGCATTGCGGGCGGTGCGAATGATTTCTCCGCCGTGCGGTATTTGAGTAACGGAGCAATTGACACGACGTTTGGCGGATCAGGAACTGGAATCCTGAACACGCCGTTCACCACTGGGAGCGCAGATTCGGCAACGAGCATGGCGCTTGCACCGGGTGGGAAACTTGTCTTGGCGGGATACACACAAACGGGAACCCGCAGTGTCTTTGCATTAACTCGCTACTCCGCCGACGGAATTCTGGATAATACGTTTGGTACAGGTGGAAAGGTTACCACAGCGATCAGTGATCTTGACGACAGGATCAGCGATATAGAAATCCGGCCGGACGGAAAGATTGTCGCAGTGGGTTACACTCGGCCGGCCAGTACCGGCCGTTTCTCGATGCAGATGGTTCGCTACAACGTTGATGGATCATTGGACAGTTCCTTTGATGGCGACGGCAAGCGAACGTTCACGTTTGGCACGACCCACTCCCTTCTCTATCGTCTCGCGATTCAACCTGATGGCAGGATCCTCGCGACTGGCTACAGCCACAATGGATCGAACTACGATTTCGCCCTTCTGCGAGTCGAAGGCACCAGCGAACCTACCAACATCGCTCTGTCGTCGACGGTAATTCTGGAAAACCAGCCGGTCGGCACAACCGTGGGCACGCTGAGTTCGACCGACCCGGACGGGCTCGACACGTTTACGTATTCGCTCGTCTCTGGCACGGGCAGTACAGACAACGCCAGTTTCATAATGACCGACAACACACTGAAAGCGAACGCCGTCTTTGACTTCGAGACAAAGTCGAGTTACTCCGTCCGAGTTCGTACAACCGATCAGACGGGTAAATGGTTCGAGAAAGTGTTTTCCGTTTCTGTGACTGATCTCAACGAAGCTCCAACAGCGAACGGTCGTGACATCAGAACCTTTGCCGGATCTGGAGAGTCGATCACTTTCACAGGCAGTGATCCAGAAGGCGAGTCATTGATATGGAGCATTGCCGAGCTGCCTTCTCAGGGAACGCTGACCGGGTCGGGGAATTCGCGAACCTATACGCCATATTCCGGTTATGTCGGCATCGATCAATTCTACATAGTTGCAAGTGATGGCACGAACACTTCGAATCAGGCAATCATTCGAATCACAAATGAGGGTACAGTTCGGCCAGAGGTCACTCTATCTGCTTCGACACTAAGCGTTGCTGAGTCGACCGGAAGCCTCGTGATTACGGCTCAGATTGATACTCCTCAGGCCGCGGATCTTGTCGTACCGCTGAATTTCTCCGGCACTGCAACGCCCGGCAGAGACTTCCTTCCGGTTTCAGAACTCGTCATTCGCGCCGGACAAACGACTGTGACCGGCAACGTTGTTGTTATCGACGATCTCATCTACGAAACGGCCAATGAGACCATCATTGCCACAATCCCGGCCAGTCAAAGTTACTTGCTAGGCTCGCCGGTTTCCAGAACGATCACTTTGACCAACGACGACTCATTGCCCACGGTTTCGTTCAGATCAAAGTCCATTTCCACGGAGGAAGCCGATCTTCTGATCGATGTTTCCCTCGTGCTAAATGCGGAATCTCAAACGGCCACAACAATTCCGCTCGTTTGGACAGGCACGGCGGTTTCGGGACAGGATTTTATCGGGCCTGACCAAGTCACCATACCAGCCGGCTCTCGAATAGGAACAGTGCAGATTCGGCTGGTGGATGATACTTTGGCAGAATCCACAGAGACGATCCGCGTCAGCATGGGGACCCCGACAGGAGCCACCGTTTCCTCATTCGGCATTGATTCCACATCATTGACGATCACAATTGGGGCGAGCGACACGCCGATTGTTTCGTTAGGATCTACATCATTAAGAGCCCATGAATCGGCTGGTCAGGTAACGATAACGGCAATGCTCGCAACTCCGGCCTCTACGCCGCTAAGTGTCCCGTTTACAATTTCAGGAACGGCCACTGGTGGAGGAATCGATTTCACTGCCACATCGGGAAGCTTTGCGTTTGCCGTTGGTGCTATCACAGCGACGGCCGCTATTCACATTGCTGACGACGCACTTTTAGAAACCACTGAGACGATTGTTGTAAGTCTGTCAGAGTCAGGGGACTATCTGCGTGGCACAGTTACGTCAACGACATTACAGATTCTTGATAATGATGCCGTCACTGTCAGCTTTCAAAATCAACTCCTGAATGTCTGGGAAAACGAGGGGCCAGCGATAGTTCGAGCGAATGTCTCAGCAGCTTCAACTGCGACCCGAATTGTGCCAGTGGTTCTTTGGCTGCCGAAGGTTCCCATCGCGGGATATGCCGTGCCTGGAGCAGACTTTCAGTTGTTTCCACTTCAACTGGTCTTTCAACCGGGAAGTACGATCTCAGATCCACTGCAGATTCCGTTCATCAATGATCTGGTTAATGAAACGGACGAACAGATCTCACTCGCTCTGAAGACTACCCCTGGGATAGAAATCGGTGTCGTTGGTCAGATGGTCGTGGTCATTCGAGATAACGACCCTCTCGTGCGACTTGCGGTTCTGCCTTCAGCCTCCGAGGCTTTCTCCGCCAGAGCATTTCATGCTCAACTGGATCATCCGACGAATGTGGATGTGTATGTGCCATTCGTTGTTTCCGGAACCGCCCAAAACGGTTTGGATTATACGTCACCCAGCAGCAACCTGATTCGTATTCCCGCAGGGAGCACAACAGGGATTGTAACATTCAACGTCATCAATGATTCGATTTTCGAGGATGACGAATCGCTCACCGTGCGGATCAACACTCCTGCAAATGGAACAGCAACGCTGAATTCGCCAACATCCGGCACGTCCATCATCTACAACGATGATGGCGTTCCGCGTGTTGCTCTGAGTCCCGGTGATTACTTCGTTCACAAAGGTCAACAGTACTTCTACAAGAAGTTGAGCGAAGCAGGGGGCACTCGTAAGCTTGTACTCTACAAAGACGGTGCCACATCAAAAGATGTTCGCGTTCGCATCAATAGCCAGGGTTCAGGATATTATATCGACGGACCAATCAGTAATGGCTGGGTAACCATTCCGGCATCACAGTCCAGCGTCACATTGACGATTCGAGCCATCGACAATTTGTCCCTAAATGGCAGCAAGGACATATCGTTTGCAATTTCTGACATCGATAACAATGCCGTCGCACCCAACCGCACCCCTGTGACGTTTCGAATCATCGACAACGAAGGAAGGCCCAATCCAAATTATGGAATCACACTGCCGCCCGGTATTCTCGCTATTCCAAACACGTGGGACAAATATTTTTACGATGAAAACCTGAATGAAGTGCCGATCGAGTCAATCGTGATACCAACCGGCTCAGGAAGTAGCATTTCGGCGAGCAATCCTTTTACGCTGTCGACCCCCGGCATGATCTCATCCAGCGGCTTGCTCGATGGTTCGACTGTATTCATCGACTCGAATGAAAATGGAATTATTGACTTCATTGACCTGAACGATGACGGAATCCAGCAAAGCGATGAACCGAATGAAATCAGTGGCGAAACGGCACTCGATGGATCATTCTCACTCCTCGTTCTTTCGGAATACGATCGCAACAACGACGGCTTTGTCGATGAAACTGAGGGTCGCTATGTGGTCATAGGCGGAATCGATGAAGCCATTGGTCTCCCACTAAAGACCAGTCTCAAAGCCCCAATGGCAGCCACGGTCATTACTCCGTTGACAACTCTTGCGGAGAGCATGATTCGCACCGCAGGAATGACTCTGGCCGATGCCATTGGTCGCGTGGCGGAATCGACTGGAGCACCTGGCTATAACTTTGCCACTCGTGCCTCCGTTTATGACATTCTGCAGGGCGACCTGGACGCCGTCACCGTCTATCGAGAAATCCTGAAGCTTCAGGGCACTGTGGTCGGACTCGGCGAATTGCTGTTTAGTGCCTCCGAAGCTCAGCAATCTCTGGAACTGCTCACGGATGTTGTTTACGCGGACATCGCCGCAAAACTGGCGGCTCCCGGTGCAATATTGGATTACTCTCAATCCTCCGTTTTGGAATCCATCCTTCGCGGTGCAATCTTCCGAACGGGCATGATATTGCCAGAGAGCGTTATCACTGGAGCGGCAAGCGTCATCGCCGCCAACAATGCGTCATACGATGCTCTGTTGTTCTCCAGCTACACAACCGGCGAGGCGTTCCTGCATGACATGCTCAAGGTCAAGAAGGTCATGTTGGGTGACGCTGCGACAGCGTTGAATGAAGCTGGAAAAGGAGCAGTGACGATCTCCAGCGTCTTAACGTCCTTTACTGGTGCCAGCTTGACGACTCGAATTGCAGCCGCGATCGTGGCCGCAGATGCTGCGCCTCCTGGTCTGGGCGTGGAAAATGCGGTTGTTCGTGAGGGTTCAGACGGCACAAAGATTCTGTCGTTTACCGTCCGGCTTGAGGGCGATCACTCCAGACCAGTCTCGGTGCAGTATCGTACGCTGGACGATTCAGCGTCAGCCGAAAGTGGTGACTATATTCCTGTCTCAGGCACACTCAGCTGGGCTGCTGGTGACAACTCATCTCGCTTAGTCGAAGTCACCACGAACGGCGATACCGTCTTCGAAGCCGATGAATTCTTCCGGTTACAGTTGCTGGAAAGTTCCGGAGCCGTGATTCGACTGCAGGAAGGATTCGGGTTTATTCTGAATGATGAGCAGTTCGTTGTGGAGCCGGACTCTAAGTTATTTTTGAATGAGTTTTTGATTACTGACTCTTCAAACGCTGCCGGAGTTGATCGAAATGGGACATCCATCTTCCATGGGCAGTTTTCGGATGGGCTTCAAGGGGCTATCTCTGGGGCGATCGAGCGCCGCGATGAACTGACAATGAACTTCACGTCAACGGATTCTCGAAGCGATGTTATACAGTTCAATGGCGGGTCGGGCGCCCACCCATCTGAAGAGGATCGATTCGTCGCGACCGACGGAGATTTCAGCTGGATCCAATACTCTGCCCTCGGGAGTGGAAATGCAACCGTGAAATTCCTGATGGCCAATAGCACTCGCCAGTCGGAAGTACAACTGCTGGACGTCGAACAGTTAGATTTGTTTGTCTCCTCGGCAGAGCGAATGATAATTCGCATACATGGCGTTGTTGCTGATCTCGTACTGGAAGATGCGGACACAAATTCGGCGGGCCGTATCCGAGTCCGCAGCTTGAGCGGAGACATCTCGCCAATTGAGTTTACCAATCCGACTGCAGAACTCATTTTTCTGTTTGATTCAGCAGAATCGTCGGTGACGGTCACTTCAAATGACCCGGCATTTGCTGGTGTTATCACAACTGCCGTGAGCGGAATCACGATCAGCAGCAACTCCGTCGCAGAGAACGCCTCGGCTGGCATATTGGTGGGAAATCTGAGTTCGACGAATCCTGATGTCGGCCACACTTTTGCCTACGCTCTGGTGGCCGGGGATGGCAGTGCGGACAACGCCAGCTTTGCAATTGTCGGGAATTCATTAAGAACCACAGCTAGCTTCGACTTTGAGACAAAGAGCAGCTATTCCATTCGAGTTCGAAGTACTGATCCGGCTGGATTGTCATCTGAGCGAACGTTGGCAATCACAGTGACCGACGTTGCGGAGGACGTCGCAAAGCCAGTGAGTGCGATTTCGGCGTTGCCGGTTGCGTCGACGTCAGTCTCGTTTACGATCTCAGCCTCAGGCAGTGATCCGGGAACTGGGGCGTCGGGGGTGAAGGAGTATGATCTGTACTATTCGACCGGCGGGGCGTTTACGAAGTTTGCGACAGTGCCAGTGGGGTCGCCTTCCACCACGTTTACAGGTTCAGCCAATACGACGTACTGGTTCCGTAGTCTGGCTCGAGATTATGCGGGGAACGTGGAGACAAAGAACACCGCGGATACCTACACTCGAATCGGTGATGTTGTGCCGCCGGTGACCCAGGTGACGTCGGAAACTCACAATTCCAACGGACTGTTTACGGTTTCCATGACCGGGACCAAGGCGAGCGGTTCCGCGTTGACTCAGTTTGATGTGTATGTCTCCATCGACGGCAGTGCTGCGGTATTGATCGGATCGACCAGTGGTGGCGTGGCCAATGGCAGTGGTGTTTACTCGGGTGCCATTGCGTTCCAGGGGCTGGCGGACGGAAATAGTCATACCTATCGCTTTTACAGCCGTGGGCGAGATGGAGCAGGAAACGTGGAGGCGGCACCAGCGGATGTAGATCTGACCGTCACCATTTCATTCTCCGCCGTTCCGTTTTCGGCGGTGGGGATTGATGTGCAGAACGGGGCGAATCAACGCTCGTATGTTCGTTATCTGGATGTCTTGTTTTCCAATGCGGCGGCATTGGCTGCATGGCCGACAACGAACCGAGTGAAGGTCGAGCGGTTCGGGATTGAGGCGACTTCGGTGATTGCGGGATCCGGGACTGTCGTGAATGGTGGAGTGATCACAAAAGATGGCAGCAAACTGAAGCTCGATTTTGGTGCGACCGGTCTGGGTGGCTTGAATCTGGCTGGAAATGGCTTCTACCGCATTCTGCTGGACATCGATGGTAACGGCTCATTCTCTGATGCCGCGGATCAGGCGTTTGAGTTCTACCGATTGTTCGGCGATGCCAACGGTGACCGAAAGGTCGATGTTGCAGATACTGATCTTGTGACCAGTCAGGTCGGCCGCTCGGGGAGTAACTTCGATGGTGACATGGACGGTAATGGTGTTGTGAATGGAACCGACCGGTTGTACTCCACTCAGCAACGCGGCAAGAAACTGCTGGATCCGCTGCTGGGGTGGCTGGATGATTAGTTTAACCCAACTCCGCAGGCGAGGCATCTCGGGATAGTGATTGTAGTTGTCGAACCCGACTCCGGCGGCGGGGGGGACTCTCTGGAGTTTGGGCTTCGCCCGCAGCATCGGGCTAAACGAATGGAGCAATCGGGAGGAGGACAACGTTCAATACTTGCGTTCAGGGAAGCGTTAGGCCATGATCTTTGCCAGCAGTGCGTCTGGCGGCATTACAACATCGCAGAGCCGTCACTGTGGTCACTGGATCAGGTGGAGGTTCCGCATGAACGAAAGCGTCAAACAAGCGTTTCCATCGCGCGAGGAGCATCCGACCGATGTCAAAGATCTGTTCGCCGTGGTTTACGACGAATTGAAGCGACTGGCAAGATGTCAGATGATTTCCGAACGTAAAGATCACACCCTGACACCAACAGCACTTCTGCATGAAGCGTATGCTCGCCTGGCCGGGAATGGCCAGGCTGCGGCCACCATGAGTCGCATTCATTTCTTTGCGGCTGCGGCTGAAGCGATGCGGCGGGTGCTGATCGAGCATGCTCGAAAACATGTTCGCCGAAAACAGATCCTGAAAAACGAAGCGTATCGGCGATTAGACTCGCAGCCGCTGGTGCTGAATGAAAATATCGACCTGATTGAAGTGGATGAAGTGCTGACCCGACTGGCTGCGCTCCATCCGGAGCGTGCTGAACTGGTCAAACTTCGATACTACGGTGGACTCACATTGCCAGAGGCGGCCAAGGTCCTGGAGATCTCACTGGCGACGGCCAATCGAAATTGGGCTTTGGCCAGAGCATGGCTCAGTCGAGAGTTAATCGAACAAGACGTCTAACCTGATGCCGCCGGCGAGGCCGGTATCAAGAGTCGAGCTGATTAGCCTTCGCCGACGAAGAATAAAGCACGACCTTTGCGAGGGCGTCCGGGCAAGCGATCGACGAGTATGGAGCGTTATGAGTCCGAGTGAAGAAACCATCTTTCTGGAGGCATTGTCTTTCACCGCATCGGACGCACGCGAAGAATTTTTGCTCAATGCGTGTCAGGGACAGCCGGGACTTCTGACGAATATTCGTGCGTTACTTGATGGATACGCACGAGGCGAATTCCTCGAACACACGCTCTCGGCAGTCGCAAACATGCGATTGCAGGCCATGAGTGATTCACCCATCAAAATGATTGGCCCTTACCATATCCGTGAGTTGATCGGGCGTGGTGGGATGGGATCGGTCTACATGGCTGAGCAGCTCCAGCCTGTGCGTCGAAAGGTCGCTGTCAAGGTGATTCGACCGGGACTGGACAATCAGGACGTGATTCGGCGATTCCATCAGGAACAGCGGACGCTGGCAATGATGGATCATCCCTGCATTGCTCGTGTGCTGGATGCCTCGATCACGGAATCGGGGATCTCCTACTTCGTGATGGAATTGGTCAGCGGGATTCCGATTCTGGAATACTGCGAAACCGCAGCTATTGACATTGAGCAGCGACTGCGATTGTTCAGCGATTGCTGTCACGCGATCCAGCACGCTCATCAGAAAGGTGTGATTCATCGGGATATCAAACCGTCGAACGTTCTGGTCACTGTGCTGGATCAAAAACCGGTCATTAAAGTCATCGATTTTGGAATCGCCAAAGCCTTTGAAGGAGAGGCGGCCGAAAAGACGTCGAGCGGCAGAACATACATTACTCAGCTGGGGGAATTCCTTGGCACTCCACAGTATATGAGCCCGGAGCAGGCGTCGATGGGAGAGATCCCGATCGATACTCGATCGGATATCTATTCGCTGGGGACATTGCTGTACGCGATGCTGACAGGAGTTCCGCCGTTTGACACCGCACGAATCAAACGAGCGACGTTTGATGAGATCCGTCAGATCATTCGCGACGAAGATCCGGTACTTCCAAGTGTCCGAATTCGCCAGAGAAAAACTGATGGCGATACATTGCTGACCAACGACTCTACTCATCGACGACTCGTGAGTCAGCTAAATGGTGATCTTGACTGCATCGTCATGAAGGCGATGGAGAAAGTTCCCGATCGGCGATATCAGTCGGTTGGAGAACTGATCGATGATGTTCAGTGCTTCCTCGAAAGCAAACCGATCCAGGCGAGGCCGCCTTCAACCCTCTATACGTTGTCGAAACTGGCCCGCCGTCGGCAGGGAGTCCTGATTTCTGTCGCTCTGGCGACGACTTGCCTTTTGACTGGTCTGGTCTTTGCGATCATGCAAGCTCGGAGAGCGATCGGTGCTGAGCAACGAATGGCAAACTTGCTTTACGCGGCAGATATGCGAGTCGCTACTCAGGCCACCATCAACCGCGATTCTGTCGTCGCGAGAGAGGCGCTGACGAGGCAGTTGCCGGGTTCTGGCAATGAAGACCGTCGCAGTTTTGACTGGCACTTTTTGAATGCGCGCAACAAGATCGAGACTCGTGATCTACTGAAGACCGGGAAGCCACTTTACCATCTGTGTCGCCTGAATGGCACAACACAAGTGGCTTGTTGCGGTGAAGAAGGCATCATCCGAATTCTGGATGAAATCGACGGAAAACTTCTGCACACAATTGTTGCTGGGCAGGGCGAAGTCAACGGTGTGGCCTCATCCCCTGATGGCTCCCTCCTGGCTTCGGCCGGCGACGACGGGACCATCGCATTGTGGAATGCAAAGAGGGGGGAACTGACCACACGATTCAAAGCTCATCAGCGTCAGGCGTTTCAGGTGGCATGGTCTCCAGATGGAACTCAACTGGCCACTTGCGGAAACGAAAACGATGTTCACGTTTGGTCAGCCACGGACTTCCAACGCCTCTGTACGTTTCCGACCGAACATGACCTCGAATACCTGGCAGTGAGTGTCAATGGAGACCTCGCATTTGGTATGGAAGGGGGAAGCGTTGCGCTGACGCATTTTCCCAGAGTGAGCGGCGAATTACCAGTCGTCATGACTATGCCTGCAGAATCCGACGAGCACTGCGCTGCTCTCGCTTTTTCACCCAACGGCAGGTTACTGGCATCAGGAGCACTCAGCGGGAAAGTTACTCTGCATACTGTGCCTGATCTGAAGCGAGTCAGGCAGATCTCTTTGGCTGATGCAGTGAACGCGTTGACGATCTCGGCCGATCATCGATCGTGTGTCGCTGGATTGCGAAATGGTGCTGTCTTCGTTGTGGATCTGAGCGATTTGCAGAACATAGATTCCACTCTGATTGAACCCCACCAGAATCACGATCAACAACAGTCCGCAAATTCAGTCCCCACCGCCATGGAGAGTTCAATGTCCGTCGTGCGTTATTGCGCAGACGGCGCCCTGGACCCGACGTTTGGGGAAGATGGAATTGTTACGATCAGAGTTCTGTTGGGAGACCACTTTGTCTCTCGTGTCACGACGCAAAGGGATGGCAAAATTCTTGTTTCAGGAAGTGCCAGGAATAGTGAAGGCAATCTGGATATTACGGTTCTTCGGCTGGATCGGGATGGAAGCCCGGATTCAACATTCGGAGTTGGTGGAAAGGTCATCATCTCTACTGGACGTTTTGACGATGGCAGTGAAACGATGGTGATCCAGGAAGATGAAAAGATTCTGATTGGTGGATTCACTAACAATGGCAGCAACAATGACATCTTCGTGCTCCGACTGAATCCGGATGGGACTACTGACAACTCTTTTGGTATTCAGGGGAAGGTCATCAAAGCCATTGGGGCCTCGAATGAAGTCTGCCGATCCGTTGCACTGCAGTCAGACGGCAAGATCCTCGTGGGTGGGGAATCGGCCGGTGCAACGACCGATATGTTTGTGCTGCGACTGAACCGTGACGGGACGATCGACTCGACGTTCGATAACGACGGTCTACAAACGGCCGATTTTGGTTCCACAGACATGATCAGCGCTGTTGCGGTGCAATCCGACGGAAAGATCATCGGAGGAGGATACGCGTATAACGGCACGGACTACGACTTTGCGATGATCAGACTCAACGGAGACGGTTCATTTGATGCAACGTTCGACAGTGACGGGAACAATGATGGGAAGATCCTGAGTGCCGTCGGCGGGTCTACGGATGATACTGCTCTCGGCCTTCTCATTCTGCCTGACGGCAAGCTGGTCATGGGCGGAAAAATGACAGCATCCTCCGGCGATCAATTTGCCGTTGTTCGCTACAACAGAGACGGCTCGCTCGATCCGACGTTTGATGGCGATGGCAGACAGACGTCCTCTGTGCAAGGTGGCTGCAATGTCTTTGGCTTGGCGATGCAATCCGATGGGAAGACAATTCAGTCGGGCTGGGTCAATGATGGCAGGCATCAGCAATTTGCCGTTGTTCGCTATACCGTTGAGGGTTCATTGGATGCGTCGTTTGATGGGGACGGAATTGTCACGACTGCAACTGGAACGGGCGACAGCCCGGGATACTGGACCGCAGTGCAGAGTGATGGAAAACTGGTCGTTGTTGGAACCAGCAGCAGACCTATCACTTCGGCCGTTGTCAGCAAATCTGCACCGACAGACGTAGCAATTTCACTGGCCGATGAGTTTGAAGGCAAGGCCGTGGGCTCGGTGATTGGCACATTCGCCACGTGCGATCCTGACCCATCCAACACATTCAGGTATACCCTCGTTGATGGCACTGGCAGCACAGGCAACGCCAAGTTCAGGATCCTGGGTGACACGCTAACGAATGCAGTTCTGCTGGACGATCAGAAGTCTGATTACTCAATTAGAGTTCGCACAACAGACCAGACGGGATTGTCTTTTGAGCGGGTCTTTACCATTCCAGCCTACGACAATCGTCCGGGCGCACTGGATCGTACGTTTGATGGGGATGGCATTGTCACCACGCCGATTGGCACCTCGGATGATCTGGGGCGGAGTGTTGTAATCCAGTCGGACGGAAAAATCCTGGTGACGGGGGAAAGTTACAACGGCAGCCATAATGTGTTTGGTGTGGCCCGCTTTAGGCCGAATGGGACTCTGGATACATCATTTGGAGTTGGAGGTAAAGCCGTTGTGGAATTTGATGGCCAGAGGGCTGATTCTACAAGAGTGGCCATTCAAAACGTCGAAGTCAACGGAGTGATTGAAGAGAGAATCATACTCGCGGGCTACAAACTTGCGGGCGATACATACGATTTCGCGATGGTAAGACTACTTCCTGCCGGGAAACTGGACACAGCTTTTGGAGATTTGGGGAAGTGTATCACCCCCGTCGTGAGCTCAGATGATACGATTTTTGCGTTGGCGATTCAGCCCGATGGCAAGGTCCTTGCAGGGGGATTCTCCACCAGTGTGTCGGACAATGACTTTGCTCTGGCGAGGTATGATATCAACGGAACTCTGGACCCCGCGTTTCAAAACGACAGTTCGCCCGTGCCCGGAATTGTCATCACGAATCTTGGCTTAGACGCCGGCCAACCTAACGATTCGGCAAACGACATTATCCTGCAGGGCGACAAAATCATCTTGGCAGGATACAGCATTGCGGGCGGCGCGAATGATTTCTCCGCCGTGCGGTATTTGAGTAACGGAGCGATTGACACGACGTTTGGCGGATCAGGGACTGGAATCCTGAACACGCCGTTCACCGCCGGAAGCGCAGATTCGGCTACGAGTATCGGGATTGGGCCGGATGGCAAAATTGTCTTGGGCGGATACTCAAAAACTGGAGCCCGCAGTGTCTTTGCATTAACTCGCTACTCAGCCGATGGAATTCTGGACAATACCTTTGACGCTGACGGAAAGGTCACGACGCCAATCAGCGATCTTGACGACGGGATCAGCGATATTGAAATCCAGCCGGATGGAAAGATTGTCGCAGTGGGTTACACTCGGCCAGCCAGCACTGGCCGGTATTCGATGCAAATGGTTCGCTACAACGTTGATGGATCATTGGACAGTTCCTTTGATGGCGACGGCAAGCGAACGTTCACGCTGGGAACAAACCATTCCGTCCTCACCCGCCTCTCGATTCAGCCGGATGGCAGGGTCGTGGCCACTGGCTACAGCCACAATGGCGACAATTCTGATTTTACCATGATTCGCTGCCTTGCTGACTCTTCGCCAAGTAATGGCCTCGCCTCCAAAGGCCCGTTGCAGGGAAACACTTCAAACTTTGCCGTGTTTTCCGACCATCTTGAACCCCCACATTGGGATTCGGGAATCACGAAATCTCCGTTAAGAGCCACAGACTTTGATCACAGCAGTAGCGCCGGAACTGCCTTTCTTACATCACTGTCCTCTGTTGACGATCGCGCGATCGCACTGTCGCACCCAGAGACATTGAATCCTCTTGATGAAGATCTTTTCGTTGAAATCCGGGAGCCAGCCGCGACTCGCGACGTCCATTCACTCAGTATTCATCAGGCAAGTGTGGCGAGTCTGTGTTTTTCAAGTTCCGGGGACGAGTTACTGTCCGTCGGCGAAGATGGTTCGCTGAAATCCAGCATCATTTCCTCAAATATCTCAATTCAACAAGTCGCTGATTCAGTTCAATCATTTGATTTCCTGAACGACCGTCAACTGCTGGTTGAGGAAAGTAAACCCAATGTTTCCCATGTTACGAAGGTCATCTCATTAAGCCATGCCTTCGACACAGAATTATTCCCTTCCCCTGTTCTGTCTTCAGCGTGGTGGCCAAAGATTGCACATGGTACAGGCACATTGTATTCCCAGGTTTCATCTTTGCATGAGCAGACTCAGGGAGTCATGAAATGGTCAGCAGATCTAGAACAGTACACACTGCTGTGGCCCCGGCCACACTCGACTGAGGCGATGCAGTACCATAATCCATACGCGATCTCACCTGATGAACAGTTCCTTGCAGTTGTGGCAGAGAAGTTCGACGGTCAACAGGAATTACCAGACCATGAACTACTTATCTGGGACCTTGGTCATGATCGTCCAACCGGACGTCATCCCTGCGGTTATCCGTATGCACTAGGGTTTTCGCCGGATAGTGAAATCGTTGCCATTATGGACAGTAGCTTGCTGACTCTTATCAACGCGAGCAACGGGAAGCTAATTTACAATTTGCGGGGGAAAGACTTTCGGGATTTTGCATTTTCGCCCGACGGCAGTGAAATCGCGATTGTGTCTGAAGATCGAAAACTTCGCAGATTGAGCATCAAGAATTGTACCGATATTGCGAGCGTAGAGGCTCACGAAGTTGCTGCTCGGGGTGTAGCCTATACGCCGGATGGCCTCACGATTGGCACCGTCGGAACCGACGGATATTTCCGATGTTGGCGAGTCGCGGTGATGGAACCCACGATGGAGTTGCCACTAGGAACTCCACTTATGCAACTCAAATTCTCACCCGACGGTCAGACCGCAGCGATTCAGGATCGTGAGGGTCGGGTCTTCCTGTTGTCTACCGAAGCGGGCCGGCCCTCCACCGGACGTTAGTGGGATGTTGATTTGGTAGTCTCCGCCACCGGAAAGCGGCAGCCTTTCGCAAAAGTGCCAGAACGGAAAGTACGATTTCGATGCTGCTCTGGCTCTGTTCCGATCCGAATACATGCCCCTTCTGTTTCATTCGCTGACGTACCGACCGCGTCCAAGTCGACCGCTTCTAGCCCTCAACCAAGCGAACTCGTTCGCTCGTGCAGTTGAGATTTTTGAAATGGCCTGAGAATTCCCTGAGGAAATGCGTAGATTCGGTATCACAACAAATCGAAACGCATGGCCACAAGGAGGATCTCAGGTGAAGCGGAATGTCGCGAACAAGGTCGGAAGACGCAAGCGTCGAGTTCTTAAGAGGCTGGAGCGAGCCCGTGAACTCCGATTCATTCGGGGATTAGATTCCACAAGTGTCATCGGGGCGAATTCGATTCAGTATGAACTGTCAGAACGAGTTCATGCGATCAATCATGGCGGTATTGGCATGATGATGAAGCTGGCCCGATCCACTGGACTCATGAATGAGATCGATCGAAGAGTTCATCTGCTGAAAGTGCATGCTCCCTATCAGGAATCCGATCATGTGATGGCCCATGTGCTGAACATGCTGTGCGGAGGAACGCGGCTGGAACATCTCGAACTTCTCCGCAACAACGAAGCTCTGCTGAACGCGGTGGGAGCAGATTCGATTCCGGACCCCACGACAGCCGGAGATTTCTGTCGCAGGTTCATGGCGGATGATCTGGACTCGCTGACCTCAGCCATTCATGCCGCGCGACTCAATGTGTGGCGTCAGCAGCCAGACCAGTTTTTCAACGAAGCGGTCATTGATGTTGATGGAGTCATCGTCGGGACAACCGGTGAATGCAAGGAAGGTATGGACATCTCGTATAAGAAGATCTGGGGCTATCATCCGTTACTCGTCAGCTTTGCAAACACGAAGGAAGTACTGGCCATCGTCAATCGTTCGGGCAATGTCCACAGTGCCGAGGATGCGGCCGGTCATCTCGACAAGTCAATCGAGATCTGCAGGAAGGCCGGTGTTTGAAGCATCCGCATGCGAGGTGACTGCAAGTTCAGTCAGAGTCAGCATCTGGATCGCTGGAATGCACAGGGCGTGAAGTTCAATTTTGGCTACGAGTGTTATGCGAATCTCAAGGCTTTGGCCGAAGATTTGCCGGAATCTGCATGGAAACTGCTGAAGCGATCCCAGCGGACCATCAATACAACCGAACGAGCGAAACCTGTGAATGTGAAGCGTCAGAAGATTCGGCAGCGAGGCTATGTTCAATTGGAGTTGGAACACGAAGACGTGGCAGAGTTCGAATACAAGCCGACGGCCTGCCATCGCGGTTATCGGATGGTGGTCGTCAGAAAGAACATCACGAAGGAAGAGGGTGAGACCGCGCTATTTGATGAAATTCGCTACCTGTTCTACATCAGCAACGATGACAAGTCTGTGCCCTCCGAGCAGATCGTCTTCAACTGCAACAAGCGATGTGATCAGGAGAATCTGATCGCTCAACTGAAGAGCGGTGTTCGCTCGCTGTGTGCTCCGACTGACAACCTGCTGAGCAACGGTGCCTACATGCTGATGACATCCCTTGCATGGACGCTGAAAGCATGGTCCGCTCTGCTGCTTCCGATCTCACCACGTCACCGATCGAAGCACGAATCCGAACGCACTCGACTGCTGACCATGGAGTTTCGCACGTTTCTGGACCTGATGATCCATGTGCCGTGCCAGATCATTCGGCATGCACGCCGGACCATCTATCGACTGCTGAACTGGACCGATCTGACACCGGCGTTCTTTCGTCTATGTGATAGTCTGCAGATTTAATCAGATGACGTCGAATGTAAACGGCGGTGAGAAATCGTGGCGCTGGGCGGTTGAAAAGTGTGGCGCCCTGGAATGGAGAATTGGCTGCTGAGCGGGTCGGAGGAAGGCTCACAGCGGGATGGAAGAGGCCGGTTTCACAACAAAGGAGTGTGCCTCAAAGTCACGTCACTCAAAGTCTCTGAAGTTACTTCGACTTTGCCGAGCCGCGGCTTGAGTCGGTCGGAGGTTTTCGACGTCGGGCATCCTGAAGACGGAAGCTCTGGCCGGACGCTTCCAGAATATGGCAGCGGTGAGTCAGCCGGTCCAGAGTCGCGCCTGTCAGACGTTCGCTGCTCAGCACTTCTGTCCAGTTTTCGAAAGGCAGATTGGTCGTCACGATCAGGCTCTGCGATTCGTACGCGGAGCTGATCACATCGAACAGAAGTTCTGAGCCGATCTTGCTCGCCGGCACGTAACCGAGCTCATCCAGAATCAGCAGATCGAGCTTGGAAAACTGCTTGCGAAGACGCAGCAGCGAGCGTTCTTCGCGAGCCTCCATCAGTTCGGTAATCAGCTCGGTCACGCGGATGAATCGAACTCGCTTCCCCTGAGCACATGCGGCGATTCCCAGAGCTGTTGCGAGATGCGATTTACCGGTGCCCGAGTTTCCCACCAGCAGCACATTTTCCTTCTTGTCGATGTACTCGCCACGCATCAGTTCCGTCACCAGCACCTTGTTGATCGACGGCTGTTCTTTGAAGTCGAATGAATCCAGAGTTTTGTAGTTTGGAAAGTTGGCAGACTTGAGCCTTCGATCAGAAGCACGCTGGTCTCGATGGATCAATTCCAGCTCACACAGTTGAAGCAGAAACGCCAGATGATCGACGTTGTCGGTCGCGCATCGTGTCGCCACTTTCTCACATTCACTCAGCATCGTCGGCAGCTTCAGCGACTTCAGATGATGAGCCAGCAGCACCGTACTTTTCGTTTCAGTTTTCTTCATGCGATCACTCCGTCAGTCAGCAAACTTTGATAAACAGAAATATCCGTCTGGGCCACACGCACCAGTTTCAAATGCGGACGCCCATCCAGATTGAACAGAGCGATTGGCTCTTCATTCCGGTACTCCAGAATCACTCGAATGGCGTCACAATTTGTTGTTCCGATTTCCAACGCATGCTGAACAGCGTCTTTCAACGATGGGACAGAATGAGTCTCCAGCAGTCGCAGCACTTTGATGAATTCACGAGTTCCCGCGCCGGGCAGGTCACTCTCCAGGCGACGTCTGAGAACGCCGAAACAGACCGGCAGATCCCAGTTCTCCAGCGGTCTGGCGTGATCGAATCCACCCGGTTTTCGCTCTAAAAGTGCGAGAAAATGCAGGGGTTCGAACAACAACTGCTGTTTGTTCCAGCATCGCGGATGTCGGGCAATCAGGCTGTCTTCGAAGACGAACTGCACGTCATCGACGGTGGCAACGACCGTCACTTCGCGATGCGCATACTTCGTCGGCACGGAGTAGTCATTGCGATCAAAGCGAACCATCGACAGCGATGATGATGTCGCAAGGACGACTCGATGCGATTCAAACGTCTGCACCGGAAGAGCTCGCAAATGCTGCAGGCGTTCTTCTGCGAGCAGCTCACTCTTCGATGCCGTCTTGCCTCGTAATTGACGCTGCAGATCCTGCTGGCAGGAATGTGTCAATGCGTCGTTCAGCACATCGAGCGAGTCCACTCGAGGCACCGGGACTAGAAAGTTACGGCGTGCAAAATCGAGCAGTCGTTCGACGTGACCTTTCTCGTTGGGACGTCGCACAAGACAGAAGTGATCAACGAACAGACAGTGACTTTTCAGTCGCTGAAATTCTTTCGTGACTTTGCGTTCGCGAGAACCAGTAATCGAGCCCACGGCGATCTTCGAATTGTCGTAACTGATGCGAGCTGGCACGCCACCGAAGAATTCAAACGCGCGGCGATGACCTTCGAGAAATACTTCCGTGCATTCTCGAGACGCTGTTCGGCCATCTCGCCTGCGGGCTCAAAATGCCTGAATGAAGATCGCGTCCGAATACGGCAACGTCATGACGAACAACACAACTTTCGTCAGTTCACCGGCGAGCCACACATCCGCAAATCCAAAGTCGACTTGTGCCTCCCCCGGCGGATGCGACAACGGCAGAAAGACTTCCTGATGTGTCTGCTTCCAGTGGCGCACGACGGCCTTAACGATGGTCTCGCCGCCGTCATAGCCATGCTCATCCCGCAGCCGCTCAAAGATCCGATGAGACGTGTGTCGCTGCTTGCGATGGACTTTACGATCGCTGCTGAGGATCTCTTCGATGACGGGTACGAACGGGGCGAGTTTCGAGGTCCGCTTCGCCGTTTTCTGATACCCCGGCGGCTCACTGTGTGCGAGCATCTTGTCCAGCGTCTGCCAGTGCACGCCGTACTCGCGACAGGCCGCCCGCTTGCTGAGTTCGCCGGTCAAAACCCGCCGCCGAACTTCGCTCCACAATTCCATGTCGGTGATCACCCTCGTCACCTGTCTCC
>JBPOIW010000187.1:0-1554 GCA_052034165.1 Planctomycetota bacterium | reverse complement strand
TGTCCGGGCCTTTACCCTTTGGGGAGAACTTGCTTATCGTGTAGCGGGTCTGGAGGGATACCGACGAGTCGAAAACGCTGATCGGAATCACACTGCTCCCGGATCAGATACTCTACGCGAACTGTTTGGCGGGCGGCCGACGCTGATTATGCTCGATGAGATCTCCGTTTACCTGAGAAAGGTCGAAGCGATCCACCCCGGTGCCAGCGACCAATTCACTGCCTTCATTCAAGCACTGTTTAAGGCGGTTGAGTCATCGCCACAGGTGGCCCTTGTATTAACACTTGCGGTCGGGAAAGATGCCCAGGCGAAGGACGCCTATAAGGCAGAACACGAACGTGCACTGCAATCTTTGGCTGAAGCCGAGTCTGTAGTCTCTCGAAAGGCAACTCAACTCAATCCCACGGAAGAAGATGAGACCGCCGAAGTTTTGAAGCGGCGGCTATTCGACAGTGTGGATACCAAGGCTGCTGATGCCGTCGTTGCTGCATACGCAAAGATGTGGTCCCAGAACCACGGTTCATTACCGCCAAACGCCGGAACGGTTGAAACCAAAGAACTGTTTCGACGAGGCTATCCACTTCACCCGGAAACGATGACCCTGCTGACCGAAAAGTTGGCGTCACTGAACAACTTCCACCGGACGCGAGGGATGCTCCGGCTGCTGGCTCGAACGGTCCACCAACTTTGGAAGAGTCGCCCTGCTGATGCTCAGTCCATTCATCCTCATCACATTGATGTAGGTTTTGGTCCCATTCGGGACGAGGTCACAACGCGGCTGGGACAAAGGGACTACGTACCGGCAATCAAGGCCGACGTCGCGGCCGTTGCAGGGGACGATCTCGCAACTTCGCAGTCGATCGACGCCAAGTTCTATCCCGGTCAGCTCCCAATTACTTCCTATATTGCCCGGACGGCTTTCCTGAACACACTGGCGTACGGAGATTCTGCCAAGGGCATCAATCCGGACCATCTGAAGTTCTCTGTTTGCTCACCACAGATTGAACCCAGCTTCATTGAGCAGGCCCGTATTCGGTTTATTCAGGAAGCTCTCTTCTTGGACGATCGGCCAGGTGCTCCAATGCGGTTCATGGTTGAACCAAATCTGGAGGCCATGATCCGCCGGATCATCCGGGACGAAATCGATACTGCTGAAATCCGAACGCAGCTTCAGGAGCTGATTCGGGAGTTGTTCGGTGCAGGCAAGGGAGCCTTCGAACTCGTCCCCTTCCCGGCAGGTTCGTATGAGGTCGACGATACAGTCGGTGATGGTCGGCCCCGACTCATAGTGCTTCATTACGAAGCACTATCCATTTCCGATGAACCACAGAAACTGCCGCCATTGGTCGAAGAGATCATGCGGTACAAAGGAGCCGATCAGAAGCTTCGAGACCTTCAGAACAACCTCGTCTTTGTGGTCTCAGATCGACGAATGATCCCCAACATGCAGGATCGAATTGGGCGAGCTTTGGCACTCAGAGAACTCCAGAAGCCTGAACGAATCAAGCAACTGGCTGCTTATCAGCAGGAACGAGTCAAGGAAGAAGACAAGAC
>JBPOIW010000284.1:0-11458 GCA_052034165.1 Planctomycetota bacterium | reverse complement strand
TACAGATAGAGATCAAGACCTGCTCCGCAGCCAAGGTCGAGCACCGTCTCTCCGGGTTGTGCATCGACGAACGACTGCGGATTTCCCGCGCCGGTGAACGACTCCCACATGCCGCGAGGCAAACTATCGAGAAGGGCTGACTCATACCCGACACTTTCCGCAAATTTTCGCCCCACGGGAAAATTGAATTTTTGGTCCGGAGTGGTGGCTACCAAACTGTAACGCTCGGCAACGGCGGCTTTGATGTCTTCGGGAGCGTACTGTGTCAATGGTTTCATTGGTTTCTCTCCAGATTATTCATTCAGGCCAAACACGAAATGTGCGGCATCAGAACACGAGCACTTTGTCGGCCCATAGCGTCCATTCAGTGAGATCTTCCATACTGCTGCGACGACAGCCCTGATCAAGTTCGGCATCGGCAATTCCTCGCGCATCCATGCAGGAACCACAGACGCCAACCTGACCATCACGGCGCAGAATCGGGTGCAGCATCAGCTCGACTTTGTAGTATCCATGGGGCACTTTCTGACCATGCTTTGCACAGGTCACCGCGTCGCCGAGCAGAAATACTCGAACCTCGTTCCCTTCCTGACGCGACAGGCTATCCGCCAGTCGCAGTCCGTTGAACGTCGATTCACTTCCGTAAGCAGATCCATTGAGAATGAACAGGAAATTGGCCATTGTCTTGCCCTTAATTGTTTGCGAACAGAATGAACTCAGAATAATGAGTCAAGGTTTTTTGCAAGCACGTCTGCCACAGCGTCAAGTTCCGTTCGAGTTGTCATGCGACCGAGGCTGAATCGCACTGCTCCAACGCCGATTTCAAGGGAGACTCCCATCGCCTCCAACACAGGACTCATCTGAGTCGTACCTGCGTGGCAAGCTGAGCCAGTTGACGCTGAAATATTTGGCATACGAGCAAGAATGTCGTGTCCATGCTGGCCAAGAAAACTAATATTGAGCGTATTCGGCAAGCGTTGTTTGGGGTGTCCGTTCAAAACAACTCGGTCGGAAAAATGTGTGCAAAGCTTTCGCAAGAAATATTCGCGGAGTTCGACGAACTGAGGATCGTCGATCCATGTCTGAGCCAGCTCACACGCTGCACCAAGCCCAACAATTTCGAGAACATTCTCAGTGCCGGCTCGACGACCAGCCTCATGTCCTGCCCCATGCAGGAGTGGTGCCAGTTCAACTCCTTCACGAATGAACAACGCGCCGACTCCTTTTGGTCCATAGAATTTGTGTCCAGCCACTGTCAGAAGATCGACGCCCAGCGATTCGACGTCCGTCGAGATCTTGCCAACCGATTGCGCCGCGTCAGTGTGAATCAGAATCCCATGCTCTTTGGCGATGCCAGAGATCAGTGAAATTGGCTGAATCGTTCCCACTTCGTTGTTGGCGTGCATAATCGAGATCAGCTTCGTGTTCGGGCGGATGGCGTGCAGCACATCATCGGGATTTACCAGCCCGAATTCATCGACCGGCAACAGTGTCAGTTCCGCCCCAAGAGACTGCACGAAACGGCACGGCTCCAGCACGGCCGGATGCTCGATGCGACTCGTTATGATGTGAAAGGGCTTTCCTTTCGAATTCGACGCGAAGAACAGTCCTTTGATCGCCTGGTTGTTGGCCTCGGTGCCGCCGGAGGTAAAAACAATTTCGGTGGCGTCACAGCACAGAAGTGCAGCCACTTGCGAGCGGGCTCTCTCGACGGCGTCGCGCGCCGGAAGTCCGGCCCAGTGGAGGCTGGAGGGATTACCATAGGCGATTGACAAAAATGGTGTCATCGCCGTGATGACTTCGGGAGCCAGCGGAGTACTGGCGTTGTAGTCGAGGTAGATTCGCTGATTCATCAGGCCACCGGTTTCCGTCCGGAAGTACGTGTCGGCGGCTTGGATGATCCTGATTTTCTATTTGATTGCTGAGCCTTCGCGAGTCGCTCCTTATCTACTTTGATTTCCTCCGGCGTTCTGGTGATCACAGGCTCCTGGCGCTCTACCAGAGCTAAGAGATCCCGAACAAGATTGGGCCGACAGAGATAGTAGCAACGAAGCGCACCGTCCTGTGCATAGTCAACCAGCGTTGCATGCCTGAGAACAGCAAGATGCTGTGAAATATTTGCCTGTCGAGCCGGAAGAATCTCCTCCATGTCAGTGACGCATTTGGGGCCGCCAGCCAATTCCTGCAGAATCGCAAGTCGTGTGGGATGTGAGAATGCCTTCAGCAATTCCGCAGTTGCCTTCGATTCTTTCGCGTCGCTCACTAAACTCCTCCTATTCACATATTCGAGTATTCGAATGTTACTGAGTTGTCGCTCGAGATTCAATGCTGCTTTGATTTCAAATTTGTATGTTTTCGTATCCCCCCGGGATCTGGAAGCGGTGTTTGCCCATTGTTACAACGGCGAATGAACTGAGGCTCCATCTCAAGTGAATCAGAATCCGATGGTCAATATCTGCCTCCCAATAAGCCTGCTGGTGCGACGCGCACAGGCTCAGAGACGTCACATGTGCGCAAGTATGATCACTATACAAATCCTTTGTTGCATCGCGGGCATGCTCGGTGCCGGCGACGAGCCGCATTTCCAGAACACCGACAGAAAAGGCGATGCAGAAAGCGCCGAATCTGCAACTTACTCCGGATTCACAGACGTCGAACTTGCTCGCACAACACTGTCGCCGCAACTAAAACGGCTTACGCTCAGGAACAGTACTATCACTGATGCAGGACTCGTGGAGTTGAAGGGATTGATGAATCTGAAGTTCCTGTCTATGAACGGCGCACCAATTCGTGGTGAAGGACTTTCTGATTTAAAAGGGCTGTTGCAGTTACGTTCCCTATCACTCAACGACACAAAGCTCACTGACAAAGGTATGGAGCATCTTTCCAGACTGAAGCAACTCCGAACACTGTCGCTCAACAACACCGAGATCACGGACGCTGGATTAGTTCATCTAAAGGATCTGACAAAACTGGAATGGCTATATATGAACGAAACCGCAATATCCGACGCTGGCCTTTCGCATCTGCGCGTAATGTCGCAATTGAGATTTGTCACCGTTGTCAATACATGTGTGACAAACGCCGGAGTCGAAAGACTGCATGAATCGCTTCCAGACGTCAGAGTTCGTCGCTGATGGTGCTATGCTCAATGCTGTTTCCCAATGACTAATCCACCAATCGAAAATGTGGCTCAACTGATTCCTGCTTCAGATCAGCACCTGATGACTCTGGCGGCTGCAGGAAACTTTGCGGCCTTTCAGGAATTGACAGTTCGCTTTCAGTCGCGAGTGTTTCGCGTTGCCATTCGCATCGTTGGCCAGCAACAGGATGCAGAAGACGTGACTCAGCAGACGTTTCTGAGCCTCATCGAACACGTCGATTCTTTTCGCGGCGAGTCATCAGTCGCCACATGGATTCTGCGATTCGCGACCAACCATGCGCTGAAAGTTCTGCGAAAGCGTCGAGGTCTGCCGACAGTCGCATGGGAAGGATCAGCCGACGAAAACAGCTACTCAACGTTGCCGCATCCCGAGTTTATTGCGCGATGGTCAGCAACTCCGGAAACTCTGGTCCAGCAAGCCGAAGTCCGGGAACAGATTGAGTCGGCTCTTACCACACTCGACGAAAAGTACCGCGTTGTCTTCGTGCTCCGCGACATCGAAGGCTTGTCCGTGCGATAAACTGCCGAATCGCTGGAACTCACTGAGGCAGCCGTCAAAGTGCGATTATTGAGGGCTCGGCTGATGATGCGAGAACAGTTAACGCGAGCATTCGGCGATGAGTCCACTCGATTGTATCCAGATCATGAACATGGCTGAAAATTGCTGTAACCTTTTTGTCACACTTGGATCACCTCTCTGACAATTGCCTCTTTCCGGACAACGCCATGACCTGCGAACAACTGCTGAAAGCGCTCAACGAATACGTCGACGACGAAGCTGCGCTGGCGGTTTGTCGGGAGTTTGCTGAGCATCTGGCGGGGTGTAATCCATGCCAGGTTGTGGTCGACAATATCCGCCACAGCATCGCTCTGTATAAAGCGGGTGAGCCGTACGGAATGCCTCCCGAGTTTGAAGCTCGTCTGCGCAACAGTCTGCAGGAACGGTGGCAGCAGAAGTTCGGGAAAGCGCAATGACTTTGCCTTCTGGAAGGCAATTCCAGAATCGATCGTAACTTTTTCCATGTTGCTGGATCAGTAAAAGCAGAGCGTTCTCCGGTTCGGAGTAGAGGCTTCAGGCCAGTCAGCCGCTTTTGGCGGCAGCAGCCTAACGCAAACGCTGCTCTGCTGAACTCAACTCACATCAAACGGAAAAGGTGACGTCATGAATGACTTCCTGGTATTCGGTGGATTTCTGGTGTTCTGGATCGTCCTCAACCGCTGGCTGTTGCCGTACTTCGGCATTCAAACCTGCATGAGCGGAGCTTGTTCGCGACCCGCGCAGACGCAGCCGATCAATCTTCCCGACAAACCGGAGAATGTCGGCCCGCAACGTCCTTAACGCATGCGTCTCGACTCAAGCGAGTCCATCGAGCCCATATCAGAGTGTTGCGCATTCGGATACAAATGCCGTATTGCGGCGAAAGTACTCGCCGTCGATTGAACTCTCTTTTTGCCGGAATGCTTCCATGACGATCCTGTTCGCTGCACAGACATTTCTGCAGTCGCACGTGGTTCGTACGATTCTCAAAGTCACATTCTTTGTGAGTTTGATTGCAGCGGCCGTCTACTGGTTTCGGTATTCCCCGGTCCACGTTTCAAAAGTCGAAGTTGTCTCGGGAGACATTTCGGCAGAAGTGATGGGGACTGGTACGCTTGAGGCACGGACGAAAGCGATCCTCAGCCCAAAGATCTCCGGGCGACTCATTGAGGTCTCCGCCGACCAGGGCGACGAAGTTGAAGCTGGCCGGGTCATCATGCGGCTCGATGACATCGAATTGAAGCAGCAGGTTGAGATGGCAAAAGTGTCGATCACCGCCGCAAAGGCTGCTCTGAATCGGTTTGAAGCAGACAAGACACAGACAGCCGCTATCCTGACGCTCGCGGAAAATGACCACGCCCGCATCGTGACGCTCTCAAAGTCCAATGCCGCGACGGTTTCGGATCTTGAAAAATCCGCCGAGCAACTGGACGTGGCTCGTGCGGGCATCAGTCGTTCCGAAGCCGCGATGGCCGAAGCACTGCAGCAGGTGCTCGTTGCAGAAAGCACTCTGGCCTATCACGAAGCCCGTCTGGCCGACACAGTCGTTGCCGCTCCGTTCAGTGGTTTGATCGTGCAGCGATTTCGAGATCCCGGCGCAATCGCTGTTCCGGGAAGTCCCGTACTGAGCCTGATTTCTACCGACGAACTCTGGATCACAGCTTGGGTCGATGAAACCGAGATGTCGCGGATTGCCGTCGGTCAGCCGGCGCGAGTTGTCTTTCGATCTGAACCGGAAGCCGCATTTCGCGGACAGGTGGCTCGACTGGGCCGTGAAGCCGATCGGGAAACACGCGAGTTCACTGTCGATGTCAAAGTGCTGGAGTTGCCGAAAAACTGGGCCGTCGGCCAGCGAGCTGACGTCTACATACAAACCGCCAGCAAAGCGAAGACACCCCTGCTGCCGGTCACTGCTGTTGTCTGGCGTGACGGAGTGTCGGGAGTCTTTATCGCTCGTGACCAGCAAGCAGAATGGACTTCGGTCAAGCTTGGTCTGACCAATCGTGAGCACGTCGAAGTAATTGAGGGCCTTGCCGTTGGTGATACCGTTCTGTTGGTCGATGACGCGGCCCGACGAACGATTGACGGACGAAGGGTCAAGCTTCAATGAACCTCGCCATCAAGGACATTCAGCATAATATCGGTCGGTTCATTCTGACGGTTCTGGGAATCGGTTTGTTGCTGATGATTGTGATGGGGATGGCCGGGATCTACCGAGGATTGATTGAAGATGCGACTCTGCTGGTAGAACGAATTGATGCTGACCTTTGGATCGTCCAGAAGGATACTCGGGGGCCATTTGCCGAAGTCTCTCGCATTCCAAAGTCGCTTGTCTATCGGGTCCAGGCTGTCCCGGGAGTTCAGACGTCGCGGGAATTTGTTTATCACACGATTCAACGCCAGCATAACGACAAACCGCTGCGAATGTCGCTGCTTGGCCTGAGCTGGCCGCTCGACAAGGGTGAATGGCTGCCATTGATCGCCGGACGCTCTTTGTTGCTAAATCATTTCGAGCTGATTGCAGACAAGACGCTGGGGTTCGAGCTGGCCGATCGCATCACACTTGGAAAAGAAACATACACCGTTGTGGGGCTCACGTCCGGTATGGTGAGTTCCGGCGGTGACGGAATGGCGTTTGTCACGGTTTGGGATTCTCAAGCCATTCAGTTCGACACTCCGGGTGAAGCCGTGCGTCTTGAACGAGCAGCGCGAGATCACCGAGGTGCTGAGAGCGAAGTGTTTCTGAGCCAGCCCGCTTTGACCGAACAACTGGCGAGACCCACAGCAGAACTTCCAGCCGTAACACCGCCTCCGATCAGTGCGATTGTGGCAAAAGTGTCTCCGGGATCAGATCCGGAGAAAGTGGCATCCACCATCTCGTCATGGGGCGATGTCTCAGTCTTCACAAAAGCCGGACAGGAAGACCTGCTGATTCAGGGTATGGTCGATAAAGCTAAGCGGCAGCTCGGGATGTTTCGCGTGCTCCTGACGATCATCGCCGCGATCATCATGGCATTGATTCTCTACACACTGACTTTAGACAAGCTGCATTCCATTGCTCTGCTCAAGCTCATCGGTGCTCCCAACACGGTCATTCTCGGCCTGATTCTACAGCAGGCGATTCTGCTTGGCGGACTGGGTTATGGAATCGCGTGGTTGGTGGGTTTGAAGCTGTTTCCGCATTTTCCTCGCCGAGTCGTTCTGGCCAATGAAGACCTCGTACAGTTGGCGGTCATCGTGTTTGTGATTTCGGTGCTGTCCAGTCTGCTGGGGATTTGGAAAGCCATGCGAGTTGAACCCAACGACGCATTGATGGGATAACCGACATGGCTGAAGAACTTGCAATCGAAACAACCAATCTCACAAAGATATACGGCAGTGGCAATACCGAAGTCGTCGCCATGCGTGACGCAAGCGTGAATGTTCGTCGCGGTGAAGTGATCGCTCTGCTGGGCCCAAGCGGCTCCGGGAAATCCACGTTCCTGACGGCCGTAGGACTGATCAATGCTCCGACTTCAGGACAGGTTCGGATCGGTGGAGTTCTCGTGATGGATGGTCCGGTCGCGAAGGTAAACCTCAGAAGCTTTCGTCGTGAACATATTGGCTTCGTGTTCCAGAAGTCGAATCTGATTCCGTTTCTCACGGCGATTGAGAACGTTCAGATTGCAATGGAACTGAATGGGCTCAGCGCCGGTCAAGCACGCAAGCGAGCCGCCGAACTTTTGAATGAACTTGGAGTTGGAGACCGCCTAGATCACAGTACAGCCATGCTGTCAGGTGGTCAGCAGCAGCGAGTTGCCGTCGCCCGAGCTTTGGCCAACCATCCGAGCGTGATTCTCGCTGACGAACCCACCGCTGCACTGGACAGTCATCGTGGTCGGCAGGTGATGGAACTATTCCGGAATGTCGCCCGCGAGCATGGTGCGGGTGTGATTGTTGTGACTCATGACCAGCGAACACTGGAGGTGTTTGATACAATTTATGAAATGGAAGATGGGGCGATTCGACATGTCCCCAGTCATTCGTCACCCGTACCAATAGAATCAGCAACCTGAAAAGTCCGCTTATGGATGATGATTCAGATCCACGCATTTATTTCGCGGCCGAACGCACTCTACTGGCCTGGCTGTGTACCGGAATTGCGGTCATCGGACTGGGATTTCTGGTCGCTCGTTTTGGCGTCTTTCTGATAATTGTTCGCGGTCAGATGGTTGAAGGAAATCAACGGGTTGCATCGTTCATTGGAATCGGGTTTGTACTTTTGGGCGCCATGATGATAGCTGCATCAACCTGGCAACACCTGATATTCAACCGGACATTGAAATTGAAGGATCGCCCAACGCACTATTCCATCACACTCAGTCTAAGCGTCGCTGCACTCGTGGCGTTGGGCGGAAGAAAATTCGGTTACCTCTCAGCTCAAACTCCAGCATCCTGTAATGCGGATTCGATGGCTGAACTGAAGTCGTCGGAGGATTCAGGCAGGGCGACCGTTTTTTGTGGGGTGAGTTTGAGAAAACGGGCGATGGCTTCGAGAGTTGTATAGCGGACTCCGCCGATGAGGAGGGATTCGAGCTTGCGGCCGCGGACGCCTTTGGTCATCCAGCGGTAGACTGTGGAATAGTGTACCTTGCGTCCGTGGCGCTTTGGGATGTGAAGCGGGACTTCGGCGATTGTGATGGGCGTTTCGGTGGAGAGTTCAATCGTCATTTACTGTTCTCCTTCACGGTCGTCATGTCCACGTCGGGGCTTTGCCCTGTAAGATTTCTGTTGTTCAAGTGCGGTCGAAATTGCGGCATTTGTCGAAAGGCTGTGGTCAGGCTTGGGAACTCTGGTTCTGTTGAAGGTTCGCTTGCGGAGGATCCAGAGATGCGCCTCATCGAGCAGCAGGCGAAGCAGTGGGATGTCTTTGGGGCCGAAACGGGAGGATTCTTTCCAGGCTTCACCGTTCCGGAACAGTCGAAGAGCTGAGGTTGTGTAGCGGGTTTGCTTTCTTGCGGAACGCATCCAGATTCGGACGACGATGAGTCCCCGTCGGATTTCATGAACTGGTTTGGCCGGCATGTCAGAACTCTCTCGCGTTGTTGGATTGGTGGCTGCTTCAGAAGAGTCTGCGTTCCACTTGATTTCCGTAGACCGTCCATTCCGTCTGCGGTTGTTCGGCTCTGCCATAGAGTTCGAGGTAAGGAGGCGGACTCACTTCTTCCACAAGTTTGCGGAAATAGAATGGTTTGCGACTGTGGTCTGTGCGAGGTGCGATGTGCCAGCTTCGAATGGACCGGTTGTCGAATGTCAGTCCGCCACGAACTCCGAGCAGGAGGTATTCATGTGAGACTCGCCAGTAGTTTCCCATACCGAGCTGGGGTTTGACCCAAATCAGGCACGATGCATATCGGAAGCCCCAGGCGTCAATGACGTCGAAGGCTTCGCGGAGGAATGCGTTTGTCGTCCACAGGTGCAGATGTGATTCCGGTGAGACCAGGTCTCGAACGGGCTCCGAACAGATTGCCTCGACCGATAATGTGCGATAGTGACGTTCTGCGGCTCCTCGTGCTGCTGTGTTGGAGTACGCCCACGGCGGGTCAGCATAGACTGTGCCGAACTTGGCACCGGCATCGACCAGCGAGTTCAGATCGCGGACAATGGACGGCCACGGGGACAGTGGTGAACCTTCGTTGGGCATAAGGCAGATTCCGCTGCATGACAGAGTTCGTCAGACCATTGAGATTTGAAAAGTGGTCGGCTGGCGAACCAGCCGACCGGAAAACCGGACTGCAAAAAACCAAAGTAAAACCTGCGATCCTTCAGTAGTCTTCAGGAAGCAGAATCGTTGTCACCGAACGATCCCATTCTGTGATGATCCAGAACCGGGTGCCCTCGTTGCTTGCATAGACTGAGAGAACTCGCGAATCGTCTACCAGAGATTCGTTGTTGAGTTCCCAGTCATCCTCGCACACGTCGCCCCAGTCAGCATTGGCATGTCTGACCAATGCCTGTAGAACGTCGTGCGGTGGAAGCGTTTCGTGAGCGTTGCGGGTGATGACAACCTGCCCCAAAGAAAACCTCCTTGTTGACCTCTCCTTTGCCATCGTGATAGCCTCCTGCGGCGTAAAGGCTGACGGGACTGCAATCCCGCCAGCAAGTTGATTCATTTACTCGCAGTCGTCTGTGTCTTCAGCCGTGGCCTCTTCCCAGATCCAGGTGTAGGCCAGCTCAAGGACTTTGGACACAATCGGAAGGTCATCACGGCGAAAAGTCGTGGTGTCCTTCAATTGTTCCTTGTCGCGATAGCTCCGCGTGACTGTCACGGTGAACCATGACTCGCCACTCTTTTCAGAAGTGTTGAGCCAGATCGCCGCTCGGATCGCGCTGAGCCGGATTTGGTGTACGGGTTTATTGTTTGGCATAATGCCCTCCAATTTTTGGCGTTCGACGTTCAGGCCCTCCTGATTTCGAGGAACGCAGTTCATTCAAACGATGACGTAAGTCATCGCTATTCAACGATCCGCCGGAGCGAATCAAAGAACCTCTTTGTTGATTACCTTTTTGCCACTCTTCTCCCTTCAATTGAGCTGAGTTGCGTTTACTGCTATTAAGTTCCAATGCCACACGGACATGATGGAACACAACGGAGATCGCCCAGCAGTACAAGTACGCTGGAAAGATCCCAATTGTCAGCAACAGCCCTATCCGCACCTTGCTCCAGTCTCCTTTCGGAGACGTCTTGGTTGCGTCTGAACTGAAGCCACTGCGAGGCCGATTTGAATACGTTTTGCGTTTCATCTTCCTCCTTTTTCGCTGGACCAGCCCCATGCTGGTGCCAGTTGGAACACAGCCACTCAGCGATGACTGTCTTCCAAAAGAGATTCGGCCTGCCCATTTTTTTCGCCGCTCCTGGGTCGGGAGCCCGTTACAAACCCACAACGTCGGGGAGTGTTCTCTGAGTGGTTCTTCCGAACTGCATATCGAACAAAATCGGTACCGCCACTGCCTCGCACTGTACGCCGGGACATTCTGAATTGAGCGACAGAGCGTTGATCGCATTGGCCTTCGCACTTGATGCAACAAGCAAGACCAAGCGGAACTGGCGATGTTCGATCAGTTGTTGGAAACCTGGTGCAACAGCGTGTTTGCGAATTTGATCTGAGAACCCTGCTTGAATCCTTCGCGGGTCGCGAAGATGCGCGTCAACTTGAAGCAACCCAAGCGATGGTCGTCGTTCGGAGTGATCAACGAAATAGCCGTGAGGCATTCCGGGACGAAACAACGTCGGGAACCACGTTTGGAGCTCGTCCTTCGTGAGCAACCGACGATGCTCAGTCTCCTGATGGAGGAATGTGTACCTTGCCACGTGAGCAGCGAGCGATGAGTCTGACAGAATGGCTCGTCGTCTCGGGAAAATCAGTGACAGCCCACACGCATGGCGAAATGTTTGTATCGACGAGTTGAATCGAAGTTGTCGATCAAACCTCTTGATCTGTGATGTACTAAGTTTCTGACAGAACAGATCCTTTCGGACGACCCGATATCGCTGAATGTCGGCCAGAAGTTTTTTCCACATAATTTTCATGGCATCACCACAGTTCGTAGGGCAGGCCAGCCTGCTGACAATGTCGATGAAAAGACTCCACTTGCTTTTGCGAATAGGCACCTGCTGACTCGATGACTCGGCGTGGTTCACCCTGATTGTCGATCAGAAACGCATCCGGATTCTTGACGCCTCGTTCAACGACTGGCATTGCCTGTTCACCAACCCA
>JBPOIW010000026.1:0-92005 GCA_052034165.1 Planctomycetota bacterium | reverse complement strand
ATTCTTCCGAAACTCGCGGTACTCTGCCGCGAGTTTTTTTGTTTTCTCAGCATGCAGGGCAGTTGATTCGATGAAGATTCTGGTTGTCGGTTCTGGCGGTCGTGAACACGCTCTGGTTTGGAAACTGATGCAGTCACCGCTGGTCAAAAAAATCTACTGCGCACCGGGAAATGCAGGGACGGCAATTGATGCTGAGAATCTGAACATCGCTGCTGATGACGTGCATCGGCTGGTCAAGTTTGTCCGTGAAAACCAGATCGATCTGACAGTGGTTGGTCCAGAAGCCCCGCTTGTTGCAGGTTTGACTGATGAACTGCGCCGGCATGGATTGGCGGTCTTCGGTCCCTCCGCGGCTGCGGCTCGTCTGGAAGGCAGCAAGGTCTTCACCAAGAAGTTGTTGAAGAGAGCCAATATTCCCACGGCCACTTTCTCTGTCTTCAGCAGAGTTCCTGAAGCGATGCAGTATCTCGATGACTGCGAAGAGCAACCGCTGGTGGTGAAGGCCGACGGTCTCGCAGCAGGGAAGGGTGTGTTCGTCTGTGGTAATCTGGCTGAAGCTCGAACTGCCGTCAGAGCGATTCTTCAGGAGCGAGCTTTCGGTGATGCGGGATCGCAGGTTGTTATCGAAGAATGTCTTGTTGGCCAGGAAGCCAGCATTCTGGCGATCGTTGATGGCGATACGATCGTGCCGTTGGATGTTGCTCAGGATCACAAACGAGCCTACGACAATGATCAGGGGCCAAACACCGGAGGAATGGGAGCCTATTGCCCTGCGCCGGTTGTCACTCCCGAGATCATGGACGAAATCGTGCGTCGGATTTTGATCCCGACAGTGCATACAATGAAGGTTGAAGACTGTCCGTTTTCTGGCGTCCTATACGCCGGCATCATGCTGACATCGCATGGTCCAAAGGTTCTGGAGTTCAATGTTCGATTCGGTGATCCGGAAGCTCAGCCGGTCCTGATGCGAATGAAAACGGACCTCGCGCAGTTGCTGATGATGGCAGCAACGGGCAAGCTGTCAGAGCTGGAAGGAATCGAGTGGGATCCTCGTCCTGCCGTGTGTGTCGTCATGGCTTCAGAAGGATACCCGGGTGATTATTCCAAGGGGCATCCGATCTACGGGATCGCCGAAGCCGATAAGGTTCCGGGGGCCAAGGTCTTTCATGCCGGGACAACCATCAACAAAGCGGGCGAAGTCGTCAATGCTGGCGGCCGAGTGCTCGGCGTGACCGCGATGGGTGACACCATTGCTGATGCCAAGAGGGCTGCTTATGAAGCCGTCGACAAGATTTCGTGGCAGGGCGGCTGGTGTCGTCGCGATATCTCTGACAAGGCTCAGTAAAAACACCCAGAGCCTGTCACCGGATCACAGTAGTCAGCGGCAGCAAGTGGTTCCGTCATGTCGCTGACGGTTCAGTTTCCTGCAGACCCTGAAAGATCCTGCTCCCAATTCGGACGAGTGTCGCGCCTTCTTCAATGGCAGGGATGAAATCACCACTCATCCCCAACGAAAGTTCCGGGAGCAGAAGGCACGCTCCTCTTGAATCATCTCTTGCGGCCAGGTGGTCCCGCAATTGTCGAAGTTTGCGGAACGTTGGGCGAGCATCTTCCGAGTTCTCTGACTCGGCGGCCATTGTCATTAGTCCGATGATGCGAGTTCTCGAAGATTTCGTCAGGATCGTTGGCCATTCATTGGTGATCTCTTCCGGAGTAAAACCGGATTTGCTCGCCTCTCCAGAGGCATTGACCTGAAGCAGAACCCTAGCATCTTTGTTCATGCTCGCGGCTGTTTCTTCGATTCGCTCCAGAAGTTTCAAGGAATCAACCGAGTGAATCAGGGTTGCGTGCTGCAGGGCGACACGGACCTTGTTTCTTTGGAGTTGCCCGATCAAATGCCATTCCACTTCCGGCAGCAGCTCTTGACGATCCGCGAGTTGCTGCGGACGGTTCTCGCCGAACGTTTGATGAAGAGAACTGAGCTCCTGAACCCACGGCCATTCGGCATACTTTGTCACAGCGACAAGCCTGACGGATGATTTGTCTCTGCCAGATCGTTGGCAGGCCGAATAAATCTCATCGCGGATGGCATTGAGATTCTGAGAGAGTTGTTCGCGAACAGCAGACATAAGTTGAGTGAAAATACTCGGGGCGATTTTTGATGTCGAGCCATGGTTTTTTTGCCAGACTCAGACCGGTAATAACTCTATCTGTCAATTGTGTGAGGATTGCCCACGAAGTCCATGTCTCAACCGTCCGTTTCTCAGGTTTTCGTACTGGGCGAATTCTTTGGATTGAGTTACTCTGGGCTCTTGATGAGTTCCCGACTGAGGCAATGTAGGCTCAAAGTGTTTGAAGAATTACCTTATGTCATGGGCCGACCAAAGGCTGTCAGGATTGAACCTTTCCTGTATCCCGATGGTAGTAAGATCTGTGGCGTTGAATTGGTCACCGAAAGTAAAGGTATCTCGAGTATGACTCACCGTAGCACATCGGGATTGTTGACAGCACTCATCTGCATTCTTGCGCGGGCCCCTGTCGCAAATAGCGGGGAACAATTGCCAGCTCAGCAGCGTTCTCTGCCGGAGTATCGCGTCCCTGTTGATCTGGTGTGTCAGAATGATGCTCTGTTTGTGGCCAACTCTCGAACAGGTTCGGTCAGTAAGATTGATGTTGTCTTTGCCACAGTCGAGTCAGAATGGAAAGTCGCGGAGTCACTGAGTGGCATTGCGGCCTGGCGAAACGGCCTTTTAATCCTGGACGATCATGCTCACCGGCTGCTTTGGTCCCTCGAAGACCCCGGAGGTTCCAGGTTGGAGACTCTTCTGAGTCTGGAGTTGCCTCAATATCCGGTTGATATTGCCGTGAGCGAGGATGAAACATCGCTGGCTGTTTCATCGCTATGGTCTCGGACTGTCACTTTGTTTCGGGCACATCGAGATGGGCTTCAGGAACAACGTCGGTTGAGTCTGTCATTTGCACCTCGCACCTTGATGTATCTGCCGGACGGCAATCTGGTGGTTGCCGATTCTTTTGCAGGTCGTTTGGCAATTGTCGATACGGCCGCGGGCTCCGTTTTGAAAGAGCATAATGTCTACGGGCACAACATTCGCGGGTTGGGATTAAATCACAAACACGGGAAACTGCTGGTTGCCTGTCAGACACTTGATCCTGCCACGTTCACAACTTACGAACGAGTCTTCTGGGGAGTCCTGATGCAGAATGGACTCCATTCGATTCCCCTTGATCAATTATTGTCGGTGTCTGGCGATGCTGGCGACACCGCTCCGGAGGAAGCGGAATATTCTGGGACGTCATATGCCTCACAGCAGCGATACCCGCTGGGGACACCATCAATTGGATCGGGTGATCCCGGGGCGATGGTCGTCACCCAAAACGATACCACGTTGATCGTGATTTCGGGCGTGAATCAGGTGGCGTTCAGAACTGCCAGTCATATGCCGTTTGAACGTTTGAAAACAGGGAAGAGGCCTGAAGCCATCTGCCTGGATCATGAGCAGAAGAAGGCGTTCATTGCGAATCGCTTTGACGATTCAATCACGGTCGTTTCTCTGAAGGGTAAGGCCCCGGTGGTCGAAACGACAATTGCACTGGGTGAGATTCGAGAACTCACATTGGCTGAGCAGGGGGAGCAAACTTTCTACGACGCGTCCATTTCACTCGATGGATGGTTCAGTTGTCATTCATGTCACACCGATGGCCACACGAACGGGCAGAGAGCCGATACGTTTGGAGATGAAGATCGCGGTGCGCCCAAGAAAGTAGTCTCATTGCGCGGTGTGTCTGATTCCGGTCCGTGGGCATGGACGGGAAGCAAGAATAGTCTGGACGAGCAAATCAAAACGTCATTGATCATTTCCATGCAGACTCAGATCCCGACCGACGAACTACCAATTGAACATCTTTCTGCATACTTGAAAACTCTTGCTCCGGCACCATCGCTTCATCTCGCTCGAAAAGAATTGCCGAGCCATGAAATGCTGGCGGAAGCAAGAACAGTTTTCAAAGCTGCCGGATGCCAAAACTGTCACGCTGGCCCCGCTTTGACGAGTCAAGATACGTACGATGTTGGGATCCATGATGAGCAGGGAGAGATGCTGTTCAATCCGCCGTCCCTTCGAGGTGTAAGCCAACGGGCGCCGTATTTTCATGACGGGCGGGCAGAAACGCTTGCTGATGTCCTGAAGACTTCACATCACAATTCAGAAATGCCTCTGTCAGAAGCACAGATCGAGCAACTGCAGTCGCTTCTGGAAAGTCTGTGATCCGCCATTCAGCTTTATGCGTTTATATGCTGCGTGTCGGTAGAATTCTGAGCAAAGCAGCCGTCGAAAGATGGCCTCTCGGTGAAATTATGAAACTGGAAATACGACGAAATCTGATCAGCGTTCTTGCGTTCGTTGGATTCATCTGGCTCATCTTCTTGATTAATGTCCCGTTGTCGTTGACCGAATGGAATCTGGTCCAGAACTATGGCCTGAGGCCAAGAACCGTATCCGGTCTGGTTGGCATCCTGACCATGCCGTTTCTGCATGACGGATTCGAGCATCTGCTTGGAAATACGATTCCTCTGGCGGTGTTGCTCTTCATGCTTTCGGTGACTCGCGAGAACGCTCGTCGTATCTGGATCAGCATCACTGTGATTGCAGGACTTTTCACATGGGTGATCGGTTTATCCAGCCCTGTTGTTGGAGCCAGCAGTCTGATCTATGGCCTGACGGCCTATCTGATCACAGCAGGAATTCATGAAAGAAAATTGGTTTCCGCAGGTACTGCAGTGCTCGTGGGGGTTCTCTATGGTGGCACATTATTCTGGGGACTTCTGCCGACCGCCGGCAAAAGTGTCGCCTGGGATGCGCATTTACTGGGGGCAGCCGCTGGAGCAGTGTTTGCTCACTACACCCTCCGTCCGAGGTCAACAAAGTCTGTCAGCAGCAGCTCGGTTGCAAAGGCAGCGACTCCCACGTCGGAGGCTGTTTCAGAATCTCCGGCAGTCTTTTGATTCACCAATGGGATGGCTTCCAGAAATTGACGTTCATGGCCATCCAACTCTCGAGCCTTTAGACTTTTCCGTCGATGTCTGTCGCAATCATTGATCAAGACGCAGAAAGTGTAAATCGTTTTATGGCCGCATCCATTCTGCTCAACACGGGCGCACAACTGCCTTCGGTGGGATTTGGCTTCTGGAAAGTCGATCGTCCTCTTGCGGCTGACGTCGCTCATCAGGCGATTCAGGTTGGCTATCGACATCTCGATTGTGCCTGTGATTACGGAAACGAAATCGAAGTCGGGCAGGGGATCAGGAAGGCTTTGTCAGATGGTCTCTGCAAACGCGAAGACCTCTGGGTGACCTCCAAGCTGTGGAACACCTACCACAAGGCAGAGCATGTTCGACAGGCCTGCGAAAAATCGCTGACTGATCTGGGGCTGGAGCAACTGGATTTATACCTGATCCACTTTCCGATTGCTCAAAAGTACGTGCCGTTCGATCTGCGTTATCCGCCCGGCTGGTTTGTAGACCCTGCCGCCGAGAAGCCTCGGATGGAAGAGGTGCGAGTTCCAATCAGTGAAACATGGCAGGCGATGGAAGAACTGGTCGACAACGGACTTGTGAAGCAGATCGGCATCTGCAATTTTGGTACGAGTTTGCTGCGTGACTTGCTCTCGTACGCTCGAATTCGGCCAAGTGTTCTTCAGGTCGAGTCACATCCTTTTCTTGTGCAGGCCAAGCTATTGCGATATTGCCAACAGGAACAGATTGCGTTCACCGCGTTTTCTCCTCTTGGAGCCGCCAGTTACTACAGCCTTGGCATGGCCAGCCAGTCTGAATCTTTGCTCGACAATCCCATCGTTCAGTGCATCGGTATGGAGAAAGCAAAGTCGGCAGCGCAGGTTCTGCTTCGTTGGGGAGTTCAGCGAGGAACCTCAGTGATTCCCAAAACATCGACCCTGGATCGCATGGCCGAGAACCTGAACATCTTTGACTTTGAGTTATCCCAGTCGGATATGGACGCCATCAGTGGGCTGGATCGAGGTCGTCGTTTCAATGATCCTGGCGTGTTCTGTGAATCTGCCTTCAATACATTCTGCCCGATTTATGAATAGTTCACCGGCGAAGATGTATCAGGAACAGGGATTCGCAATCGTTCCGCAGTGTCTGGACGAGGCAACTGTTGCAATAGTGATTCACCAGGCTCTGGCCTGGTTGTAATTGATGACACTCTGGGCGCAAAGAATGCCAAAGAAGATCATCAGGAACTGAGGATCTGGCTGAAGCCGCGACAGAATGCCCGCATGGGGGGCTGGCAGAAATGAATAGAAGAGGCTGGGCAACACATCGGCCCCTGAGTTATTGCAGTAGGCGCACCACAGAGCGACTCCTCCAGCGGCCCCGATTGAAATCTTAAGGATTAGCTCCGATGCCTGACGGCCACGAACGCCATAGTGTGTC
Organism: Planctomycetota bacterium; assembly: GCA_052034165.1. Taxonomy (GTDB): domain Bacteria; phylum Planctomycetota; class Planctomycetia; order Planctomycetales; family Planctomycetaceae; genus SXXK01. The sequence continues at coordinate 85,533 of JBPOIW010000026.1, read as the reverse complement.
ACGAGTGCAGCCATGATCTGTCCTCCATCCAGTGGCAGAGCAGGAATCAGGTTCATCAGATTGACGATGATCCCGCTGAATAGAAGCATAAAGAAAACGTAGTTCAGAGCCGGAAAATTTTCGAAGGTTGCCGGCGAAGACTTCATCAGGAAGATCATCACACCGTACACAATCGCTGAGAACGAAAGCCCTGCAAGTGGCCCGGCGGCGAGCGACCAGATCTGTCGCCAGGTTGAAAGTCGAGTTGCGGTCGCATACCCGCCCAGAAAATAGAGTACGATTTCCGATGGCCACCCATAGTGGCGAAGCACCAATGCGTGGCCAAGTTCGTGAATCAGTACGGTCGTAAAGACACAGATAACGCCCAAAACGACTAAATCCAACCGCTCGGGGTTCCACCGCATCATGGCCGCCGAAATCCAAAAAACTGGATGAATGCGAATTGGGATTCCGAACAGATGAAAGCGTAAGTCAAATGCAGTTTCGCCGGCGATACCGAACATCGTATTTCTCCTGCTCCTGCGTCGTGAATCATTGACCAAGGGCCCCGACTGCGGATCAGTTTGTTGGTGAGAGTGGAGAGAGTCCTGTTTGCAGGATACAGTCTTGCATGTTGAAGTCGAATGGTCCGCCACTTGTCTCTTCAAAGCGCCTCTTCAACGCCTGAAAAGAGTTGGGAAAGAATCAAAATTGGGCAGCTTGTTTCGCATCATTATGGATCTGCCGCTGTTTCGCAGCGTCCTGCGCCCAATTTCGCGCGTGCTGGTCGGGCTGATTGCGATTCCCATTTTTCGTTTCATCATGCGTAAGGTTTTTCGTCTTCAGGACCTGGACGACGAACTTGAGAAAGACCTGGAGGAGTGGTTTCGCGGGGCGCTTCTGCTGCTGGCCGCCACTGCGAACATGGAGCACCTGCTGTTTGGCTGGATGCAGAAAGTTGACTGGCTCGATCGTGCCGACTGGCTGACGATGGGTTTAAGGCTCATGCTGGCGATCAGCGTCATCGAAGCCATGCCTGATCAGGAACTGTTTGCGGTGCTGCACCCCGGGCCGCCAAAGCTGGAGAAGGGAAAGAATCCTGTCGTTCAATTTTGGAAGTTGAAATGGAAGTTCCTGAAGGGATTTGTTTGTCGCCATCTGAACCGATCTTCTCCTGTGCTGGCGATGATGTGTGCCATCATTGGCTCGCAAATGCCATTAATGAATAGTGATCAGAAGGAAATCCTTCGACGCGACACCATCGCTTCCTGGGCGTATTGTCAACAATGTGCCGTCGTTTGTCCCATGCAGTCCATGGTGACACTCGATGCGCTGCAGGGGATGATGCCAGAGCTCAAGCGTGAGTCCGACCTTCTGGCTCGACACCGAGAACGCTGGCTGGTCGGCTGGGTCTGCTACCTGATGGCGATCACTCAGTATCTGATTATTGGTCTCGTCACATCGCGAGATCGTGCTTTGGACGTCCTGAGTGAGTTCGACAGAGCTGTGGCACGCCGCCGCAATGAGCTGATTGAGGAGTTTAAGCTGGAAGGAAATCTTCCCAAGGATTTTGACCCGAACAAACCATTACCGAAGCCTCATGACTCCACAGCAAACTTGAGTAAGCACTGACCGACTGGTCGGCTGATCGCGTAGTCCTGTGATATCTGTCTGTTGGTGTAAAGTCTTGAGCTTTGCGTTAAACTTCCAGTCCCGCCTGAAAAACCTGCCGTTATTTGTCCTTCCCAAAGGAGACCGTTTTAATGCCCAGAACTCTTCTAGCCAGCCTGTGCATGATTTCCGCTACGTTTTTGAGCCTTGCGTCTGCGTTCGCTGACGAGCCCGCTAAGGCCATCCGGATTGGAATGATTGGGCTCGATACATCGCACTGTCTGGCGTTTGCCGACTTGCTCAACAAGGGAGGCGCCGATCCTGCGCTTGCCGGTTGCAAAGTGGTTCTTGTGTATCCCAAAGGAAGCCCGGACATTGAAAGCAGCGTGAAACGGGTGCCGGAATACACCGAGAAAATCAAGGCCATGGGAGTTGAGGTCGTTGATGATCTTGACGCGATGATTGCTCAGGTTGATGCCGTGCTTCTGGAGACGAATGATGGTCGGCCACATCTGGAGCAGGTGCTTCCCGTACTCAAGGCGAAGAAGCCCGTCTTTATTGATAAGCCGATTGCAGGCTCTTTGGTGGATACGATTGCAATTTTCGAGCTGGCAAAACACTATCAAACACCTGTTTTCAGTTCATCGTCGTTGAGATTCTCGAACGGCGCACAGGCGATTCGTGGTGGTTCGATCGGGGATGTGTTGGGTTGCGATACCTATTCGCCGTGTTCATTGGAGCCGACTCACCCGGACCTCTTCTGGTACGGGATTCATGGCTGTGAGACGCTGTTTACGATTATGGGGCCAGGAGTTGAGACCGTCGTTCGAACTCAAACACCGGATTTCGATCTTGTCACCGGAACCTGGAATAAGGGACGAATTGGCACATTTCGAGGAATCCGCAGTGGAAGCTCTGGTTACGGCGGGACAGCTTTCGGCACCAAAGGGATCGCACCTGCGGGTCAATACGATGGGTACAAGCCGATGGTCATCGAGATCGTGAAGTTCTTTCGCTCCGGCCAGCCTCCAGTGAGCGCTGAAGAAACGACAGATCTTTACGCATTCATGGAAGCTGCTGACGAGAGCAAGCGACGTGGTTTTGTGCCCGTCAAAGTCGCAGACGTGAAGGCCGTTGCCGCGGAATCCGCAGCAAAGAAAGTCGCAGAGCTGATTAAGTAGCCGCCGAGGCACAGAAACACGACAGCTACTGATCTCAGTCTTGGCCCGGTTTTTCAATCAGAGAAACCGGGCTGCGTTTTCATCGTAATCCGACGAAGGTCCCCTTCAGAATTTCAACAGAGACCTCATCACTGATGCGAACTCTGTGCATGACAGCTTTCACAAGGAACCTTGGTCCGTGTCAAAGCTCCATTGCGGTACTGTTCAACCACGTAACATGACTCGCATCTCGGCAAGGTCGTGGAACATGGTGGAGTAATCACTGCGGCATTGTGTGAGCATTCGTCACAGCGATCACAGTTTGAACAACCGCGTTGATGCGAATTTGCTTCGCACGCTGTAACCGGATGGAGTGGAACACCAATCGTGGCTCGGCAATCGTTATGCAGTGGATGCAACGGAATTCCGATCGTTGCGGCACAACCTCCGGGAGAATGACCGTGTAGCTGGACATCGTGATGTCCAAACTCTTTCCGGCCTCCACATCCTGAATGTTGGCAAGCACAGCAGGGATCGTCTGCCGACTGTGAAGAACCGCCGCAGTGCTCACAGTGATGAACATTCAGCCGTTCTGCCGCGCATCCGACCAGCACAGGGTCAGGAACCCTGACGGCCGGAGCCTGCTCGACCGGGATGCCTTTCGCCTCCCAGTCTACGAACACCGAACCTGCCGTTGATGCAAGTCGGCTGGACATTCCGCGATACTGAAAACTCTGGTCGAGGCTGCGAAAAGCTCGAGAGAGATTGAGTAACTCAGAAGTCACAGAATTGGACAACTCATCTGCCGAAGCAGACTTTGCATCTGGCCCGAAACAGACCAGTAGCAGACAGGCAAGCCAGGACAAATGCCGGCCCGTCTTACAAGAAATACCCATTGTTAACGTCTCCGAAAAAGGAGTGGACAAAACTGTGCGGAACTCTTCAGCGCTATGTGTCCTGCAACCTCTACAATTCGCACAATCGTTACTATTGGGATAACCGGGCACCTGCGTCGAGGGGAAACTTTCAGATTTCGTCGCTTTCTGATTCGTTCCGCACTGTTCACGATGAAGTCGAGTATTTTCCCTCGGCAGTGCTGTTCGATTGGTCTTGCTTGCGTTTCCGACGACCATCGTCGATCGTTCGGAGGTGAAGAGAGATGTGAATTCTGCTCGACTGCAAGCCATGTGCAGACAGTGAGCAGCCAACGTCGCCCCCTGATTTTTCAAACATCCTGTTTCTTCGTTGTACTCACATCATGCAAGCCGATGAATACCTGCGAGAATTGATCCCGTTCCCGTCAGTCAGCCGAGATTCGAACAACGAGATTACTGACTGCATCGACCAATGGCTGCGTCAGCTGGATTTCGAGATCGAACGTCTGAGCTACCAGGACGAGAACTGCGTTTCGAAGTCGTGCCTTGTTGCACGAAAGGGGCCAACGACGGCAGGCGGGTTAGCCTACTTTGGACACACGGATGTTGTGCCCGTTAACTCATGGAGTTTTGCGGCATCTGGCCCATGGACTCCTTATGTTGCGGACGGCCGAATGTACGGTCGAGGATCCTGCGACATGCGAGGATCATTGGCCTGCATGCTCGCCGCCGCGCATGAACATCGGAACTCGAAACTCACGGCCCCTATCTTCTACGTGGTGACAGCCGACGAAGAAGTGGGCATGCACGGGGCGCGAAAGGTTGTTGAAGATTCGCAACTTTATCGTCAGATTGTTGCTGCTCAGCCTGCATCAATCGTGGGCGAACCGACGATGCTGGATGTCGTCTACGCCCACAAGGGCGGTCGTGCCGTAAGTGCCACGTCCATCGGGCGAGCGGCTCACTCCAGCACAGGGCAGGGCGTGAATGCGAACATGGCCTTGATTCCTTTCCTCGTGGAGATTCAAAAAATCAATGAGGAGATGGAAACATCCGAGGCATGGCGTGACGATCGGTTTGTGCCGCCAACACCAACCCTCAACCTGATGATTCGAGATACCAACACGGGCATCAATATCACTTCGGCTCAGTCGGAATGCCTGGCCTACTTTCGACCGATGCCCGGGCAGGATGCGGATGGTATGGTCGAGCGACTTCGGCAACTGGCAACGCGATGCGGGTTGAAGTTTGAGACTCTGTTTTCTGGCTCACCACTCTATACGGATCCATCAGCACCTTTCGTCAAAGAGCTGATGCAGCTTGCTGGGCGATCTTCGGCTCGCACTGCCGCCTACGGCACTGATGGCGCAATCTTCACAGAGTTGAAAAACATTGTGGTCTTCGGTCCTGGCGACATCGCTCAGGCTCACACGGATGATGAATGGATTAGTCTTGAGCAGCTTCAGCTTGGCACTGAAATGTATTCTCAGTGCATTCGGCGATGGTGTTGCTGAGTGAAGTGTTTGCAGGAGTTGCAATAAGGTGTCGGAGTTTCCTGTTGTCAGCGTTTCAGATCTCGTCAATGCCTTTAAAGAGGTCGTTGAGACCGCATTGCCTCCCTGCACGGTTGAAGGGGAGATCTCTAACTGTCGCCGTAGTCCGGCCGGACATTGGTATTTGACCTTGAAGGATGAACAGTCCGAAATTGGTGCTGTGATCTGGCGAAGTGCCGCGCAGAAGATTCGGTTTGATCCCAGGGACGGAATGAAGTGTCTGGCGACCGGCTCGTTGCAGGTCTATGTTGCCAAGGGCACTTGTCAATTCGTTATATCCCGTCTGATGCCGCAGGGCATTGGAGAGCTTGAACTCGCGTTTCGACAACTCCGTGACAAGCTGTCGGCGGAAGGCATGTTTGAAGAGTCGCGAAAGCGAGCTATTCCGCAGATACCACGTCGTATTGCTCTGGTGACGAGTCCCAGCAGCGCTGCCGTTCGCGATATGATTCAGGTGATTACTCGGCGATGGCCACCAGCACGAATCGTCGTCGTTCCTGTTCGAGTTCAGGGGGAGGGGGCGGCGGAAGAAATTGCGAAGGCCCTGAAACTGGTTCACAGGATTCCAGACGTGGATGTTGTGATTACTGGTCGAGGTGGCGGAAGTCTCGAAGACCTTTGGTGCTTTAACACGGAGATTGTTGCAAGGGCCGTGGCGGCTTGTCAGATCCCGGTCATCGCGGCAGTGGGACATGAAATCGACGTGTCGATTGCTGATTTAGTCGCTGATCGCCGAGCATTGACACCCAGCGAAGCGGGAGAGCTGGTCGTTCCGTCAGCTCGTGATCTTAACGATTCACTGATTCACACGGCACACCGCATGAGGCAGACTCTGCGCGACCGTTTGGACCGGGCCAGACTTCGACTGAGTACAATTGAGGCGAGGTCAGTGATTCAGCGGCCAATGAGTCTCGTCGATCAGAAACGGCTCGACTGTGAATCGTTGTCGGAACGTGCGGTGAAAGCTGTTCGATTGATGACCGAGCGCAAGGGGCGGGATCTGTCCGAATTCGCCGCATCGCTTCAGGCCCTGAGCCCGCTCAAGGTCTTGTCCCGAGGCTACTCGTTGACACAAAAGTCCGACGGAACATTGTTGCGATCGGCAACAAGTGTTGCCCCCGGGGAGATGCTTACTACGCGACTGGCATCTGGTCTTGTACGCTCTTCTGTAACGGCTGTTGAGTTCGAACGCGATCACTGAGCATCGCGGACAAATCGGTCGTTTGATGTGATCGAATGGCCATTGATAAATGAGCGTCCGTCCATACTCTTCCGACCATCCGGTTGAATTCGCAGGATCTCAAGCCAGCCATCCCCGGCCGCTGTGAACAGGCGTCCGTGATCTTCATGGAGGCTGCCGGCGACGGAAGGCAGCGACGGAAGTGCGAGGTTTGGCGAGAGACCAACTTGCTGAATCGTGCAGCGGAGAGAAGGTTGCCCGTCACGACTCAGGATGGTTGAGGCTTTAGGCCACGGCTGCATGGCTCGCACATGACAATCAATCTGGTGGCAGGATTGAGACCAATCGATGGCTCCGGATTCTCGTGCGATTTTGGGAGCCAAAGTCACCTGTGAAGAATCCTGTTTCCAAAAAACAGCCGTCCCATCCGAAAGTTGTTGAACAACCTGCAGAGTTAGCGGAACGGACAGCTCAGCGAGTCGCAGCATCAATTCGCCTGAGGTTTCCGATGGCCCAATAGATGTTTCAATCTTTCCGACGATGGGGCCTGAATCCAATGCAGGTTCGATCTGAAAAATCGTGACGCCGGTTGTGGTGTCGCCCTTCCAGATCGAATACTGAACCGGAGCGGCTCCTCGATGCCGAGGCAGCAAAGAGCCATGCAGATTGAACGCTCCAAGCCTCGGGATCGCCAGTAGTTCGGGCTTCAGAATCTGGCCATAGGCGGCCACGATAAATGCATCAGCATTCAGGGAACGAAGAATGTCCAACATTTCCGGACGATTGACCCGCTCAGGTTGAAACACGGGAACACTGCAAGCCACCGCCATCTCCTTCACGGGATTGACGTGCTGATGGTGACCGCGGCCCGACCGATCCGGCTGCGTCAAAACTCCGACCACAGAATGTTCCGAACCGAGTAAAGCGCGAAACGGCGGCACGGCGAATTCGCCAGTACCCATAAGAACAAGTCGGAGAGGCATGAAAACGGCTTGAAGAGTTTGAAGACAACATCGAGCAAAATCGTCCACGTGACATGCAGCGAAACAAGCTCACCACACGTTGCTTGCACCCAGAAAAGTCTGGAGCTTACGCAAGTTCTTTAACGTCCAGCCCGTTGCATGGCAGACTTCCATTCGTCCGGGCTGAGTTCCTTGGCCTCTTCCACCAGCAACCGAGGAATATCATCCAGAATTGGATACTTCAGACGCACATCGGGATTCGTGCAAACCAGCGAGTCGCCGTCTTTAACGAGGTCCGCATGACACTTTGGGCAAACAAGATAGCTGCTTGATTTTTCGAAGTTGAAACCCATCGCTCAGAATCCTCTCAGTTCGCGAATGTCTGCAAATGTCCTGAGTCGATACCCGATGCCGGTGTAATCGAGTGCGGAGCAAAGTGATCGAACCGCAACGCCCATTCCGTCCGGCCCGCTGAATCCACCAAATTGGCCGCCACCTTTCAAGTGTGGTTCGGTCTCAAGATAAAAACCCGGTATGCCCAATTTCTGCAGTCGCTGTTCAATAGCCGGAATCTGTTCGCGGAGGTCACGGAAGATCATTTCATGACCGGAATCGCCTTCGTCACAGGGGACAAAGTTTTTCAGGCGTTCCTCATCGACAGCACCTTCCCAGACTAAACTTCGGTCGATGCGATAATCCTTGACGTGCATCCATCCCAGCCACGGAAGTGTTGCCTGATACTCCTCGAAGACCTGGATGGCATTCTTATTCTGAGCCGTCACGTTGCCTCCGTCAAAGATCAGCACCATATTCGGATGGTCAACGCGTTTCGCGAGTTCTGCCATTAACGGACCGGTTTCGCCAACGAGATTTGGTTCAATCTCCAGTCCATAGACGAGGCCGTTTTCGGCACACAGGTTCGTGATACGACGAATCTGGTCTGCAGCCTGATCCAAATGCTGTTCGGGCTTTGTTCCACGTGGATGATAGAACGAGAAACCTCGGATCAATTTCGTGTCCAGCGCCTTCGCCACATTGATCGTCCGGGCCACTTCTCCAGCGAGATACTCTTCGAAAGGCACGAACTTATTATGGGAGCCATCGTCGACATTCAGGAGTTTTACCTTGCCAACTCGAGCCCCAATGCTGGTGACTCGCACACCGTATTCGGCGTGGAACTGTCGGAGTCGCTCAAGCTTCTCCGCGTTGAGTTCTGTGACGTGTTCGATTTTTCCATCGCCCAGAACGTCGATAAATCGCGGACTGTAGTTCCGAATTCCGATCGCAGCGAGTGCCGTCATTTGTTCAAGAGCAGTACGGCGATTCGCAGCTTCGTCGGCAAAAGCACTAATAATGACAGTCGGCTTGCTGGCCATGGACACCTCAACAAAAACTGATCCGTGAATAGTCGCTCGAACCGACATTCTCATGGGTCATTCAGAAGATGACAAGTGAGTCGTTCAGATGTTTGTGTGCCAGGAAATTGAGCATGGAGGCCCCGAGTCGTTTATGATCAGAAGACTGTCCGGGTAGGATACGGCGGCAGTTGCAGAAAACGCCCCCGTCCGGGAACCACCGAGTTTCATTGCGAATGACCACAGAAAAATCCAATCACACGGGAGCGACTGAGCTGCCCGCTGCTGGTGTTTTGCTGGGAATCGATTACGGCACGAAGCGAGTCGGCGTTGCGGTTTCGGACCGCGACCAGAAGTTTTCGAGCCCGCTTTACAACCATCAACGTCAGGGGGCTCAGGGGGATACTCGCTTTTTCAGGACAGTAGCCGAAGAGTACCGACCCGTCGGCATGGTCATTGGATTACCCATTCATCTGAGCGGAGATGAAAGCGAGAAATCTCGTGAAGCACGGAAGTTTGCAGACTGGCTCTCATCAGTAACCGGTCTCCCATACTGTTTTCAGGATGAGCGTTTCTCGTCATTTCAGGCCGAGTGCCTGATGTCGGATGCGGCCCTGACAAAGAAACAACGTAAGGATCGCATCGACAAGATTGCCGCACAGATACTGCTCCAGAATTTTCTGGAATCAAGGCGAGCCCGACGCAACGCGGATTGAGAAGCAGCGGTCGTCGTTCGCGACGTGTTATCTGGCCGTTGACCGAAGTTGCTGACGACTCAACCTTGGTCATTTGGAAGCTGATTCTCCCGCCAGAATCCAGGCTTCATTGAATGCCGCATGCTTCATCGTCTTGCCTTCATCGCAGAAGTAACTGTAGACCGCATGGATCATGCCGTCCTTCGTCTGGGTAACACACGGATAGTGATAAGACCCCTTGGGCTGATTCTCGAGATGTCGAGAAGCTTTCCATGTCAGACCTTCATCAGTGGAGAGACTGACGGCAAGTTGATTTCTGCCGGAGGTGGTATCATTGTGAACCAATACCCAATGTCCGTTCTTCAGCCGTACCCCGTCCAGCCCCGAGCCCGGATTCACAAGTTCAGAGACACCAACGGGGCCCCAGGTAACACCATCGTCCGTTGATTCGCAGACCCGCACGTGTCCCGTGTAACCATTCTCTCTCATGTAGGCGACCAGCGTTCCGTTATCTCGCCGAAGAACCGCTGGCTGAATCGCCCCGAAGCCCAGTAACGGCTTACTGGCAAACCACGTGGAACCACCATCATCGCTGATCGCCATGATTGAGATTGAGAACGTGTCGGTATAGAGCGGCAGCAGGATTCGCCCCGAAGGCAGCACAGTTGGTTTGCAACGAGGCTGCCAGCCCATGCGTTGATAGAGTTTCTGGCTTAGCTTTTTCCTGGCTTCATCAATCACCAACAGTTGTTTTTCTGTCAGAGTTGCGCGAAACGTCGAAAGAAGCTGTTCCAGAACTCGAGTCGCCTCCTCGGAGAAATCGTCCGGTTTGAGAAGAATTGTCTGGTCCTGGGTCCAGTGAGGAGATCCTTCGCCAATCGGGTTGTCGCTCACTTTGACGTGAGTCAGGCAAGACTCCCAGCTGTTGGCAATGATGACGGGCCAAAAAAGCATCAGGCGTCCACTCGCATCGGTCATCATGGCCGTATTGCAATCGGGAAAACCAGGCGTGTCGGTCATCAGAAATTCCGGTCCCCATTCTTTTTGGCCGGCTTTCATTCGAGATCCATACACGGCCACATCATCGGCCGTTCGTTCGCCACTTCCACGATACCAGGAAACAATCAGCTCGCCGTCGGACAGCTCTGCAATACCCGGAGCATGATTGTGCTGCGGATTTAATGGGAACACCCATTCTGAGCGGTGCATGGGCTGAGAGAGATCATCTGCAGCTGGCAAAACAACGCCAGAGGCCAACAAGAATGCAAAACAAAGAGGTACGGAAGAGTACGATAAAACGGCCATTTCAATGTGCCTCAATGGAGTGAGTGGTTCGAGGGAGAGTTTGGGGCGTTCAGGTATCGTAACCACGTGCAGAGCCGGACAAAAGACAGTGGAGAGATCTACCATGACGCCCCGGCATTGCCATCTCCAGCGACGGTTAAATGACGAAGTATGAGGTCAACCTCACGGCGTGAGTTAACTCTCTGCCAAGGGGTAAGAGGCTCGAAAGCCCGTTTAATCCCGAAACGAAGTCTGATCAATAGCCATTGCGGCCCGGCCATTTCGTATTACTCACCAGATCGAGTTCGGCTCTGCAGCGGTTTGCACAATGGGTCTCATCACGGAATCTGATCCTGGGGTTGCTGGAGCATCTGCAGTCCGAACTGTTATTGTACGCAAATTGCCGGGAGGTTCCGTTACCAGGCATCAGTACTACATTGAGAGCAAAATGACTGAAGAGACTCCTAAACGACGTATCTGGATCGGTTTTGATCTGGGCGGCACAAAAATGATGGCAGTTGTATTTGACGACAAGCTGAAAGTGCTCGCAAAAAAACGCCGAAAGACGCGTGGTAACGAAGGTGAGCAGGTTGCGCTGGAGCGACTCGCTGAAACGATCACCATGGCACTTGAGGCGGCAGAAGTTCACCCTGACGAAGTTGCAGGAATCGGAGCGGGAGTCCCGGGGCCGTTAGATCTTCAGCGCGGCGTGATTCTTGAAGCGCCGAACCTTGGCTGGAAAAATGTTGCGTTGCAGGAATTCCTGTCGAAAAGATTCAAATGTCCGGCGGCGATCTGCAACGATGTCGATGCCGGTGTCTTTGGTGAATACAGTGCCGGAGCAGGGCAGGGGCAGCGTTGTGTGCTCGGGGTGTTCCCCGGCACCGGGATCGGCGGCGGATGTGTTTACGAGGGAAAGATTTTTCGCGGCTCGCGATCATCGTGTATGGAGGTTGGATATCTCCAGATGGCCACTGAAGGGGCGGCAGCAGGTGTAGGTCCGGTCGGAACACTGGAAGGTCTTGCGAGTCGTCTTGCGATTTCTGCTGAGGCCGCCAAAGCTGTCTTTCGTGGACAGGCGCCACACCTGAAAGAGTTTGCGGGAACTGACATCGGAAAGATACGAAGTTCGATTCTGGCGAAATCAATCGACATGGGCGACAAAGCTATCGAGATGATTGTGCGTCGAGCAGCAGAGCAGGTAGGACGCGGGATCGGTAGTCTGATCAACATCCTCGCGCCAGACGTTGTGATTCTTGGAGGCGGTCTGGTCGAGGCGATGCCAAAGTTGTATCTCGAAGGTGTTCGCGAGGGGATCAAACGCAACGTTCTGCCGTCGCTTGCTGACTGCGCGAAACTCAAAGTCAGTGAATTGGGTGACCTAGCAGGAGCCGTGGGAGCCGCCGCATGGGTGCGTCAGGAGTCCGGCATAAAAACGGAAAAGAAACCCTAGGCTCAAGACGCTCTCTTCCGCAAAGGTCTCCTTTAGTCCCCTGAAGCCAGTGTTGCCATGAATGCTCCAACTGAACCCACTCGAAACGATCCACCAACTCGTACTGATGTTCCGCGTTCAGAAACTGGCGGAGAACCTCCGCGAATCAAAAACACATTCCCCCTGGCGGTTATTGAATTGGGCACATCAGCCATACGCATGGCCATCGGTGAGAGTGATGGAAGTCCCGCCGTTCGGGTTCTGGAGCAACTTGTTCGCGGAGTCAGTCTCGGCAAAGACACTTTCACCAACGGAGAAATTCAGCGAAAGACTTTGCAGGAGTGTGTGAAAGTTCTCAAGAGTTATCGGCGGAAGTTAAAGGAGTACCAGTGCACCGATCCGAAACATATCCGGATCGTTGCTACCAGCGCCGTTCGTGAAGCAACCAATCGACTTGAAGTTTTGGACAGAATTTACATCGCCACGGGATTTGCGGTTGAACTGATCGATGATGCGGAGATCGCGCGTGTCACATATCTTGGCGTTCGGCCGCTGCTGCAGAACGATACGACGCTTACAGAGGCTATGACTGTGGTTGCCGAAGTCGGCGGTGGCAACACTGAAGTGCTCGTGCTGAAAGGGAAGGACATTATTCACTCGCAACCCTATCGACTTGGGTCGTTGCGACTGCAACAGATGGTGCTTCAGTCTCAGGCAACCCGGAGTCGCGCTGGCAGTATTATGATTGGCCAGATTGACAGGACTGTTGAGCCGCTGATTGATCTTGTTCCAAAGGGGCGAGCAGCCGGGTTTGTAGCTCTGGGCGGCGATATGCGGTTCGCTGCCCGTGTGCTGGGGATCAATCTACAAAGTTCCGGGCTGACCAGAATTCCCGTGGAGGAGATAGAAAAACTGTCGTCGCGACTGGTCTCTATGACCGTCGATCGCATCATGCAGAAATACCATATTGAACTTTCTCAGGCGGAGACCCTGGTGCCTGCTCTGCTGGCAAATCTGCGATTGGCGCAGTTGTTGAATTGCCAGCACTTGCTGATCACGGGGTTCAATCTTCGTGACGCTTTGCTTCAGGGAATGCTAAGGTCGAATGACTGGTCCGCAGATTTCTGCGATCAGATCATCAGCTCGGCCCTTGAGCTGGCTCGAAAGTATCAGGTCGACCTGCAACACGCCAGGCACGTTGCGGATCTTGCCAGAAGACTGTTCCGCTCTTTGCAGTCCGAGCATCGAATGGACATCCGCTGCGAAACGCTGCTGTATGCTGCTGCATTACTGCATGAAACGGGACTCTTTGTCGGCCTTTCTGGATACCACAAGCACTCGTACTATCTCGTTATGAACAGTGAGTTGTTCGGACTGAATGCATTAGACCATCAGCTGGTTGCGATGATTGCACGATATCACCGACGAGCATCGCCGAAACCAACTCACGAAACTTTTGCACGACTGGATCGTGACAGTCGTGTTATCGTGTCTCGCCTGGCCGGGATCTTAAGGGTCGCTGTGGCTCTGGATCATACGGGCAGTCAGCGTGTTCGAGACATCGAGTGCACGATTGAAAAAAATCGTCTGGTTGTCACCGTCACAAATTCCGCCGGCGATCTTTCACTCGAACGCATGGAGTTGCGTCAAAAGGCGTCACTGCTTGAAGATACATTTGGTCTCGGCGTGTTGCTGCGCGAGTCTCCTCGATAAAGATTGCGGACGTATGGGCGACCCGGAAAACATTCAAGGGACGTAAGCCGATGAATTGGCCGGGGTGTGGTTTCCAGGAATCTGTTTCGCTAGAATTTTGGACGTTCGCTCAGCCTAAGATCGTACGTAGGTCTGTTGGAAGATTGATGAGCCCACCACAATTCGGGAACAATTTCATGATGAAGTCTATGCAATCGTGTGTTTTGGCGTTGCTTGCGGCTGGCACTTTTTTCTCCGGCAGCGCTGTACTTGCGCAGGAAGAGAAATGGATTTCTCTGTTTGATGGAAAGACACTTGACGGCTGGGAGAAGGTGGGCAACGACAAAAGCGTTTGGGAAGTCAAGGAAGGTGCTCTTGCTGGATCCGGTGAGGCCTCAATGCTGGTCAACGTGAAGGGCCCATTCAAAAACTTTCGATACCGGGCAGAGGTAAAGATCAACGACAAGGGCAATTCCGGTCTCTATTTCCGTACAACTCGTAAGCCAGGCTTTACTGATGGCTATGAAGCTCAAATTGACAGTACTCATACAGATCCGATCCGAACAGGTTCGCTGTACGGAATGTGTCATGTCTATCAGCAGCATGTAAAGCCGGATACATGGTTCACGTACGATCTGGAGGTGCGAGACGATGTCTGGCGTGGGCGAGCAGTGACTCGAATCAAGATCACCATCGACGGAAACGAACTCTACGAGTATCTCGATTTTGACCAGACGTTCAAAGAAGGACACTTTGCGTTCCAGCAGCATGACCCGGGCAGCCACGTTTTCATACGCAAAGTTGAAGTGATGGAACTTCCTGAGAAGAAGTAATCGCGATCGTGCGTCATGCAAAAACTAAAACCTCAAGTCGCGGCTCATTGCGGCTTGAGGTTTCTTCAGTCTTATGGATTGCAGAATCCGTGGCATGGCCTGAGGCACTTCAGGTTCCAAGATCTCGACTGAACTGATCAACACCAGTGCCGGATCCCGTGTCTTTTGGAGTGGGAACTCCGCCATCCTCTCCGAAGAATTTTCCTCCGGATGTTCCTTTTTCGGCATTGAAATCGTCCGCGCGGGGAGCACTGTCATAAGTGCTTCCAGGTGGATATGGGGTTCCATTGGATGGCGGAACCACCATGGTGCCAGGCTGCACATATCCGCCAGGAGCACCATACATTTGCTGGCCGTAAGGATTAGGCTGGTACATTGGCTGCTGATACATGCAACCGCTGGTGGCCGCTAACAGCGCGGGCACTTTGATAGCGTTAATGACGCGTGATGGGAACCTGGACATCCTGTCGGTTTCCTGCAAAAAAGACTCTATTCCAGTCCTGACTGTGAACAGCCGGAGCGGAAGCGCGGAACACTTTCAGGCTGGGGAACCCGGCTGAGACCAATCCTATGGGCTCAGGCAGGAAGGAAAGTACCTTTCCAACCTGCAATTTCTGCAATTCTCGCGCACAGACCCGCAGAAATCGCCGGAGGTGTACCCAATTCGCCAAAACGTGTCCAGAGCTCTTTTTGCGACCCTGGATTAGTCAATGCCGAGATTTCGCTCGATGCTATTGGCTTTGTCTGACATCAAATGCTTCTTGAACCATGGGTCCGGATCTTTCTCGCGGCTCTGGTCACCGCGTGCTTCGTCCCCGACAAAATCCCATTCGCCGGCGTCTTCGGCCGTGCCCTTATCCCAGTCTTCCGGGTTTGGCGTGAACATGCGTGTCATTCGTCGCATGGCAGATTTCGGATGCTCCACCAGGCTGCAACCAGTGACCGTGACGGCCAGAAGTCCGAGAATAACTATGGGCATTCGGAAATGAATCATGGAAAACCTCGGACAATACGGTGTTCGCAGCAGTGACGGTCACTGTCACAGGAATCAGAATTCAACACATCACAATTGGCGAGTCGAATTCAAAGCGAGTGTATTACACCGGTTCATAGCGCCCAGAGGACTTTATGCTGCCACTTGACATACTTGTTGTATCGCCTCATCCCGATGACGCGGAAATCAGCGTAGGAGGCGCCATTGCCTGTTCGTTGCGGCAAAATCTGCGCGTGGGCGTTGTGGATCTGACATCCGGCGAACCGACTCCTCATGGTTCTCTGATCCTTCGGCAGCAGGAGACTGCTGCTGCAACTCAGATTCTGGGCCTGACCTGGAGATCTAATCTTGGCCTACCCAATCGAAGTCTGCAGCCAACGCTGGAATCTCGGAGACAATTGGCGGAGGTCATCCGGCTCGTACGACCTCAGATCATCCTTGCCCCTTACTGGCAGGACGTCCATCCCGATCATGTCGCGGCCAGCAGTCTTGTGGACGACGCGAGGTTCTGGGCGAAGCTGAGCCGTTCAGACATGGCGGGTGATCCGTTCTGGTCGCCGATGCTGCTCCACTACTTCAGCATTCATTTGCGCATTCATCCGGTCGCATCGCTTGTGCTTGATATTTCTTCTGAAATTGAAACGAAGATGCATGCCGTGAAAGCGTATGAGAGCCAGCTGATCAAAGGCAAATCGGAGTCATTCCCCACCGTAATTGATGACATCCGTGATCGGGCGAGGTACTGGGGCTGGTCAATTGGGAAAGCCTTTGGAGAGCCCTTCGTGAATCGCGAATCCATTGGCCTGACATCGTTGGGTTCATTATTGCGATAAGAGCAGCCACGCGATCGTTGACGAATAGTCGGTCAACAACTCAAAACTTCCGTTCTGCGACCTGCCATGGTAGCCTGTGAAAAACGGGAATTACCGAAGCCTCGGTCGAGGGCGGGATCTTCGAGGAGGCTCATCAATGACTTCGACGTCTTCAATAACGTCGACATCCTCAACGATTTCCACGTCTTCAATAATGTCGCCATCAGCCACAACTTCGACATTCTCGATAATCTCAAAGTCTTCAACAATCTCCACGGCTTCAACGATATCAACGTCCTCAATAACTTCTGCATCGATGATCTCAAGATCATCGACATCGGCTTGAAGCGTGGGCATTCGACCAGGGGTTGCTCCCGCTACTGGTCGTCGTGGGGCAATAGGTTCGACAACCTCCACTTCATCAACCTCCAGAACCTCAATTGTTTCATCAATGAAGACTGGATTCCCTTTTGCTGGCGCGGCTTTCGCAGCTCGAGCAGCAGGAAGAACATTCTCAAGGAAAAGGAATCTCACGTCACCGATCAGAACTTCGGTACCATTCGTGAGCTTTACGTCCTTCTCAACCCTTTCGCCTGCAACGGTGACGCCGTTCAGGCTGCCAAGATCGCGGATGTAGTACGCCGTATCGACCTGAACCAGAGCACAGTGCATTCGAGAAATTTTTGAACTGACATCAAGGACGACATCACACTCCGGGCTGCGTCCGATCAGAACGACGGCGCGGTCGATGGGAATCTGCATTCCAGGTCCGGTTGGATGTAGAATTGCCACCATTAATCGAGTCCAAATAGCCTCTTGGCCCGGAATATCTGAAAGAGATCTGCCTGCTCCTTGGAATTCTGTCCGCAGGAACTCAGCCCTGCCACTGATTTCAAAGCTGGGCCGAGGAAAAACATGAGATTGAGAGATGCCTGGCGGAAAGAACATCCCAGGCAGGCGGTTACAATGCAGGTTTGTTTCGTAAACAGAACATTTTTGGCCCCGACACATACCAAGGGCCGCGATTCCCGGCTCGGTCTGCAAAATACCGTTCTCTTAGGCCTTCATTATGAATCTTTTTGCTGCGGCAGAACAAAACAATCGCGAAAGTGCGAAACCGTTGGCGGCTCGGATGAGACCTCAGACATTGGCGGAGTTCTCCGGACAGACACATATTCTGGGTGACGGAAAACTGCTTCGCAGGATGCTGGATGCAGACCGAATCGGTTCCATGATTTTTTATGGTCCTCCGGGAACAGGAAAGACAACTCTCGCGGAACTGATTGCGAGGCAGACTCAGCGACACTTTGAACGTCTGAACGCGACAACAGCAGGTGTTCGTGAAGTGCGTGAAGTTCTTCAGGCCGCAGCAGATCGCCTGGCAGCCGATGGAACGCAGACAGTGCTTTTTATTGATGAGCTGCATCGCTTCAGTCGCAGCCAGCAGGACATTCTCCTGCCGGATGTTGAGAGCGGGACGATTTCTTTGATTGGAGCAACTACAGCAAATCCATTTTTTTCTCTGGTAGCTCCGCTGATCAGTCGCAGTCAGGTTTTCGAATTTCGAGAGCTTGACAAGTCGGATCTTATCAATCTGATGCAGCGTGCACTCAATGATGATCGTCGTGGCCTCGCGACCCAAAAGGTCAAGGTTCAGTCCGAGGCTCTGGAGTTTCTCGCGACACTTTCAGATGGCGATGGCCGCCGTGCATTAACGGCACTTGAGATTGCCGTTCTGTCGGTGTCGCGCACGACGAAGCTGGTCGATCAAAGCGTCGCCGAAGAGTCGATGCAGAAGCGAGTTATTCGATTCGACCCAAACGGCGATGATCACTACGATGTCGCCAGTGCCTTCATCAAGAGCATTCGCGGAAGTGATCCGGATGCGGCTTTATACTGGCTGGCTCGGATGCTGGAATCCGGTGAAGACCCTCGCTTCATTGCGCGGCGACTCGTGATCGCCGCTTCCGAAGACATTGGCAATGCCGATCCTATGGGACTACCGATCGCGACTGCAGCGTGGCAGGCCACGGAAACGATCGGCATGCCTGAATGCCGAATCAACCTGGCTCAGGCCACGACCTATCTGGCATGCGCACCAAAATCGAATGCCTCGTATGTCGCCATTGATGCGGCGATTGCCGATGTCAAACAAAATACGCTGGTCCCGGTCCCCATGCATCTTCGAGATGGTCACTATGCCGGGGCGGCAAAGATGGGACACGGTGTTGGTTATCAGTATGCTCACGACGGATCTGAGGGCTGGGTCAATCAGGATTACCTCGGCGTGGATCGACAGTACTATAATCCGGTCGATCGAGGCAAAGAGTCTGAGTTTCTCGTTCGGCTTACAGACCTTCGTAATCGTCGCAGGGCAGGAAATGAAAAATAGGTTCTGCGTCTGATTCTTTTCGGAAGTCTTTGATAAAACGGCAACATGTCATCACCGCCATACCTGCGAATTCTCCCAGCCGCTCTGTGTCTTGTTGGTCTGGCATGGGGAATCTTTGAATGGGCTAATGCCCGATCGAATTTCGCCGCCGAAGATCTGGATCACCGGGTCGTGGAGATGCTGCGCCAGCCTGATAACCTGGCCCGCATGATTGGGCCAATACAACTTGAAGAGGCGATGCGTGATTTTACTGCCCTTGGAGGCTACGCTGTTCTGGTGACCACATTTCTGGGTTTTTCAATATTTGCCTTCGCTGAGCTCGGTGCACGCACGTTTCATTTTTTCTGGCTAACCACATTTGGTGGTTTCTGGATGGGAGTACTCATGAAACGCCTGATTCAGAGAGAGCGACCTTCGATCGTTCCGCATTTATCTCACGTTTCAGGCAACACCAGTTTTCCGAGCTCTCATGCGATGATGTCTGTTGTTGTCTACGTCACGATTGGATTGCTTCTGAGCCAACTGACCAGCAATCGACATCTGCGTCTCTTGTTGACCGGACTTCCACTGGTCATTGCGATGATCGTAGGCATCAGTCGTGTCTGCATGGGAGTGCATTTCCCAAGCGATGTGATGGGAGGATGGGCTGGCGGCCTGCTCTGGACCTGGATTGCGTTTGTTATCCGTGGGCGATTAGTCAGTGTCACCGTGATGGATCAAAAAGCTTCGGAATAGTCCACCATCAATTGCTGTCACGACGCTGGCACGATGTCGTCTGGTGTTGTCAAATTATCAATTTTTGCAAGCAATTGAGCCCCCAAGCTTTCAAAAAGGCCGTGAATCCCCTTTTGAGAACACTCCTGTGTGCATCTCAAACGTGGGGTAGTTAAAAAGGCCAGAAACGACAATCGGCAGACGAGGGGTTTGGTTGGCCTGGGGGCTTCCCGGACACTGCAGAGTTTCCAGTTTGCGGTGGCGATGTCCCATACTCCGCAAGTTTTTGGAATCCTGCTCTGCACAACGCGACGTCTCGAAGGTATCCTCCGGCGGTTCGATTTTCACAAGCCAACTGTGATCACGAAATTTCTCTGCTTCGTTCGTCAGCACAATCTTCATGGAGGAGAGCGATGCGACTTCAGCCCCGTACCAGCCCCGAGACAGACCGCTGCATGGATTTGATCCAGCAATTGGCCAGCGTTGTTGTTCATGACCTCTGCGTCGATGTGGGATTTCAGTCCGTGACATTGACTGGGCGAGCCGGTTCCTGGTATGCGAAACAGGTCGCAACCACGGCGGCCCGTCGAATGTATCCTCATCATCGAATCGAGAATCTCCTGCAGGTGACGACGATCCGCTGACAAGTGATCGGCTGGTATTTTGCAAATGCGGTTAAGGCCGGATAAGTTCGAAGCCTCAGTGACAGCAGAAAATGTGTTGTCACTGGGGCTTCCTGCTTTTATCGACTACCATTCCTGCAGCGATCGGTAAGGAACTATTTCTCGGTCAGCCAGCAGCCTAATAAGTTGGCGAGACACTTCAGGGGATCGGTGCGATGACTCAGGCAGGTGACTTCGGAGCAACGGGCGACGGACAAACGGATGATACCGACGCGCTGCAGCATGCGATCGACGAAGGAGTTGGCGAACTACTGCTCCCACGCGGAGACTACCGACTTACCAGGTCGCTGGTCGTCGATCTGGCAAAAGTCGGGCGAACTTCAATTCGCGGCGAAAGCGGAACTGCCCGAATTCTGATGCAGGGCATTGGGCCTGCAATACTGCTTCAGGGAACTCATACAACGTCGGCTGCACCGGATGGATTCCGCGATACTGAATGGACTCATGAACGCATGCCGATGATCAGCCAGTTGGAAATCGTTGGCGAAAATGCGGATGCAGACGGTATTCGAATTGAAGGAGTGATGCAGCCCACAATAACGGGCGTACTACTTCGAAAGTTGCGGCACGGCATTCATATTACTGGTCGAGCACGCAATGTGCTGATCAGTCATTGTCACATCTACCATAACCTTGGAGTCGGTATCTTTCTTGATGGGCTGAACCTGCATCAAACGATCATCAGCGATTCTCATATCAGTTACTGTCGACTGGGCGGCATTCGTATTGAACGCAGTGAGATTCGTAATCTGCAAATCACCGGCAACGATATCGAATACAACAACAATGGGGGCCACAAAGTCCCGGGTGCTGATGGCATCCCAACGGCCGAAATCTGGCTCGACGCCAGGGAAGGCAGTATTCGCGAAGGCACAATTTGCAGCAACACGATTCAGGCAACTTATAGCCCGAATGGAGCCAACATTCGGATCATTGGTCAGCCCCAGGAGAAAAACGCCAAGGTCGGAATGCTGGCCATAACCGGCAACTTGATCGGCAGCCAGTGGAACAATATTCATATGACAGCTGCCCAGGGCGTTACCATCACCGGTAACTCCATCTATTCCGGCCACAATCGGAATATGTTGATCGAGGGATGTTCACAGATTGTGATGGGTGACAACTGCTTTGGCCACAATGCGGATTATGGAGTGGAACGTGAATTGTGTACCGGGGTGACGTTGCGAAACTGCCGTGACAGCATCTTCACTGGCAACATTCTGCAGGACTGCGTGAGTGGTCGGCATTTGTATCCGGAGGCTCCGGAACTTCAGCGCGAGGCTCTGCTGGAATTGTTCGACTGCACCAACATCATTCTCAGCAATAACCAGATTCTCGATTCAGCACCCTATGGAATACGACTGGCGAACTGTACCGATATCACCATGAATGCGATCACCGTTTCAGATCGCAGAGTCCCACCGTTGCAGAAAACGGCTGTTTACTGGACGGGTGAGACAGGTCAAAGCATTGTCAATGCCTGTCGTTTCACGGGTTCTCTCGAGCAGTCGTTCGTGTCAGCAGCTGTTGCATCGAAGGCCGCCTGCATCGGCTGCGAATGACGGAGAATCGTCGTCTGAGCATACCATGGTTGGCGGTGAATTACCCCTGAAGAAAACGTTGGCAAGGTTCCGCATCAGCTCTGCCACACGTTCCAGACAAGCATATTACCTGTGCATGTCATCTGGTCTCGCACCGGCAAACAACTGCGGATCATTCGATTAACGGCCCTGCGATTTTCAGGGTTTCGGAAGCGGGATCGAAAAGGATTCCAGCCGAGCTGGTTTCTCGGATTCCGCAACAACGCTGACGTTTTTCTGAACGAGGGGCTTTCCTCCAATCTGAGCTTCACGAACGAAACCGCGAGAAGAAGCAGCGGCTTTATTCGTCGCTGAGCGTGAGGGAAGCATCACCTCGACAATCTCCGAACTAACTTCGCGTCCATTATCATCAATGAACTCTACCTTCAGGCCACACGTTACCTGGTCGCGATTTTTGCTCATGTAGGGAATGAAACAACTGTAGGAATGGCCCAGTGTTCCTTCTGTACGATGCAGATCCCAGGCATCAGGTTCAAAGGTAAAGGAATGCAGAGGCTCTGGCTCATCGAGTGCTTCGATGTCGTAGTTGTCGTACTCAGAAATTACCACCTTGCCATGAATTCTTGCACCAGTCTCGCCATGTGGTCCGAAGAACAGAATCTGCCCCGCGAAACCTCGCGCGGGTTTGTCTGAAGGATCTTTCCCCTGAGACGCTTCCCACAGTGTGACGATTCTCGCAACATTTCGTTCGATCTTCGGTCGCCCCACAATTCGCCCGGGATCCTTCACCAACATCCCGGGGTCTCGGAACACGGATCCGCTGGTATTACAGCCAAATGTCAGGCCCAGCATTAACGTAGCCCACAATGCCGTTGTTAGGTATCGTCGATTCATTGTTCAACGTCCTCGTTCCGTATTACTTAACTCCATACGACCACCTTCAGGCGTCTCGTGCCGCAATGCCCTGGACGTCCCACACCAAAACATAGCGTAACGCACACCCGAGAAGACCGCCGTTGCAGTCCGGGCGGCTCTGCTTTGCACCATATTATGGGGTCTCTTCGCTGAACGATCCTGGCGGCGTAATTGATGGACCCGGTGATTCTGGATACATCCCCGGCATCAGGATCTCGCCGTTCTGAGTCTGAGGGACACTGTAGAGCGGCCCATGGATTTCTTCGGCCTCGGATTCGATAAAGTGCAGACGTTCGGATTCGACCTGTTTGATCAGTTCAGAATCAAGATCGCTCAATACAATTCGCGGCGTCAGGAAGATTAACAGCTCGGTTCGAGAAACAGTCGTGCCGTCATAACGGAAGGCACGACCCACGATTGGCAGATCGCCCAGCCAGGGCACTTTCCGCTCAAGCGACGAATCGCTTTTCGTGATCATTCCGCCAATTACGATTGTTTGACCATTTGGCACGTTGACAATCGTGTCGGCAATCGACTGGTTAATAATCGGCGACGAAATCGTTCCTGTTGCACTGGTAAACACTGGCACATCCGTACCCGCCAGACCACTTTTGGAGGCAAAGACATCCATAGCCACCATGCCGTCAGGAGTGATTCGCGGAGTAACCTCCAACGTGATCCCGGTATCGTACCGCGAAATATTCGGGTTGGCCTGACCGAGCTGCGTGATATTGACGCCGTCGACAACGGGAACGCTTTGCCCCACGTTGACTCGTGCCAGGTTGTTGTGTGTCGTGCGAACCTGAGGTCTGCTGAGAACATGGACCGTTCTGCGAGCAGCGAGGGCTCGCAGCAGAACACTCACTGCATCAGACTGAGCGGAGAAAACAAATCCACCAAATCCGAGTCCGGCGTTCTGTCGGCCGAGCGAGAAGTTAGATAAGCCCTGCGTGGCTACCGTCCCCGGACTTGTCCCCGCTCCCGTATTGGTGCCAAGTGTCACATTCGTCTGATTGAAGTTGATACCGGGCGTTGTGGCAGTGGCGCTTCGAGCTAACAGCAGCGGATCCTGGAAGCCAAGTTCGATGCCAAATTCATCCGTGGCGTCCAGCGTTACTTCGACCAACAATGCTTGAATCACGACTTCGGGAGGCTGAGCATCGAGTGTCTCTATGATCCCTGTGATCTGACTGAAATACTGCGGCGATGCACTCACGATCAACGAGTTGCTGTTTACATCCGGTGCAACCAGAACCTGCTGGCGGATGCGTTCAATATTGCTGATCAGGTCCTCAGAGCTATCCTGCAGCGCCTGTTGCTGCTCCAGAAAATTCAGCAATGTGACTGAAACGAGATCTGCGGGAGCGTTTCTGAGTTGGAAAACAGTCGTCTCCAGCTTTCGCGTATCATCATTGTCCAGCCGCAGAAGAATTGCCTCAACAACACTCAGGGACTCGGCACTGCCAACCGCAAGCACCGTGTTGGTACGTATGTCTGCAGAGAATCTTAATGGGATCAGACTGCTCGATGAACCCTCTGTACCAGCCAATTGGATGCCCAACTGGTCCTCCTGGTTCGTGTTGTCGAACAACGTTTCCAGAAGATCGACGGACTGCTGAGCGTCAGCATTCTTCAGGGTAAAGACCTTGATTTCCGAAGTCGCCCCTGGAGCCCGGTCGAGAGCTTCGACGAGTGCTGTCATGAGAGTCATGCTGGCTTCCGGCGCCGAAACGATCAGACTGTTGGAGCGGACGTCAGGACTCACTCGGACATCAGCCAGAATTCCGGAACGGATGAGATCCTGAATGCCTCCGTTGGATGTCAGGAACTCTAATGCAACAGATTTGTTGTCTCGAAGTTCCTGAGCACCCGTATTGTTACCGCCACCGAATCCGCCGCCGCCCTGAGTCGTCTGCTGCGGAGGATTAATCACGGCCTGCAACGCCTGATTGATGGTGTCACTCAGCTCCTGGGCAACAGCCTGCTTCAGAGGAATGATCTGCATTCTGACGGTCGCCGACGGATCATCCTTGTCAATTCTCTCCACCAGTTTCGTAACTTCCGCCAGCTCATTCGCGCGGCCCTGGACAATCAGCGAGTTCGTTCGGACATCGGCAAATGCTCTTACACTGGTCCCGAGTCCTGGCCGTTCTTCATAGAAACTTTCCAGAGCAGCCACAACCTGGGAAGCGATTGCACTCTTCAATGGAAAGACCTGAAATTCCAGTTCCGGGCTGAGCGGCTTATCCAGCTCATCGGCCAATTCCAGAATTGACTGGCGTTCAATTTCTGATGACAGAATCAGGATGGCGTTGGGTTGAATTACGGGAATGAAAGCCGCCGTCTTTCGATTCTCACTTCCACGTTGTCGAAGTTCCGTCAGTTCTTCGTAAACACTGGTGAGCAAAGTCGCCATGGCTTCAGAATCAACATTTTGCAGCGTCAGTACGTGAATTGCCGGGAGCGAACCGACACTCATCGTCTCCAGCCGCTGGATGATTTCTTCCACCTTTGCGACGTCAGCTTCGTTCCCCTTCAGAATCAGGATGCCAAGTTCCTGCATGGCCTGGATGTTGACTTCACCCCTGAGATTGATCGCGGGATCGTCTCCATTCGCAAGCTCGCCTGAAGGGCGAGTCTTCTCATTTTTCGAAGCCCCGGGCGTATCTCCACCCTCATCGGCCATCGAGACGAGTTGGTGAATCTGCTCATTTAGCTCTTTTGCCGTTTTGGCGGAGATGCCTTTGTTCTCGACAACTTTTACCGCCGCTTCGCTCCCGAACTCGGCTGGCTTGTCAAGATCGGCAACAAGTTTCTTCAGGTGATTCATCCGCGGAGCAGGGGCTTCAAGCACAAGCTGATTTGCTTCCTGATCGATCGCAATCCGGAAAAGAGGCGACTCTTCTTTTCGCCCTGTTCCGTCTTCCGCTCGATCATAGACAGCAAAACCGGGGAGGCCATTCACGCTGTTCTTCTGCAGCGAGGCCCGCTTCTCGAATACCACGTAGATGGTTCGGGCCAGCTCGGACGCATTGCCGTTGGCCAGGGGAATCTCTTCGACAGACATCGGTCCTGCAGGGTCGGCTTCAACCACTTCTTCCTGAACAACTTTCCCACCATGAGAAACCGGGCGAATTGACGCTTTCGAGGGAACGCCATTCCAGTCAGAATCCTCGGCAGAAGCAGAGCGATTCCGACTGCGTTCAGACGCACTCTTCGGCGTGCGAGCGTCCGGAGATCCAGACTTGTCACGTCTGTTTGCGCTGGAAAGAACAGGGGAGAAACTCTTCTGGTTCCTGCTGTCTCCGGAGACTTCCCGCGAGCCCGATGCCGAACGAATCAGAGCTTCAGTCGCAGGAGTTCGCTCCTGTTCGGTTGATCCATCTGGCTTGATGCTTGGACGCGAATATTCGGTGCGTGCTTTGTCGAGATTCAGGACAATCAGATACGACTTTTGAACAAGAAGTCGATATCCCTGTGGTTCAAGTTCCTTATTCAGGATTCGAATCGCTGAATCGAGATCGTATTGTTTCTTGTCTCGGCGCGCAAATCGACCGGGGGGAACCGAGTCCATCACGAGAGTCATTTCCTGACTCTCGGCAACGTCCTTCAGGACTTTAGCCCAGGTTGTGTCAAAGTAGTTGAGGCGAATTCCATCCTCAACTTCTGTTGCGGCGGTCTGTTTGGTTCCCGCCAATGCTTCGCGGAATGACCGTGGTTGTTCTTCGGACGCACCAAGTCCGCCGTGACGATTCAACAACAAACATAATGCCGTTGCTGAACCCAGCAGTCCTGCTGCGAGAAAGCCTTGCCGTTTCACCTTCGTGATCCTTCAGAATGCAGGCTTAGAATTGCCCCCCATTGGTCGCAGTTTGTTGTCATTGCGTTGTTGCAGGAGTTTCCAATCGCCCGCGCAACACCGGGGTTTCTCCGCTGCGAAGTTTGCACAAGACGCAGCGGGACCCCAACAACAAAGAGTTCCAATCAATCTCAATTATCGGACCCTGACGGTACTAACGATGAGAACGGTTGTCCTGATCGAACCAGTTTTGAGGAGAGGATCGATGCGGAAGGCCCGGCAGAGACCGGCAATGAGGCCGTCGTTTCTGCGCGAATCCCTCTGAAACGGCAACGACTGCCGGATAGTGCGACCGGCAGCAGTCTAAAAGTCGTCAGGACGGTGTAGGAAATCCTGATGAGCGAGCCCGGTTACGAATCGCATTCCGGAAATCAATCTCCAGTGCAGCATTGAGCGCTCCAAATCAGAACTGATAACGACAGTCTGCTTGTTGTTGCAGTGCTCCCGTCGTTGTTCATGAGTCACGTCACGCGGAAATGCGATAGTCGATATGCGATAAACGTGTTGCGGGTGTGAGTAGCGTTGTCGATCGGATTCAGGTAATTACCACACTGCCATTCAGAACTGAATACATCGTTCTGCGACAGCGTCCTTCCGCGATGGACCAAACAGGCTTGAAGCGAAACAGTTAACGTTGATTCGAAAGAGGACCTGATTGAACGGAGACACACGGATGTTGAAACGAAGACTCGTCTCCATGGAGACAATGACGACGCCCACGCGGACGTCAATGAAGCCGTTGGATCACCCAAAGATCATGGTTGCCTGAACTGCAGAACGGGAATGCAGACTCCACGGGGATTGGTAACAGCGCGGTGGATCTCCTGTTGAGCGTATCTTTCAGGAAACGATATTGCACATCATCCGCTACACTGATAATCGTCTGTTCATCACCCAATGATCGTCTCCAGAAGCGGCCGACAGTTTTCAGACATTGGCGAGAACACGAAGGATACAAAAGATGACTGAAGTTGCCGTCTATGACGCGAAGTCTTACGACCGGGAGTATCTCAGCAAGGCTGCCGGCGCAAAGAGAATCACCTGGCGTTTCCACGAATTCCGCCTCAGTGAAGAAACGGCAGCGACGGCCAGCGGCGCGCAGGCAGTTTGCATCTTTGTTAACGATCACGCTGATCGAGCATGCCTGGAAAAGCTGACAACGCTGGGCATCCAGTTGATTGCTCTCCGATGTGCTGGCCACAACAACGTGGATCAGGCGGCAGCGCGGGAACTTGGTATTTCTGTGGTTCGTGTGCCGGCGTATTCGCCTCACGCAGTGGCCGAGCACACCGTGGGTTTATTGCTGACACTCAACCGAAAGATTCATCGCGCCTATAACCGAGTGCGCGAATTAAACTTTTCACTGAACGGCCTTGTGGGGTTTGACATTCAAGGCAAAACAGTGGGCATCATTGGAACGGGAAAGATTGGTCGTATCACCGCGCAGATCTTTCGAGGCTTCGAAGCCAACGTTCTGGCGTATGATCCGTTTCCTTCGTCTGACTGGGCCGACGCGCGGGGGATAAAGTATTTTGAAATGGACAGGCTGTTGGCCGAAAGTGATATCGTCTCGCTCCATCTGCCCCTGACGCCGGACACGCTGCATCTGCTAAATGCCCGGACAATCGCCCGTACCAAACCGGGCGTTTACATTCTGAACACCAGCCGCGGCAAACTGATCAACACCACGGCACTGATTGCTGCATTGAAGTCGGGTCACATCGGCGGTGTCGCGTTGGATGTCTATGAGGAAGAAGAAGGCATCTTCTTCCACGATCTGTCTGGCCAGGTGCTACTTGACGATGAGTTGTCGCACCTGCTGATGTTTCCGAACGTTTTGATTACATCACATCAGGCATTCCTAACCCATGAAGCACTCAGCGAGATTGCTCGCGTGACGACGACCAACATTGTTAATCACAATACCAATACGCCATTTCTGGAAGGAACTGCCCTATGAGTGCCCCCCTGAACTCAAAGCCCATTCTGGTCGCGGTAGATTTTTCGCCCAATTCGGTAGCCGCTTTGAAACAGGCCATCTGGCTGGCTCGAAAAACCGGGGCTGCGATTGTGCTGACCCATTCGATTCTCGATGTCAGCCAGTCGATATACTGGGGACCGTATGAACGAGAAGTCAACCAGCGCGAGTTGCATAACAGATCTGAAACTGCAATGCGTCGCCTCATCTCGGATCTGAATGCGATGGATCTGGATGTGACATTTCAGACGCTCGTGGGCGAACCATTCGTCGAGATCACTCGGGCCGTTCAGGTCGAGGGCTATGACATGGTTTTTGCAGGAACACGCGGCGCGGGGATCTTTGAACAGTTTTTTGTGGGCAGCACGGCGAAACGGCTCATCCGAAAATGTCCTGCCTCGGTTTGGATAGTAAAAGCCGAAAATCTTGTGCCGCCCAAAGTTGTGCTGGCAGCCACAGATTTTTCCGATGTCAGCCGGAAGGCCGTGAAGGAAGGCCTGAAGATCGCTCAACAGTCTGACGCGGAATTCCATTTGCTGCATATTATTGATTCAAAAGACGTCCCCGAGGATTTGATCTCTAAAGTTCCCGACGGAAGCACTCTTCGACAGGAAATTAACGAGGAAGCGACAAGGCGTCTGAACGAGTTTGTGGCTTCACTGGCCGTTGATCGAAAGCAAATTCAGTCGCATTTGTCGTGGGGAACACCATGGCAGGAGATCCAACGAATCTCCCGGCATCACGCGGCGGATCTGATTGTTATCGGAACAGTCGGTCGCAGTGGAATCAAAGGTCTGCTGCTTGGAAGCACTGCCGAACGGGTGCTGGATACCTGCGACTGCAGCATCCTGACAATCAAACCACATGACTTCGTTTCACCAATTCAGCGGATCCCTAATTGAACAAGGCGTTTGTGCGACTTGATTCAGGTGGAAGTTTTCCGGCATTGTTATCATGAGCCTGAGTGCCCCCGCGATAGAGCTTCAGGCAGCCGATGTTTCCTGCCGTTTTTGCGGGGCGGAGAATTCCGCCGGTGGCGGAATCCACCTATCTGAAATGGTTGACTTCGATTGCAGAAAAACAGGTTTCACCCCGGAAGCTGAAGGACAGTGACTCCGTATGGATGATGATTTTTCATGTGAAATGACACGGCCATGATTGCCTTTCCTGAGGCAACCTCAACAGGTAAGCCCGGCTTCGTTTCGGGCAATGAGGTCACACTGCTACAGAACGGTGAAGCGTTTTTTCCCGCCATTGAACAGGCTTTTGATCGGGCCAGATCTGAAATATATCTGGTGACGTACATCTATGAAGATGACTCCACGGGACGAAGAATTGCTGCCGCCTTGAAACGCGCGGTGCTGCGTGGAGTTCGAGTCTATGTGGTGATTGATGGGTACGGATCCAGCGACCTCCCGAAGCCCATGCGAGACCAATTGAAGCAGGACGGCATCGAACTACGCGTCTTTCGGCCCGGAATATCACCGTGGACCTTGCGCCGTAAACGTCTCCGGAGAATGCATCGAAAAATCGTGGTCGTAGATCGGGACATCGCCTTCGTCGGCGGCATCAACATTGTCGACGATCAAGCTGCGACGAGCGAAATGCCGCCGCGATATGACTACGCTGTCGCGATCGAAGGGCCACTGGTGGAAGCCATTCGCAGTTCCACCGTGCAGTTGTGGTCTGTGGTTGCAGGCAGGGCTTTTCGCAGTCGAGTGGGCCGGACTGCAGATCTGCCGTTTTCGACGTTCCGCGGGGGATCGATGCGGGCATTATTCGTTCTGAGGGACAACTTTCGCCATCGCCGGGACATCGAATCGGCCTATCTGCAGGCGATCGGAGAGGCACAAAAGGAAATCATTCTGGCTCAGGCATACTTTTTTCCGGGGTTTAAGTTTCGCCATGCATTGATCAGCGCGGCGCGCAGAGGCGTGAAAGTCGTCTTGTTGTTGCAGGGGAAAGTCGAGAACTTTATAGAACACCACGCACGGCAAGCGATCTATGGCAATCTTCTTGAGGCGGGAATCGAAATCCACGAATATGAAAAAAGTTATCTCCACGCCAAGGTCTGTGTGATTGATAGACATTGGGCAACCGTGGGGTCGTCAAACATCGATCCGTTCAGCCTGCTGCTTTCGTATGAAGCAAACGTTGTTGTCGACGACAGTGTTTTTGGTTCTAAGCTGGCAGAAAGCCTGAAAGTCAGCGTCGCATCGGATAGTCACCAAATTCTTCAGTCCAATTGGGAACAGCAACCAATGGCCATTCGGTTCGTGAACTGGCTGTGCTATGGATTGCTGCGTCTGATGACAGAAATGAGTGGTTACGCATCAGAAAACAGCCAACCTCGTGACCTGACCCATGTTAAGAATCCATGACAGCCGCAGATCATTGCAGTGTTCTTTGAAGGGGACGCTTGAGATCGAACTGCTGGGGACTCGCAATTCATTACCGGGCCACGACTGAGACATTTCTCTCTGTGAGGTCCCTTGAAAACACTTGACCTCATTTTATTCAGCACAATGAACACTCGACAGAGAAACACGATGACCGGACTCTTTCTCTCTGACCTGCACTTGTTCAGTCGTCGTTCGATTGGCCAGCGGCACTGGGACCAGAATATCAATGCCATTACAACAGCAACGTCGATCGTTCTGGGCGGAGATATGTTTGATTTCCGCTGGAGTCAGCTTGGTAGTTTCGACGCCACGCTTGATGCTGCGGCCACATGGCTGGAGAAAGCGATTGCCCTGAATCCGTCGGCATCGTGGGTCTATCTGCTTGGAAACCACGATTGCCATCCACGGATGCAGGCTCTGTTATCGTCCATCAGGGACAAACATCCCACCTTTGACTGGAGCCCTACATTCTGGCGCATAGGCAGTAATGTGTTCCTGCATGGAGATGTGCTGGATGGCATCAGGGATGTCGGCGGTCTGGAGAGTTATCGCGCCCGCTTCCACGATGACAAAACGAAGGGGCCGTTGAGCAACTGGCTGTATTCTGCCGTTATTCAAACGCGTTTGCATGGTCTTGTTCCGCGAGTGCGGCATACGCGACAGCAGACATGTCGCACGCTGCTGGAATATCTGAAAGGCTGCGAGACGGCTCTGCTTCCCGAAGTCCAGAACATCTTTTTTGGACACACGCATGTTCCTATGCTGGGTTATCAGTTTGACCGTTTCAACTTTCACAACGCCGGTTCGGGAATTCGATACTTAACCTTCAAGCCCGCCTCCTTCGATGTTTCATAGTGAGAGAAATCCATGACGCGCGAAGTGTTCCCGCCAATAGCAGCAGATCATCAACACAAGATGTGAGGATCGCGAAGATTCGCTGCAATACTGACCATCCCTGTCATGAACGTCGCCAAATCATCGGGCTTGAGTCAGCCCATTGTTCATGGGCCACCGTTCCCGCGGAGAACGCGGACTTGTTCTCAATTTGCAAAGTCAAGAGCCGCAGTTTGAGCCGATTTGCTTGACGTCTATTGACAGAGCCGACGAAAGGACGATTCTTCGACGTGTTCGTCTCCGCAACGGTCTGAGTTCTGAATCACCAGTCATAAGTACAGAGAGGTCTTGTTTTGCCGGAATCCTTTTTCACGAAGTTACTGCATTTGTTCACGCCACGTATTTCCACGTCGAATCTCCTGCGTCGCTTCGAGATGCAGCGAAATCAGCTGCAAGAGACGTTTCTTCAGAAGGCGAGGGAAGTCGGGATACCTCGGGGGCTACGGTGGACTCAATGTGAGTGGCTGCCGTCAATGATACTGCTGAAAGATCGACAGACTGATGAGATTTGTCTGTTGACCGGTGTCAATATTTCGTTCGAAGCAATCGAAGGCGGTGACATGGAGAATGTTGCAGCCGTTTCCATGTTGCGAGATGCCTGCGCTGTTTTTCAGTTAACAGCCACCGGCTGGGAAACAAGCGGTCGAGCACTGTTCAATATGAATCCGGCGGAAGCGGCTGAAAAGCTTCGCGACTCTTATGCACCTTTTGCTGACACGAAGCCGTGATTCGCAGATGATCAATCTGCGATGTTCGGCCAGTGTCCATCACCGAATCCCAAGATTGCAAGTCCCACTATTCAGACTCATCACGGATCAGACTCATCACGGATCAGACTCATCACGGAACGGATTGAATCGGACGTACTCCCAGTGGCGATATAGCTCGCTGGAACGGACCAGTTGTTCGTGAACTCCGTCGACCGCAACACGTCCCTCGTGGATCAACACGATACGTTGACACTTCTTAACCGTCGAAAGCCGAAACGGCAGAAAGATAATCGTACGATTGGCGGAGAGACGCTGATACGCATCATCCAGCATAGCCTTTGTTTCCGCATCCAGCGAAACCTGTGGCTCTTCAATCACCAGCAGAGCAGGGGACCTGACAGCCGCTCTTGCCAGACTCAGACGAAAGATCTGTCCCGGATCGAGTGCGGCTCCATGTTCCCCCAGTGGCGTTTCGTAACCGCGCGGCAGACTGCGGATAAAGTGATCAGCATGAACGAGTTTAGCGGCATCCATAGCCTGTTGGCGGCTAATGTCGGTCTGCCCACAGGTGATGTTGTCGAGGACAGTTGCATTGAAAACCGGATCCTGACCGCCGATCAACATGGCTTCCGCACGCAGTGATTCCAGAGTGGCTTGTCGAATATCTTTCCCGTCGATCAGCACCTGGCCGGAATCAGGGTCTACAAAGCGAGGAACCATGCTGGCCAGTGCATGCGCTGGCCCGGGCTGTAAGGAAAGCAAGGCTACTGTTTCACCAAAACCAATTCTCAGATCCAGTCCATTTAACAAGCGTGGAAGCTGAGGAGTCTGGAAGAAGATCTGGTTAAACGTGAGAGTCCTGGCCATTGGCTCCAGAAAACCAGCCCCGGGCGCCTGACTGACGCCGGGAACGCGATTGATATAGAAAGCAACTTCATCTGCTTTTTCACTCCCGACAGAAATCAGTTCTGCTTTCTCTTCCAGAAGCGTCAGTCTCTGGAAAATGACATAAAGGCAACTCGCAAGGAGCACACTGACCGCAGGGTGATATCCCTGCAGTATTCTTGCTGAAAGGATCGCAAACGGAATCATAAAAACCAAAAGGAAAATACCACTTCGGATTCCCATCCCGAGACGGTGCTGACGATGAAACTGACGACATCGTTTCTGATAGTCTCTGAGGTGGCTTTCAAACTGCTGTTGTTCAGTTGTCTCCATTCCAAAACTGGTCACGATCCGGGTTTTCTTCAGGCTCTCGGCCATTCTCGCAAGGCCTCGAGATACCTGTTCAGACAGTAATCGCAAAGAGTTATCGCTTCGTTGAGATTCCGCGCGAAGTGCCATTCGCCCAAGAAGGACCGGAATCACTGTCTGAAGAAAAACCCGCCAGTCGGTCACCCATGCCGCGCAACTCACAGCAACCAGATCGGGGATGGCAGAAAGTGAAATAGTCCCGCACCGAGTTGCCGCGTTTTCCAGTGTTGATGTGGCATTCTGAAACAACCGATCGGTCGCCCGTGTCTGATCACCCGTGAGATCCGCAGGTTCCAGCCTTAAGGACTTGCGATGAATATGCTGACGAAGTCGCAGGATCTCGGCGGCAATCTCCTGTTCCAGCAGATCATTGGCCGCAGTTCGTAATGCAGAGCGAAGTACGAGCAGGACGAAACAGGCCACACTCAATGAAATCACTGCCGATGACGAGCGATGGAGCAGGGGCAGGGCCATGATCACTTTGCTGATGGCCAGATCCGCAACACCGTGCTGCAATTGTTCTGCAAGCGGCAAAAGGCCCTGATCCGCTGCCGGGCTAATGGCAGCGGGCTGCGTCAGTAGCCAGGCCATCCCGCTGAAAACAACAATCACCAGAGCGAGACATGCACTGGCTATCGCACTGATTACGAAAGCCAGGAGCCGTCTTCGGTTGAGAAAACTCTGAGCGGATACGAGACGATGAAACTCTGGTGACACAGACATTGCAGAATCCTCCAGAAGAGCTGTTTTGGCAGACTGTATTGAACAGCCTGTCACTCCAGATTCAAAACCCGGAAGCGAAAACATTGCAAATCCGACACCAATGTGTCAGTGCATTTGCTGGACTGGCGACTTCTGGAGGAATTTACTGAATGGAACGTACCGTCCCACAACCTTTTCTATCCTTGCGTCATAGCGAGTTACGCAAGGTCTCGATCTTCAAACAGGAGGAACCCAAGAAGCAACATGGCGGCGATGTACGTCGTAGCGTACACAAGGCTCAAACCCAGATAATCCTGTGGGACAACTCGTCCGGTGGCCACGGCAGATGAAACGTTGAATGTTGAGAGTGATGGGACGACCATCGAAATTAACCGAGCAGTGAACGTCACCGACTCATTTGCCTGCCCCGCAACACTTTGATTAACAATAATCTCCGTCAGATTACCAATCACAAATACTGCAAAGCAGACAACCAAATTCATCACCATCGGCATTCGTGTTGCCACGGTGACGCTGATTGCTCCCAGCACGCAAACCTGAAGAAACGACAAAGCAACACCCGGCAGAATCTGAGCAACAACCCGTACTCGATCAGGGTGCGGCGAAGGGATTTCCACGTTCGACACCTTGTGCCACTGCCACATCGGCGTCACTTCCTCGGAACGCTCTCTCTGGTCGTAACCCACCTTGAAGAAAATCAGCACTGAAAACAAGGCCGTCAATATGACGAAGAGCCAAATGACCGACTGAACAATTCCAATGTACTTGCCCAGAATAAACTGACGACGATCGATGGGCTTGCTCAGCAAAGTCATCGCCGTTTTGCCCTCAATTTCACTCGTAATACTGGTGCCCGCAGTCCATACAGCCAGAAGAGCACCAGAGATCAGAAGCGTTGCCAAGCCGCACTCGTTCAACATCTTTACGTCATCTTCAAGCGTAAAGAATGGCATCACCGAGTTAAGCAACAACACGATCGACGAAATTGCGAGCAACAGCAGGAACAGAGGCTGGCGAATGGCCTCCTTCGTCGTGGCCCGCGCAATAACCCCAACGCGTGTTCCATACGAAACAGCCACAAGAGCCGCAGCGAGTCCAAACACGGACAACCATGTCAGCGTCCAGTCTGTCTGGACGGGAGGAGCAACAGGTATGCCTTCAGCGAAAGTCAAAAAGCTGTTCATTACAAAAAACGTCCCGAATGCGAAGCCAGAGAACGGGCGCAACGCGGCCTGTACATGCCTGATACGATGCGACAGAACGGGCCGTTGGGAAAATCTGCCAAAGGCCTCCTGAAGCATCAATTCGTCACTCTAGCAGTGTTTTTGAAAGCTCCAAGCGAAAAACGTGTCCACATGAACCTGAGCGGCTAACGGCGAATGTGAAACCCGGAAAACTCCTCCACGGCCACTCCGGGCAGCCGTTGGATTTCCGAAATGCCGTCCCCGAACAGCCCTTTCAGTCTCAAGACTAATCGGTCTATTGAGGATGCCTCAGCCGTCGCGACCACTTCAACCCGACCATCCGGCAGATTCTGAACAAAGCCTTCGACCCCGGAACCTCTGGCAAGCCGCTGAGTTGCTGCGCGGAACCCTACTCCCTGAACTCGTCCGGAAAAGTAGAGCGTTTCGGTAATGCGTTTCATGTTTTTGCTCCCGGCTGCCACAAACCCCGGCTATTTGACTGGCCTATCAAGCAGTAATTCAATGGCGGCCGCCTTCATCGCATCAAGGCCAGATGCTGAGAGTTGATTGAAATTCGTTGTGCCAGCATCTTCTTCGTCGGTTTTTGTCACGGAAGCGTCCACTCGGACATAGCGACGGACGAAGTTCTGCATTTGTTTCCGTGTCCAGCTTTTGTGTTTCTTCAGCAGAGTCAAATACTCAATCAATTGCTGCGCATCCCGATAGGCCTTGAGTCGCATTGAATGCCGAATCGACACTTCTCCATTTTTGCCTGTGTCAAAGATAAAGAGCCCCAGTTGATCAGCTTCGGTCAAAGCACTTCCAGACTTGTTGACAGTTTGCCATGGGACGATTCCCTCTGCGCCGTTTTGCCACGAATCCAGAGCCCAGGCCTGAATGTTCCGATTCGTCTCATGAACATGATTCGACGTTCCATAGATCCACACTCGAAGTTGATCACGCTCAATTCGATCCGTAACCAGTCGACGATAGTGCTGGAAGGCAGAAGTCGCCACGACCCAAAGATCACTTCGTCCGTCGAGTTGTCCTCTGCAATATTCGGGGCGCGAGATATCAACACGGTACTGGATCCTGACATTCGGTGTTCCGTTGTGTCCCAGATCTGTAAGTCCCCCATAAAACTGAAGTGCACGATAGTCCCAAAAGCTTGATGGTTCATCGAGGATCCACGGAGCTTTCGATTTCTCTGAAAGCGACCCCTTATTGTTGAAGTAGATCTGAAAGCCCGTTTCGTTCCATCCTTCCGCATAAGCGACCTTTGCGAAATCGCGAAGGATATTCACGTAAGTCTCTGCGTAGGCCGGATGCTTGTTAAAGGCCAGATAGGCATCGGGATTTCCATCGAAAAACGCTCTGCAATTCAACGGCCAGCTTTCATGAAAAGTCAGGTAGAACCCCGGAGCAGGTACGGGGCCTCGATGGCCATCCTGGAAAAGAGAACCATCCAAATACGGTCCGAATGCTTCCGCGAAATCATCCCAATACCCCGATGTGTCACCCGGTTGAATGTTGTCGTACTTCTTGTTGTCCATGCGGCGGCCCGAGCGAAGTCTCATGTCGAGATTGCTTTTTCTTGTTCCGGGCGCGGCCGTGTTATGCGAATAATGCAGGATGTTGCAGTGAACACGATGGTCGTAGGCAATCTGCTGCAAGGCGTAATAGTCGTCAACTTTGTCCGGCATCCCGTAGCTGTTCATCTCACAAAAGAATGTCGCTTGTCGAGGTAGAGCAAATGGAAGCACGACTATTTCGAGCGGCAGGTTACGCCCATCAGAAATCCTGATGGTCCCCTTCTTAACGCCATGAGCAGACTCGAAAGGAATAAACAGGTCACCCACGAGTGCCTGATCCTTGTCAGCGTGGAGATCTATCGACTGAGGCATTGGCAGTAGTGGGTCAGGAACTTCGCGTCCTTGCGACGGGACATAAACAGCCTGAAAAAGGTCAACGCGAATTTGTGGGTCATCCAGTTCAACGCTGACCGAAGTCTTTGCTTCACGATCCTTCTTCAAGAGGAGTTGAAAGCTGACGACTTCACCGGCTGCAGCAATAAGGCGAACCCTCTGGCCATCGTATACTGAATTGTGCTCACGGTAATCGTCGGCCAGCATTCCAACAGCACGGCCTGCAGAGTCATACTTGTCTGTGACAGGAATTACACTGAGGCCCGGATGCAACGATGGACACTTCGGCAGAATATTGACTTGTGGAGTGATCGACGGCATTGAGCTCCCGACTACACTTCTCACGACAGCTGGTTTGGATCTTTGGCCTTCGCGGTTCAGCGTTGTAACCCGGAGCTCAAAAGGCTCGTCAAGTTTGATGTCTGAGGGAAAGTCTCGCAGCGGAATCGTTTGTCTTTGGTTGCTCAAGACCAACGGGATGTTGTGCCTCGCGAGAGCGCGGTCGTTAACGGTAATTTCATAAGCAAATCCATTTCCCGGTGAGGTGAGAAGCAGATTCGCGGAATCGACGTCATCACCAACCACCTCCAGCTCAGTTGACGCTTCAGGAGCGAGATCGTTTTGTTCATCGAGTTCGACAACCAAATAGGGGCGTTTTCCGGATTGCTCTTTGGAAAAGATCGTGGGATTGCGACCATAATCGGCGTCATGTTCGTGAATGGCGAGGCCGTAAGCGACGCCAATAGACATTGCATGGATCATGTCGGGAGGAATGTCCCAGTGATAGGCTCCATTCTTGAGTTCTGAGGTCGACTGGTGAACGAGGGTAAAGCTGTTTCCTCCACAGACTGCCGGAAATCTGGCGTCAGGATATCCCCAGTTAAGAATGCCATCGACTCCAGAGGAAACTCCATTCGAGCGATTCTCATCCCACGGCGTAGCAATAGTCGAAACCGTAATCCCGGCGATGTCCTGGTCTCCCCGAGTGCATACGAGCGTGGCTTTCTTGACTTTCTTTCCCGCAATCGCGGAGGTATCAAATTCAAAAGCAACCATATGCTGGTTGCCCTTTACTCGAATTCGTCCCTGCTGTCCCGCGTTCTGTTCCCACTCGCCATCGACCATCACTATCGAGTTGTCTTTGGTCACAGGCAGATGAATCGGATCTGCTCCCGAACACTGACCTCTTGGAACGAGCAATATCGAAACAACCAGAACGAGTAAGAACCGCATCGGGAAGCTCGCTATTGGGACCACCATTAATATTCGAAAATGCTTTCCAGTGGTCGTGACCACAGGCAACCCGCATTTCGAATCGAACGCCTGTTCACTGACCCTTAGAGAGGCAGTATAGTCGAACAACGCAGGCCCATTGAAGTCTGTGCGCAGGCAGTGGCGTGGTCAGCATCAGCGGCCACGCAAAGCGCATAGGCCCTGAACCGCGTGATCAGCAGGCGAGGTTCTGCAGGCGATTTTCCAGCTCGTCAACCAGTTCACCGATCGTCCGACCCGAACATGAGGTTGGCAGGCCAACAGGCTCACCACCGGTCACCCACTCGGCAACTTTGCGTTCAGCCGCAACGACCGTACTGTGATCTCGTCCTCCGAAGTACATACCGATTTCTCGATAGGCCGACTTCGTCATTCGGCGAGACATAAACATTGCTACAGCGCGGGGCAGGGCGATCGCTTTGCGACGTGACGACGATCGAAGGTCAGCGACAGTTACGCCAAAGACCTCGCATACCACTTTCTCGACGTCACTGATTCGGACAAGTCGACGACACTCTTCGGCCATTTCGCCAAGAACTTCACGGGCAACAGGCAGGGTGATGCGTCGACCGTTCAACGCAAACTGTCCCTCAAGCTGGTTGAGTGCCCCTTGAAGTTCACGGATGTTGCGTCGGCATTTCCGCACAACATACTCAAGGGCATCGTCTGCGAATACTGCTTTCATACCAGCAGTCAGAGATCTGGCAAGCTTGTGCCGTGTGGCTTCATCCGGCGACTCGATTCGGCAAACCAGCCCGCTCATAAACCTCGTCGTTAACTCCTCGCGAAGCTTCGTGAGCAGTCGAGGGTGTCGGTCCGAAGAGATCACAACCTGGCCACCATGATCAATCAACTGAGTGATCGTGTGAAGGAATTCTTCCTGAGTCGCTTTCTTATTGTCCAGGAACTCAATGTTGTCGATCAGCAGAACTTCAACATTCCGAAATCGCTGACGAAACGAGGGAACAGTTCGTGAGCTCAGAGCCGCGGTGAAATAATTGGTGAAAGCTTCGCAGGTGAGATACATCACATTCTTGCCAGAATGCTTTCTTCGGACCTCAGTGTAAATCGCTTCCAAAAGATGAGTCTTGCCGGTCCCTGTTCCGCCGTGGATGAATAACGGATTGTATCTCTCACCCGGACTCGCGGAGACTTGACGAGCGGCCAAGACTGCAAGGTCGTTGCATTCTCCTGAAATGAATGAGTCGAAGCATCGGAAACGTCGACGGTTGCCCGGCAGATTCAAAGACCCAGGACGATCATGCTCAGATGGAGCCGACGGAAGCGGCTGAACATTCTTTATCGTTTTAAGAGGACCATTTCCGGGATCTCGGCGAAGCTTAGCGTCGTTATTGATGGCGGCCGTGACGACAGGCTCTGATGCCAGTGAGGACACGTTGCTCAGTGCGCCAGCAACCTCCAGCATGAGCGACTCATCAACTTCGAGCTGTGATGTGGCCGAAGGACCAAGTACGAGCTGCGCGGCCTGATTGAGTGCAGTCCTGAAACGGCGCAACAGCCATCCCAGTATGAATGGATTGGGAACACGAACGAGGAGCCGATCACCAGAGATCTCAAAACGCGTGCGTTTATGAAACCAGTGCTGGAAGTTTTGCTCGCCAACGGCGTCACGGACCGAATGCATGATTCGATCCAGCTCAGCAGAGACATCCGATGGATGCTTATATGCAGAATTGGAAACCGAAATTCGCGCAGCGGCGGACGAAGCATCGAACGTCGGCTTGTCGTCTTGACGTACGGGCTGCGTCATGCGCCCCTCCCTCTTTCGCCAGCGCGCAGCATCACCTCAGACAAAGACGGGGCAATTCGCGAAAGCAAGCAGCTTACGCGGCACTCCATCGCCTGTCGCCTCAAGGGCAGGGCGGTGCTTCAGGACTGGCATTTTTGACAGGTTATGCTCGACGACGAGTGCAGATTCGTCCTCGAGCGCTTACTCACTCAACGGGGGGCGATGTTAACCAGACATGAAGAACTGTCAAATGAGCCCACGTGAATTCCACTCCCAGTTTGTTGAGAGAATTTCGTAAGTGTATCAGTACGAAGACTCTCCGAATTCAGACGATTCTGACTGTGACTTTCTCAGCTCAAAATGACTGTCTATCGTTGACAAATCAGAATCAACCAAGGTGGCGGCCAAATCGCATCCAAGGGATAACTCGGCAACCTGATGCCAAACGGCTCTCTGCAGAGTTTGCGGTATTTGTTAGGCTTCCTTCTCCCGGAATGCATCTCCTTCAAACCTGCCATGTGGGGAATGTTTGAGAATGGAATGTCGCCGGGGACTGTGTTGTAAGAAGTTAGAATGGTAATCAAGGGAGTGCACTGCGATGAATTCGCCGGAACTGGAGCTGAACGATCGCGTGCGAGTCATTCTTGGCTCAGGATTGATGATCTTGTCGTCGCTTTTCGCGGTGCTCATTTTCTGCGATCGAATGGACATGCGTCCTTTTGAGTTTCCCGCGACCTGGTACTCCACTCGACCCTTTCACCTGCTTCTTTGTGGAGCAATGTTTTTTTGTGCTGCAATAACTCTGAGGTCGCCCGCTCACCACAGGACCGGTCATGCTCGCCCCGTATTTTCAAGCTGCCGCCTTTTTACTCGCAAACATTGCCCATTGTGTGACGACGCTATTGCTGTCCTCGCGGGGTTTCAGGGAGCATTGCCTTCGATTGAGGTGATCGATATTGATGATTCGCGCGAGCTTATGCGGCAGTTCGGTGAGTCCGTGCCGGTAGTGGAAATCGACGGAAAGGTGCGATTTCGCGGGGGCGTCAACGCCCACCTTTTGCGGCGACTAATCAATGCCGCAGAAAGGCGAGCCGAAGTCGCTGGCTCTGAGACGGACGCCCGTGGTCGTGGAATTGTTGATCCGGCTCTCTGAATGCTGTCGATTTTGGCCAGGAGCAACATCGTTTTGTAGTTTCTGGCGATCCCCTATAATCTCGTGAATTCAACTGTCCAGGACCTCGGGGCAGGGCAGTGGGGTTCCTGAGTGTCCTGTTCTCTTGACGCCAATCCTTTATTACCGTTGGCGCGTTCTCCGGCTTCGGATTCAATGAACTATGCAGACTTCGGATATCGATATTTCATCGTCATGTGTCCTGATTGCTGACGATATTCAGCAGAATCGCGAATTGCTGGAGGCATATCTCGCGGATGAGGGATACGAAATACTGATGGCCGCGGATGGCCACCAGACCATGCAAATGGTGGAGACTCGCCAGCCCGATTTAATTCTGCTGGACATCATGATGCCGCGAATGAGCGGCTATGAGGTTTGTTCTCAAATTAAGAGCGATCCAGCCAAGCGTGGAATTCCAGTCCTGATGGTAACCGCGTTAAATGAGGCGGGCGATATCGAGAAGGCGGTCAATGCTGGCTGTGATGACTTTCTGACTAAGCCGGTCAACCGACTGGAACTCAGGACTCGAGTACGATCGCTACTGCGGGTTCGTCACTTGTCGAATGAACGGGATCGACTGCTGGCGTATCTGGAAGAGATGGAACATCGAGTCCTCCGAGGTGACTGACCACTTCATTTAAGTCGTATTCCCTTTGCCCGTCGCTTAAGAAGGCTGTTTTGCAAGATGTCCGAGCCAGAGTCATCCATTTCTTCCGATCACAGCGAACTTGTTCAGGAGATCCAAAAGGT
Source organism: Planctomycetota bacterium (assembly GCA_052034165.1). Lineage (GTDB taxonomy): Bacteria > Planctomycetota > Planctomycetia > Planctomycetales > Planctomycetaceae > SXXK01. The sequence continues at coordinate 42,996 of JBPOIW010000026.1, read as the reverse complement.
GGACGTTGCGTCCGGAGCAGCGGACGGAACGGCCATCGAAGTTGTGATTCGGAATCGCCGCGCTCAGCCCTTCTTTGGCAGGCATCCGTGGGTTTTTGCTGGAGCAGTCGATCACATTAAAGGGGCAAAGCCTGATCAGATTCCACCAGGTACGGCGGTTCGCCTGATCAACTCCGAAGGTCGATTCATTGCATGGGGACTCTACAATTCCAACAGCCGAATTGTTGTCCGCCTCTATTCCTGGAGGCCCGACCTGCTGCTGACGAGCGACTTCTGGCAGCCGCTGATTCAACAGGCAATCGCATCCCGACGATCACTTTTTCAACTCGACGAATCCAGAACCGCATGCAGATTGATCTTCAGCGAATCCGACGGTCTCTCAGGACTCACGGTTGATCTATATGCCGGATATCTGCTCGTGCAGTTTACCAGTTTGGCGTTATTTCAGCATCGAGAGCCAATTGTGGCGGCTCTGCAGGCGGAGTTGCAGCCGAAAGGCATTTGGCTGCGTACGGAGAAAGGAATGCGCGAGGCGGAAGGACTGGATGCCGTCGACGGGCTGATTTCTGGTCAGGAGCCGCCTCGCCCCCTGTTCATTGAGGAGCACGGCGTCAGTTACGGTGTTGACGTGCAGCAGGGTCAGAAAACCGGATGTTACCTTGACCAGCGTGACAACCGCGTTGCCGCAAGTCGCTACCTGAAGGGGCTCGATGTGCTTGACGCTTTCTGTTTTTCGGGAGGATTTGGAATCACGGCCGCAAAGCTTGGTGGTGCAGCATCAGTCCTGGGGATTGACTCCTCTGAGTCTGCCCTGGTACTGGCGAAAGCCAATGCAGAATTGAATGGCGTTGCCGATCGGTGCCGCTGGAAGAAAGATGACGTTCGCCCGGCACTGGAAGGCATGGCGGGGCAGGGCAGGACATTTGATGCTGTCATACTTGATCCACCCCGAATGGCCCGGACTCGAGGAGGCACGGATCGAGCAGTGACAGGATACTCTCGCCTGAATCAACTGGCTGTCGAGATCCTGAAGCCCGGTGGAATCCTGGTGACCTGCAGCTGCTCAGGCCTTGTGAGTCGCTCGGAGTTTCAGGAGATGCTGGGAGAGGTTGCAAGAGTCACCGGGAGAGACATTCAGATTCTCGAAAACCGTGGCCAGCCCGCCGATCACCCGGTCAGCGTGACTTGCCCCGAGACGGAGTATCTGAAGGTCATGATCTGCCGAGTCAATTAGTGGACTACTTGCGAAGCAGCGCTGAGAGGACTGCTTCGAGTTCCTTTAATCCTTGCGAAGCATCGACTTCATAGAAGCCAGCGTGGTAATGTGCAACTTTGCCTTCGGGATTCACGACGATCCAGAGCGGCAGTTGCCCTTTTGAGTCCCGCGGATCTCCGAACGCCTTCAGTAAGGCGCCATTGTCGTATCCAATCGGATACGTCAAATTCATAAACTCGGACAACTTGCGAGCTGAACGCCTGCCCCTGCCAACATTTTCGGCGGTCTGAAGATCCGGATTCGTACTAACCCCAACGACTTCGACATTCATCTTTCTCTTCTGGTTAAACAGAAACTCGAGGTAACCAGTCTGGCCATAGGGTTCCGATAGTGGAGCATCTCGATAGTCCCAGAAGTGCAATACAACAGTTTTACCCTTCAAGGATGCTGAATCCAGTTTTGTTCCGCTGACGAGGTCAAGCACGAACGCGGGGGCATCTGAGTTCATGAGCTCATTCGCTCTACTGGCAGCAGAGGAGAGTCGCTTCTGTTGCTGTTCGGCATCGATCCTCATTCTTCGAACGAGATCCTCAAGCGGCGTTCCCTTTGAGAGCCGCGTCGTTTGCTCGATTCCTGCCAGCACATCGTCGACCTGCCTCTGGGATAATTCATTCTCATGAGAGTCCGGGCGTCTCTTCAATGCAGACTGCAACGACAGAAGTTGGCCCTTCAACTCAGTAAGCTGTGCCCCCACGGCGGGCTCCAGCTGCTTTGAAGAGGATCTCGCGAGCGTGAGTCGAAACTGATCACCCTGGCCCATGAAGACATCCGCCTCCACTCTCAGCGTAATCCCCGAAGATGCGTCGACTGTGAGTGATTGCTGACGACCTCGGCGTTCCCGGGCATCGACGATCCAAACGCTCGCACCATCAAGCGTCTGTTCCTCTACGGCCGTCATTTGCCAACCAGCATGCTCCCACGTGGTGTCCGGTGCGATCGCAGCGGGCAGGGCTGTCACAAGTGGGGGCAAGTTGATCAGGTAAATCGTCCCATCGTAGTTGTAGACGAGGTGAGGCTGAACTTTATCTCCGGGCACCGCAGGGCCGGTCAGCCCAAAGCTGTCTGGCCACGGGCACCCTGCTCGAAGGTCGTCGGACACCGAGAAGAAATGTTCGCTGCCATTTGTATAGAGTTCAGCCTCGAACCGACGCAGAATTTCCCCATCACCCTCCCCTGGCTGTATGAGGGATCCCGAATACGTTGTGTGTTGTGTCTGCCCGTCTGGAATGGTGCCGGAAGCGGCCTGCTGAATTACAACCGGCTGAAACAACGCAACGACCACAAAAGCCGTGAGTCGGGGAGACATCAAACCTGGGGTACGCAGGAACGAGATCAAATCTGAAAACATCAAACCGGGCCTTCATAAGCAGCGGTAAGGCAAGAATCTAAACCAGAATTGGCGGTCAATTGAAGCCAAATCACAACAAGCCGTTGCGACCCACAGTCAAAATGGACATCGAAGACAAATTCGCCAGTCCGGAAATATGTCAGATCAAAGCAGGAACCACAATTCAGAAGCCCGGCAGGACTTTAAGTTGCGGTTTTTATGGGACTTCCTGAATGGAAGCCACATGTTGCCACTTTCGACTTCCAACTGCCTCTCCGGTCACGGCTATACTGAGTTTTTACCAGTGAAGTCGCAGAAATCGGGCCAGTTTTCTATGATCCCGGCAGGCTCTGTGTCAAAAGTCACAGCTGTTCATCTATCGGTCCTACCAGACCCGGAGAGATCCATGAGCGAAAATCAGAACGTTGTCGGGGGATACGAGCTTAAGAACTGTGTCGCAAGCGGCGCTTCAACTCAGATTTGGGAAGTTGCGCAGCAAGGAGCGACGACTCCCTTTGCCATGAAACTGCTCCTGCCGGATGCTTTTAAAGATCCGGAAGCCAAAGCTGTTCTCAAGCACGAATTCAAGGTTGGATCAACGTTTGAGCACCCCAATCTCGTGCGACTCCATAAGCTGGAAATGACACGGGACCACGGTTTCTACATCATGGACTACTTTCGTGCCCCCAGCTTGAAAGCCCAGATCTCCGCAAATCTGGCGGAGACTCAGAGTCGGTTCAAAAAAATTGCCGAAGCGGTTTGCCAGGCTCTTGTCCACATGAACGAAAAGGGATGGCTGCATCGCGATATTAAGCCGGATAATATTCTTGTTAATAAGACGGGTGAAGTGAGAGTAATCGACTTTTCCCTGTCGACAAAACTCGCCACAGGCCTGATGAAGTTGCTCTCTGGCAAGCAAAAGGCAATTATGGGAACGCGAACTTATATCGCACCGGAGATTATTCTAAAGAACCCCCCGACAGCACAATCTGATATTTATAGTTTAGGAGTAACGTTTTATGAAGTTGTCACGGGAAATCCGCCTTTTGCGGGGATGAGCCCCAGTGATCTCCTCAAAAAGCATATCAGCGAATCGCCTGCTCCGCCATCGCTTGCGAATCCTAATGTGACACCTGAACTGGATGCTGTAATCCTTAAAATGCTGTCTAAGAAGCCGAAAGATCGCTATGCGGAAATGCGTGAAGTTATGTCCGCGCTCCGCAACGTGAAGTGCTTTAAGGAAGACCCGTTCGAATTGTATGAACGCAAAGTCAAGGAGGCGAAAGCCAATGAGAGCTTGAGCGTCGACAAGCGACTTGATAGTCGTGCAGATGCCGATCGTGTTTCTCGCGGGATCGCGGCTCCCGCGAAGCCCATGAAGGGCAAACGCATGACAGCACCAATTGGCGAAATGGAGGCAGTGAAAAAGATCGGAGCCGGGAAGAATGTGGCTCCCGCAGCGCAGCCCCAGCCTGCCGTCATGCCAATGATGCCTGCCATGATGCCCGGAATGGTTCCTCAAATGCCATTTGGAATGCCGCCACAGGGTATGCCGGGGATGATGTATCCAGGAATGATGCAACAGCCGATGATGCCCCACGTTCCAATGATGCAGCAGCCAATGATGCAGCAGCCCTTTCCGCCCGGAATGGCGGTTCCACAACCGATGAGTCCGCAGGGAATGCCGCAAACTCAGCCGGTCTCTGCCGTACCGACCCACGGTTCGCCGCCAGCCCAGGCAGAAAGCCCCCCGGTTCAGTCCGCGGCTGCTCCACCCAAAGAAAACAACGTAAAGAATGTGCAACTTCCACTGGAACGGAGAACTGCAAAGTCGTCGCCGCCGGAAGTGGCCGAAAATCTTGACTTCATGACAGAACTCCCCGACATTTCATAGACCTCTCGGTTACCTCACATCTCCCAGAACTGCCATAATTCCCAGCTCTGTTTTTCATCAAATCCATTAGCATTCTCATGTGGCGGCAAATTCCCTAAACTCCTCGCCTGCCGCCTCAACGGATGGCGTCAAGCTTGGGGGTTCTCACTGCGGGAATGGTTGTATTCATGGCCGTGTTGCATCAATTGTCATTTGAAAAGCCACTCTACGAACTTGAAGAGCGGCTCTTGAAGCTTGAATCTCAGCTGGATCCGTCGCCAGCCGAAAAAGAGAGCATGCGGAGGATGCGAGTTGAGCTTACACAGATGACGCGCGAGCGTTACTCAAATCTCGATCCATGGCAGACTGTTCAGGTTTCGCGCCATCCAGACCGTCCTCAAACGCCGGATTATCTGGAACTCGTATTCGACGAATTTGTCGAGTTGCATGGCGACAAAGCTTTCGGTGACGATCGAGCACTAATTACCGGGTTTGCTCGACTCGCTGGCCGGAAGGTCATGTTCGTAGGCCATCAGAAAGGGCGAAATCTGAAGGAGCGGACCGAATGCTGTTATGGCTGCGCTCATCCCGAGGGCTACCGAAAGGCCATGCAGAAGATGGAAATGGCCAGCCGATTTGGACTTCCGATCATCTGCCTGATTGATACTCCAGGTGCCTATCCCGGAATTGGGGCTGAGGAGCGAGGACAGGCCTACAATATTGCGGTCAACCTGCGAGACATGTCGACTCTGGAAGTCCCCATTATTTGTGTGGTGATTGGAGAAGGGGGCTCGGGAGGTGCGCTGGGTATCGGGATGGGCGACCATGTGGCTGTTCTCGAATTCGCCTATTACTCCGTGATCAGCCCTGAAGGATGTGCGGGAATCCTCTGGAAAAGCTCGAGGCATGCCGATAAGGCCGCACGGGCCTTGCGATTTACCAGCAAAGATCTGGTCGAACTGGGAGTCGTTGATGAGGTGATTCCAGAACCGCTTGGCGGTGCGCACCGGGACCATTTTAAGATGGCCACAACGCTTAAGAGTCGGCTGATTGAATCACTTCAAGGCCTCGAATCGCTGTCGAGTTCGCAACTACTGGAACGTCGCTACCAAAGATACCGTCGCATCGGTGTCTTTCACGAAAACGGCCCGGTCTAGCAATCGGGTTCTCCATCCGTTTTTTTTTGCAAGATGGTCGGCCTGATGGATGGTGACGACACGCTTCAGGGTGATTTTTGAGTACTGAGTTGCCGGTCTTCGGATGACTTTGCGGCTTTGCCACGGGCCCCCGAGACCGAGCCTCACATGGACCGCAAGCGGGCAGGGTGACCGATCATAAGAACTGACGGTCTGTCTTCTCAAGCCAACTGTTTGCGATCCAGCATTGGCGATGCTCCGCAACTCTTCTGCCCAGGCATTACGTCGTGATACCGCCTCCATGAGAGACAACAAGCCAAAGAACCTCCGAGCAGAAAACAACCACACGCAACGTCCGATAATGTCCGTTATGTGAAGTTAATGCGGAAAAATGACTGTTTTCTGGTGGGCGGAAAGATCCATCCCCGGATCCGTGGATCTGGCTGACTTCAATTCCTGCCGTAGCTGTTTGACGTATCAACAGCGTCGCTAAGGCGATTCCGCAGGTCTCGATCCAGTCGTTCCATCGAAATACCAGCCCTGGAAAGTTGTCGCACAATCCGGTCATCGAGTCGAGTGTTGACATCTGTTGAGGGGTCTGGGTCCGAGTTCAGCCCAATTGCGTCGGCATGCCAATCCTCGAGAACTCGTCGCTGTACGACACTGGGGACGCCCGCCAGGTATCGCTTCGTATTCGCCATGACGTCATCTCTCTGGCTATAGATGCCCGCGATCTCACTGAGAAGGGTAGTTTCTGCTTTGCCAAGGCGGGCCGATGGACGCGATTCAGAGCTTGCCCCCTGCCCCCCGGCTTCAGATCTTTGGCGAAGAAAATCGTCGAGGACGACTCCGGCATTCTCGGGCAGCCCCGTTCCCAGTCTTTCCAGCAAGCGTTGCTTTTCCTCGGGGGAAGAGTTTCGGAGTGAATCCATTGCCTGCTGTGTAAGTTCGCGACGCAGTTGCGCTGGTACGCGACTCAGGAGATCCTGAAGGGTTGGAATCGCGATTGTTTCATCCTGGTCTCGGGACTGCTTCTTCGAAGCATCCGTCCCGGCACCTGGGTCAGGGAAGTACTTCGAAAGATCGAAGTCATCATTGAGCCCGTTTGTCCCCGCGAATGAGCCATCGCCAAAAGTATTCGCGTCGGATGGTGTGGCGCCATTCAGGTCGTCGCCGATTGGCTGCAGCCGGCGGTTAAACTCGTCAATCACGTTCTGGACTGTCGGTACAGTATGCTCCGGGAGCATCGGTATGATGTGCTGCGACAAGTTGAGAATATGAGCGGTTGCCAGGCCAGAGTACGTTTTGCTAACGATCAGCCGCATGGGCTCTGACATGGTAATTGCAAAAAACAGCCCGGTCATGCAAATGATTACGCCTTTGATCAGTCCAAGGACACCACCCAGGTGTTTATCAAAATCGATGACTCGAGCTTTCTCCATCCAACTGCTGAGCATTCCGGCAGCCACGAAGGACACACCGCAGAGCCCGACATAGACCACAAGCATTGCGATCCATTGCTTCAGGGGCGGCGCAACACCAATCATCGGTTCGATGGCTGGCGCGAGAGTACCCGAGAATTTAAAGCACAGGAGAAGTGCAACCACCCACGCGAGTTGCGACAACAGTCCGCGCGACGCCCCCTTGACCGCGCAATAAAGCAGCACGGCAAGGACAACGATGTCGACGATCTGGTGCGAGTTCATTCCCGTCTTCCCTGACTTTCCGGAATACTCCGAGTTGCGGAGTATAGAAGGATCAGGGTTTTGAGGAAAAGACCGGTCCGGTTCAAAACAGCTTACCGCTGTCGAGAAGCAGCGTTACCGGACCATCATTGTGCAGCCTGACGTCCATATGAGCCTGAAAGACGCCGGTTTCCACAACGAGCCCAAGGTCTCGGAGGTTGACCGCCAGTTTTTCGTAAAGCGCTCGAGCCTTTTCCGGCCGAGCGGCTTCCACGAAGCTTGGACGGCGTCCTTTTCTACAGTCTCCCAACAAGGTGAACTGGCTCACAAGCAAAACTGCCCCGCGGACATCAGCCAGCGAAAGATTCATTTTGCCCTCGGAGTCTTCAAAAACCCTGAGTCCCGCCACCTTCTCTGCGATCCACAAAGCATCCTTTTCTTCGTCCTGGTCGGCCACCCCCACCAAAATCAAAAAGCCGTGCTGTATGCGGCCGACTACTACTTGATCTACAGTGACAGATGCCTCGGCGACTCTTTGAATGACTGCTCTCATGGCGTGAAAGCTCCCTTGCTGGGCCGGGAGAAGATGTGATCATAGTGAAAAACAGGCCAACAAGCCGGACTGGGCTGCTCACGGACTCTGGGGCACTTAGAATCGATCAACTGAAAAGCCCTCGAGTGAAATGGCCGTTTCGGTTCCGCAAATTAAATCCGCAAGGATCGCAGCAGTTCCGGGCGACATTTGCAGGCCTGAGCGGAAATGTCCGGCTCCGACCACGGCGTTCGAGAGTCCGGGAATTGCCCCAAGGACAGGCAGCTCATCCGGCGATGCCGGGCGAAGTCCGGACCAACATCGCACAACTTCGGCGCGTCGTAATGTTGGGACGAGCGATACGGCGAACTCCAGCAGTTGTGCAATGCCCTCGGCCGTATTCTTCTTTTCGAATCCGACATCCTCCTGGGTTGATCCGACCAGAATCAGTCCGTCCTGTCTGGGAACAAGATACTGTCGACCGTGTTCAATGACGCAACTAAAAGGCAACTCATGCATCTGCAACTGAACAATCTGGCCACGGATAGGTCGGACAGGGACCTCAAATCCCAGAGATCTGAGAATCGACGTCGACCATGAGCCGGCAGTGACACAAAGCGTGGCGAAAGAGAGGATGCGATCTGGCAACCGAGCATGTAAGACCCGATGGTCAGCAGTGACGAGACTAACGTCACTGACATGCTCGATGATCTCGACGCCTTTCTGCAGGCAGGCGGCACGCAGCGCCTGAAGATGACGCGGATTCCTGACCTGAGCAAAATCGGGGAGAAAGGCGGATGATTTATACTCCGGGTTCAGGCCAGGGACATAGTGAGTGACCACATTGTTCTCTGGCACATGGAAGCGGATCCCTTCGTCAGTCCATGCCTGGCATTGCACCCTGAACAGATTGGTTTCATTGCTTTTGAAAACATCGATCGCTCCACAGACTTTGTACCCATTATCAACGCCCGTTTGTTCCAGCAGGCTTTGACTGAAGCCCTTCCAGAGGCTGTGACTATAAGATCTCAGTCGAGCCTCAGGTGTTGCGGCATTCTGAAAGTTGCCCGGCGGCAACATACCAGCACCGGCCCAGGAAGCTTCTTGTCCCGTAGATTGCCGATCCAGAAGACTGATCGACAGGCCTTTGTCTGCGAGGCATAGCGCCGTAGTCAACCCGATCACCCCGCCTCCCATGATCAGAACGTCAGGCTGATGAACTGGCATCTGAGAAAGTGCTCCGCGGACTCTTATCGGGATGGTTCTGAAGTAGGCGTATCTTTGGGGGAGACGGCCAAATCACTTTTTACCGATGCAGTATAGTGTTTCTTTGCGCTCTGAACCGTCTCCAGATGAAGTTCTGATAAACAGCTTGCCGTCAACGGCGGTCATTGATGCGAACCCGGAGGTCCCAAGCTGATTCTTTGCGACCTCAACATACTTCTGGGGATTCGCTTCGAACGCCCAGGTGGTTCCCGCCTCGTTCGTAGCAAAAATGACATTCCCAACGATCAGAGGTGATGATGACACGGGCCCCTGGAGACGGTGCTTCCACATTTCGCGGCCCGTCTTTGCGTCCCAACAATGAACAATCCCGGCATCGCTGAATGCGTAAAGATATCCCTTATGCACCACCATTGACTGCTCATAACATTTCACCTGATTGGACCAGACAACCCCGGATCCGTCCGCTTTCACAGCAACGGTTTCCGGGTCCGGGTATCCTCCACTGGCAAAGATCAGGTCGCCGTCCCAAACACATGTTCCGCAAGTGGCCATTGTGAGACATTCGGTCTTCCACAGCGGTTTTCCGGTTGCGGGATCGTAGGAAGCGATCATGTGCAGGCCACTCAGGAGAAGTTGATCACGCCCTCCGACATTCGCCACAATCGGGGAAGACCAGTTAAGGAACTTCGGGCGTTGCTGTTCCCAGATCAGATCTCCGTTAGAAAGTTTGACAGCTTTGACCCATGCATCGGTGTCACTATCCCCGGAGATGATCAACGCGTCCTTGTGAATCGTGGGAGATGCGGCATATCCATATTCGTACGCTTCAGGACGAAAACCGCCGATGTCTTTTCGCCAAATGATCTTTCCGGTAAGGCTAAGTGCGACAGCCTCGACTTTTTCATGGTGGCAGAAGCTTGCATAGGCCAGTTTGCCATCGGAAGCGATCGTTGGGGACGCATGAGTATTCTTGGGATGGAGCGTCGGGAAGCCACCTTTGCTGATCTCCGTAGCCCACAGTTGTCGTCCGTTTGTGCGGTCATAGGCGACCACACTCTGCATCTGCGTCGCATCGATCGCAGTGCTCAGGAGAATGACGTTTCCGACAACTGTTGGAGATGCATGACCTCGCCCCGGAACGCTGGCTTTCCAAACGATATTCCTCGACTCACTCCATTCGGCAGGAACCGTCTGACCATCAACAGCGACGTTATTATGATTTGGACCGCGCCATTGAGCCCAATCTCCGGCGTTTGCGACTGACATCACAATTAAGAAACAGACCCCGGAACTCATACATCGCATGCACATACCAGCACCTCCGAATTCTCACTAGCTCTTGATAAGCTGTCCAATTCGGGAAGTGTCGTCAACCTTTTCCGGACGTCAAGCCATGCAGCAGTGCTTCTGCCTTCCCGGTTGAATACCGCCGCTTTACTTCGTTCGAAAATTTACGTCCTGCTAGTCCCTGAACGTTTCATGGAAAGGACGAGTTTACACACAACTCAAGCAACGAATGGATGTGACGATCAGCCAGATCAGTGGCGACAACCCCTGGACGCAGGATCTGAATTGTGGAGATACCCAGACGCAGACCGGCATCGATCTCGTTGACAGCACTGTCACCAACGATCAGCAGATCTTTGCGGTTCCATTGCCTTGAAAGAACCAGGTCCTGGATGATCGCTGCTTTTCCCAGGCAGGATTCGTCAACAGCGTCGATGTGAATTTCATCAAAGAGCGGCGTAAAACCCAGGGCTTCGATTTTCGCCTGCTGGAATCTTCTGTAACCCGAGGTCAACAGACAAAGGTGATGTCCCTGATTGCGAAGTATTCGAAGCGAACTCATCACATCCGGATAGGGAATGAGCGGCCGGTCAAATGAAACGGTTTCCTGCCAATCGTTCCAGATGGACACGAACGTCCGGGGCAGTGAGTGGCGTTCGCTCACGTCCGAGAATGGAGCATACCACGTGTCGTTGATTGCCCGCTCCAACGTTTCTGAAGACACAGCATGACAGTCCGCATTCGCCTGCCGCAGCCGAGAATGCAGGCGATCGGTAAGCTCTTCTGGAATTGATCGAGTATCGAAGAGCGTGTTGTCCAGATCCAGAATGAAGATCGTCATCGACAGCTCATCGATCAATAACTGAATTGAAGACCTGCGTTGCCACCATGCGCGATGATCTCACCATGGGTGTCGGCATTAAAGGTTCGCGTCACGAAGGTTGGCCCGGTAACCCCTGCATATTGCTCTGGAGAAAGCGCGACGCCGTAGATGTAAGTCAATTCGTAGCCGCTAATCAGACTCCAGTGATCACTGAGTGGAAAATTCGATTGCAGGCCAACGCTACCAGCAAATGCCAGTTGAGATTTGGTGTCCGTAAAAGTTCGGCCGTACGTTGAGGAGTCGCCACCTGGTCCCGGGTCGGTACCAATGTAGGTTTCCGACACACTGGCTTTTACCTGATTATGGTAAGCCCCGGCCTTTGCTATTCCATCAATTGTCCAACCCTTCCAGTACATAAACTGTTCACTCAGAACCACCTGAGCACCATTCAGGCTGTTTGATGTACGTGCATCATGAAACATCTGAAGTGTGTCGGGGAGAGTGGAAGCGTTTGAAGTCTCGTCTTCAAATCCATTGGCGGTTCCCGCGACGTGAGTAAGTCCACCGAAAGTGATCAGACTATTGTGCGAGATTCCGCCATTCGGAGCGGCCACATCCACAGCTCTCAGAGAACCTTCGATTCCGACGCTCGCAAGCTCATCCAGACTAAAATGCCGATACCCGAGGCCAATTTGAACTCTCGCTTCGGGATCCTCGGTGACCACGTTCACCTCGTATGACTGCAGGAGGCTTCGATAGAGAATTGAGTAAGTCGGAAGATCATCGCCAAAGCCGCCAACCGGGCCCAAGCCTTCAAATTCGTCCGCATCGCCACCCATTCCCGCCGACGCAGCAGCGTGAAGACTCTCAAAGCCAGTCGTCAGATCGATCTGATTTGCACCGGCCCACGGCCCTCCAATCCCTTCGTCGAAAGCTAATCCAGTGGTCAGTGCCCCTGTGTTCAGAAAATTCCACGCGCCGTAGTCAGAAAAAACTGCTTCAACCCGAACGCCATCACTGTGATAGCCAAGGAAAGCCTGGACGCCTGACTTATAGCCGAAGTCTGCTGCTCCAAAGCCGATGCTCGCGGAATCCGGCCCGGCAATAAAGGCTCCGGGACTTACGAAGTTGGTGTCTCGGGTCGTGAATAGATACTGTGCTCCAGCGGAGAAATAGGATGCCGGTTCAGAAACCGCATACAGCGAATCCTGCGCGGAAACCCTGGCAGAGGAGAGGGCCATCAACAACGGCGCAACAGCCAGCGTCAACCACTTTATTCGGGGCATGGCAAACATCCTGTGTCTTCAAGGCATCCTGAGGCAGCGCTGGAGCATCGCGCGTGCGTTCTCTTTCCCACGAGTGTTTTCGAGATCTGAGGCGATAATTCTTCAGGGCAAGTCCAGGAAGACCGGCCCAAATTGCTGCATTGATCCGAAGGGGACGCATTTTTGCCATTATGCCGGATATGAGGGCACAGATCTCGTGCGGTGTTTTGGAGATCCCTGTGTCGCATCGTCTTTCGGTGTGTTGCGAATCGGCATCATTCTTTCTCCGCTGTTGCAACGGAGCAACGTGGTGGGGGAGTTTTGGCATCAATGTCCGTAGGCAATTGGCATCAATCGAGGCGTGATCGTGTTGCCCTCCTGTGTTCAGATGTTGCTTTGATGTGGCATGGCAGCCTTCTGCGCGCTACTGATCTGAACTTGCAGAGAAATCGTCAGGATTTTGCCCCCTGACTCAAGGTCCAAAGCCAGGCTTCGAGGCGTCCTTCCCGAAACTTCGTTCGGACTACTGCCACCCATGCCCTTTGCTGCCATAACAATTCTTCGATTTCCTGCGCCCGACCGTCGTCGAAGTATCCTTCGGCTGGCCGTTGCGATCATTTCCATACTCATTGCCGAAGACGTCACGTGGGCGCAGTCAAAGTCGCGATTGATCGAAGTCAAAGATGAGTTTCAGACCTATACCGGGAAGATCGTTGCGAAAGACGACGAACGATGTTTTCTGATGGATGAGTTTGGCGCATTGACCACCCATCACATTTCTCAGCTGAAATCTTTTCGCGTCGTAGGCGACAGCTTTCATCGAGTATCTCCGTCTGAGTTTCGCAAACAACTTCTGACAGAGTTTCGCTCGGGCTATGACATCCATGTGTCGGCGCATTACGTCGTCGTTGGAAAAAAGGGTAAAGCGAAAACCTACGCGACGTTGTTCGAGGAGATCTATCGGCAAGTCGATTCGTTCTACAGCGTTCGAGGTTTCGAGACTTCCGATCCGGAATTCACGATGGTCGCAATCGTCCTGAATACTGTTGATGAATTCAAAGAGTACTGTGGGCGCGACCAGATGCTTTGGTCTGAGGATCTGAGGGGATATTATTCACTGAAGTCGAATCGAGTTGTGCTGTATGAAAGCCCCGCGAAATTGAATGCACAGTCTGAGTTTTCTGCGGACAGCAATCGATCTGGCTCATCAGGAAACGCGGATATACTGGCACCGGATGAACCAACGACTGAAAATCCCGCCACGGATCGAGCTACTCTTGCGGCACTGCTGAACGGTGTGGCGGGCGAGACCGCCGACACGATCGTTCACGAAACGACTCATCAGGTAGGTTACAACATCGGAATTCACTCGCGAATCGGTGAGACGCCAACGTGGGTGATTGAAGGACTCGCCACTGTTCTGGAAGCCCCTGGGATTCGTGTTCGAGGATCCTCTGACGCGGCCGCAAGGATCAACACGGACCGACTCAACTGGTTCAGCACCGAATACGATGCACGTCGGCAACCGGGCGATCTGGCTCGCATGGTGGCCGGGGATGAAGTATTTCGCAATCAGGCTCTTGATGCGTATAGTTCGGCATGGGCATTCACGTATTTCATGACTGAAAACCCGGCACGTGCGCGTTCATATGTCCGGTATCTTCGAATTCTCGGCGAACGCAATCCGTTGCAGCATTACACTGCAGAAGAACGCCTCAAGGATTTCCAGTCCGCTTTCGGTGATGTGTCGAAAGTTGAAATGGATTTCCTGAGATCGATCGATCGACTGGAAACTCCCTGATCATCTTCCAGTGGTGCTCGGTGCCCTGCCCTGCTCTGTTGTTCGATGGCTTCAATGATCCCACAAGATCATCTGTTTCAGCACTCCTGCGACGGCTCCATCAGTGGCTAAATAATCTTCAGGTGTTTTCAGCGCCGCCATATAAGGCTTCAATGACTTTTCCCTCGTTGAGATGTACCGGTCGACCGATTCGGTCATGGACGATGGAATGCGGTTCGAGGCCAAGGGCCGTGTAGATCGTCGCTCCTAGATCGTCAGGAGAATATGCAGCGGAGTCAGGATAAGCGGCAATGTCGTCGGTTCGTCCGATGACCTTCCCACCCTGCACTCCTGCTCCAGCAAAGAGTCCGGTGAAGCATGGGCCCCAGTGATCTCGACCACCCTCTTTGTTGATTTTGGGGGTTCGGCCGAATTCGCCCAGCAATAGAACCATCGTATCAGCGAGACGACCGCTGGACTCCAGGTCATCCAGAAGAGCGGCTACTGCTTGATCGAGTGGTGATAACAGGCGACCCTTCAGTGTTGAGAATATTGCCTGATGACTGTCCCAGTTTTGGACAGGCCCCATGTTGGCTTGAACGATCGGAACACCTGCCTCCACAAGCCGGCGAGCCAAAAGGAGTGACTGCCCAAACGGGTGTCGTCCATAAGCGTCGCGAACACTTGAAGTCTCACGATGCACTTCAAAAGCCTGTGAAAGCTTACCTGAAGACAACATCGAGAACGCCAGTTTCTGGTCTTCGTTCATTCGAAACGCGGCGGCGTCTCGAGAGACTGCGGCCGTCTGATCAAGGCGGCTCAATAATGACCGTCGCTGTTCAAGGCGGCCAGTGTCTATCTCCTGAGCAAGCGTCAATGCGTCAACGCGGAACTCTGCTGAGGATGGATCCCCGACGATCTGCCATGGATCATACATGGGGCCCAGAAAGCCCGCATGTTGACCGGGCCACGTTAAAGGGGATGACATCAGGAATGTCGGGAGGTTGACACCGCTGGGAATACCGTCAGATCTTGGTCTTAGGTACTCGCAGCCAGCGGAGTAACACGGCCAGTCATCGCGTGATGCAACTTTGTCAAAGAACGCCCCCGGTTGAAGATGTCCAGTCAGCACATGATGCGTGGACATCAGATGGTTGTTGTCCTTATGAGACAGGCTTCTGACCAACGCATACTTGTGCGTTCTCGACGCAAGTTTCGGCAGATGCTCACAGATCACAGTTCCAGGAACTGAAGTCTGAACAGGGTTGAATTCACCTCGGATCTCCAGCGGAGCATCGGGTTTCATGTCAAACGTGTCATGATGACTGATGGCCCCCGTGCAAAAAACGATAATCAGCGATTTTGCCCTGGGTTGGATCTCGTTATTGCTGCCCCCTGCGCGGGATGACGTTGAGTTCATGAAGGAACCCAATCCAAGCCCAAGCAAACCCGATTGCCCCAGTTGAAGCAGATGTCGGCGACGGTTCGAATGCAGTTCAGGCGAGTGTGGAGGTTTGAGATTCATGCCCTGATTGTACTTTCGCGAACACACATCCGGAAATGCGATTCCTGATACCTGTCACTTTTCATGCAGGATAAGCGTATTCCGTTCAAGGCCTGCGAGAGAGGACGCTCTGATTATAGGCCGCTTCATAGAGCCTTATCGTTTTCTCCTGCATAACGGACTTCTCAAACCGATTGATGACCGGAACAGATAATCCGGGATCAGACAGAAGCTGCCGGACCACTGCCGACAATTCTTCAAAGTCCTGAAACTCAACTGCACCCGCAGGAAACTCTGCCGCCAGAATTTCTGCAACGCCACCATGATTGTACCCCACGACTGGTGTGCCGATTGAAAGAGCTTCTGCGACCGTACGTCCGAACGATTCAGGTGTGGATGACAGACATAGCACCATCCTTGAGATCGCATAGATCTCCCGCACATCCGTTCGATGCCCAGTCATTGTGATGTGGCCCTGCAACCCCAGCTTCGCAACCAGTTGCCTGATCTCCTCTACATACGAGGCCCTTCTGGGATCCGCCTCACCCACAATCAGACCATGGATTGAGTGGTCCTGCCCCCGAAGTTCAGCCACAAGCCTGACAAAATCAAGATGACCTTTTAAGCGAGAGATTCGTCCGACAATGGCCAGAAGCTTCTTATTTGCAGCCGCAGGGAACCGATGGAAGAATTCAGTTACCCACTCGTTAGTCGGTCGAAAACCACGAGGAAACTCTGCCCTGTCGATTCCCCGATGGATGACCTGAAGTCGTTCGTCCGGCACAAAGGAATAATTGTGACGCACATAGTCAGCGACTGAATCCGAGACCGCGACGACATGTTGGCCGCGGCACATGATTCCGCTGTAGGCATTGACAGAATAGAACCCGTGTACGGTCGAGATCAGGGCCGGTCGTCGACAAGCAGGCAGACTCTTCCATGCCGCATAGGTGATCCAGCCCGGCATCCGGGAATGGATATCAACCACGTCGACGTTTTGCTTCCGAAGGAACCTTCTCAGCCACGGAATATGACGCAGTGCCAGCGGTGATTTTGTGCCGATATCTCGTTGAACATGCTGGCTGCCGAGCTTTGTAAGTTCAGCAACCTTTCGCCCTCCGGCCGAGATTACAATGGACTGATGACCTGCCGCAACCAAAGCTTCTGCGACTTCAAGGACACCCCGCTCTGTCCCTCCGCTCTCCAGTGCGGGAAGCACCTGCAGCACAGTGAGCCGAGGGCGAACAGCTTTAGCTGGCAAGCCATGAGGCATTCACTTACCCTCGCTTGAGAATCCCCTTTTCAAGTTCCTCTACAACCTTGGCCAGCACCGCTGGATCTTTGGCCTGCATTACGTGAGCAAGACGAGTCGCGGGGATCTTCATTCGCGTCATCAACTCTTCAGCGGACTCCCACATTTTGGCCTGCTTCTTGGGAGGAGCGAGGTAAAGGTTAGTCACCAGTTCGCTTAACCGCTGTTCGTCGATCTGATCTTTGTTGTCGTAATAGCGTTTGATGACTTTTTGCTGATAAGCGCTATAGTCGCGATCGGCCATCGTCTGGGCCCCAAATGAAGCATCTGGAAAGTTCAAATTACGGAGGTATTCGGCAACTCGCATTAGCCGTCTTCGCACGGACTTCGACAGTTTATCCGTTTTTCCGACCAATCTGGATGTGCGGCCGAATCTTCTGCGATCGGCGAATGGTAACGGGGAGCAAACCGAACGAAAACAGCGGAATTTACAATGGAGTTCAATTGTTTCGCTTGTAGAACGGCAGCTTGCAGACTTCCCCCGAAATCATTGTGCCCCGCAAGTTAATTTCGACTTTTGTCCCGATTGTCGAAAATTGGCGGGGCATGTAGGCCATAGCTATAACCTTTTGCAGGGTCGGCGAAAATGTCCCTGAGGTCACCCTGCCAACAGGTTCGCCGTCAATCAGAACCTGAGATTCTTCGCGCGCGATGCGACGGCCTTCAAGCGACAGTCCAACGCGAGCCATTTTGAGTCCGACAGAACGAGTTTGCTCCAGAGCGGCCTTCCCGATGAACTCAGGTTTGTTGAATTTCACCGCAAACTCCAGGCCAGCAGTGAGAGGATCGATGGACTCATTGAGTTCATGACCATAAAGCGGCATTGCTGCTTCAAGCCGGAGCGTGTCGCGACATCCCAACCCCGCTGCAACCACGCCCAAAGAAGAGCCCTCGTCCATCAGCTTTTGCCATACCCGCTCAGTCTCATCAGCAGACACAACAATTTCAAAGCCGTCTTCACCAGTGTATCCGGTCCTGGACACCAACGCCGGAGTGCCCAACAATGTGACATCACCAGTCGAGTAGTATTTCATCTCTCCCAACGGCAAGCCAGAAATATGACCAAGCAATTCCACTGCCCGTGGCCCCTGCACTGCTATCATGCCAGTGCTGAATGTTGCGTCGGTAAACTGTATCGCGGCAAAGCCTGCAGAACTCGAAAGCCAATCAATGAGCTTTTCGCGGTTGGAAGCATTTACGACCAGTTCCCATCGATCAGGAAGCCGATAAACCAGCACGTCGTCCAATATGCCGCCGTCTTTTCCACACACCAGCGAGTATCGAACGTCGCCAACGCTGAGTCTCGAAGTATCGTTCGTCAAAATGCCATTCAGAAATTCGTCAGCAAAGTCGCCGCGAAACTGAAGACGTCCCATATGAGAAATGTCGAACAGCCCAACAGCGTTACGGATCGCCGAATGCTCTTCGACAATCGAGGAATACTGAACCGGCATTTCCCAGCCAGCAAAATCCACCATCCGACCGTTGTGCGCGTGATGCCACAAATTCAGGGGAGTCTTACGCACAAGCAGTCCTATCGTTAGTTGTGTGACATGCTCACCAATTTACGGAGCAGTGCAGAGACGAAACTTGCAGTCACACGCACTTCGGGAATCCAAAGGCGACCCAAAAGTCTCGATGGCACATCAGGCGGTGTCTGACCAGGATTTAATTCTCAGCAAAAATCGATGCTCGCAGATACTCCCGATTCAGTCTCGCAATGTGAGAAACGGAGACCTCAGCAGGACACGCGGCCTCGCATTCGGACGTGTTTGTGCACGACCCAAAACCTTCTTTGTCCATCTGAGCAACCATGTTCAGTACTCGTGCGTTACGCTCGGGATGCCCCTGTGGAAGCACGGCCAGCTGCGAAACTTTAGCAGACACAAAGAGCATCGCAGAAGCATTCTTACAGGCCGCTACGCAGGCTCCGCAGCCAATACACGCGGCGGCATCCATCGCAACTTCCTGCCTTACGCCGGGAACGGGAATCGCATTGCCATCGGGCGCGTTACCAGTGTTGACGGATACAAACCCACCAGAGGCTATGATCCGGTCAAATGCGGATCGATCTACCACGAGGTCACGCAAAACGGGAAATGCTGATGCACGCCATGGCTCAATTGTGATCGTGTCGCCGTCATTGAACCGTCTCATGTGCAACTGACAAGTCGTCGTCGCGTTATCCGGACCATGGGCCTGACCGTTGATCATCAGACTACACATACCACAAATGCCTTCGCGGCAATCATGATCGAAGGCAACTGGTTCTTCACCCTGAGCGATGAGCTGCTCATTCAGAACATCCAGCATCTCAAGAAACGACATGTGGGTGCTGACGCCACTCAGTCGATACGTTTTGAAACTGCCTCCATCGTTAGGCCCTGATTGACGCCAGACTCGGAGGTTCAAATTCAGTAGATGATTACTCATGGTTACTTGTAACTCCTGGTCGATGGCTTAACGTTTTCGAAGACCAGCGGCTCTTTATGCAACACAGGCTCTTGCTCGGTGCCACGGTACTCCCATGCGCCAACGTAAGAGAAGTCTGCATCGTTTCGAGCGGCCTCACCCTCTTCCGTCTGATACTCCTCGCGGAAGTGTCCACCACAGGACTCTTCACGATGAAGGGCGTCTGTGGCCAACAGCTCTGCAAATTCCATGAAGTCGGCTACTCGACCTGCCTTTTCCAGACTTTGATTCAGTGTCGCGCCGGAACCCAGAACTCGAACATCCCGCCAGTATTCGTCTCTGAGACCACGAATTCTGTCGATCGCTTCTGTAAGACCTTTGCGGTTTCGAGCCATTCCGCACTTGTCCCACAACAACAGCCCTAACTCACGGTGGAAGGAATCCACCGACCGTTTGCCCTGCACTGCGATTAACTTATTAATACGATTCTGAGCATCCTGCATCGCCTGCATACAGGCTGGATGGTCATCCCGAATCTTATCCAGCTTCGCAGTGGCCAGGTGATCGCCAATCGTGTACGGAAGCACGAAGTAGCCATCAGAAAGACCTTGCATTAACGCGCTGGCTCCGAGCCGGTTCGCACCATGGTCGGAGAAATTTGCTTCTCCGAGAACATACAAACCAGGCACGTTGCTCATCAGGTTATAGTCAACCCAGAGCCCACCCATTGTGTAATGGACCGCAGGGAATATTCGCATTGGCTGCTTGTACGGATCCTCCGCCGTAATCTTGTTGTACATGTGAAACAGGTTGCCGTATTTCTTCCTGATCACGTCTTCGCCATCACGTTTGATAGCATCTCGGAAGTCAAGAAAAACAGCAAGCCCCGAATCACCCACGCCATGCCCTGCGTCGCATCGCTCCTTCGCCGCGCGAGAGGAAATGTCTCGAGGTGCCAGGTTTCCAAATGACGGATAGCGACGTTCGAGATAGTAATCTCGCTCCGCATCCGGAATCTGATCCGGAGATCGCTTGTCACCCTTCGCCAGGGGAACCCAAACGCGCCCGTCGTTTCGCAGACTTTCGCTCATCAAAGTCAGCTTGGACTGATAGTCACCACTGACAGGAATACAGGTTGGATGGATCTGCGTATAGCACGGATTCGCAAACAATGCCCCCTTTCGAGCACATCGCCAGGCAGCCGTGACATTACAGCCCTTCGCCATGGTGGACAGGTAATAAACATTTCCGTAACCACCAGTACAGAGCACAACTGCATCAGCAGTATGCGTCTCAAGCTGGCCCGTTGTGAGATTACGAACCACAATCCCACGAGCAAGGCCATCAACAACAACCAGCTCAAGCATCTCGCGACGCGCGAACAACTTAACTTTGCCAGTACCAACCTGACGCATCATGGCCTGATAGGCACCCAGCAGAAGCTGCTGACCGGTTTGACCACGGCAGTAGAACGTTCGAGAAACCTGGGCACCGCCAAAAGAGCGATTCGCCAACGTTCCACCGTACTCACGAGCAAATGGAACACCCTGAGAAACACACTGATCGATAATGCTCGTAGAAACCTGAGCAAGCCGATGAACATTCGCTTCACGCGCTCGGTAGTCTCCGCCTTTCAGAGTGTCATAGAACAAACGCCAGACACTGTCTCCGTCGTTCTGATAATTCTTTGCCGCATTGATGCCCCCCTGAGCGGCAATACTATGAGCCCGCCGCGGGCTATCCTGAAAGCAGAACGCCTTCACATTGTAACCCAGCTCCGCCATCGAAGCGGCCGCGGAGCCGCCCGCCAAACCTGTCCCGACAACGATCACTGTAAATTTTCGCTTGTTGGCCGGGTTGACCAACTTCAGGTCAAAGCGATGCTTGTCCCACTTTTGCTGAAGTGGGCCGTCAGGAACTCGCGAGTTCAGTGTGTCACTGGCCCCGCGAACCATGGGAAGACCTCGAAGATTTCTTGAAACTATTCAGGCTGCTCACCACCCGCCGACTCTGACGATCAGAGTCCGCAATTCATTATTTTCCGCCAATCGCCCAAATGACGAGACTGATAAAACCAGCCGCCAAAGTCCAGGCCAGCGCAACACACACCCACTGCAGAACAAAATTCCATCGCCGGTGATTAACACCGAGCGTCTGCAGAGCACTGCGGATACCATGAGAAAGGTGAATCCCCAAGGCAACGAGACCAACGATGTAGACAAAAGCTCGGGATGGTGTCGACAATACGGCTTTGACCGCCTGATATTCGTTGTCCGCGATCTTCTCAGCGTTCAGGGCAGGCGAATAATCAACACCGGGACCGACCTTTAATTTCATGTCAATAATGTGACACACGAGAAAGAACAGAACGACCAGCCCTGTCACCATCATCCACGAGGATGCACCGCCGGGCAGAATGGAAACGCCTTGCTTAGTTTCCTTAATGAAATAATCCTTACCCCGCGCGACCTTATTTAACGCACCGGTCGAAATAGCCAGCCCGATGTGCAGGGCAAACATGGCGAACAGCCCGATTTCGGCCGCGGCCAGCAGAGGCCCCAGACTATGCAGTGCATGAGCATAGTCATTGAAAGACTGCTCACCCGCATACAGTTTCAGATTCCCCGCCAGATGAGCGACAAGGAAACCACAGAGAGATAGACCGGAGATCGCCATCAGAATCTTTTGCCCAACCGTGGTTGAACAGACTTTGACCAGCAGACCAAGTCCGGGAACTCTGGAAAGGATCTGAGCCGGCAGGCTCAACGTTCGAAGCAGAGCGTCCAAGAGTCACGCTCCTCCCGCGGAAATCAAGGTTAGGAAAACACGTCATGGAAGGCGTTGGAGAAGATCGGAGTTCCGATCGAGTCCGGATGCCCGGCGGATTATAGGACCCTAAGTTTGAACTGCAACAACCGCGAGCAACTTGTCAACTTCTCGCAGATTTCGAGATCTTTTGTCTCAATACCGGGCGATCACGTCCGCTCCAATTCATTTCGAACCCCAACGGTACGCACACTCAGACGGACTGGAATCCCGAGAAATAGCTCGCGAGCAACTTCCCCGGGACGATACAGGCAAGCAGACATGGTGAACATTGGTCATCTCATCCGCGATACGAATCTTCGGACTCACTTTGATTCCACGGCAGGCTTTGTAACCTGACGCTGCGTTAAAGTTTGGTTGCAGGCGATCATGGGTAATTCCACGACGATTTTGCATCCTCTGTTTTTACATGGTTTCACTTTTATCGTATCAGGAACGGCCTTAGATGACGGACATTCATGATTTAACACGACGATTGCAGCGTGCTTCTGATTCAAAAATCGTACTCTATGTGGCTGATGGTCTCGGTGGCCTGCCGTTACTGCCGGGTGGAAAAACAGAACTCGAAACCGCAAACACGCCGAATCTTGACGCATTGGCCCAAAGAGGCGCTCTAGGAATGAGCATTCCCGTCCTGCCGGGAATCGCCCCGGGAAGCGGGCCGGGCCATTTAGGACTGTTTGGGTACGACCCGCTCAAGTACGACATTGGCCGCGGCGTTCTCGAAGCGCTTGGAATCGATTTTGCCCTGACAGATCGTGATGTCGCCGTGCGAGGCAACTTCTGTACGGTTGACGCCAACGGAATCATCACTGATCGCCGAGCAGGACGCATCTCCAGCGACATTGCTGCAAAACTTTGCGAGAAGCTGGACCAAATTACCATTCCCGGCGTCGAAGTTTTTGTTCGACATGTGAAGGAGTATCGCTTGGTGATCGTGATTCGTGGCGATGGCCTTGGCGGCCGCGTGAACGACACCGATCCTCAACGAACCGGAGCCGCTCCACTAAAGCCACAGGGGGCTGATGCCCCGTCTCAGAAAACGGCTGAAGTACTGAGTGAGTTCATGCGACAGGCTGCTATTGTCCTGAAAGATGATGCTCCCGCGAATCTCCTAACCATGCGTGGAATCGCGAAGATGCCTCCCATACCAAAATTTCAGGAAGTCTACGGAACTCGAGCCGCTGCGATTGCGGTCTATCCGATGTACCGTGGCCTCGCACGCCTTGTGGATATGGAAATCCTTGATGCCGGGCATACACTGGACGACCAAATGAAGTGCCTCGAAGAGAACTGGTCGAAGTACGACTTTTTCTTCATTCATTTCAAGTATACGGACAGCACTGGCGAAGATGGAAACTTCGATGCGAAAGTAAAACGCACGGAGGAATATGACTCCGCAATTCCGCGAATCAATGCGCTCAAGCCGGACGTCCTGATTATTTCCGGAGACCACAGCACCCCGGCAAAGATGAAGTCGCATAGTGGCCATCCGGTCCCAACGATGCTGGTATCTGACATTTGCCGCTTCGACGGATCAAAGCAGTTTGGTGAGTCAGCTTGCCGAGTTGGCGAACTTGGCATGTTCGAAGCCAAGTATCTGATGCTTCAGGCTCTCTCCCATGCAGGCCGCCTTGAGAAATACGGCGCTTAATCGACGCGCAAAGGGATGGTGCGTTCCCGTGCCGAAAACCGGGAACGCATCTTTTGAACGACACCCATTGCATCAATCGGTCATCGCCGCGCCGGCAAACGCATGACGATCGACTCTTCAAAGGCGACAACACGCAGGATCCCTATCCGAGGCATGTTCGTCATGTGCTTTAGTGGACCGTCAAATCAGAACTGCGATGTTCTGTCTTTGAAAACGAAACGCCCCCTGCCCTACCGCCCGACTCCCATTTGTTGATTGTGCGAAAACAATGATACTTGGCATCGGAACGGACATTGTTGAGATCGAACGGATTCGCAGCATGATCGAGCGACACGGCGATCATTTTGTGCAACGGTGTTATACACCGGTGGAAATCGAATACGCGATGCGCCATCGAGATTCAGCAGTTCGTTTTGCTGGGCGATGGGCCGCAAAAGAGGCGGTCGTGAAGGTACTGGGCACTGGCTTCGTTCAGGGAATTACTTTTCACGATGTGGAGATCATTGCACTCCACACTGGACAACCAACAGTAAAACTAAGTGGCGAGGCTGCGCGAATAGCGAGCGAACAGAGGATCGCCGAGATCATGATCACCATTTCACATGCTCGCGAATACGCAACCGCGACCGCAATTGGTCTCAGCGCAAATCAATGACCAGTCTTTTCTGATGCATGATCCGCCGCTTCGCCCTGTTCAGCACCGGACCGGTAGGCATTGTCAGCATTGATCGATGAATGAGTCCACAAACCGGCAATTGCCATCGCAAAAATAGTGTACAGGAAGAGAGCAGATAACATCTTCCCGATTGCGCTGCCAGCAGTCACGTCATCCGCAGAAAACTGTTCAACTTCCACTGCTGAAAATAGTGGGGCGTCCTGTGAGACAGAAGTAGCGTCGTGGGAAGCATGGTCTGACATGGATCGAGTTCTCTCGGTAACAAAAACAAACACGTACGGGTGACTGGCACAGACATCGGCTTGCAAAAGCATAGCACGCGGCAGAAATGTTGCGAATCCGGGCCAGATTACTGATTTTGAGTTTTCACGAATTGGAAACCGCCAAGTCCGTGTAATACAACCAAAGGCACGCAGCAGATTTGCTTCTGTTTTTTGCGGGCGAAGACCAAAGACCCTGTCAGTGATTGTAGACTCCCCCCCCGTGGAGAGGCTTGAGGAATGAATTTCCCGAGCGTAGACTGAGGGGGGGGGATGTGGCCGCTTGGTTGGCAATCGGGGGCTCAGGATGACTTGTCTGCAGTACCTGGTACCAATGAGTCGCTTTGCGGCAACGGAATCGCTGCAGCGCATTTGGCGCTCCCCGAGCACCTCGCCCTTTCTGCCCGTACTTTTGGGTGAACACCAAAGCTGCCGAAGTGCGTGGGCAGACGCCTGCTGCCATCAGAACGACCCGCCCTGCGTTGTGACACTCTCCAATCACGCTTCGCTGCTCGAGCTGTGCATAACCGCGATCCTCGGGAAAGTGAATCTGTACGAAAGATCTCTGGAGTTGCTGGCGTCCGCAACCCGTCTCCCGATGGGCCAATTGAAGCGGAAAACATCCGGCCTCAGTTCCCGCCAAATCGTGGCGATGTTTGATTCATCTGAGCAGCCGTGTTCCCCAACACTGACCTTTATCGCTTCCTGCTGCATCCACTCTCAAGCCCAGGGAGCAGACGACTCACTGACCCTGATGACCACACTGCGTGAAGACTGGTCAGCAAGTGTTTCCGACAGCACTGCGCTGGCAGTCCTGTTGGAGGTCGTCGGACCTGCGTGGCGTGCCCCAATTCTCTGCGAATTCTTTGGGGCATTTTCTTTCGACGGAGACGCAGAGCATGACTCCATGGTAATGAACCTGCGGACGATCCTGAGTGCAAGCCTTGGGTCGCCATCTGTTCGTATCGGGCTCGCGATGTCAGCTTTTGAGTACGAAATTCTGATGACCAAAGTGCAGTCGACATTCCTGCTTTCCGCACTTCGAGAACATGTGTTTGTACTGTTACCCGAGCAGGCATTGCGGGCGTGGAATCAGAAACACGACGATACTGAGGCGAACAAGACATCTCAGCAGAATAATCCCCATCGTGGTAACAATTCTGATGAGGGTCCGGAGCCAGGGCGGACTACCTCATCCGCTCATGAGACGGAATCCATGATTCTTGATCAGCTCCGTCGTTCACTGCCCACCACGAAGGATTCGTCCGAGCTGTTGGAGAGAGCGAAGTCTGTACTGCAGGCTGCACAACGCGGTGAGAGTTCAGAGGCCAGGAGCCTTGCCGAAAGTTTTCTCTACGATTTGTTGAATGCACGCGCCGAGACGTCGGGCCTGTTTGCATTGAATCAGAAAATGAATTTTACTTTCGGCAGTCGGGCGGCGGAGATAGATCTGTGTTGTGCTGACCTGCGGATCGCAATTGAGGTCGACGGGCACTATCACTTCAGCCAGCCCGAGTCTTATCGCCGCGATCGAAGAAAAGATCTGTTGCTTCAGTGCAGAGACTATTTGGTCCTGAGATTTCTGGCGGAAGATGTGGTTGCTCAGATGAGCGATATTCTCAAAACGGTCATTGATGCAATCGCCTGGCGTCGTTCACGTAAAGTCTTCTCTGACAAAACCTGCTTAGTCCTTATCAAAGGAGATAAGTGATGAATCCGAATGATTTGATTCCCGCTGACGACCGGAAGCCGTCAATTCTCGGTTGTCTGATCCTCACACGAATGATTGCAAACTCGAAACCTCCCGCGCGAGGGCAGATCGTTAAGGATCTGAAGCCGCTGGTTGCGATAGGTCTCCGGGAGCCTGATAAGGCATGGAGAGACTTAGTTGCGCTGACGTTTAAAGAATTGTTTGCGTTGAGCTGTGTGAGTGATCCGGTCAGAAAGAGTGAGATCACAGATCATGGCCGTGCGGCTCTACGTCATTTTCTGAAGACCGACGCACTGCCTGAACGAAAATCCTGGTCTGTCATCAAGAAGAGCGTGCTGGCACCGCTGGCCTTGGGGCATCAGCCAGCGACCTCCAGGGATCTGGATCGCATCGCAAAAGCCGATGGTTTCCATGCTGCTTTGTTGCGCCATTTGTTTGATCTACGACTGACAGCTTTTCCATCCTTGCCCCTGGCGATTTCTGCGCTCGCGGCGCAGAAGGGCTTGCAGCCACTCAAGCCCACAGCGGATTCATTAAGAGACGCATTCCTGCAATCGTGGATTACAGGAATCAGTGAAGATCAGGTCTGGTCGAGCCGTCTGAGTGAAGGCGGAGTTGAGCAATCGAACGAGGCTGAAAACAGGTCGCTGCCTGGTTTTGCAAACCGCGTACGGTCCATCGCACTGGAAATTCCGGGGGCACGTGAGACCGGCAAGGTACTCATCTCACAGATCTGGGATCGATTGAAGGCGGCAATGGGGTCGGGATCATTGAGTCGTGAAAGTTTTAACGAGCAGTTGTTGCTTAGCAATCAGGCGCGTCTGCTCTCGTTAAGTCGTGCGGATCTCACGGTGGGACTTGACGAACGGGAAATCAGAGACTCAGAGATTTCTCCGGAGTTCGGCGATTCGTTTCACTTCGTCAGGACGGATCAGGATTAATTCTTTAATACGTTCTCTATATTTCGCTCCGTTGCTTATTCATCGCCGAGAGGCAGCAGGCGTAACGCCCCATTGATGACTCCTCCGGCGTGGCCTGAGGGATTCTGCATCACGCGAAACGTGATGAGTATATTTTTGTTGCTCGCTCTATTGAGAACAAACGCCATGACTCATGCTCAGTTGCAAGCCGCAATCGAAACGCTGAATCCTGCTCTGAATGCATTCCTGCATTCGGAGCGAGAGATCTTTCGATCCGTTGCGTATCCAACAGAAGTTTGGAAAGAAGACCTCTGCGATGTTGAAACAATCCACGGTGAGGCTCGAGAAGTATTCGACAGCTTGCTCAGCCAGGCCGTTGCTCCCGATCATCCCTCCAAAGTTGGCAGAATTCTGCTTTTGCTTGGCGAGTCCGGGGCTGGAAAAACTCATCTGATGAGAGCCTTTCGCACTCGAACTCATAATGCCGGAGGTGGATACTTCGGCTATATGCAGATGACGCCTATGGCTGCAAACTATGCGCGATATGTGCTGCGGATGTTGATCGATTCACTGCAGAAGGTGTATTCGCCAAGGTTGCTGGATGACGACGTGCGAGGCCTCCAAAGAATCTCCAATGCAGTCGCTGATTGCAAAGGGGCCGACAAAGTGTTACTGAATCGTCTTCGTACCGAATCACTGAGTGGTCCGGAACTTTCACGGCTGGTTCATGCGCTGTCTGATCAGATTCTGAATGGCGGACTTGAAACAAATCGAATTGATCTGGTTCGGGCACTCATGTTCCTGCAGTCGCCGAATGCACAGGCGCATTCAATTATCTACAAGTACCTCCGTGGTGAGAGAATTGCAGAGATCGACCTTGAGAACCTCGCCGGGATTACGCCTCTTGATGGTGAGGATGATGCGATCCAGATCATCATCGGCCTCGGCGAACTTATGTGGACCCTGCAGAAATCAGCTCTTGTGATCTGTGTGGATCAGATCGAGGACATGTTGCTGGATCAGTCGGAAGTGGTGACTGCCGGTGATCGATTTGTTCGAGCGATGACCGTGCTTCGCCAGATCTCAGAAAGTCTTCCCTCTGCGCTCGTGATTGTTTCGTGTCTCGAAGATTTCTTTCACCAATTCAGCAGAACACTGCCCGCCTCATTAAGAGAGAAGATTCAGACAAATCCTGAACCGATCAGGCTCGTAGCGACTCGCAATCGAGGCGAGGTCAACGACATGGTTTCTGCCCACCTGGCTCAGCTGACCGATGACTCCGATTCGGCAACTCACGGCACCTATCCGATGCCAGAGGAGCTGCTTAAGGCAGTGACCGGGCTGCGGAGTCGCGACGTTCTTCACGCCTGTCGTCTTTATCGCCAAAGGTGCCTCATCAGTGAGGCCCTCGTGGAGTTTCGCGCGGACTCAAGTCGCGAGGCTCCTCAGATGGAGTCGAATCTCGACGAGCAAAGACTGGAACAGAAATGGAATGACTACGTCGCCGCGTGGGCTACTGAGCCACCCGCTGCCGATGAGGCACTGATTGCCCTGCTGGAGAAAGCCGTGCAGGTGATCACGATTGAACAGAAGCAGAGCTTTCGGTGTGACGCATACTCTTCTGGCCGGTATCTCTCACTTGTGTCCGATTCGAATGGAATTCGCCGTTATGTCGCGATCTGTAACTTGTCTCCTCAGGGAGGCGGACTAACTCGTCAGGTGAAAGAACTTCGAGAAGCCGCCGCTGAGATTCCGGGCACACTTCATCCCATTATTCTACGGACAACGGACTATCGTCCCAAGAGTCCTCAATCTTTGATTGCGAAAGAGTTTGCCGCCGTCGTGAAGTCGGGTGGGTTCTCAATGACCATCGACGATACAGACTGGCGAAGAATTCTGGCATTCCTCGCATTTCGTCATGAGCATGGAGAGCAGGCGGGGTTTGAAGCATGGCAGCAAACCATGCAGCCACTCAGCCGCATTGCATCCTTGAGCAAACTGCTGGAGCTGGATCGAATCCCGAGACATCTGCTTGTGTCCAAAGCCGATGCAACAAACCTGTCCGATGGACGCGGTGGTTTCGTCAGAGTCAGCGCCGAAAATATCGAAGGACAGGCCAGAAAATCTGTCGACAGCTTTGTCCAGAAGGCGGCGGATTCGACAGTGATTGTTGTTGGAAACAAGCTTCCGGAGAAGAATCCATTTTCAATTGAACGAGAATCATTGAAGACGCATGCGGCATTTCTGGGCGGAACAAATAGTGGTAAAACAACGGCAGCATTGAACTGGATTGAACAGTTGCTGACCGCGGGAGTGCCCGTGCTGGTGATCGATCGGAAGGGAGATCTGGCCCGATTCGCCTCCCCAAACATCTGGAATGCAGAACCCAGCGATTCTCGGATGCGTGAGCGTTGTCACCAACTTCGAGGCCAGGTCGAGGTCGCTCTGTTTACTCCTGGGCATTCCGATGGTCGACCGCTTGCGCTGTCCATTGTTCCGGATGGTCTGTTTCAGATGGCGGAGGGCGATCGTCAGTTAATCTGCCGAAGTGCGGCGGATGCCCTGGCGAAACTGATGGGATTTGGAAGTTCATCGACAGCCAGAGCCCAGGTTTCTGTGCTGATTAAGTCGATCGAAGTGCTAAGTCGTCGTGAATCGCCAATCACTCTCGATACCTTGATTCATCTGATTCACGATCCGGATGATGAATTGCTGAGCGAGCTGGGAATACTTGACCCCAAACACTGCATCAAAGTTGCGGAGAGTCTGCAGATGCTGCGAATTAACAAGGAACATCTCTTCCCGGAGAACTGTGAGACGCTAAGTTCAGAAATGTTGTTGGGGCTTGGTGCATGGAAACATCAAGGTAAGACACGCCTGTCGATTATCAGTACGAAGTTTCTTGGAGGCGACGACAATACGCTGTTCTGGGTCGCTCAGTTGATGCTCGAACTGAACCGCTGGAGCAGCCTGAATCCGTCAACCTCACTGCAGGCCGCGGTCTTATTCGACGAAGCGGACGTTTATCTTCCGGCAACACGCAAGCCGGCCACCAAGGAACCGATGGAAAGCCTTCTCAAACGTGCTCGATCGGCGGGCCTCAGCGTTTTTCTGGCGACCCAAAGCCCGGGGGACCTGGACTACAAATGCCGCGATAATATTTCAACGTGGATGCTGGGAAGAATCAGAGAAGAACGGGCACTGGAGAAACTCGCACCACTGTTTTCGAGCCTGAGAACAGACGTTTCCAGTAAGTTGGCCTCGCAGGACACAGGCTACTTTTTCTTCTGTCATAACGGCGATGTCACACGAGTGCAAAGTGATCGTTCCTTTTTACAAACCGAGCAGCTTTCAGAAGCTGAGATTCTTGAACTCGCCAGCCGCTTTAAAAATCTGTCCTGAACCATCAAGCAAAGGAGCAACCAGGCAGCCAAAGCGGATTGCTATGCACCAGACCTTCCGCAGACAGGAAGGCGGCAATCGCGGTCTCTACACTGAACCGCGTGTTTATTCTTGCAGTGATATTTCCTGAAATATCTCTGCGTCCAAATGAGCGATCAAGAGGTCTTTCAACGGCGTTGGAGAATTCGAGCCGAGACGCTCGAAGACGCGTCAGCGCACAAGCCTGGCACACATTGAGGCATCAGCGGGAATCTTTCAAAGGCGAACTGCCCAGCAACTCCCCGAGGATGTTGCTCGAGGGATGGGGGTGCCCCTTGTATTGTCGGAATCCCTCCCCGAATTTCACGCCGATTTCATTTCCGCGCAGACTGCTCCAGCGCCTGCAGGCATCGAGATATTCGTCCATGCCGTGCTGACGACGCAACCACTCGCGTTGGCTGGCATGACATGCCAGAGACTCCAGCTTCTCAGTGAATTGCTCGGTGATATCAATCACAAAGTCCGTTGGAATTCGATTGCCAAAGTGGTCGATTCCTTCGATGGGGTCAACATAGTACAGCCAGGGGATTTTCCTGGTTGGAGGTGCAGGATCCCATTGGCAAGTTCGGTAGTTCGGCACCGATGCACTAAAACAGGCATCGCGAACCAATGCACTCGTGATCTCGTGATCGTGCATGTAGTCGACGGGAGGGGCCGTCAAAATAATGTCCGGGGCGGTTCGACGAAGAAACTCGGTCATCCGTCGTCGGCTGTCGTTGTCAAAAACAATGGACAGATCGCGAAACTCAAGGCAATGACACTCGGCCTGAATAATTGCCGCAGCCTGACGGGCCTCTTCGCGACGTATCGCAGCGATCTCTTCACAACTGTGCTCGGCGCTGCCGCAGTCACCCGGAGTCATGGTGGCAACAGAAATGCGGCATCCCAGCCTCCTCAGCCTCATCAGTGTACCAGCGCATTGGAATTCGATGTCGTCTGGATGAGCATGGATGGCAAGCACATGTAACTGCGCGGGGTCAACCACAGCGGGCGTTTTTGAAGAAGTCACCGAGCAATATCCTTGAAGAACGTCGTTATCAAAGCTGTTGACGGCCAGGCAATGGAGGCACGTGGGGAAGTTCGAGTGATTTTCCGTTAACGAAGCCTATCGAAAGATGTCGTCCGATTCCACAATCAGGAAGGAGAGCAATGCACATGCCACTGCACGGGCGAACCGGCAAATTCGTATTTCCCAAAACTCCATTTTTCGTTAGAACCAAGGCCGATGCTCAGGGGGCAATTTCAAGATTAAAGACCGACGCAGCGAAGGATCGACGTTGATGTCCATGATTCGATTTCAACAAATCTCTGGTTCATTGATACTAGCCGGGACGATTCTGGGCTGCGGTAGTGGCGACGAGACCAGCGTTTCCGAAATGCCCGCGAACGCCATTAAGGACAACTCCGCAGAAAATCAGACTGCGGAGCAAACGCCTTCTAGTGGGAGGTCGGTCAAGGCGATTACCGCCTCAATCGAAAGCCCCGCCAAAGCAACAGACGGTGAAAGCAATACCGGGAGTGCGGAGGCAGCCAAGGGCAGCGAAAAGTCACCATTTCCGGATGACGACGCGACGAAGACGTTGAAGGAAATTCAGCGACTTCGGATTGCCCCATTTCCCGGGGACACCAAAGACGCAAATGCAGCTCGCAGAGAAAGAAATGAGCGCATTGTTGAAATGGCGACGAATGTGTTGCGGTTGACAATGGACGATGAGGATCGCAAGCCACAGTTTCATCAGGCGATTGGCCAACTGCTGGAAGCGAGATTCCAACTCGCATTGCTGGGCGGCAAAACTGAAATCGATCAACTTTACACCGATGTTCAGGCACTCAACGATCGCGATCCGAAGTCGGTCGCTGCGGCTGAGGGTGTCTACATGATCGCAAAGTTTGCCCATACTCAGGCAGGTTTGCGTGGAAAGACTCAGCCAGTCTGGTTCGAAACATTATCGCGTTGGGCTCGCGAATTTGCCGACCGTTTCCCGGAGCAGACTCAGCGAGCTGTCACACTGTTGTTCGGAGCTGCACGTAGCTGTGAATTGCATGCTAATGCAACCGAAGATAATGAACTGGCCACGCGGCTGATGACCGAATGTAAGCTGTGCTACACCGCCCTGGCAGAAAAGTTTTCCAGGACAGAACAGGGGCAGAACGCAACAGCATCCTTGCGTCGTCTATCACTTGTCGGACAGCAGTTGTCGCAATTTTCGGGTCCGACCGCTGACGGTGGATTTGTTTCTTCAGATGAATTTCCAGGAAAACCCACGCTGATCTACTTTTGGGAGTCAGACAGCCCGGAGTTCACCGAGGGACTTCTCCCTGTTCTTGAGAAGATTCGCTCCCAATGGCCCGCTGATCAGTTGCGCATCGTCGGCGTCGCCCTGGATGAAGACGAATCGACATTGAATTCCTTCATGGAGATGAACAACGTCCCGGGTCAGCAGATCTTCTTTCCCAATGTTCAGCAAAGATCGTGGGACAGCCCATTGATTCGATTCTGGGGAGTTGCTCGTGCTCCATCAGTGTGGTTAGTTGATGCGAAAGGCAAAGTCGTCAGCACGACGGCGACAACAAAAACCACGTTTGCAGAGCTGCAGTCCATGTTGAAGCCGTGATTGGAAGATATATCAGATTACGTCCGGTCATTGCCTTCGAATGTCCTGAATCTGATCGGCCTTCAACGCACTGCGAATCTCGATGTACTGCAATGGGGATTTCTTGAAGAGTTCTCGATTCTCCTGCGACTTAAAAAGATAAAGTCGCTGGTCGAAGAAAGCACCGAACTGTATCCGCCCCGCAACCGCCCTGCCCTCTTTTGTAAGGACGATAGGATCACAGCCCAAATCTTGTGGAGCGTATTCGACGGGGTTCTTTAGGAACTTGTCACGATCGGCCACTGACGCAAATCGGTAGCGAATATCGCGATAGTCGGCAACGATGGAATCCGAGCCGGGCGTCCATTCTCGAGCGTCATGAAGGCGGACCGGACAATACCCGTCCAGTCCCGTTATGAGCACCTCGTTCTGTGGTTCAGGCTCTTCCGGATCCGGCTTCACGGTCTTCTCTGAATCTCCTTCTCCAGGTGGCTGAGGAGATTGAGTTTCAGATGATGGATCCGTCGGATTCGGAACAGGATCGTCGCTGCTCTTTTGCTTATCTTCTTCGCCCCGAGGCTTAACCTTTGTGCGGGTTTTGCCTCGCTCCGCCGTATCCCTCAAGAGTGACACATACGCCGCACGGCTCATGTAGCCAATATTAAGCGTTTCGACCGACCCATCGGCGAACACGACGACGTCACGTGGCACTGTTGATGCTTCAAACCTGGCAGCCAGATCCGGTTCTTTCGTGACGTCAATTTCGACAGATACTAATCCAGTGGATAAAGCATTCTGAACATCGGCGTGAGGGAAAACGTCTCGGTCCATCCGCTGGCATGGGCCACAGTACCAGGCCTGGAAATGCAGAAGTATCGGTAAACCTTCTTTCTCCGCGGCAGTGGAAGCTTCGGCAAAATTAGACTTCCATCCTCCGTGCTGGGCGTGACATGACGCTGCCGAAGAAATGATCATGATTCCGCAGGTCATTAACCATACACGCATTTGAATTCGCTCCGACGACAATCGGCGACTCAGAAGTTGAACTGCTTCCGACCAGTGAATGTCAACAGGCCGATCTACGCACCTGTATTCGGCTATCGGCAGAAACAGCAACGTGGTCAGCAATGCTCGGTAATGATTTACCGGAATCCGTCGTGATGCCGCATAAATTGTGATTTCAGGGACTGATCAGGTACGGCGAACTTAATCGAATTTATCGATCAGGCAGAAGTTGTTTCGCTCAGGCCGGGACCATGATCTCATCTCTTGCTCCGATTACCCTGCCCTGCCTTGCTGTCCTTTGATTCAAGGCGTTGAATCGGAATTCCGCACAATCGGCATGACCAGCAGTATTCATTGAATATGGGCAAACAGGGCAAATCGATCCGCAAGTTCCTGGGCATTTACCCGATAGCGATGCTGCAAAAATGCAACCGGCCTCATTCATGTGCCAGGCTGATGGTGTGTCGTGGCAGTTCCCTGTCGACTATTCTCCGGAGCAGATCGTGCCCTATTCCCTTGAATCCATTCTCGCATCAGAGCGAATTCCCAGTCTTCCGGAAGTTGCAGCGAGGATTGTCGAGATCGCTCGCGACCCGGATCCAAACTATGACCAACTGATTGAAACCATCCGTACCGACCCCGCGATCGCTGGACGTATTTTGAAGACTGCCAACTCTGCGTTGCTTGGCATGAGAACTCGAGCAAACTCCATTGAACAGGCGGTGCCACGACTTGGGACCACGATGGTTCGCACACTCGTGCTTGGATTCTGCCTCGCTGAATACCAGAACCGCAATTCATTCAACCTGCGGCGTAGTTATCAAAACATCTGGAGAGAATCCCTGACCCAGGCCGCAGTGGCGGAAGCTCTGGCTGAGCGACAGGGAGGAAAAGTCGATCCCGCAAACTGGTTTTTGGCCGGTCTGCTTCAGGATATTGGCCGACTTGCGTTACTTCACACCTGCGGCGAAGCCTACGTGGAAAACGTGCTGGAGCCAGAGGACGAACGTACTCAGCGTCAACGGGAACTGGAATGGCTTGGATTTACTCACGTGGAAGTGAGCCAGGGGCTGTGTCGCAAGTGGAATCTGGAGAGTGAATTCATCGACGCAATCGGCGTACATCACGCATCGGCGCACAGAGTTGTGCCGCTCAGATTTGTGTCCAGTACGTCAATGCCCGCGGCGTTGATCACGGCAACGCATGTCTCTGAGTACCTCGAGGAAGTCAGCCATAATCTCAGTTGCAGCAGAGAACATATCGAACGACTTCTAATGCAGGTGTTTGCGTTGCGACCAAATGATGTCTTCCGCGTTCTGGCGGACATCGACTCAAGAGTCGGAGAGCTGAGTGCAACATTCGGTATTGATGTCGGCAGGCCTCCGGCTCTGGAATCCATTCTGGCAGAGGCACAGGAATTACTGGGGCAGATCGCGTTTGCAAGCCAACTGCGACTCGTCAATGCAAATCCGGGAATACAACGTCTTGAAAAGATTCGGCTTGAGACGGCAGAGTCTCTCCATGCACGGGACGCTGTCTGGAAAGACAGCCTGACGGGAGCATTCAACCGTGGTTGGCTTGAACCCGCACTGAGTTCCGTCATTGAACAGGCTCATCAACACCAGGTTCCAATCGGCCTTCTGTTGATTGATCTCGATAACTTTCGAGGGCTCAATCAGGAAGCAGGACCGCAGTTCTGTGACTTGCTGCTGCAAAAGGTCACAACAATTCTTCGCGAATGTGTGCGACTATCAGACTCAGTGGTTCGCTATGGTGGCGACGAATTCGTTGTCACTCTCAAAGACGTGAATCCGGATATGCTCACGATGGTCTGCGATTTGATTCGTGCCCGAATCCGCTCAGAACTATCAACAACAGAACCAGCCAGAAACATCACCTGCAGTATCGGAGCGGCGTACTACGCACCGCAGGCAGGGAGCACTGTTCGCGCTGAGTCGCTGATCCGCGAGGCTGACAAGTCTGTTTCCGCGGCTCGCCGCAAAGGTGGAGATCAAGCGGTCCTGACCTCTCTCGAAGGAGGAAAATGGACGACTCAGGTGCTCGAAGCATCATCTCTCTGATTGGCCGGCCGTCTGAAGTGTCATCATCTGACGAGATCGATGCGCCGTTAGCGGTTGCTTTTCGAACGCCCGGGCGGAATTAGAATCAGCTCGGGCGTTTTCCTCTGTCCACTGCCATTGGCGGCATCCTCCGGAGGTCCTTCAGCGTCTTCTCCGAATAAGGCAAGATTCCAATCCGTTGTGAGTAAAAGATCAAAGCCTGGATTCTGCTCTTTGACCTGACAGGAACAGGCACCGCAAAGAAACTCAGTCAGCTCATAAACCAAATCGGCATTCAACTGATCTGCCGGGATGACCTCAAGAGCCCTGCCCCGCCCAAACACAGGCACAATCAGCGGATCCCCGGTACGGAACGCATCGAACTTGAGGCCGGAAATCTGTCGAATTAAATACTGCTCCGCGGGGTCGTCCCGTGCGATTTCGAGCACTGAGAACTGCAGCAAAAGTGGAATCTCGGAGTACAACTCCGAACCCGGCAATCCAATACCCTCTGGCAACTGGATGGATTTTGGAAGTTGTTTGCATTGCTTTGTCAGGATGTCTCTGACGGCTTCATTACGCTTCTCATCCGAAGACCGGATCATCAGCCAGACGATGGAGTCGCCTTCCTGAAGACGTCGCAGAAGCTCACTTCTGGCTGGCGAACTCAAAAGGCTTGCTGCTTTCAGGTCCTGCAAAGAACCGTGCCAATGATTGATCGCCTGCCCCTTGTCTTTCAGCGAACGAACCACCGCTGCGGGAAGACTCAGATTGGTCTTTTGCTGCGTGGCGACCCAGAGGTCACGAAGTTCCTGATCCATTGACTGATTCACGTCGACGCGCAGGACATTTAGGTTTGCGTGACCACCTTTGAGTGTC
The DNA here is from genome assembly GCA_052034165.1 of Planctomycetota bacterium. Taxonomy (GTDB): domain Bacteria; phylum Planctomycetota; class Planctomycetia; order Planctomycetales; family Planctomycetaceae; genus SXXK01. Next base: position 5,531 of record JBPOIW010000026.1, on the reverse strand, counting down.
GATGACATCTCCAGTTCGCTGATCAACGCTTCGTCGTCAGGCGACAAAGGTTGCTCAGTGAAAACAACGAGTTCGCAGGCATCTGCCCTCCATCGTTCGAGTGCAAATCGAAACACGGGAATATTGCAGGCCACCACGACCGATGTACTGGTCAAAAGGATCAGGGCTGCGATAAATGGCCGCACTCGTACTCGTTGATGAAAGGTGCGACGCGAAGTGACTCGCCAATCACCATGACTCGGCTGAATTGAGGGTTGTTCAGACAATCTATTCGAAGAACAAACCGAGTTCATTGTCATTTTGTGCCCGAGACAATTCGACGAAATCAGTGAGACGTTTTGCATCGTGAGAAAACCGACTCAGCGAATGACAACTGCAGACGATGCGGAAAAATATCGTTCCAGCATTCCGCGGTTCAGGCCGGTTGCTCTTCTCGTTTGCGCATCGTGTCATGGTTTGACGGAGAATTCAACCAGAGTTGCATTATGTCTCACTTAGCCTCTTGAAAGACTGAGTACGCATACGCCGACCAGCAGACTCACGATACAAATGGCTTTGGGTACCGGATTCTTTTCTCCGTAAATTCTTATGCCGGCGATGAAGGCAATTACGATTGATGTGCGTCGGAGCGGAGAGATAACGGAAATAAGTCCGCCAGGAGCCTCAATCGCGGAGAAGTAAAGAAAGTCGGAGATCAAAAGCAGGATGGCGATCATCGGGATCGACCAACGCCAGTGAAAGGGCGTCGACACTCTTCCTTTCAAGTACCAGTGTGTAGCCAACGGAGTCATCACCAGAACGAGATACACTGAGAACCAGGCCTGAACAGTCGCCGCGTGCATTTGACAGTTCTGCAGCAAATATTTGTCATAGAGCGCGCTGCATGCCCCCAGCAGCGTTGCGATCACCATGAAGCCGACCCACCGGTTACGGTGAAAATGAATTCCTTCCTTGCGACCGACCAGTGAGAAAACATAGAACGAAATGAGGATGATGCAAATGCCGACCCATTGCCACATGTCGGGCCGTTCGCTCAGGAACAGCACTGCAATCGTGATGGTCCAGAAGGGGCTGCTGGCTCGAATTGGCGCAGCAATGGACATTGGCAGGTGCTTGAGCGCAAAAGATGCGAAGATCCATGAGCTGCCTGCAATCAGCGATTTCATGAACAGCAGGACATGACCGGTTCCTGTCAATGTCTCAACCCGGAGGAAACCCGCGGGAATTCCAGCTGGGAAGAGCTGGGAACACAAGATCAATGGAAGCCACAATGCAGCAGCCGTCAGGACGTTAAAGAACAACACGGGGGGGACCGCATTCTCTTTGAGCGACGCCTTTTTGGCGATCTCATAGAATCCCAGAAACACGGCCGAACACAGGCTGAGCAACATCCATATCATTTTGAACGTTCTACTCAGGGCTGTTCAGAGGCAAAGACTTCTCGTCGCCGGTAAGTCGCATAGGCTCAGATGATTGAAGTGAAGGAATGCGACGGATCGTCAGATCATCAATATGCGCTTCTTCAACTCCATTGTGTCCCATCAAGCCCATTGTTACGGAAAACGATATTGACGAACCGATCGGGCGAATCATTTCGAATCTTGTCCATTCGGATTCCAGTTCCGTACGCACACTGTTCTCTGGCCCCAGCTCAGAATCGTAGATAACAAGGGGACGCCTGGACTCCGGCGATGCCGTTCGCCCTTTTCTGACTCGTCCACTGATGATCATGACATCACCTGAGTTAACTTCAATGGGAGGCGTCGTCACGGTGACAGGCATCGCATCCTCTTTTGAGAGTCGATTTGGCTCAGCGTTCGCGTACCACGCGATCAATCTGAGAATCTTTCCAGCGCGTGGATCCTGCAATACATCAGCGGTAGCCGAGCATGGAGATTTTGGTGCCATGTTCAGGCTCCAACCCTCCTGCGATGCCGAACGGAGATTTTCAAAATCCCCGGAGGGCAGAAGATTGTCGGTGATTCGGTGCCGTTGTTGTTCTATGTAGTGCATCAGACGCCAATGATCGGGCAGCGTTGCGAACGAGATCGTGTGCGGGGATGAGGTTGGAGATGTCAGATTCTCAAGGGCCAGTTTCCAGCACTCCTGCTGGGCCAGTCGGGCATATCGCATGGAATCACGAGCACGCTGCGCGGCCTCATGAAAGTCCTGATTCTTCAGTTCAAATTCCGCTCGATCCAGCATCTGTTTGGACTGGGACATCAGAGCATCGACCTGCGGTGAGACGGTATGCTCATCGCGCAACTGCTCGAGTGTCTCAAGAACTCGCAGATACTTCAACGAGGCCTGTTCTGTAGTTCTTGCGGCGGCTCGAGGAGCCATCGCATGAATTTGCTTTTCCAGCCCCGGAATCAGCGCCGCAGGATTAGAACATATCACCAGCGCCGCGCTCTGGTCGAAATTCTTAATCTTAAGTGACAGGCCACCTGCCGTCACTTCCCGAGGAAGTCCACTGATTCCTGTCGTGGAGATCTGCCATGCTGAAGAAGTTTCCGACGCAGCCACGATAAGATTCACCTCCGGCTCAAACAGAGGTCCTGGTACAAACTGTGAAACGTTATCCCAGGCAGTGGCAAGGATCAGAGTATTCCCGTTTCCATTGATAACGACGGCATCATGTGTCGAAGGTCCTTCAGTTCCAGCGACAGCAGCTCCGGCCGTTCGCCCCCCCAGAGCAGAGTTGAGGCGGGATCGAGTGTCACGATTTCGTGTTGCCGATTTCTGATCGCCTTTTTGAAGCGCGAGATAGCCCTCAATTCTTCCGCGGGCGAGAAAACGCTCCAGCAATTCAATTTCCATGCAGGCAAGCTCGATCGCAATGGCGGTTTCGCGGTCCACACTATTGTCGATTTGAAGGGCATGCGTTTTCCAGAAACCGATGCCCTTATAGCCCGCGGATAACGCGGCATAGACTCCCTGCTGAATCTGTTCAGGCTCAAGTATCGCCTGCCGCAGTCCCAGATCTTCTCGCCAGGCTCGTTGCAACGTCGATGGCTCAGTTTGCACCCATGTCCACGGGCAGGAGATCTGGCCTGCGTTTTGTTGCCGTCGGATGAGCAGATTTCGAAGAGAGCCAAAAGAGAGATCTCGTCCCACGACATGACGCCCAATTCCGACAAGATCAATTTCCCGCGCGACGGAACCTTCCGCTCCGGTGACGTCCGCCATCTGTAGTCGCTGATACTTTCTGTCAGCACTGCGAACTTCGCGAGACCACGCGAGGAGATGAGGCTGCTCTTCAGGGGAAACTCGAGTTCCTGTCAGCCACGCAGACACATGAGGATATTGCTGATCCAGAGGCGGCAGTGATTGAAGAAGACGTGTGTAGTCACCAGGCTCAAATTCCGGATGGGGAGGAGTTGCTATGACGGCCATCCCGGCTTCATATAAACTCTTCGCACGATCCTGATCATGGCTGTCCGGAACCCAGACAGAGTTCAGACCAATCTGCTTAAGTGTTTGTATATGTTCCGCGTGATCCGGAGCCATCCTCAGGACGACAGGTTTATGGTCAAGCATGAGTCCACCCAGCTCAATGTCGACAGGGATGAACCGACCTTCTTTTTCCGACAGTGAGGATCTCGGAGACGAGTCCGAAACAAGCTTCAGGAGTGACTCGGCAGGTGCGATGTTGGGGCCGGAGGTAACCACGCTGAGATCAAAAAACGTTTCACCGGGTGTCGCTTCCACGTACAGAACGAGGCCTGTAATAATCGCCTGCTGCATGCGGATCCCGGAACTGTTCAACTCCGCGCGTGCACGTCGCGTTTGCGCCTCAATCACTTTCTGTGTGGCTTCCACGTGGATTGTTTGCCACTGATCGGCCACTGATAGTTTTTCGCCCGGCAGGATAAGTTCAAGGGGCCTGCCAGTTCTTGGATCAGCCTGGTTTGGCACCACCACCAGCAAACCCAATTGAATGCCAATCACAGACGAGTGGATCCTGACGGAGGCCTTGTAGTCGTTGTGAACTATCGATGCAGGCAGACTGGTTCGGATTTGAAGTTCTTCGGGCAACCGAGTATTCAGCAGTCGAAATCGCTGAACGGCCTCGCCGTCATGAGTTGCGGCCTTTTGTTCAACCCGCGTGTTTCTTTGAGTCCCAACCACTACCCACCGCGGTGGACCTTCTGCAGACAAGGTCTCATCGGCTGCCGTTAATGATGCCAACGTCAGCCCGAAGAGTGCAATTAATGCCAGAGACGTCCAACTGGAGCGAAGTCGGGAAAAAGCATACCGCGAACCGATGCTGGCACACCTTCGGCTGTTCGCAGATTGCGGAAGCTGTGCTTCGGGTGAAATTTGAGTGTTAGCTGACAACATTGAACATCCGTGTTCATTCTGTCTTTCAATCTGAATCTGCAGCAGACTGTCTGCATCGAGGCAGAATCCTAGCAAAAGTTGCAGTTTTCACCGAGCCCAGATTTGCGTCCTCGGCCCTCGAGATGCTGGTTTCTCCGGGGGTGAACAGGCCGGATTGACGAAAAATCGGCTGGTCGTGAGAGAATGGTGAGATTCTCCGTCAGACGTTGCAAAAAAACTGATGTCGGCCCGGCTATTTGCTTGTGATGAAGAATCGCCGCGACAAGAATCATGCGGACCGACAGCGATGTCGCAAGTCGTCGGTTCTCCCCTTCCCAGGATATCTGCAATGTCTGTTCAGAAGCGATTTAACGATACTGAGGCCGAAGCCTTGCCAGTAGAAATGCTGGAACTGGGCCGTTTGATTGATTCCATGAAGGGGCCTGAACGAGAGAATCTGGTTTTGGCGTTCAACCGAGTTTCTGATTCCATCCAGCGTCGCCGCCGGATTCTCAATCTTGTTCAGGAAGCTCTGTCGCAACTTCGGCTGGACGTCAAGTACCTGATGTTTGACCTGGAGACAACTCGTCGCGAACGCGATCAGTTGCAGTCGCAGCTGGAAGAAGAGGATACAGGGTTCTGAGAAGTCCGGGCTGACTTCCAGCCAGCAGAAGGTGCTTTCAGATAAGCATTGCGGACTCTGCCCCGCAGTTACATGGACTGCAATAAAAGCTTCATACACAACAAAAAACGCCACAGCTTACTGTGGCGTTTTTCGTTGGCCCATGAGAATCACGGAGAGGCAAGTCATCAGGCGATGTCGAATGATTCCGACGCATCATCACTGATTTCGTCGTCCACAATGAGATTACCAACACTGCCTGGTCCATGATCATAACAATCATCTGAATGCCACAATGGAAGACCAGCTGCGTAACGAGCGGCCAACATCATGACTTTTTCTTCAGAACCTGGCTTAGCGGCGGTAGGTGACGCCGGGTCAACACCCAGCGATCGCAATTCTTCTTCAAATCCGGCATCCAGATCGCTCAGGAATTCGTAGCCTTCAATTTCGGACAGAGATTCAAGTCCAGCATCGGCTTCGGAATACATAAAAGACATTCAAAGACTCCAGTGGGGTGCAAACCGGTTGCAAAAATATTGTCATCGATCCTTCACCTCCGTCCCTGGAGATATTCGCCTCAGAT
>JBPOIW010000145.1:0-6081 GCA_052034165.1 Planctomycetota bacterium | reverse complement strand
CGTGCTTGTTAAAGTCGATATAAGGAACGGCAATCAAACCGCCCAAAATGATGCTCGGCAGCACAACCCCAGCCAACCACGGGTCGAAGTAAACCAACATCTCCTGAAGCCCAAGGAAGTACCATGGCGCTTTTGAAGGGTTCGGCGTTTTCATCGACGACGCGGGCTCTTCCAATGGAGCCTGAAGAGCAATTCCCCAGAACACCAGCACAGCAGTCAAAACAACCATGCAAATGAGTTCTGTGTAAACCAAGTCAGGCCAAACCAGAACCTTGTCGTTGTCTTCCTGCTCAAACAAAGGTCGTCCCTCAGCAATGCGGCGATCGTTATCCACAGCCCTGCTGAAATAGATCCATGTGAAGAATGCAACGATGAACAGCATCGCTACGATCGGAACATTGTCCGGCTTCCCAACGATCTGACGAAAGTCGTAGTCAGTCAAACTCAAAGTCATGAAGATCAACGAGCAGTTGAGCAGAACCCAGGAAACGGTCGGTCGTGTCCACCACTCCCGAAACTGAATCATCGCCCACAGACCAACGATCGTGAGGAAGAAGTACAGAACCGGGTTCGAAAAATAGGCGTCGAAGAAGTCCTTGAATGCCACTGGCATCGAGAACATAAACCCTTCCACGGGGTACGTGAAATGGTAGAACGACAACATCATCAAGATAGATGTGTACACCGCCCAAAGAGAGGCCTTTGGCACACCGTTTCGATAGTCCCCGTCAACCTTAAAACTGCGGATTGTCCACAGCAGGTTCATCAGGAAAATCACAAGGTAAAACCAACCAAGACCGACCAGTACGCTCGGTGTGAGATCGGGATGAGGATTCAGCATTGACAAAGCCCGGAAAAAATACGCCAGATCCGGAAGAATCAAAAAGAACACAAGCGAAGAAATCAGCGACAATCACAGAGGCTGGCTGATCCCACCGTCTTTTCGCACACGCCAGAAGTGAATCGCAATCAGACCACTCACAACCAGCGGAATCGCAACACAGTGCAGAATGTAGAAGCGGTTCAGAGTCGCCTCACCCACAAACCGACCACCCAAAAGCAAAAACTTCGCATCAGAGGCGTTCGTGATCAGCTCATAACCGCTCGTGTTAAACAACTGAAAGCCCGGACCTTCTGTCCCCAAGCCAGGCGTTGCCTTCGCCATATTGGACCCTACAGTAATGGCCCAAATCGCCAACTGATCCCAAGGCAGCAAATACCCGGTAAACGAAAGCAACAAAGTCAGCACCAGCAACAGCACACCGATAACCCAGTTGAACTCACGAGGAGGCTTATAACTGCCCGTCAGAAATACTCGATACATGTGCAGCCACACCGTGATTACCATCGCGTGAGCACCCCAGCGGTGAATCTCCCGCATGATGCCCAGCGTCTGCACATCTCTTAACGCCTGTATGTCGTAAAACGCCCACTCAAGGGTTGGGCGGTAGTAAAACATCAGCAACACACCGGTGATTGCTTCAACAAGAAACAGGAAGAATGTAATCCCGCCCATACACCATGTGTATGACAGCGCGATCCCCTGCTGCTTAATCGAGACCGGGTGCAAGTGAAGAAAGAAGTTTGTCAGCATCACGACGACACGATTACGACGATCGGTCGGCGCTGGATGCCGGAAAACACTCTTCCAGATCTGTGAGTTACGAATGTAATCGCCTACAGACACCTTCAGACCCTCAGACGAAGCCGCTTCAAATCAAACGCGGCAGCCAAATAAAAAGTCAGCGACAAGACGCCCCCGTGACCACAAGCTCGCAATGCGAACTAAGTCACACCCACAAAGCACGACGGATTCGACCACTGCCCAAGTTCCTTCTGGAACTTGACGCTCTTATCGACCTCAAGCATCCCATCTTCAGCCAGCCGAATCCCCACACGCTCCAACGGTCGAGGTGCGGGGCCTTCGAAATTGACACCGTTCTTGTAAAAACCAGAACCGTGACAAGGACACTTAAACTTCTGCTCACCTTCGAGCCAGTTTGGGGTACAGCCAAGATGCGTACAGACAGTGCTCAAAGCATAAATCATCTGAGCGCCGTCAACTTCGCCGTTAACAACCCAGATGTTGAACTGAGCTTGCCATTTAGTCGAAACAGTGCCCGGAGCGTAGTCGTTCGGAGGACCAATCTTGAATTTCGTCGGAGGCTCTACAAGCACGTTCGGCATCATAAACCGAGCGACCCCGAGACCAAATGCACCAAACGCGGTCGTGAAAGATGACCACGCAATAAACACAGGCGACAACAAAAACGCCACCACCACCCCAAGGGCCGTTCGCCGCTCAACCTCAGCCGCTGGCGCCTCCGCGGCCGCAACTGGCGATTTTGCCGCGAGAGGCTTCGCCGGAAGCACCACCTTCGAAGGAACCGGAGCCCCTTCTGCGATCAATCGAGCAGCCTTGATCATCTCAGCCGCTGACATCCCAGCCGGAGCCACAGCAGCCGCCACTTCAGCAACGGGCTTTGCAGCCGCAGTCGCGGGTGCCACAGCGGCGGGAGCACCGCCACCCTTAGCACGAATGGCTGCCATAATATCCGCAGGGCTTTTCGGAGCACCAGCCGCCGGGGCTGCAGGGGCTGCGGCAGGCTTCTTAATCGCCGCCAGAATATCAGCTGTGCCTGCCGGCTTCGCGGCAGCACGAGCAGCTGCGAGAATATCGCTTGTGCCCTTTGGAGCTGCGGGTTTTACTTCCGGAGCAGAAGCCTCGGTCGGCGCCGGGGCCTCCACTGATGGAGCCGGTGCAGCAGGCTTTTCACCTGCAGCCGCTTCGGCGTTCTTCGCGCGAATCTTTGCCAGGATGTCGTTCGTTGAAGGCTTTGGATCTGTCATTCAGCCCTGCCAGCCGTCGGAAAGGATACGGTGAAAGCCATGTTCTCGAATGGAACATGAACACAACTTCTTGAACCAACGAAGTTTAGTGCCAGCCCAGAATAGGGTATCGTCTGGATTCTGTCTGTCCTCTTTCGGACTGGCAAGGCGGCCAAAAGTACACGAGTTTCTTTTCTCGAAGGCAGGAAGGCCGAAATGAGTTTTCCGTAGACCGGGAAGGAGAGAATCAGTCCAACTTCATTCAAGTTGGCGCTCCTGAACGTTCGCGAATCCTCTGTTAGGCTCATCCGACCGAGTGTTTCCCTTCGATGGCTCATGTCTTTCTCCACCTCATCTTCATAGATCCCGAAATCCGCATCGGCGATTCGATCCCTTCAGTTTCTCGAAGTGCGGAGACTGTCTCTCCCTCTGCAGAATTGATGTCCTGTCAAACTTCCCTGATCGAGCACATCGCTTTTCTCCCCACTCACAACTTATAAGAGTGAAAACGACCAGAATCCTCATCACTGTCCCGGGCCTTCAATCTACCGTTCCATCGGAAGGCGCTGAGATCAGCATGCCGCAAGCAACTCTGTGCGGCCACCGCAGATCGCTCTTGCAGACCAACTGTGATGTGCACAGGCCAATTTTGTGTCCACAATTGACGGATTTAACGCAGGCATTCGTATCTTCGGGCAGATGATCGGCAAATGAAAACGCCTCCGAGGTTTCCCTCGGAGGCGTTCTGTTTTTGAATCAACTGATTCGACCGTAATTAATCCCAGCTCAGAGAGCCAGCACTCTGGTATTCGGTGACGCGTGTTTCGAAGAAGTTCTTTTCCTTCGAAAGGTCAATCGTTTCGCTCATCCAAGGGAATGGATTTGGTGAACCATACTGAGTTGGCAGACCAATGCGTTCCAGACGGCGGTCAGCGATGTGCTGCACATAGTCACGGAAGGATTCGGCGTTCAGGCCGAGCACTCCACGTGGCAGACAGCCTTCTGCATATTCAATCTCCAGTTCAACAGCGGCTCGAATTCGCTGGATCATTTCATCCTGGAACTGTGGAGTCCAGATGTCTGGATTTTCGGCCTTGATGCCGTTGATCAGGTCAACGCCGAAGTTCATGTGAACGGTTTCGTCACGCAGAATGTACTGGAACTGCTCGCCGATTCCCTTCATCAGGTTACGGCGATGGAATGACAGCACCATCACGAATCCGCTATAGAAGAAGATCCCTTCCATAATGACGTAGTAACCGATCAGATTCTTCAGGAACATCTGGCGACCTTCCAGAGTATCCGTGGTGAATCCGTCATTCAGGACTTCAGCAGTCAACTCCATCTCGAAAGCGTCTTTCTTCGCGATGGCCGGGATTTCCCGATACATGTTGAAAATTTCGCCTTCGTTCAGCCCAAGACTTTCCACAACGTACAGGAACGTGTGGGAGTGAACCGCCTCTTCAAACGCCTGACGCAGCAGATACTGGCGACATTCTGCGTTCGTGACGTGCTTGAAAATCGCCAGAACCAGGTTGTTACCAACCAAAGATTCGGCTGTTGAGAAAAAGCCGAGATTGCGTTTGATCACCAGCCGCTCGTCGTCAGTCAGACGATCAGAACGCCAGACTTCCACGTCCTGGTTCATTGGAACTTCAGTCGGCATCCAATGATTAGCGCAACCGTTGTTGTAGTGTTCCCACGCCCAATGGTACTTAATTGGCATCAGCTGATTAACGTCGACCTGCGCATTGTTGATCAGCCGCTTTTCAGTGGCTTTCACGCGGCCTGATGTTCCAGTCAGCATAGTGGTTTGATCTTCGAAGGTGAGTGTAGACATAGGCAACCTCATTCCATGAGTCGGGGAAAACAGAACAACGAATTTAGTGGTTTCAGGTCAGTTCAAATTTGCGTGCAGGTGTTTCGAATTTGAAATTTGAGATTTGAAATTTGAAATCACCAGTCGCCATGACATCAGTTCAAAAGCTGCTTCGCGGGAACTCGATGCCACGCGTTATAAAGGTAGCCCTTCGGGTTCCACGGAACAGCCTCGGGCATCGTGTTTCCCAGAGAATCTGTCGCACGCACGCAGACCTCTGTTTCAGGATTCATAATCGTCAGGGTCGCAGACCAAAGCTGCCAGCAGAATTCACCTGTCTGTTCTCCCAACGCCGCGTTGATCCAGGATTTTCCGCCATCCGGTGAGACTTCAACTTTGGAAATCGAACAACCTTTGTGCCCGGTTGGCAGAGCATATCCTTTTACGGTGACCTTGCCGTCTTTGCTGTCCGCGGAACACAAAGCCGCATTCACAGGGTATCTGTAAATCGGCGCAGTTTCATCAATCTCGACCTGCGTTCCCGAATACACCATTTTGTAGACGTCAGCAATGAAGTGATTTGGAGATGGCTTGTCACTTACGACAATCTTTCGCAACCACTTGACGCTGCGTGCTCCGATATATCCGGGCACAATCGTGCGCAGCGGAAAACCATGATCCGCCAGCAAAGGCTGGCCATTCATATGAGTCGCCAGCAAAACGCCCGACAGCTTCTCATTTTCTTCCAGCAGCTTGCTCATCGGCACCGAACCGCCGAACGGAAACGTGGCTTTGCCGTCAACAATCTCGTCGGCGCCTTCAAACCAGATGTGTTTGGCGTCGGCGCTGACTCCCGCCGCTTTCAGCACATCCGAAAGACGAACTCCGGTCCAGATCGCATTGCCAATCGGGCCTTCCTGCCAGGCAACTCCCTTAATCGCCTTCTCTTTGATGAACTCATAACGGCGAATGCCGGCACAACTCACCGTACACGTCACGCTGGACTCAGGAAATTTTTCCAGCAGCTCCGGAATCGAAAACACCAGTAGCTTGTCGACCATGCCTTCGATCGACACTTTGAACTCCTCCGCCACGACGGTCGGATTGGCACCATGGCTACGGATGTAGAACTGCGGCGTGGGAGTAATCCAGTCCTTGACCAGCTCTTCCAGACGCGGCTCACCATTGCGTGGTGCTCGAGTTCGATAAATCAGGTCGGCTTTTGCAGGATCGACCGGAGCTTCATCCCATGCGGCGACCGAAGTCCTGGAAGCCACCGACCAAGGCAAAAAAGAAGCCGCTGCTGTGCCAGCCAACGCGGACACAGAACGGCTTATGAAATGTCGTCGATTGAGGTGGTTCAAAACAAAGGCTCCGTCATAAACAGAATGAACCAAGGCGAGCGGCAGGGCGTTAGCCCTCCGAGTCGAAAC
>JBPOIW010000226.1:0-3694 GCA_052034165.1 Planctomycetota bacterium | reverse complement strand
GGCGGGAAGCAATGCCGATGGCGGGGCCATTTACGCATATTCCGGTGCGGTGTCGATCAGCCAAAGCACGCTCTCAGGAAACTCAACGGCGGGAAGCAATGCCGATGGCGGGGCCATTTACGCAAATACCGGTGCGGTGTCGATCAGCCAAAGCACGCTCTCAGGAAACTCAACGGCGGAAATTAATGCCGAAGGCGGGGCCATTTACTCAATTACCGGAGCGTTGACGATCAGTCAAAGCACGCTGACGTTAAACGATGCAAAACAAAGTGTGGGCGGAGCGATCTACAGCTTTTCCTCACCCGTGACCATCACCAACAGCATCGTCGCCGGAAATACCGATGTCTCTGGCACGGCTCCGGACGTTCGCAAGTCGCCCGATGTTGGCGACGCCTTCACCGTCACAAACAGCCTGATTGGCCGCAACAATGGCACGGGGCTGACGGCAACCGTTGGGACCGCTCCCGGAGCGAACGGAAACCTCATCGGTGGTGACAACGCAGGTGCGGCGATCAACCCGCAGCTTGGCCCGCTTGCCAACAACGGCGGACCGACGCAGACGCACGCGTTACTGAGCACCAGCCCGGCGATCGATCGAGGCAGCGACAGCCTCGCGAACGATTTCTTCAACGATCAGCGAGGTAACCCGTTTCTGCGAACATCGGGTGTCAAGGTCGACATGGGAGCTTACGAGCGGCAGACGGTGGCTGGTCTGAGTCTGATCGTGGATACAAATCAGGACGAGAACGATGGAAACTATAGTGCCGGGGATCTGAGTCTTCGTGAAGCCATCGGTCTTGCCAACGGCAGCATTGGCACAAACACGATCACGTTTGCAGCATCGCTGTTCACAGGCGGCCTGGCATCGACCGTGTTGAGGCTGGGAGAACTGGCAATCTCCGAATCGGTCACGATCAACGGCCCCGGGCAGACGCTGCTCAGCATCAATGCGAACTAGTTGTCTCGTGTGCTGAACGTCATCGGTGGAAGCCAGATCAACGTCACATTGTCAGGCCTGACACTCATCGGAGGCCGCACGACAGCGAGTATTGCTTCTTTGGGGGATACCACTCACAGCGGCGGTCGCATCCGTTTCGCTTCCACCGGCACCCTCACCCTGACCAACAGCACTATCTCGGGAAACTCGACCACAGGGAACTTAGCCCCGGGCGGCGGGATCTTTGCATCTTCTTCAGGTGCGGTGATGCTTACCAACAGCACTGTCTCTGGAAATAGTACGGCGGGAACCTCATCGTACGGCGGAGGAGTTTATTCATTTCAGGGCTCGGTGACGCTGACCGGCAGCACCGTCTCCGGAAACAGTACAGCGGGAAGCCGAGCCGACGGCGGTGGCATTTATACATTCGCCGGCACAGTGACGCTGTTCAACAGCACTGTGTCCGGAAATCGCACCACCGGAGCTAACTCTAAAGGAGGGGGGATTCGCGTTCGTGTCACCAGCGTGATTCTGACGAACAGCACCGTCTCCGGAAACACTACCGCAGGAAGCGGAGCCGACGGCGGCGGGATCTTTACGGATTCAGGCCCGGTGACGCTGACCAACAGCACCCTCTCGGGAAACAGCACCACGGGAAGCGGAGCCAACGGCGGTGGGATTCGTACGATTGAAGGCGCGGTGACGCTGACCAACAGCACGCTTTCAGGAAACCAGGTGACGGGAACCGATTCTGATGGCGGCGGCAGCCGGTTCAATGACTCGGTGGTGACCATCGTCAACAGCACCATCACCGGCAATTCTGCTGCTCGGGCGGGCGGCGGACTGGGGATGCTGGCCGATGCGTTTGACAAGAAACTCACGATTCATAATTCGATCATCGCGGGCAACACGGCCGGGTCGAATCCTGACTTCACCGCCCCGACCAATCCCGGAACGAACCTGGAAGTCCGCCACAGCCTGATCGGCCGCAGCGACGGGACGAGCCTGACGGCCTCAGCAAATCCGGACTCCAACGGCAACCTGATCGGCGGCACCACCGATCCCGCAAAGCTCAATCCCCTGCTCGCACCACTTGCAAACAACGGCGGGCCAACTCTGACGCATGCTCTGCTGATCAACAGCCCGGCGATCAATCGAGGCAACAATACATTGGCCGCAGGACTGACGACGGACCAGCGAGGTAACCCCTTCGCTCGCATTCTTCAAACGACGGTGGATATGGGAGCCTTTGAACGAGCAACTCTCCTTGGAACGGCCAACGCAGATGCCTTTGTGCTGACTTATTTGAGTCTCACGACCAGCGGGACGGTGACTGTCACAATCTCCACCAACGGCGGCCCCGCCACCAGCTTGGGCGCATTCCCGATGAACTCGCCCCTCACGATTGATGGTCTCGGGGGAACCGATTCGGTTCGCGTTGTGGGCACCACCGGAGCTGACACCATTGCTGTGAACAGTGTCAAGGGATTGGTCGTCAACGGAGCCAGCCTGATTCTCACCAACATCGAAAACCGAACATTGGCCGGCGGTGCCGGAGGCGATGTCTACCGATTTGATGCGGATACGGCTCTGAACTTGTGGTCGCTGGATGAAGCAGGAGGCGGAATCGATACGGTGGATTTCACTCCGACAACGACAGTGGGTCTGGTGTTGAACTTGGCAACCTCTGGAACTCAGCCGGTGCATGCCACCAACTTGAGCCTGATTCTGGGCTCGGCCGCTACGATTGAAAATGTAACCGGTGGTTCTGGTGCTGACACGCTGTTCGGCAACGGCCTGGATAATACTCTGTCTGGCGGTGCCGGGGACGACAGGCTTATTGGTGGCGGAGGCAGCGATTTACTGCTCGGCGGAGCCAACAACGACCGCTATGATTTTTTCCCGACCGCTGTCCTCGAAGCCGATCAGGTCACGGAGAATGCCAATGAGGGCATCGACACAGTGAACTTCGCCTTTTTGACAACAGACGTCGTGGTGAATCTCGCCACGACGTCGATTCAGCCGGTGCATACGAATCGCACGTTGAAGCTGAATTCCGCTGTAGTGATTGAGAACATCGTCGGCGGTAGCGGTGCTGACAGGTTGTTCGGCAACAGTCTGGATAATAATTTGACTGCAGGTGCCGGCGACGACCAACTTATTGGAGCCGGTGGCAACGACTTGATGCTCGGCGGAGCCGACAACGACACCTATGTTTTTGTTCCAACCACCGTCGCTGAAGCTGATACGGTGAGCGAAAATCTGAATCAGGGCACGGATACGCTGAGCTTCGCCTTTCTGACGACCAACGTCATTGTGAATCTCGGCTCAACGTCGGTGCAGACTGTGCACACGAATCGCACGTTGAACCTGAATTCCGCTGTTGTCTTTGAGAACATCCTTGGCGGCAGCGGTGCGGACACACTGTTCGGGAATACTCTGAGCAACACGCTGACAGGTAGCGCCGGAGACGACAAGCTTCTTGGTGCCGGTGCGAACGATGTACTGATTGGCGGAGCCAACAACGACACTTATATGTTTGTTCCGGCGTCCACACCCGAAGCGGATATAGTGACGGAGAATGCCAACGAAGGTGTTGATACTCTGAACTTCGCGTATCTCACGACCAGCGTTGTCGTGAATCTGGGATCGACGTCGATTCAGCAGGTGCATACGAATCGTACACTGAAACTGAATTCTTCGAGCACCTTTGAAAATGCCGTGGGCGGCACTGGCAGTGATACTCTGCTGGGGAAT
>JBPOIW010000256.1:0-11631 GCA_052034165.1 Planctomycetota bacterium | reverse complement strand
GCCTGGGGGCCAAGAGGTCGCAGGTTCAAATCCTGTATTCCCGACTTGTTCACAAAACTGCATTCCGAATCGTGTTTAACGATACCTGACGACGTTCGTCAGTGCGGCTGAAATCCTTCAATTGTGTAGGTAGTCACTACCTACTTTTGAGGAATCGCACTGATGAAGACACCAAAAGTACCGACCTACGGACTGCACAAACCTACTGGACAGGCTCGCTGTTACATTCACGGCAAGAGCTACTATCTCGGAAAATACGGCACAGAAGAAAGCCGTATTCGTTTCGGTGAACTGGTCGCCAAGATTGTCAGCGGTCAACCGATTGACCCGTTTGCAGGCTCAAACGTAGGTAGTACTACCTGCCCTGAGGCCGGCCTGACGATCAACGAGCTGGTTCTCGCGTTTTTGCGACACGCCGACAGCCACTACGTCAAAAATGGCGAGCCGACGTCGGAGATTCACTGCCTGAAATCTGCGACCCGCCCTCTGATCGATCTCTACGGATTCACCCCTGTAGATTCTTTCGGGCCAATGATGCTCAAGGCCGTTCGGCAAAAGTACGTAGAATCTGGCTGGGTTCGAGATACCTGCAACAAGGGCGTTAAGCGGATCCGGACGATCTTCAAATGGGGTGTCGAGAACGAAATGGTTGCGCCTACAACGCTGCAGGGGCTGCAGGCCGTGGCACCATTGCTCGCGGGTCGCACTGTGGCCAAAGATAACCCTGGTCGACTTCCGGCGACTGATGAGCAGATCAAAGCTGTTAAACCTCACGTAAGCCAGTTAGTGAAGGATCTGATTGACGTCCAGAGGTTTACAGGGGCAAGAGCTGGTGAGCTGCTTCTTCTGACTCCGGAAAAACTTGACACATCCGGCAAAGTCTGGTTGTTCCAGGTGGACGGTCACAAAACCGAACATCATGGTCACAGTCGAGTCATCGCGATCGGCGCCAATGCTCAAGCCGTCTTGAAACGCCGGATGAAGAAATTGAAGCCGACCAACCGTATCTTCAAGATTCGTCGCGACAGCTATACGCTCGCAGTCAGACGGGCGTGCGTGAAGGCAGAGATCAAGCCGTGGACGCCTCACCAGTTACGTCATGCAATGGGAAATCAGGTCCGTGAGAGATTCGGGCTTGAGCATGTGCAGGCGACGCTGGGACACGCCGACTTCGCAATGTCGGAAGTCTACGCGAAAGCCTCACTGCAAAAGGCAATCGAAGTTGCATCGGCCGTTGGCTGATTGGTTACACTGTGGACAACGCGGGATAGGTTAGCTCCCGACAAGCGAGACTCCTGTGCTCGCTTCCCGCGTTTTCATTCCTACAGGCCAACGGCTTTACAGGGGCCGGTCAAGTGTCACGCATAACCAATCACCATGCCCTGAGCCAAGAACTCTATCTCGCCTACGACAAGGCAATTCAGAGATTTCCGGATAAGGCTGATGAAATCGACGACGTATTCGAGAAAGCGAAGGAAGTCCACAGGTCCATCAGGGTAATCGATCAGTGTATTGACACAATGGATTTAAAATGGGTTGAAGATACGAGCTTGAAGTTCATGGACCTTGCCCACAGGCTTTTTAATGTCAGCAATGACCACAAAGACATGTTCACCTGGAGGGATACGCTGGTTTCATGGCGAGGGTCGCCGGTCAAGAACATAGTGTATGCGATCGAAATTGAGGCCGATTGGTACATGTTTTATTTTGATTCGTTCCATCCCGGGTCGACTGACGTCGAGAAATTTCTTTTGTCTCTGAGATCCGAGATTCGGCAGCGGGCAGCGAAGGGCGACGATGCCGTGAATGCCGGGAGTTCATCCACGTGGACTCCGGACGCGGAAGAAGAGGCACGAGGGCTGATTCAGGATGGAACGTTGATTACTGCAGATGCCGAGAATAGATCCACGTGGACTCCGGACGCGGAAAAAGTGGCACGAAGGCTAATTCAGGAAGGAACGGTGACTACTGCGCAAGCACTTCAGGAAAGACTGTCGATGAATCGCCAAGTTGTTCAAGACTTGTACCGACATATCACTGGCAAGAAAAAAAAGAGGTATCAAGTCGACTGAATTTTGGTTCCGGAAGTTCCGGGAACTTAGAACTTACTGAAGCAACAGAATCACCTGAGTAGTCTCCCCCCGTCGCAGACAGCATTGAGCTGTCTCATGGAGTGAATGGGAGATAACACAATGTGGAAATTTGCTTTTTTAGTTTTGTGCGCGATCGTAGCTGTTATCGGTCTCTGGGCGGGGTACCTCTCGGTTATTGAAGTCGAGTTGGTGGTATCGGTTATCGCTGTCGGCATGACGATCGACGTACAGTCAGAGACGCTTATCTCATTCTCGGACGCGCGGTCAGCATTCCCAGGCATCGATCGGCGGTTATCGCTCGCCACTCTGCACCGATGGCGGCTTAATGGAGTTCGGGGCGTCAAGCTGGAGACCGTCCTGATTGGTGGGCTGCGATACACATCCCGCGAGGCGATTGACCGATTCATCCAGGCACAAAACGCGGATGATGTTCCTGCTACTCCCGTGATTACTGCATCACAACGACGCAAGCAGTCTGAGGCGGCTCGGACTGAGTTGGAAAAGATGGGTGTCTAACTCTAAATCGGCAGGCAACGTCCCAGGGACGGAGTGCAGCAGGACCAGTCTTTCAACAAGCAAAAAAGCCGTCACGAAGGGAATCGGAACGGCTTCTCTTTTCAATTCGCTGTGCAGGCGAATCGACATCGCACATCAAAGGGTAGCATACTGATGGAATCGACGAATATCAATGGGGGGATGGACGTTCCCAGCATCCCTGCCGAGCTGCAGGCACTCGACCAATGGGTGCTTCTGAAAAGAACTATACGCGATGGCCTGGCAAAGACAGTGCCGCTATCAGTTTACGACAAGGCGGCATCGTCCACCGATCCGACAACGTGGACATCGTTTGATAACGTATTGAGCACTTACGATCCGCCGCAACACAGCGGTATCGGGTTTGTGCTTACTTCGTCAGATGACTTCTGCTGCATCAACCTTGTTGGTTGTCGGGATCCAGAAACGGGTGTTGTAGCAGACTGGGCGATCAAAGAGGTTGACCGATTTGCCTCGTACACGGAAGTATCGCCAAGTGAGACGGGCCTAAAGATCTGGATCAAGTCAGATACGCAACTGTCGAAGGGCCGAAAAAAGGAATTGCGAGTTCCTGAGATTGTCGCCAAGACACCTGCTATAGAGGTCTACACGCAGGGCCACTACTTCGCAATGACGGGTCAGATTTACGGTCAGCGTTCGCACATTGAAAGTCGTGAATCCGAGTTGCAGGCATTCCTGAAAGATCACTGGCGATCGGCGCCAGAGGTTGACGCTCCGGAACACGACTGGCGGTCTACCGATGCGGTCGCGGTCATGGAACGCGCTCGAAAGTATGTCTCCCGCATTCCGGGGGCGGTTCCTGGAAGGAGTAAGCACGCTCTAACGTTCTATGTTGCTTGTTGCCTTGTCAAAGGCTTTTCGCTTTCGGAGGATCAGGCGTTCGAGTTACTGAGCGAATGGAACGCGGTGTGTGCTCCGCCAATGACTGAGCCCGAATTGCGATTCAAAATCGAGGTGGCGGCAAAGGCACATGGCGGCAGTGGATACCTGCGGAATGCGAAGCCGGAGTTGTGGGACACAATCGAAGTGCCGGAACACAAGCCAGCGAAGGAATCGGAACAAGTAGTCGTCCGATCGTTCGCTGGCATCGACGCCTCAGAATTGGCCTTGTACGCAACACTGGAACCTGATTGGCTTGTACAGGACATTTTTACAATCGATGAACCTGTGCTTGTCGGTGCAAGATCCAAAGGATGCAAGACGTTGCAACTAACAGATCTGGCGGTTGCGCTCGCCAGTGGAAAACCATGGATGGGTGTATTCTATGTTCCGAAACGTCGCAAGGTGCTGTTCATCACGGGTGAAGCGAATTACAGGCGTATTGCCAAGCACATTGAAAAGGCCTGTAGGGTTCGCGGGATCAAGTTTGCTGACTTGAAGGAATTCCTGCGAGTTGAAGCGGTCGAGTTTCCCTGCCTGCCATCCGACAAAGATCAGGCCACGATCCGGGCCGATGTTCAGCAACATGGGTTTGAAGTGGTGATCGTCGACCCGTTGTATCGTGGTATGGCGACGCTTGATTCTGCCCGTCTCAATCAAATGGGATCAGCCATCAAAGCATTTCAGGCGGCTTGTGCTCCCGCTTGTATGATTCTCAGCCATCACGTCGTGAAATCTGCAGCGCGTGAGTATGGTGAACCTCCTGCGCTGGAGGATATGACCGGGGCCGGCATCGCGGAATCCTGCGGTCAATGGTGGCTTGTAGGTCGCAATGAAAAGTATCAGTGGGACTGGAAGCATGATCTGAGCGTTCAATTTGGCGGTCGTGAAGGTCAGGGGGGCGGCCGCCGCATTCTCTTCGACGAACAGGCCTGGAAATTTCAGGTTGAACCGTTGAGTGAGTTTATCGAGGAAAAGAACTCAGAGGAGCAACAGAAGCGAGATGATGCTCGTTGCGAGGCTTTGGAACGAAAACGAGTATCTGCACGGGCATTGATATTGAAGGCGGTTCGGAACGTTAAGACCCCGCAATCAAAGACTGCCATTGAGGGGGCTGCAGGGGCTGTCCAGACGGCATTCCGGTATGTGTTCGGTGAAATGGTTCGTGAGCAAACCCTCGTGCAACGATCGTATCGGGATAGCCAAAACAGGCTTCAGGCAACGGGGTATCTTCTGGCGGAATACGCGGCGGAGTATGACAAGTCACAGATGCTCGTTGATGCTGGTTAATGCTCGTTACTTCGAAGAGCGACGAACACTAACGATAACAGAGTGTGTCTGTGTGTGTGTGCGTTGTTCTACTTTAGTAAAGAACAACGAACACCCAGCACCATCGTTGACCAGAAACAACGAAAGACTGTGAATCAATGGCAAATCAAGATCCCTCACTCGCTGAGATCGCGACGGCTTGCTCTAAGATCGAGTTTTCCACGGAAGTAGTGGATTCAGGTTCTCGGCATATAGCTTTTTGACACTACGAAAAACTATAGGCAACTAAACCGCCGATACCGCCCTACACGTCTCGATCCGTCAAACGCCCGTCTTCTGCCCAAGTTGCGGGAGGAGCCTGTACGGTGCCTTAGAGTGTGCCCTGATGCCCAAAAAAATTTCTTCTCAAATTTTTTTCGGCGCGACATGGAGACTAAGCACGCTGCACGACGGCCGCGAGGGGTACGAGGCTGGGAAAACTTCGAGCGGACCAAGGGCAAGCGGCTGGAATCAAGCAATCCTGGGTGGCAGTGTGATCCCGCCGGCGGCTGTTCGGCCCTCGAAATGCCCACGCTCGCGGCCAATGAGGCGGTCAGCACCCGCGATCGGTCGGAAAATTTCCGCTCCAATGGCTGTCGACCAGCGTGCCATCATGGATACACAGCCCATCAAAACTAACCAATCAATGATGAGATATTCTGGAGGACCAAAACCGGCAACTTGCCGGTTTGCAGTCAGTGTCGACTCGACGAAAACGGAAGTTTCCTGGGCCAGACAGGTCAGATTTACGAGCCAGTATGCATACAACGCACATGCAACCTGGCATGACTTTCGATGCAGAACGTTCATTGTTTGTCGTCGATTTTCGTGTACGACCGAACGGTCATACATGAAGCCGCCAAAATAATACCAAATGGTATATTGACAGGCCCGGAATACCGATTAGTATACCATTCGGTATTCGACTCAGCCTGACTCAGGGACAGCACAATGCAGACCGCAACAGCGTACATCCGGGTTTCAACTGAAGGCCAGGCAACTGAGGGTGTAAGCCTCGAAGCACAACAAGCAAAGATTCAAGCATGGTGCCTTGCCAATGACGTGATACTCGGGAATGTCTTCATTGATGCCGGCATCAGCGGGAAGCGAGCCGACAACAGGCCGCAACTTCAACTGGCCCTGGATGATGTTTGCCAGAACCGGGGTGTTCTGATTGTCTACAGCCTTTCTCGTCTGGCTCGATCGACCAAAGACACAATAGCAATCAGCGAGCGACTGGATCGGGCCGGGGCCGATCTGGTTTCTCTCAGCGAAAAGCTGGATACAACCTCAGCGGCCGGAAAGATGGTGTTTCGAATGATGGCTGTTCTGGCTGAATTCGAGCGGGATCAGGTTTCAGAACGGACATCATCGGCAATGGCTCACTTGAAGTCGAAAGGCCAGCGGGTTGGAACTGTACCATTTGGTTTTCGCCTCTTGGACGATGCGAAAACACTGGTGAAGGACGAGAAAGAACAGGGAATCATTGAGCTGCTGGAATTGCTCCGTGATTCAGGGCTCAGTTACGGAAAGATTGCTGACATCCTCAATCGGAAGTCAGTTCCGACGAAGAAACAAGGTGCAGCTTGGGCGGGAACGACAATCCGCAACGTCCTGATGGCGAAATCCTCGAACTGACCGAGGAGCAGTTAGCTGCCGTCGATCGGATTCGCGAGATTCTGGATATACTCCCGTCGGATAGAAGGCGAGTTTTTCAGGAACATCTCAAGGGTTTGGCCGATGGCGAAGAAGACATCAAAGAAAACTTCAACGAAGAGCACCGCGGCACCAAAACAGAGTCGCGTGGTCACGCCGACCATGCGGGAGATGGTTCTGCAGGAGATTAAAGCAAGCGGAAAGCCCGTGGTGGCGATTGCCAAAGATGCAGGCGTTGCTCAACCAGTGCTCTCAAGATTTGTGAGTGGCGAACGGCAGGGCTTCAGCCTCAAAAACTTTGAAAAAGTATGTGCTGTGCTCGGTCTCAAACTTGTGAAGGATCCCGCAAGCTGACTGCCTCTCCCCTGGCCGGGCCTGCGGCTTGGAACATTGAAACCCTGATCCATTGATAACGGCGTTCGATGAATCTTCATTCCTTTTCGCGTTGCCAACTGGCACACGTCAAAGGAACTCTGACCATGAGAACTTTCCTCAATAAACAATGCGAAGCGTCCTGTTCAGTCTCCGCGATTAAAGGGCAATCCTGAATCATCGCCGGACTTCCGCCGGGAGTTGGTTCTGGTTCTGCTGGATGGATCTGGAGATGAGTTGTCCGGTTCGGCACTTCTCTACTCGGCCGTTGAGTTGCGCGAATCAGCGCGCAGTGTGTTGACGAGTTCTGTATGCTGCGTCTGGCTGAGTCTTCTCTGGTCCAGCGCTCAAGCCCCCGAGGAGCCATGATGCGGCCAGCAACGCTCCAAGGCCTTATGCCCTCGAATTCGCCGCGGACGGAGGGGGTGGGTCCGTTTTAAGGTTTTTAGTTTGTCCAACCGTTGGACAAACCCCACTTAAACAGCACAGAACACAGGGTTTTTGAAAAGCGGCCATGAAAACCGAGCAGGATTTGATCAGGAACCGGCGCGACATGACGAGCTTGGCCAAGATCCCTTGCAGCCGCAGGGGGTAGGGTGCCGATTTGGAGGTTTTCACGAGTCCTGATCTTGTCGAACGGTTCGACAAGATGCCATCAAACCGCATAGAACAAAGGGTTTTTGCAACGTGGACGTGAAACCAGAGCGATTTTTGATGTTGCCGCACGGTGAGACAACATGACGGGATTGTGCGAACAGAAGCGCGTAGCCCTACCCGTTTTCCACTGTTCGCTCGTCCAGTCGATCCATGATCAGCCGAGTCATGGCGCAGCGAGATCAAACAGCATCTGGTTCGCTTGTTGGTCAGGTCTCTGGTCTCCGGGTGTGTTGGATGCCTTCAAAACTGCTCGTCGTCATCCTTCGAATCTTGTTTCGCCAATGAATTTGCTGGGCAGAGCATGGTTTCCAGGCTGGTTCCGTGATTACGCCAGCATCTCTCTCAGTCCCCTCAGACCGTTGCCTACGAAACGTCCGTCGAGCCTTCTCCGTGATCGCGTTGGCCCCTCAAAATCGATTCTGGGGCATCCTGTGAGCCTCGCCGAGTGTACCCATCGGTACCCACGAAACCCGCCGTGTACCCGTCGTGTACCCGTCGACACTCGCAAACACTGAGATTTTGATGACCTCAAAAAGACTTCTAAATCTATCCTGCATCATCTTATCTATCTTGATATCAGCATAGATTTCCCATGTTTAGTTGGGACTACAATAAACAGATATTGGGACTGCAAAAACTGGAGCCAGTCATGCGTGAGCTGGCAAACATCGACATTCCTAAGCACGTGAAGGACTATCGGAACTTGAGCAACCGAGGATGTCTGCTCAGCCGCTGTGATCGCTGGTGACGAATCGACCTGGCGAGCCATTCAATGGTCGTCTTGAGCCCTCAAAAACGCTCTGCGGCCATTCTGTGTGCCCCTTCACGAGATGCCCTGCCCGTCACATTACCCGTCATGTACCCACGAATCCGAATCCCCTCGAAAACGTTGGGGTTCGAATGACTTCAAACAGTCGTCGAAATCTATCCTGATGTACTGATATCTATCCTGATATCGGTATAGATTCCATGCAGTTAATGATACTACAAAAACAGGAGACCACCTTGAACGAATTGACCAAACATCGACATCGCTGAGACTGAGTAGGACTATCGGAATCTGAACAAACCGGGATGTCTGTTCATTGTCCGGCAGGGACTCGAAACAATTCCAGCAATCACGGAAAAACTCGGGGGAAACACCGTCACTGTCGACCACTCGGAGAACGGCCAACCAGGTGCCAGTTTGGGGAGGATTCTGAAACGGTGGCCAGTTTGAGACGGAAGGCAATCCGAGATCTGGATCAGGCCCGTGGCATCGGTCGAAGCCTGGCAGACAGATGCGGCAGGGGATGCAGTCTGTTCGATGTTGGAAGAAGTGGGGGCGATGGTGGCGAGATTTCAGCGGTTGAACTGAATGACGTCCAGGGATGGTGATGTCCGGGAACCGATGTTCCCGGCGCGCGTCGGCAGAACCCGGGGTGTTTGAATTCAGGGCGATTCGCAGCTACAGACCACGCCCTGCTCGGCCGCTCGTTTGGTTGCCATAAATCCCGATAGGGGTTTGATCAACTGTTGCATCAATGCAACACTGCTAACGCGATGGGAAATTTGACCCGGGCTGAGTACCCTGCCCCACATCAGGGATAGGTTAGCTCCCGAAAAGCAGTCCCGAAACTGCCTGCCCTGATTCATTCAATTTCGGGGATGACTTTCGGGAGTCATGGGCAATGGGGGCGAAGAAACGCCAATCCTACACAGATGCAGATCACATCTGGGGATGGTCTGAACGAGTCAAGCAGTGGTATGACTCTGACCCCGAACCGAACGAACAGGCTGACTTGATCTTTCAGCCGTGCCGCGATGCGGAAAAGGCGCTTGGCAACTGCGAAAAGCATCAGGCCGAAATTGTTCAACGCCATCTGAACGACTGCGAAGCTGCGTTTACGCGGTACATCAAGGACCGGGAGCGCACGTCTTGGGGCTATTTCCTTCAAGCTGTCGAAGTACTCCAAGACCGATTAACCTGGCTGGCGGAGAAACTCGCAGCCTTGGTGCCGCACGCTCAATCTGACGCAAAGTCGAAGAAAACAAAGCCGTCGAAATCCAAAAGGAACTCTGATCAATCGGTAGCTAAGGATTCGAACGACATTAAGCCAGCAGCGGCAGGAGAAACAAAACTACTGATAATCCCGCCATCACAGACGATATCCGCTCAGCGTCTTTCCGCAATTGCTGACAGTGCTGGCCAGTTATCAAAGATAATTCACGACTGGCTGCCAATCTCCGGAGATACGAGGACAAAAGCGTCCAATCCGAGAACTGCGGAGCAATGGTTTAGTCATGCGGCAAAACACTATGAAGACTGCGAGCTGATCCGGAACCACGAGCGAGTTCCATTCGAAGGCAGCGGCATAACGATGGGACGAGGATACTCATTCAATTTGAATTCGGAAGTTGTGCCGTACTGGCTCGAACTTTGTTCGACACTTGACGAAATCGCGGTCGTGTATGGTTGGCAGGGAATCTCAGATCGTTCGAGTCTTCACCACTGGGATCATTCTGGGCAGAGTCCGATACCCTGCGTTGATCCAGATGTACTGGTGCGACTCGATGGCGTTGTAAGGGGATTGAAAGATCTTGCTAAACAACTGAAACAACGTGAGGCACAGCGAAAAACGGGCGAAAACTCTCAAGACGTTGTTCCGCGATCCGCAGGGGAAACCGCAACAGTGGTGTATTCTTTTGGTCAACGTCCGGCTGGCAGTAAGTCTGAGCCGGAGACCGCGTTAACGCAGCAACATGAGTTGACACCGGAGCAGCGACAAGGACTCGAGAAAGTTGTAGCAAATCTCAGGGAAGTGCTTCGTTTGTGCCCGACGGGCGACGTTTCCATTCAGGCTGATCAATACATTCTCAGTCACGTTACAGGCCCCTCTCCGGCAGCGCCTCGGCATCAACTTAATCGTGACGAAGAAAAGAAGTTTCGCCAAACTCTTGTAGATGCCGGTACGTTGTTCGCGGTCTTTAGGCTGTTCCAAGGGTTAGATCCCGAAACCCCAAGCGGCTTTTCTGACGAGGTTCAGGTGCTCGGCTCGGAAGTTTGGGCATGCCACGACTATGCCCTCGAACTGGTTCAGCCGTGGAATCGGTATCGGGCTGCAAAGACTCAATCGGTAGATGGTAGGGTATCGACCTCCATAGCGAAATTTCTATCTTCGGAAGAAAAACAACGAAGGGCTGATGCCTTCGAAGCACTACGATTGAAAGCAGATTTCTTTACCGCCGTTTTGGACAGTGGTCCTATAGTTGGCAACAGTGATTACGGTGTCGAAAGATTTGATGAACCGGGAGCCGCATCAACCTCAACTGAGCCGACATCCTCAATTTGGCACAATGAAATCCCTATTGGGCCTGACACATGGATGAAGACTGCAGAAGTGCTTGACTCCCTCGCATGGATTGAGGGACAGGCCCCAAAATATCGTGAACCGTTGAGCCGCAACCCGGACGCAACGAAGGCTTGGGGGGCCTGTCGAGATGCCGTATTAAAACTTCCTCGTCGGAGTCAGTGGAACAGTGTAGAACATAGGCTGCAACGGATTTTTTTATCTGCGAAATGGGAACGAACTGGCCATGTGCACGGCCGAGACGTTTGGCATTGGACGAATCTTCCGAACGGGGCCTGGGTTACCCGCGCCGATATCGAGACACTTCGTAGCCGTGGGAAACTGGAGGAACTGCAACATCCCAAGATTGATGCGCCTGCTGGGACGGATGAGGAGTGTATGGGCGAAACTTCTCCAGCATCGCCCGGGCCAACTTTCAGCCAGTACTTTGCTCACATAGCGAACTACGAAGCAGCTTTGAGTCATGAGAAACGGTGTGGCAGTAATGTTACTGGGCCGCTACTCAAAGGTTCGTTATCAGCACACTACGTGATTGAAGCAGCGCGATGGCGACAAGATGCTGGCAAGGCTTGGAATGCGGCAAAGTCGCTACAAGATTCAGGTCGAATTCAAGCGTTATGTGAAGCAGAGCACGGCGTAGCCGTCCATTTCTCCGTGAAACCCCATCGTCGGCGTCTTGGTTACGCGGCTTTGGGGAGTGGGATCAGGTTATTGAGCCGTGATTCGGTGGGCGGATCGAGGCCGCAGTTTTTTGCGAGCCG
>JBPOIW010000008.1:0-13063 GCA_052034165.1 Planctomycetota bacterium | reverse complement strand
GATCGGAACAATCGATGAAACCCACACGAATCTTTGCCACGGCTTCCCTGATCATCAGCAGCGTTGCTCTGATAACAGCCGCCAGTATCTCCGTCGGAGATGAACCCGGTGTTGTCCGGATGGCAGCATTTAAGCCACAGGACGGGACAACCGCTCCTGCCCCGACACCGGATCCAGTGGGATCAGATGGTGTGGCAACCATGAATCAGCCGTCGCCTTCCTCCGAGCTGTATCCACAGCCTGGCAACTACGCTCCTTATTTTGAGCGTTCGTTTGCTGTAACAGAAGCCGCGCCAAACGTCTTCTATCAGCCGGTTCAGCCTTTCGGCCCGATTGTCATGTTCGAAACGAACACCGACGACGGGATCGGCTTCAACAACGGCTATCAGCGTGTGAATGCTCGGTTGCCGTATCACATCATTCCAAACACGAATGTACTGATCACAGATCTTTCTGCCTCGGTCACATTTGATGGATTGCCGGTCGCGAATGGCGGGCTTGTGTACCGTCGCTACGATGACGCCTACAACCGCATTTTCGGTGTCAACGCCTTCCTCGACTACGACAAAGGATACGGCTACAACGAATGGTACCGCGGAACGCTGGGTTTTGAATCGCTTGGTCGCTACGTCGACTTCCGTGCAAACGGTTATTTCATGCTGGGGGATGACACATCAATCCTGAGCAATACGCTGCTCGCAGGCCTGCAAATGCAGGGCAACAACGTATTTAATCGACGTCAGCAGGTTGCTTCAAATGCCTACTCCGGATTCGACGTTGAAACTGGCGGGCCAATCCCCTTGCTGGGCCAGTACGGTCAAAACCTCTACGGCGGAGCCTACTACCTGACCAACAACAATGGTGGCGACACCGTTGGTGTTCAGGCTCGATGGGAAGCTTTGATCACTCAGAACCTGACGGTCAACACACGCCTGACATCAGATGACACGTTCGGTACAAACATCTGGACGTCGTTGCAGTATGAGATTCCAAACTACAAGGATCGCCGAATTCTGCGACCGCACACATC
This sequence comes from Planctomycetota bacterium, assembly GCA_052034165.1. Classification (GTDB taxonomy): domain Bacteria; phylum Planctomycetota; class Planctomycetia; order Planctomycetales; family Planctomycetaceae; genus SXXK01. Next base: position 12,033 of record JBPOIW010000008.1, on the reverse strand, counting down.
CGTGCGTGAACGCCTTCAGGATCCAGTGTATCGCCACAACCGAGTTCACGAGAGCATTGACACGACGGTCACGCTCGAAGCACTTGTCAACAATGGCGAAGACTTCAATAACAACGGACTGCTGGATGCCGGTGAAGATATCGACTGCGACGGAATTCTTGATACAGGCAGCGCCCTGCCATACTTCCTGACCCATGTTGACCCCAATGCCACCGGCCCGGGTACTGGCACCTTTGAAGATCCGTTCAGCACACTTCAGGCAGCTGCTCTCGCGAACAACGCGGGAATTGACATCTTCCGAATTACTCCTCGAGCAGACGACACGGGGACAGGTTTAACTGTCAACGGCGGAATGACTCTGTTTGATGATCAGATCATGTTGTCGTCGCTGCAGGACTACAACCTCGGTGCGCCAGGCACAACCGGAAGTGTCATCCTTGGAGTTCCAACGACAACGAATCTTGGACCACTGATCAGCAATCCCACAATGGGCGTTGGCGGGAGTGTAATTCACCTTGCTAACAATAACCGCGTCATTGGAATGCGACTCAACGCAGCGAATGCTGCCGCAACGGTGTTCGGCAATGGCTTTGAAAACACCCTGCCCGCCACGAACACTTACCTGACCTCCAACACGATCACAAACTACTCGATCGGTGCCAATTTGCAGGATCTCTCAGGAAAAGTGGAGATTACCGGCAATCAGTTCACAGGCCTTGCTGGAACTTCAGTGGACGGCCTGAATCTCTCAGCCGCTGCAGGCTCTGAAATGGACCTCCTGCTGACGAATAACACGACCAGCAACAACAGTGGAGTTGGGTATCAAGTTATTGCGAAGAATGGCAGTACAATCGAAGCCAATGATCCTGATGGGGCGCACTGCGTGACAGGAATCATCAACAATACGGCCAACGATAACGGGACTGGCATGCTGCTTGAGGCCCAGGCTGGTGCAACTTTCAGTGCAGTGGTTGAAGGCAATACGGCAAATCGCAACACGCTGAACGGTCTTTCGATAACATCAGATGGAGGAACATTTAACCTCGAAAGCCTTGCCCAGAACACCTTCAACAACAATTTGAATAACGGAGTATTCCTGCGTTATGCCAATGGCGGTAACTTCCGCTCAGCCACAGAAGACACCAATGGCGACGGTGACCTTGACGTTGGGGAAGACCTAAATGGGAACGGTCGACTTGATCTAGGTATTGTCACCAATACGTTTACCAGCAACGGGCTTGTCGGACTTGGCATACTGGGTGAGGACAATGGAGATGGTTACTTCGACATCGGTGGCGAAGCCTCGCTGCTGGGAAATCTGTTTGTAGGGAACAGCCAGGGAGGAATCTCTGCTGATCTTCAGGACAATGCCACCGGCACAATCAACGCACTCAACAATACGATCTTCGCGTTTGGCCGGCCCAGCGAAGGCGATGTGCTGCGAACAGGCTTTGGGCAGAACACATTGGCTGGTAACGATGATTCGTCCACCGGGCTGATCAACCCGGGATTCGTGATGAATTTCTTTGGCCAGGTGTTTAACGACTTAACCGTAAACAACAACGGAAATGTGACCTTCAATGGACCACTCTTCTCCTTTACCCCTTTCCCCCTGCTGACCACTGCAACCCCAATGATCGCCCCATTCTTTGCGGATGTTGATACGCGACTTGGAACTCCTGTGACATACGGAACGGGAACAGTGGATGGCCGACAGGCGTTTGCAGTGAACTATTCTGACGTACGTCACTTCAGCGTCAATGGCGCTAATCAAGGCCTGCCAACGAACGACTTCCAGCTCGTCCTGATCGATCGTTCTGATGTCTCACCTGGCGACTTTGATATGGAATTCAACTATGACAGAATTCTATGGGAGGCAGGCACAGCGAGCGGAAGCGACCAGTTTGGCCTTGGCGGAAGCACCGCAAGAGTTGGATGGACGAACGGTGTAGACCGAGCCTTTGAGCTTCCTGGTTCGGCTGTCCCTGGATCCTTTCTGGACTCTGGTCCGGCTGCAACAAGTCTTGTTCAGAACAGCCTGAACAGTTCAACTCTGGGACGATATGTCTTTGAATCCCGAAGCGGAGACATCACATCCGGTGCCGCTGTGGCGGGCTCTGACGGCATCAGTGTTCAACTGTCAGGCAATGCAACATTGCAACCCAGCCGGTTTGTTAACAATAATATCAGCCAATCACTCGATAACGGACTGCTGATCTCTGCATCGGACAATGCAACGGCTTCAAACGTAGTAATCCAGGGGAACAATATTAACCTCAGCCGATCAAGCGGCGTTTCGCTTATTGCTGACGGATCGAATGCTTCCATTTCAACCTTGGTGGGCGGATTGGGAGACAACACACTGGCTGGACAGACATTTTCCCAGTCCAACACGATCGAGGATAACGGATCATCCGGAGCCGGCGATGGTGTCGAGGTCATGGCCAGAAATGGGGCCGTCGTTCGCGGCGGTATCTTCGGCAATGACTTGCTGGACAATGGCGGGAACGGCATTGGATTGACCGTGGAAAATGGTGGAACAGTGGATTTCGGTACGGTGGTCAACGGTCGCCTGATCTCTGGTAATACCATCTCACAGAACACTGGAGCTGGTATCCTGCTCAACTCCAATACAAATCCAACGGCAGTCGCGCAGATGGATGCGATTGTGCTGGGAAATACGATCACTGAAAACACCGCGGGAGGGATCGTGTCGAACCTCACTGGTGCCAATAACAATCCACCGAACGCTCCAATCGTACAGAATAACAACAGGCTTAATCTGACCGTGGGTGGAACGGCCGTCGCAGATGCAAACACCATCGACGCAAACGGTGACGTTGGTATCGGTGTGAATGTCGCAGGGAACGGGTCAGCAAATGTTACGATCACGAATACCAGTGTGACCGGAACCATTGATGGGCCAGATGCGCTGCTGAATGGCGATGGCATTAACTTCCGCCGATCCGACTCATCACTGCTCACCGCGGTCCTGGACAATGTGTCCTCCACTGGAAATGCGGGTGACGGCATTCATGTCAATGCTCAGGGAAGCGACAAGACGGATCCAAACCTACCGATCCTGAATACTGCAAACACGGTGACCGTCACGGATAGTGAGTTCTCTGACAACGGACAAAATGGGGGCTTTTTCCAGACTCGTGGAGACGCCATGCTGATCGCAGACGTCTCAGACAGTCAGTTTATTGGCAACGGCCAGAATGGAATAGTTGCACAGACATCTGAGAACTCCTCGATTGGTGACCCCACCCTTGGACTTCCCCCGGGGCGACGTTCACTGTTCAATGGTTTGATTGTTGAAAACAACGGAAATGATGGCGTGCAGGTCACTGCCACCCAGAATTCACGTGCTCTTCTGGAAATCAATAGCACGGTGAATCCAACCAGCATCTCCAACAATGGTCGCGACGGTGTTCGCATCACGACGACTGGCGGTCGTTCAGACATCCTGATCACTTCCGGAGCAGCCACAACGACAATCGATCGTAATGGTATCACGGCTGGAGGTAATGGTGTTCGATGGGATGCCAGCGGCACATCCGAAGGTGTTGTGCGAGTCACAAAGACAAACATCCGACGCAGCGTCGCGGGAGCGTCTGAAGACCTCAACAACAACGGAGTGCTTGACGCTGGTGAAGATCTGAATAACAACGGTGACATTGATGTCGCTGAGGGTGACGGCATCCAGGCCAACTTCTCTCAGAACACCACCGCAACTCTGATTGTTGGTAACATCGGTGAAGGAAACAACATTCAGAACAACGGAGACGACGGTATCGCCATCACGGCAACCGGGTCCAACCTCACCGGGAATCCACGACCAATTATCACCATCACGGATAATATCATCGGTGGCACGCTCAACGGCCTGCGAGCCGGAAATGGTGGAGATGGTGTCAGTCTGAACGTCTTCGGTGGTACCGCCGTCGGAATTGCTCCGGGTGCTGTGGACAACTCCATCACGGCTGCCTCTCCCGGGACAGACGCGTTCAACGGACGACTGGGTGTCTCTGAAACAGGTGCAATTCCACAATTCACGATGTCAGACAATATTGTCAGCAACAACAACGGACGAGGCGTCAACATTGCTCTGACGGGTGCTTCTGGCCGACGAGATCGCGAATTCGGCAATTCAATCTTTGATCCCGTCCGCATCACGCTGGATGACAACACGATTGTCTCGAACGGAGCAGAGGGCATCTTCTACCGAGCCGATTCTGACATGAACCAGAGTCGCTTCGTGTTCCTGCAGAACTTCCCGGATCCTCCGTTCACAGGCTTTGACAATCAGAACTTCAGCCCGTTTCAGGCACAGTTCTTTAACTTCAACGTAGGCAGCGTTAACGGAAACACGGCTTACATGGCACCATACCTGAACCTGAGAACCGTCCAGAACAGTTTGTTCACAGTGACAAACAACACGATTCAGAACAATGGTGTCAACGGTATCACAGGGGAAGGTATCCGCATCGACGTGGGAACTGGGGCTTATGTTGCGGCGGATATCCGCAACAATGCAATGGGTGGAAACCTGCAGGAAGACCTTGTTACATCATCCTTCCTGTCAGCCGGAAACACATTTGACTCGGTGGATGATTCCGGTGACGGGACATTCGACTTTATCTATCTGGATGACACAGCTCAGCTCGATATGCGATTCCTGAACAATAGCGGCAATCAGATTGCTCCAAGCGATTTCGGTGCCCTCTACACGAATGCTGACCCTCTGAAGACTCAGTTCTTCGGCAACATCGGAGTTACTCAGAGAGATGCGGGTCTGTTCCAGGTTGATAACGGACCGAACCTGAACAATCCAAACAACGTCTTTACGAACTTCGGTGTGACCCAGGATATTCAGGCGGCCTTTACAACCGGCAACTACAATATCCGCGCGGCTGCAGACCCGGCCTTCCCGAACATTGGCTTTGCTCCGTTCCTCCCATAAACAGGTTGAACAGCAAAACATGACCTGACTCACAGGAGCCCCGAATTTCGGCGGCTCCTGTTTTTGTTTCACGAACGATCTCTTTGCACCATACAGATTCTGGTCGATGGTCCAACGAGATTAGCATCGTCGGAGCAAATCCCGCTTCAAAGTCTGGAGAAGCGGTCCAGCCGAAACTACAATTCCTCGCATGCTGCATCTTCACTCAACATCACCCGACCGCTGGCTCCTTCAGGTGAAACAACACCTTGCGGATGTCTTGATTGACCACGCACACTGCGAACAGAAGGCCGCATCGACGGCCATGGATCTGATGTTCGACTATGTCGAAAATGAAGATCTCTGCCATGAAATGATGGAGATTGTTCGGGAAGAGCTGGAACATTTTGAGCTCGTTCGAAAGCTGCTGAAGGATCGCGGTATCCGATTCCTGCGACTTAAGCCCGGAACATACGGCAGAAAACTCAAGGAACTGGTTCGGCGACAGGAACCCCAACGGGCCGTCGATCGCCTGCTGGTAGCCGCCTTGATTGAAGCCCGCAGCTGTGAAAGATTTGTGTTGCTGAGAGACCATCTGGAAGATCCCGTACTACAGGCCTTCTACGGCAACCTGTACGAGTCTGAAGCACGACATCATGCAACCTATGTTCGCCTCGCAAAACAATTCTCCGATGATCAAACTGTCAACCTGCGCCTGCAGGAACTGGCGGTGCAGGAAGCGGCCGTTATTGAGGAAGGCTGTGAGCTTCCTCGCGTTCACAGTTGAAGGATGAGCTGACGGATCCTTCGGGACTTCCACATTCATGAATGAGAGGCACCCACAAAACCGGGACACGCCCTGCCCGGCGATCGCTTTTCTAAATAAATCCGGGATCTGTGCAGGAGCCAGTGCCGGTGCTGTCAGGCGTTTCAAATACAGTTCTCACGTCTTCCGTTTCTGTTGGTTCCTGTCCGCAAAATAATTTTTTACGAGCCACAACGTGACATCTCCCGCCACAGGTCATGATGAGTACGCTTTTATTCTCACCTGGGATGGAGCCAGCTGGCGTGACGTAGTACGACTGCGTCAGGGCCAGGTGACAACAATCGGTCGCTCGGCAACGAATCGGATTGTGCTGGACGATGATGCCAGCAGCAGAAACCACTGCGAGGTGTTTTCCTCAGACGGTGAGTGGCGGCTCCGCGATCTAAAGAGCCGGAACGGAACGAGTGTCCGCGGTAAAACGGTCTCCGGTGACTTCACGCTGCAGTCCGGTGATGTCATCAGCATCGGTGAATGTCGACTGGCATTTACGACAAGCCTGGAATCAGCACCGGTTTCTCCGCCCGGATTGCCCGGGACACCAGGTGAACGAGCCACATCGCCGACACAAACTGCCGTCAGTCAGGAACGCGAGCCCAGCATTCTGCATCGGACGGCAAAGCCTGAATTCCTGTCCCCGGGCGCAGCTTCCGGAAGCTCCCTGAACTATGGGACTGAGCTGGCCAAGCTGTATGGACTTGGTCTTGAAATGGGAGCCGCCAGGACTCGCCAGCAACTGACCGATGTTGTCCTCGTCAGCCTCGCCCGTGAAACAGTCGCCAGCATTTCCGCCATTCTGCTCGCGTCGCAGGAAACCAACGGCCCGCCGATGCCTTCTGACCTTCAGGTTGTCGCGTATCACAGCCAAAAAGATCTGCCCTACCGACGTGTGTCCGACAACCTTTCTCGAGTTGTTCTTTCCCGCCGCGAGGCCATTCTCGCCCGTGATGTCGGAGATGATCGTCAGCTGTCCGTGTTCGACAGCCTCGGAGAAATGAAAGCTCTCAGCGTCATCTGTGCGCCGATCACCTCATCCGAACGTGTTCTCGGACTGATTCATCTTTACTCGACGAATCCTGACAATCCGCTCGACAAGCATGATCTTGAGTTTACGCTCGCCGTAGCCAATCAACTGGCCGTCTCCCTCGGACACCTCCAGGAACGCGACTCGCTGCAAACCGGACTCGCTCAGGCCCGCAGTGTTAACGAATCACTGCGATCTCAATTATCCCAGGAACAAAACCTGATCGGCGAAACGGCCAGCATGAAGGAGCTTAAGGAACGCATTTCACTGATCGCCGAAACTCACGCAAATGTTCTGATTCGAGGTGAGAGTGGCTGTGGAAAAGAATTGATCGCGCGGAGCATTCATTCGCTGAGCCCACGTAAAGATGCGCCCTTTGTCTGCATCAATTGTGCGGCATTGAATGAAAGTCTGCTGGAGAGTGAACTGTTCGGCCATGAAAAAGGAGCCTTCACCGGCGCTGTGGATCGAAAAATCGGCCGATTCGAACAGGCTGACGGCGGCACGTTGTTCCTTGATGAGGTCGGCGAAATGAGCCCCTCGATTCAGGCAAAGTTCCTCCGAGTTCTGGAAGGCTATGCGTTTGAGCGGATTGGCGGCCGCAAACCAATCCAGGTAAATGTCCGCATCGTGGCCGCCACAAATCGAGATCTCGAAGAGGCTGTTGAAGATGGCGACTTCCGAAAGGACCTCTACTTTCGACTGCAGGTAGCGGAGATCACGGCCAGCCCGCTCCGCGACCGTCGAGATGATATTGAGCTACTGGCCAATGCGTTCCTCAAGAAGTTTGTGGAGAAAACCGGTCGCGTCATCAAGGGCTTCACCGACGAAGCCATGAAGATACTGCGTGAATACAACTGGCCAGGAAATGTGCGGGAGCTGCAGAATACTATCGAAAGGACAGTAATTCTGTGCAGAAACGAAGTGGTTCGCGCTTCTGACGTTCAACTGTCCAGTTTGGGCAGTCGTCCTGCAGCACCGGTCGTTGATCGCGGTACCCCGGGCGAGTATCGTGAGGTCTCAATGGCCGATATTGAACAGGAACACATCATGAAAACTCTTGAACACACCGGATGGAATAAGTCAAAGTCCGCTCAGATTCTCGGCATCGAACGCTCAACGCTGGATCGAAAACTTAAGCGGTATCATGTCCCTCGACCATTGACAGACTGAACCATGCCTATTTCTTTTGAGTGTCCGCATTGTGGCCGCCCCACCCGAGTCGCCGACGATCTTGCCGGCCGGCGCATTCGATGTCCGGGCTGCAAAGAACCTGTTTCGGTTCCCAATGAAGAAATCATCGACGTCGAAGACGTCCAGATCGCACCACCGCCGCAGGCTCGTCGAACTCGCCGTCCTTTTGAAGAGGAAGCAAAACGAAAAACTCCTCCGCGACCAACCAGGTCCATTACACTCGACAATGATACTCAAGCCTCCAATCCAGGCGGTGTTCGAGTCAACATTCTGAAGTACTGGAGTTCCTTTCCTCGCTGGCCCACGATCTGGATCGTTGCAACAACTTTTTTCAGCCTGGGAGCTATCGTCTCCAAGGCCATGCTGGTCTTTGCCATCCTCAGTGGAATCCTCATGTGGCTCTACTGGACTCGGGTTCGCGAACACTTCATGAACGGATGCGCGTTGCCTGGAATCATCATCTCTGTGGAGCATCAATTGGTCGCATTCTGTACTGATCTGTCGACAGGCGAAGGCAGCTATCCGGCTGTTCGAATTCTACGTCAGCCAATTCATAAAATGTGCGATGGCCCGCCTCGGAAGAATCAACGTGTCGTTGGAGTTGCCGTCTACGAGCCCGCTCCGGATCAGAATGATCACTGGGCGACCTTTCATCCAAAGATCGCGAGTTGCGTCACGAACGACCAGCGTGCCGTGAAAGCCACATTCGATTCCATCGAAGAAAGCGACTGGCAGGAGCTGATTGATCATCTTCAGGAGATTCCACGCAAGACAGAAGGTCTTCATCGGCTTTGGTAACAATTACCCGTGCTGTCAAGGAGTGAACTTCCGGGCGAGTCTGCTCCGTGGTTCTGAACTCTATTGCTGAGCCCGCAATTGGCCTCGACCAGGCGAATCGAGTCTGCATAATCGTCAGATTCCGCAGAGACTTCTATCCGCGAAAACCACTGGCACTCTGTTCTCATACGCGGGGCGTTTCCGGGAGGTAGGCTTGTTTGCTTGTCTTTCCGAGGAACGACAATGAGGCCGCAGAATGCTACAGATGATTTATACGAGCGAAGCGAAGATCAAGTTCGCTCCCGCTGAACTGCAGGAACTGCTTCTTATTGCGCGACGCAACAATGATCGTGACGCTGTCACCGGCATGTTGCTCTACGAGGATGGCACGTTCCTTCAGGTCCTGGAAGGCGAAAACGATGTCGTTGAAGCCACCTACCAGCGAATTGCAGCTGACAAGCGACATCACAAAATCATGCTGATTGCTCGTTTTGAAATCGATCACCGATCGTTTCACGACTGGGAGATGGGGTTCTTCGATGCCTCCGGGGGCAACCTGCTGCAATTACCTGGATACAGCAATTTTCTCAGCAAGAAGACCGTCGAGCTGGAGAGCCTTGAAGAGGGCGACAAAGCGCGGGAAGTTCTCCTGAATTTCAAATTGGGGGCGTGGCACCGACATTCATTGCCGAATCATCCGAGCCCAATCCACCACCCTGTATCACACGTGGAACTTTAACGTGGTGTCTTCAGGTTCTAAGATTCCTTACGAAGATGCTGAACCCATGCCGGCGGCACATTCATCCAGACATTGTCTCGACGGATTCGACAACGGTCGCAATGCCTTCGCAACGTTTCATCGATCGAGCTGATCCGAGTCCGTTCCGAGCCCCGCGTGACGATTTTTCGAACGGGTCTAACGTACATGTATTCGAAGTAGCTAAGAACTCCGCCGGGCTTCAGCAAACGGAAGTAGGTCTCTGTGATTGAGGTGACCAGTTCGGCCGGGAAGTTATTCAGAGGAAGTCCGGAAATCACAAAGTCGTATGGCTTTTCCGCAACAAAGTCCTGTACCGGCAACTGATGAATTGTCGACTGCGATCGGACTCGCTGCCATTCGGTCTCATTCTCGAACCGATCCCTGAGGATTGCGACGAACTCTTCGTTCAGTTCAACGAGATCAAAAATATCGTGAGGCCGAAGGAGCTTCACAATCGACTCTGTCACAGGTCCTGTCCCTGGTCCAATCTCAAGCACCCGTACCGGCGATGAGGGATTTCGTGCGGCCAGAAAGCTGGTCATGGATCGTGCCAGAAATCGACTGCTGGGAGCAATCGCGCCGGTCGTTTCGAACCGCTGTCGAAACTGGCGAAAGAAGGCTGCCTGGTTCTTCAGGGCGGAAAACATAGTCGCCTATCAATCCATGAACGAAGAAACCCGGCCAGAATCTTGGCCGGGCTTCGAATGCATTCAGCGTGTCATTAAAATGCGAGAGGGGGGAGTTGAACCCCCACGCCGTTTAAGGCACAGGATCCTAAATCCAGCGCGTCTGCCAATTTCGCCACTCTCGCTGCTGATGCCAACTCAACACCTTGAAAAACTCAGATGGTGCTGATGGCTCGGAATGGTGCCAAGTCCTCGCCATGAATTCAACTGTCGACACGCAATGTGCGCAAGGTTCGCGTTGATTCTCTTCTTTTCAGGACAATTATACTGGTTTGCCTGCTCCCTGAACGCTGAAACGCCTGCCATCGGTCCTCAATGGGCACACATTCCTTCAGGCGGTCTGAAACGACGAGGCCATCTGCTCGATCTGATCCAGGAGCGCATTGATCTCATTTTCCAGTCGGGGCAAAGCCTGTCTGGCCTCGTCAAGATTGCCTGAGACCACAGAAAGTTCGAGGGTCTTTGCGTAATCCCGCAGACGGGTCCCGGCGAGATTTCCGGCGCAGCCCTTGATCGTGTGTGCGACCTTCCTGGCCGCCTGAGCATCGTTCGCCGCGAGTGCACTGCTAAAAGCGGCAATGTGTCGAGGGGCATCATCGCGAAAAGCACCTGCCAGAATTTCTATCAGTTCCTGATCGCCACCGACTCGACTCATCAGCTCTTCACGGTTCAGAATTGCACCACAGGCCGCATTGACGTGCGGATCGGCAACAGAACAAACCGAGTCTGCCTCTCCGACAACCACGGCACTGCCTTCTCTACAGTTCGGTTCGCAGTTCTGCGGCAGCAGAACTGAATTTGCGCCCGACTGCGGCTCCGATGGCAAAGGCATTGGCAACTGCAGATAGCGGGACAACGTTCCGTACAAGCCAGCGAACGATATTGGCTTCGTGACAAAGTCATCCATGCCGCAGAACAAACATTTCTCACGATCCCCGGCCATTGCATTGGCCGTGAGCGCGAGAATCGGCAGACGATGCCCTGCCCTTGCTTTCCGTTCTGCCTTTCGAATTAGACGCGTCGCCTCGTAACCGTCCATTGTCGGCATCTGACAGTCCATCAGGACAGCATCGAACGTTTCAGTATTGAGGATTCGCACGGCTTCACTGCCATCACCTGCAATCGTGACCTCGAATCCGTCTTTGGCGAGAACCCTCATCATCAGTTGCTGGTTAACAAAATTATCTTCGACAACGAGTAAGCGACCTCGCGATCCCTGAATCTGTGAAGTCTGTTCGGCCGCAGCTGGAATAGTCGACACTTCCTCAGCGGTTGCATCAAGCGTCAGAATTGTCTCCAGCAATTCGGACTGCTTCACGGGCTTTGTCAGATACGCAGAGATCTTTGCGTTCTTCAGACGACTGCGATGATGAGCCGCATCCGACGAACTCAACAGAATCACTCTCGTGTTCCGTGCGCAGGGCAGACTGGCAATCATCTCAGCGACAGCAAATCCATCCATCTCCGGCATATGAACATCCAGCAGCACCAGGCTGAATTGATTGCCGGATCGGTCTGCCGCCTCCAGTGTCTCGCGAACCAGCCTTCCCTGATCGACAGTTTCCACATCCATTCGCCAGACTGTCAGAATCTCCTGCAGGATGAGACGATTCGTCGGATTGTCATCAACGACGAGAACTCGTTGCCGAGGCAGGGAATCACACTTCTGATCCGGTGAATTTGCGATCACCTTCGTGGGTAGCCGTCCATTTCTCCGTGAAACCCCATCGTCGGCGTCTTGGTTACGCGGCTTTGGGGAGTGGGATCAGGTTATTGAGCCGTGATTCGGTGGGCGGATCGAGGCCGCAGTTTTTTGCGAGCCGA
>JBPOIW010000173.1:0-24396 GCA_052034165.1 Planctomycetota bacterium | reverse complement strand
TCGGCTCGCAAAAAACTGCGGCCTCGATCCGCCCACCGAATCACGGCTCAATAACCTGATCCCACTCCCCAAAGCCGCGTAACCAAGACGCCGACGATGGGGTTTCACGGAGAAATGGACGGCTACCTTCACGCTCCTCAGGAGGTCGCTTATCACGAACTCGAGGCCGACGCAGCTGGATGGCGCCAACACCAGTGATAAGTTCTCGCTCCGGAAGTGATCCATTCCGAGTCACAAGCCGACTCCCATCTTAGCCTACGATGCCGGCTCGATTTTGAAGATATTCATCCACTTCCTTCTAGATAGCAGACTGCAACATCTTCTGAGCTCCTTCTCTCAGACTCTGACTTAGCACATCCTTCACTTCGCGGATGGAAGAGTTCTCCGAAGCAACCGCCGGATTGTCGTGCCACAGACTGTTTCAGAGACGGATTTCTGATTACTGTTCTTCGTGAGTGACGTTCCTTTCGGGGAGAATTGGTCTTTGTTCGGTAACCAACTCATCTCGAGAAACGCCGCCTCTTTCAACCCTCACTCAAACACAACTTTCGACAGTAACTCCGGCGTTTTCTTGTCTAATTCTGCCTGCTCGTGCTGTTCTGATAGTAAATGATCGGCAGAGATAAACAAACAGCTCCTCGTCTCTAAGCCATGAGGGCTGCACGCCGCCTGATTTCGAGGTTTCTTTGTTGTTGAGCTAATGCCATGACCCCACGCTTTGCCAGCAAAATTGATCCAATCTTCGAACACGTTCTCACCCTGTTGGAGCGGGCAGAAGAGGGGCACGATCCGGATCCGATCATGGAGCAGGAAGCGATCGGAGAACGACTGGCCGACGCGGAAGCATTTCTTGGTGCAACAGAAGAATGGAAGCTGGCGAAGTTTGCGATCGTGTCGTGGATCGATGAAATCCTTGTTCATGGCTGCACATGGAAGCATGGCGAATGGTGGCACCAGAATCTGCTGGAGGGGCAACATTTCAAAGTTGAAACGATGGACAGCTTTTCCAAGGGCAGCGGAACTGCCCAAGAATTCTTTAATCGGGCGCGTCATGCCTCAGCGCTGGCAGGAAAGGACGCACTGGAAGTCTTCTACATTGCGGTTGTCCTCGGATTTCGAGGTATATACGGCCAGAAGGGGCTGAATCCACAGACCTATGGTCTGCCGAGCACGTTGCCAAAATGGCTTAAGAATACAGCGGCGGCACTAACGCCGGTGAAACGGCGAGCACAGCTTCCCCGCACCCTTAGGCCTGTGGCGTTTGCAAAAGCTTTGAGCGGACGACTGGAATTCCTGGGAGCGCTCATCTGGTTTCTGTTGTTTGCAATCATCGCAACAACGCTTTTTGTGATGCAGGCGTAAAACAAGCTTTATCGACTGTTTCAAAGGTCAATCCGCGTGGCCCTCATTCGTTCTATTCTGGACAAGTTGACAGCACCCCTTCGCATGGTGTTTTCGTCTCCATTATTGCTATTCTCTTCCCCACGCAGAATTCTGGGGATGTCTTTGCCGACCCGAGTTGGGGTGTCCGTTTTTCTTACTCTGGCGTTGTCGGCAACTGTAATGGCGGTGAACATCTCCCGGTCAGCGACCGAGGTCAGGGCTCTCAAAGACAATCTGCCCAACCCGGTCTGGATGTTGCCACTGCTCGTGATTATCCCTGCGGCTGCGTGGAAGCTGGTTTCCCTTTGGCTGCGTGAAGGTGCTTCAAGATTTCCAGAGATTGAACGGGCGTGGAATCAAGGGCTGCGCGCTCTGGCCGAGCACGGACTGTCTATTACGTCCGCCCCGTTGTACTTGATCGTTGGTCCAAAGAATGCAGGAGAGGCAAAAGCCCTTGTGGATTGCTCGACAATAGCGATGGAAGTCCGGGGTCAGCCCGAGGGAAATCCTCCCTTGGTTTGGTTCGCGAGCCGTAGAGCTATATTTCTCGTCTGCCCTGGTGTGAGTCAGGTGTCATTGCTGTCGCGATCATCACTCGCCGAGAGTAACACAACGGTGTCTTCCTCAAGAGTGCTGGAGAAAGGCATTTTTCAGAAAAATATGGATGTCGGAGGCGTCCCCAACTCGTCTTCCGGCTTCCCGAGGACTGGCGCCGGTAATGAGGCAAAGTCGCCTTCAGGTGAATATGGTCGTCCGAATGCACTCCCCGTTCCAAATCCGGGGTTCAATTTCAGCAGTACCATAGTATCTCCCGCAGTGAGTGATCCGTGCCCAAAAGCTGCTGTCCCACGACCACAGGTGGATCTTGCTCAACAGGAACAGGCTTCTGAAAAATTGGCGTACGTTTGCGAGTTACTGCGGCGAAATCGGCCCCCATTCTGCCCGGTGAATGGAATCATGTCTTTTCTGCCCCAGCACTTGATCACATTGAGTGAAGAGTGTGCCGCAGATCTTGGACGCGCCGCCGAAGGAGATGCCCGCACACTGCGCACGTCTTTGGGTCTCAGAGCGCCGGTGGTTGTACTTGTAGGCGGTATGGAACAGGAAAGTGGATTCCGTGAGCTTGTTCGTCGCCTTGGGAAGGAAATCGCCCTTCGAAATCGCATCGGGAAAGGAAATAACGACCTTTGGAGTGATACAACTCCCGAGCTGCTGGAATCACTTGGCCGTCTCGCGGCAGGCGCATTTGAGGATAACATCTATCCTTTGCTTCGAAAGGATTCAGATCTTACGGAGATAGGAAACACCAAATTGTATAAGCTGTTGTGCATGAGCAGGCTGCGGATGACTGAACGACTTACGTCCTTGCTACAATATGCCTATGCAACTCAGGAGAAGGATCTCGCCTCGTCGCTTCCAATCCTTGGTTGCTACTTTGCCGCGACCGGTGATCGCGAAGATCGCCGCGCGTTTGCGGCCAGCGTTTTCGACAGAATGCTGAATCAGGTTGATGATCCGGTCTGGCATCCTGAGGTGCGTGCATCGGATGATCGCTATTGTTTGTTCCGTGATATCATCCTTCTGCTCAATACGGTTCTCATGGTCCTCATTGGCGTTCTGATCTGGCGTCAATTCTTGCCCTAATCTGAGTGTCAAACCGTCTTATGCTGGTCACTGTTTCCGGGAGCAAGCACAATGTCCGTTTCCTGCGAAAGACGAGAACAACAGGACATCTGCCGCGAAGCGGAAACGGTTCTCCGCGAAATGAAGTGCGGGACCCAAGACGGAGAAAATGAAACTATGACTGTTTTCCGTGAGCAGACTGAAAAGTCAGCCACTATGAACTCGCTTCGATACACAGGCGGAACGTTGCAGCTTCTGGACGACGGAAAAGTGAAGGCGTCGTGGCCTGCTAATTGTGTTCGGTCTGGGGCTGCTGATGATCGCTCTGACGAATCTCTGCAGTCCGGCGAGTATAGCCTGAAGTCTGCGGACAATAAAGTCCTGAAGTTTGAGTGGATCGGTCATTCCTCTACCGAAACCGGTACTCTGCAGATTGTTGAGATCGTATCTGCATTACCTGAGCCTGCAGGGGCTCATCAGCAGTATCTGAAGACGTCACAGGAGGGGATTGAGGCCATTTCTCGAATCGCGGGATCTCATCTGAGTTTGCAGGTTGTTTACTTTGATGAGCGATTCTTTAAGAGCACAATCTTTCGAATGCGATAGCTAAAATCAGTCCCTTTGGCGGGACGATGCGGACATCCGAATTGTCGGTTGGTTGTCCGTTGTCACCGGTCGCTCAGAAGAAGGAGTGACTGCCGGGGGGACGGTTAACCCAACGGCCGGCTCACCGCGGGAATTCTCGGAGACGCGGAGGACCTCTGGTGGAACTCCGTCGCGCAGCACTGGGTGCGTCTGAAGATTATCGTGGTATCTGGAAATACCAAAACCAACCGCCAGCAGAAAAGAAGTGACTGCGGCCAGCGTGATTCCGCTGCGTGATGTTGCCATATAACGTAGTCGGCTCTTATGACGGCGTTTGATTTCTCTTTGGGTATCTATGTCTTCGGGCGGGATCCCTGGCAAGCAAACTTGAAGTGGCTCCGAAACAGGCATGGCTCCCAGATGCGTCGTCTGCTGGCTGAGCATACCACCCGCCGTGGGCGTCATTTCGTGATGCTGATCCCCTGAGCCGTCTGGCACTGAGACAGACGGCCAGTCACTCCATTCCGTCCAGCCGTCGATGTACTGAGCGAACTCATCGAGATCGGCTTCACTCGCAATCGATCTCTGCAACCGCTCGGCCGCGATAAGACATCCCGATCCCTGCAGCATACGCGAAGACATCGCCCGCGCGTTCACAAACGAGTGAATCAGTTGCAGAGCACTGGCGAGCCTCGGATCAGCCTCTGAGGCTCGCTCAAGAGATTCAAAGATACCGTTGCACTCACGTTGCGTTAGTCGCCGGGTCACCTGAACCACGCTGTCCAGAAATCTGTGGTCTGTCCACACCGCGGCTAGGAGTGATTCAGAAGCCAGCGGATGATGTCGAGAGATAAGTGATCGAAAAGCCGTCTCCTGAACCAATGACGGAACCTCGTTCAGCATGGGAAGCAGAAGGAAAGCAGCTGCAGGATGACGAATTCTCCCAAAAGAATCGGCGAGACAATTCCGCAGTTCGACTGAGTTGACTCCGTGTGTGCGCAGAATCGATCTGGCCTGAATGCGATCGGAGGCCGTTCCCAGTGAGAGGGTCACCGCTATTTGTGCGGCCTGCTCGACAGCTGTCGAAATGTTCGGCTCTGCCAGGCATCGTACGGCGGCCCGTCGGGAACGATCTCGCCGAATCAATACCGCCCTGACCCGTTCCCTGTTGAGCTTGAGACATTGAACCAGCAGATCGGACTCTGCAAGCAGCGTCAGACGCGTGCTTGTGTTTGCATTTGCAGGCTGCGACATTGTTTCACCGAAACAGCAGGACAGAAGCCGTGACTGAGTAAAACCCCGCCCACGAAACTACCCAGTGAAGCCGCTAAAACCTCAACTTGTCTTGAACCCAGACAAAGTTTTGTCCTGATTGATGTCTGACACGATGATCAGGAAATCCGGAATGAAGAGCGAATTCCTGCCGATAGTTCCGGTTGCAGTGAAAGAGAAAAGCCTGACGCGGGGTGAGAGCTATCAGGAACCTCCTGAACCCCTTCTGAAAGAAAACACCCGTGCAGGCGAAAGCACTGCACGGGTGTTTTTGAATCGACTGCGGCTGATCAATGGATCTCGTAAGCAAACGTGCCGTCTTCTTTCACCGAGAGATTAACAGATGTCTTACCAACGCCGCTGGTCTCGGTCAGCAGAAAAACGCCAATCGGGCGACGTGGATCGACAAGTCCCGCTCCTGACCTCTGAATCCGCTTCGCAATGATTTCCATCGCATGTGACTGGCCGACGAAAGACTCTTCCATAAGGTCTTTAAGCCGCAGCACGGTATTGACCTCGTCAGCCACCATTCTGCCGACTGGAATGCCGGTCCACGACTCGACCGTTTCCGCCACTGCTGATGAGTCAACGTAAGGGAAAACCATGGGATGAACGCCCTGCACGGATTTCAGCTCGGCCTCAATGACGCGCAACTGATCGATTGCTGTTTGACGTTCCTGGCCGGTCAGCGGAGCAGCCTTTGGTGCGGAGCCTTCGGGTGGAGTCGTGCCGGCATTCACACGTACATCCGTTCGGTCGAGAGCCGGAGATTGATCCTAGCTGGATAGCGCCATTTTGGGGGGATGTTCAGCTTTCCTGTTACACTCAGCGTGTGATTTTATCCGTGAAATCTGTGGTCAAAAACACAAGAGCATTTATACCACAGATAACACAGAGTATACAGATGAATCGCCGAGGTCACAAAGGGTGCTCATTGCTGACAGGAATGGATGTTTGGACGTCTCCGCACCTTCCCGGAAAGGCAGCCGGAACATCGAACATGGCGCTGTCCAGCGATGGGCTCTTCGCGTTTAAGCCCAGCGGCGAAAAATGGTAGTTCGAAGGAATCTGGAGAGGCGAGTACCCAGCGTCAGGCGGATTCCCTCCACCCTCAAAAGGCCGTATGAATAAATCCTGTGATGCGAGGTTTTGTTGCCGGTGGAAATGAGGCAGGAAACGACTGGAACGCTTACCGTTCCTGAATCACGCTGGGACAGCAACCATTGATTTTCCGTCTGAGCCAGCAGACATTGCGGTAAAGCGTCAGCCGACATCATACTGAGGTCTGCGATTGTTGTGGTGATGGTAGAACGGTCTCCAGACAAACTCATCCACTCGGCTTTCTGTCCCGCTGCGATTTGCTCGACCTGCTCTTCACTCAGAACTGCGAGCACTCGGTATCTTCCAGGCTGGCCGACAAATCCGAGAAGCGTGCCGCGTTCAAGAGTTGCGCCGGAGTTCTTCAAGGAAAGAGGCGTTCCGTGCCAGCGTGACATTCTCCGATCACGACGTTCCTCTTTGACCACTTCGGGCGGCAGCAGAGTTCCGGACTCGGGTGCCGTGATCTTCAGCTGGGCCACTTGTTGCCGCAGAAGTTTCAACTGCCGGTCCGCAGCGCTGCTGGCTTCCGCCGATGTCGGAAGAAGTTCGCCACTGAGGTCCAATCCCAGCTTGCGAAGACTTTCTACTCGCAGTTGCTTTTCGCGTGCATCGGCTTCTGCAACAAGAAGCTGATCCTGAAGCTCATCATTGACCAACAGAGCAATTTCCCGATCCGCCTCGACTGTTTCTCCGTAAGGCAGGAAAGACACCAAACGCCCCGTCAGGTCTGCATAAACCGGCGACCCTTCAGGTATGAGTACACAGGAAACACAGACCGAGTTATGAACAGGAATCGCGAGGACCAACCACATCAGTCCGACAAAAATAGCGGTCCTGAAAATCATCCTCGGCAACAGTCCTGATTCTTTGCTGTGCCGAATGGCTTGCTGCGCAAATCCAGTCAATGGTATCACCGCCAAAACACTCAGGAGCAGCAGCCTGGTCGGGAGTTCCATAGGACCAAGTCCTGCTCCCGACACAGCCATGCCCGCGACAGAGCAGAAACCGAAGCACAAGACGACGCGATAAACGCAGACCAGAACTCCGAAAATTAAATAGCGACGATCAGTGACGGTCGCAACAGCATTGCGAATAGACTCGGACCAGACCGTTGTAAAAAAAGTTTGCGTTTCGATCAGAGACTGTTGATAGAGATTGGGTCGCCGCATCAGGTCCGCGAGGACAAAATAGCCGTCGAACTTAAGAAGGGGATTCCCGTTGAACAGTAATGTTGAAACTGTACAAAGCAGGATTCCGTTCATCAGCAGGTAACGCATGGATCCATTCGCTGAGACCCACCACAACAGAGAGAACACGGCTGCAAGGCCGAGTTCCACAATGATGCCGGCCGCTGAAATGATCATTCGCTGACGACGCGGAAGAATCCAGGAATCCGAGACATTGGTGTAGAGAACGGGCGTAAAGAATAACAACAAAAAGCCGCAATCGCGCACTCTGGCACCGTAGTGAGTGCAGGCCACAATATGGCCGGTTTCGTGCAGCAACTTCACCAGAACAAACATCGCCAGCAGCCACGGTAAATTTGCTGGGCTGAAGATCATCGACAATCCCGGAATGTCCCGACGAAAATCATCGAAACGAACCGCGATGACTGCCCCGGCCAGCAGCACCAGTAAACAATAGCAAACAGCAGCGGCCGGGGAGAATGCAAAACGCAATGCCCGAGTCAACGGCTCCGCCAGTCGTGCGGGTCTGGCAATGGGTATCCGTATTCGAAAGCAGACGCCTAATGCTTTTCGCAGCAACAATGGCAGAGTGTAGCCGGGCGGTGAAGCCGAGTTCATCGTCATGCCCGTTGCATCTGACTGCAGAACCTGATGTCGATAAAGTCGCAGCAGAAAAGACTTCAGATCAGACCGCGTCACTCCGCTCCCCGGAAACACTCGCAGCAGTCGCTCATGCCAGTCTGATAGTCTGAGTGATGTTTCCATCAGCCGCAACGCGGTGAACTCATGCTCCACCAGCAACACATAATTGCCGGTCAACGGATCTTTCAACACGGCACCGTGGTCATCGTAAGGATACACACGCACGTCCGGACGCAGCCGCAGATGCATAGGGAAATCCGGTTCTCCGCTCGTTGCTGACATCAGCGTTCCCCGGAAGAGTCCACGGCAGCGGACCGGTCAACCGACTTCGCCCTGGCTTCTGATTGGTCTGTCTTCTCTGGCAGCCCGGTGACGGGCTGTGCAGGGGGCGATTGACTTCCACCCGGCAGAACAGTCATCTCTGCTGTCATACCGGGATACACATCGAGGTCCGGGCTTTCAAATTCGGCCCATACACGAACCTGCTGATTCAGAGGATCGACTTCCTGTCCCACAAAGGTAATCACTCCGGCGAGAGTTTTCTTTCGAGATCCAATTCCGGTGACTTCAATCCTGACGGGACGATTTCTTAAAGCCGGGGAAGCAATCGCTACCTCGACAAATCCCTCAGCCCGAAGTCGATCGAGCTGAATGACTCGCAGGATCGGAGTCCCCGCTTCGACAAACTCGCCCGGCTGGCGACTGTGGCGGACGACAATCCCTGTCAGAGGAGACATGACTTTTCGACGGTCCAGCATAGCCTTAGCGAGATCCAGTTCGACGCGTCGCGTTTCAGACGTTCTGGCGGCCTGTTTGAGTTTTCGACGTTCCTGCTCCACGAGATGTCGGTTTCGCGAAATCGTTGCCTGTTGCTCTTCAAGCTCAGCCGTGTGGACATGCACCTGAAGCTCAGAGGTAAGCTGTTTGCTCTCCGCTTCTGAGACACTCAGCTCGGACTTCCTGAAGTCTGCCGTGAGTCGGATCATTTCGGCCTCAGAGACACTTTTGTCGAACTGGCTTCTGGCCGTCTTCGCACGTTCCAGCTGAGTTTTCGACGTCGCCTGATCGGTCTTCGCGATCTCTACGGCCGACTTGTTCTCGGAGATGTTCTTCGCGACGTTCAGTGATAATTCCAGCGTCTTCAACTTGCTTTGCGCTTCGAGTAATCCTTCTTCAGCCGCGAGCACGGCCAGATCATTAGACGCTTCTTCCTCAGCCGCCTCAAAGTTCAGCTTTGCCAGCTCAACAGTCAATTCCTGCTGGCGTGATTCGAGCATTGCCAGGAGATCGCCTTCTTTGACGGGCATCCCTTCCAGCACGCTGATTTTATCCAGCACTCCCGAATCATGTGCGGGAACCTCACATTCACGGATGAGGCGAATCGTTACCGGCGTAACACGAATCTCTGGCTCATCCGCGCGGCCAGTGACTCCACGACTCGCAAGGAGCCCGGTCATGAAGACAAAAGCAATGAACGATCGAATCATGACAGTGGTGTTTTTTCTCACAGTGGAACCCTTGCTCTCAGCTCAGTTTCGTTCAAAGATTTTTAGAACCACTGAAAATATTTTTCGCGGACAAACTCGGAGAACTCTCGAAAGAGCACAAAACCGACGGCACGCCGACCACAGTGAATTCTGACGCTGACGGAAGCACCCAGATGTTTGTGCTTTTCCGCTCGTGCCACGCTCGCGTCCTCAATCGTGGCATACACGACGCTATAAGATCGCCCATCCTGAATGACCACACTGTCTTCCGCTCGCGACACAACGGCCTGCAGGCGTTCGTCCGGCTCCGAAGCGAAATGGAATCGAACCGGCAAACTTTGTATGCCACCGGTGGACGCAACGGGAAGATAACCGAATAACTCCTCTGGTACTTCAACCTCCAGATGCCACGCGGATTCTTCCGGGATCAGGTCAAACAGAAAATCGCCCTGCTGGACCGGACGCGAATTAAGATCCTGTTCCAGTTGTCGGCGAAATACTTTTCCGCGAGCATCGGCACGAATCATCAGTCCCGATTCCTGAGACTTCAACAACTGCAGCCGTGATTCAAGGTCTGCGATTCTTTGCCGGACGGCCTGTTCTCCTCCCAACGCCTGCTCGACGCCATTCCTCGAAGGTGCTCCCGTTTCTTCTGTCAGCCGAGTTGTTCGAAGTGACGACAGGCGAACTCGTTCTGTCTCCAGTTGGCCCAGAACTTCCTGAATCTTCAGGATCAGTTCAGGGCTGTGAATCCGAAGAAGCTGCATTCCAGGCTCAACCTGAGATTCATGCTGGACCGCAAGTTCCTGAATGATCCCACTGCCAGGAGCAAAAATTCGGCGTTCTGTGACCGGGAGATAACGACCGATCGCATCAATTTCAAAATCCACGGGCATCGCAGACAACATCAAAAGTACGATCACGACGGTAGCCCGGATGAGGATCCGGCGAGACCGTTGCAATAATGATGGCCGTGATCGCTGGATGGATCCTGCACCCTGCAACACTCGGCTGACTTGATCGACACACAGCTTCCAATGAGCCTCAGAGGGACGAGCCGTGTTTTCGAAAAGCTCCGCCAGAACTCGCCATTCTTCAGGTGCATTCAGGTCCGTCCCCTGCCCTTTCACACGAATCGCTCGGACGTATTGTGTGCCCCCGTCGTGAAGAATGGTTTTGGACTCTATATTCAACAAATCTGAAATCCGCGATTCACCGACCAGCGAAATCCACTCCGAAGGGAACGTCGGTCCGGATTCAAAAACGGCCCTCGAAAGTGCCAGAAGAGCCTGAGGTACTTCCAGTTTTTTATCTACTCGGTCAGTACCCGAGATCCCGAATATTTCAGCCTTGCTTCCCGAAGCATTAATAATGCTGACACGATCGGCTTTTAACAGCAATCGGACTTCCGAGGCGATGACCGTGCCGGAATCATGGGCCGCCAATGTGGCGTAGGTGCGCTGGCAAAACTCCGCAATGGCTGTTTGAGTCGCCAGTTTCTCGTCCATCCGCACGATCAGGTTTCGGCGAAACCAACCGGCAAGACATTCACACAGCGCCAGCGTCGCATTACCCATCAGAAAATTTTCACTCGGTTCACTGTCGGTCCGAGCCTCCAGGCACAGCGAATAGTGCCTGGAAATATCCTCGAAACAACGGCTACACCAGAGTATTCGTCCCGAGCTGTGCTTTTCCTGTTCAACCAGCACACGGTCTTCTGCCAGCTCGCCGCGTACGTTGGATAGGGCCGGAGGCTCCGTAACGCTCTCGTCAGTCGTGATGACTCGCTCAGCTGTTCCATGAGCGTACAACCACACGGTGCAGCTGCTGATTTCCCCGGCAGCCTGTAATGCTTTCAACACAACGTCGAAGAATTCTGCGAACGGCATATCAAGCGACGCGCTGCGTTCGGCGGTCAACAACCGCGATTCAAACAGCCTTAATGTGTCTCGAGTGGCATTCTGCATACACGTCTGACCAGTGAAGGTTATCCGTCTCTATTCTTGGCCGGGTGAGGTAGTTCAGACACCGTTCAGTGCGTAGCCACGATTGAGGCTAACTTTTTACAGGAGTCCTGGGAGCACTCGGCTTCAAGTCACATCGTGCGGAGAATTGACGAAGTTCGGCCTTCAACCGCTTCCACAGATTGACTCAACATTACCCCGGGGGGCGATGATTCGCATAACCTTCCCCGGAATTCAACCCTCGACGGACGTTGCAAAATGGCAACAACCATCTCATCTGACCTATTTAACCCTGTTTATTGGCGGGGCCGCTCGACTCATTGGAATTTTGGGTGTTGCGACCCTGCCGGAGACACTGCTTCTTTCCGATCAAGTTTGTCAGGAGTCATTTGGCTCTGTCGTTGCCAGGCTCCCTGGCAATTTTGTTTCACACGTGCGGACCCTTGTTGCCTGAGGAAAAAGGTTCAGGCATTCGCTCCCCGCACGAATTCATTCCAATGCGCAGCGTTCAGGCCATAACACTGATTCACGCGGCAGAATCGGCGCGAACTGCACATCATGCAATATCGAAATGACTGAAAGAAAGAGCAGTCTTCCCGCATTGGTCAAAATCACTGCAATCGGAGCAGGGGGATGCCGATTCCTAGAGGGGAGTGATGTTCCATGCGCGGGGGGGCCGCGCTGCCAACCATCCGGACGCTGGCAACGTTGAGGGAAAATTCAATGACTACACCTGCATCAATTCAGTCTCAGGTGTCCCGCATGTTCTCTGCGGCGAAGCGCACATGCCTGCGTCGTCCTGGAAGAGTCATGTTATTGGGATGCCTGATCAGTACGGGATGCGCGTCAAGGCAGGCCTGGCGTGAGACGGTTGGCAATGACACCAGTCGAGTCGATTGCATCGCAGCCAAAGTGGATAACCCGGAGGCTGATATCTACGAGACAGCGTACACCGCCGAACCGTGGACTCCATTCAAGAAGGACGATTACGCCAACATCCAGTACAAAGACGTTGAGCTGCAGCATGTTCTTGGGATCGCAATGGCGAACAGCAAAGTGCTTCGCGATCTGGGCGGGACAGTGCTGCGCAATCCGGATATTGTGAAGACGGATTTCACCGGTGGCCTTCAGGAGATGGATCCTCGTTTTGGAACCGAAGCGGCTCTAAGCGCGTTTGATGCCCAGTTCAAGTCAACAGCCAACTTTGCAAACAACGACCGAACGTATAACAACTCATTCTTCGCCGGTGGTACAAATACGTTCGTGCAGGATGCGAACGACTACACCAATGAGCTGTCGAAGCTGAATGCGACAGGCTCTCGAATCGCCTTGCGGAATGTTACAAACTACGACAACAACAATGCCCCGGGGAATCTGTTCCCGAACGCATGGGATAACTATGTCGAGGGCGAACTTCGTCAGCCCCTGTTGCAGGGCGGTGGTGTCCAGTTCAATCGCATTGCTGGTCCAGGGAACCTGCCGGGTGTTTATAACGGCATCCTGATTGCGAAAGTCGGAACGGACATTAATCAGGTCGACTTCGAACTCGCTGTTCGAGACTATGTCAGTGATGTCGTCAATGCCTACTGGGACTTATACCTCGCCTTTCGGCAGCTCGAAGCCAAAACGGTGGCGATGAATCAGGCGCTGGAGACGTGGAAGACTCTGGAGAAGAGCCCGGACGATGATGATGTTCGCGTGGCTCTCGCAAAAGAACAGTATTTCCGATTCAAGGCTGATGTTGACGAAGCCATCTCGGGCCGGATCGTTCAGGGAACTCAGGGCCGGAATGGAAGCACCGGGGGCACTGTGCGAGGAGTGGATGGTGTGCAGGTCGCAGAACGGAGATTGCGGCTGCTTATCGGGTTGCCCATTGCCGACGGCGAAATGTTGCGTCCGCTCGACGAACCTGAACAGGCAAAAATGATCTTTGACTGGTCGTCAGTCACCGATGAGGCAATAATGGGCCGCCCCGAACTGCGAAAACAGCAATTGAAAGTACGCCAGCGTGAAATGGAACTGCTGGCTGCCAGAAACTTTCTCAACCCGCGTCTGGACGCTGTAGGCCGCTATCGATTCCGTGGCTTCGGCGACGATCTCATCGATTACAATGGTTCCAATGCTGTCGGCAATATGATGGCTGGCAAGAATCAGGAATGGTTCGTCGGCGCAGAATTCAATATTCCGATTGGATACAGGAAGGCTCATGCGGCCGTCTCACACGCAGAACTGATGGTCTCTCGAGAAAGGGCGCTCCAGCGAGAACAGCAGAAAGCCGTTGTACATGACGTGATGAATGCGGTGGGAGAATCGGAACGAGCCTTCGAAGCCTGTGAAAACAGTATGAACCGCTTTCGCGCGGCTGAAGTTGTGGTCACCGCGATGCAAAAGCGGCAGGACCTTGGAGATGAAATCGATCCGGATCGTCTGTTCGATGCTCAGCGACGTGTTGTCGAGGCGAAGATTGAATTCTTCCGTTCTCGTGTCGAGTATGCGATTGCCGTGAAGAATGTGCACCTCGAAAAGAACTCGCTGATGGCGTACAACAATCTGCAGATCTATGACGGGGCAATTCCTCTGACCGTCACGTCTGACACGGCTGGTGAGGAACAACTTTACCAGGATCAGTCTAAACCTCTGCAGAGCGTCCCCGAAGAGCCGCCAGCAGCCGAGGTTCCAATGAGCACCTCTGTAGAAGCCGCCGAAGATTTTGAACTCGGTGGGGTCAGCCCGGTCAACTTCCAGGAGTCAGAATACTCAGAGCAGGAGTTTTACGGCTCTGAAATTCTGCCGGAACAGGATGCCGCAGAAATGGGCTCAGAGCAGTTTGAATCAGAGCAGTTTGACTCGGGACAAATCGACTCAGAGCAATTCGAGTCAGAGCTCGATGGCGAAGTCATGATGGATCAGGATTTCACGGGCGAGTAATTTTTTGGCGTCGAAGAATTCTTTGGAGAATTTACGCAACACTTTCCCGGGCCGGCCAAGAATAGAGTGTGTGCCATCTTGAAAAGCGAGGAATGCAGTAGGCAATCCCATCAATTTGGACATTACACCTTGCTCCCGGAATTGCGGCCAGAGCCAATTTTCGTCTGTTTGGGCCAACAGTCGGACGGTTCTGAGCCACTAGCAATTTCGGAGTACTGAACATCTGGCCATTTTATGCTGGTCATACTTCGAATCTCGCGTGGTCCGCACGTCGGTGTTTCTCGAGCACTGATGCCGGGCCAGCGCGCGCTCGTGGGTTGTGGCAACTGGTCACATTTTCCGGTCGACGATCTGTCGATCGGCGACCCGCAGTTTCTGATCCAGCATGATCCCACCGGAGTGGAAGTCAAAAACGTCTCAGAGACCGCGATGTTGTTCGTCAACGGATTGCGAAGCGTTTGCCGCAAGTTGACTGACGGAGACGTGATCAGTGTCGGAGACTGTGAATTCACCGTTGAGATCCGCGGTGCTCATGGTCACCTTGGTCATTTGAATTTGCCACTTGTTGGCAGTGTGCAGTTGTCTGACGACTTTGGTCTCAGCGTTCGATTGACTGAAACTCTGGAGCAGCGAACCGGGGGAAATCGGATCACCATCCATCCTGATTTCTGGACGGAGTCAATTCGCCTTCGCAACCGCGGCACCGGAGTTCCCTCTCTTCGCATCCTGAAGAACATCTCGCGGAGACGTCGCTGCGGTCTGATAGTCAATGCGGGTGTGATTGACGAAGTCAGGGAACTGAGAAAGCTCACTGACAAAAACTGTTCGCCAATCCAGCCGGCCCCGGCATCAGGTTCAGCGCATCAGGCAGATGAGTCGCCAATTCCGTTGGAACGACCGGAACCTGGTTCTGCTCTGCTGTGGGTTGTGGATTCTCTCAGTACCGAAGATATTCATCCAATCCTGGAGCGTTTCTGGTCGACCAAAGAAATTCTGTTTTTTGTTCCCGTGGACCACTCGTCAAAGTACCGCGCCAGGTTTGGCAATTCAAAACTTTGGACCAATCGCACAGTGGATCAACTGACGACTCTTCTGATCGCAGGATCCATCCACGTGCGTGAATCCGCCTTCCGCTTTCTTGACGCCCTGCTGCTGCCGACGGCTGTGCCCGAAGTGGGCTGGATTCTGCTGTCCACCGTCCGTGTGGACACGGAACCTTCCGCGCCCTCGCATTCAGCGTGAAGCACCACGCATTGTGAACAGTGCATCAAGTGGCAGGGTTCTGACGAAGCCTTGAAAATAAAAGCACGGCTGAGCAATCCTGGCTGGACAGCGCCATGTCGGGGAGGATGTTCAGGGTTCGTGTGAAGCTCCCCTGCGATTCTCTCTGTGAAATCTGTGCTATCTGTGGTCAAAAACAGAATCGCATTTTGACCGCGGATACCGCGGATAACACGGATGAATCACGGAGACCACAAGAAGGTTATTCGTTGCCTGAAGGAATCGATATTTTGGTCTTTCCGCACCATGCGGGATGGACAAACTGAAACTCAAACTTGGCGCTGACCAGCTAATTGGCCAATGGGTTCGGCCAGACGACCGCAGTACCGTCTTCGCTTCCGGTTACAATGAGACCTGTATTGGTGACGGCAACATCATTGATGGCACCGCGATGAGCGTCTGTCATTTCAGGATCCAACGCGATGAAGCGATAAGCTTCTGTTGCCGGGAATCCGGTCGATTCCCGATCCGGACGCCAATTCCAGAGAATTGCGGCACCGTCATCACCCGCGGAGACCAGATAAGGCGAGCGATCCGTTCCTTTCGTACCGGAACCAGGCGGGATAAATTTCAGAGCTTTGATGCCTCCAAAACCGTGTCCTTCAAAAACAGCATGTAGTGCATAGGCGCCGTCCTCACCTCGCTTGATCACGAAGCCGCTGCTCCCGCTTCCCGCGTTGCTGCCAGCCAGTGCAATGGCATCGCCCGCAGGACTGAGGCATCCACATTGAAATGTAGTCGATGTCATGGATTCCGGGATGGCAACCGGCGAATCGGTTTTCGTCGCCACATCAATTAAGCTCCCCGAGCTGGCTCGAACCGCCAGCAGTGTCCGACCGTCAGCAGACCATTCCACATCTTCAACAACTCCTGTTCCCTGGAACGTCGATTCCAGTGTCAGGACCTGATTCGAAGGTGACCATCTCCAGATCGACACGGAACCATCTTCGCTGCCACTTGCCAACTGAAAGTCAGCCGCCACTGGCGAAAATTCCAGCGCGGAGATCCGGCCTGAATGGGCTCGTGGAAGTTTTGCCAGAGTCTGACCAAACGCAGAGCCCTTTTCAGCGTTAAACAACAGCAGCGAATCGGTGCCCATTGCCAGAACACGATGAGCTGGATCACGCGACAATGCCAGCGCGGACACTTTTCTTTGCGGGCGACAGCTCATCAAATGCTGACCATCCGCAAGGTTCCAAAGTTGAGCGACCGTCCCATCAAACGTCGCCAGAAGACTTCCCTGATCTCCTCCCTGAGCAAGATCCGTAATCTCCGACTTCGCAGAAAGTACTTCGACAACCTTTTCGGTAGCAACATCGCAGATCTGAACAGTGGAGTCTGTTTTTACGATACTTTGCCCCTTCTTCAAGCTGTCCTGCACCACCAGCAGAATTCGCGTACCATCGGGAGACCAGCTTGCTGAACTCACAACTCTGGTGATGGCCGCCCCCGGCTCATTTTCAAGAGCGATTGCCGCCAACTGAATCTTTCCAACGCTCTCAGCCCGGCCGAGTTTCCAAAGCCGCACGCTATAGGTCAGCAGCGGCCCCATCGCGCCACGAGTCTGGTCAATACCGATGGTCAGCAGTTGAGTTCTGTCGGGCGAGACAACCATCCGGTCAATGATGGATCGATCGCGTCGAAACGCAAAGGTCGAAGCCGCGGTCAGTTTTGTCTGCCCGTCGCGTTCAGAGTTCTGGATGGACCAGACCTTCATTTCGCCGTCCAGTCCAGCCGTAATTAAACTCTCAGGTGAGAGCCAGTCCAGTCCCGTGATATAAGTCTTTCGAGGATGACCACGGAAAGATGTGAGAAGTTCTCCGGAAGCCGTCGACCAGATAGCCACCTGACCATCACGGTCGGCGGTCGCAATCATCGAATCGTCCTGAGAAACCGAAATCACGGTCAAATCGTCGCGATGGAAACGTCCCATGCGTCGCGGCACCGGAGCCGCCCCTGACATAATGTCGGCCACATTCCACAGAGCAAACTCATACCACGGCTTTTCAACTGCCCGGGCCTGTTGCGTCACCGACGTTTGTGAAGCAACAGACTCGGGCAGTTGCGGAGCCGCTGACGTGTCGCTCTGGGTAGTGTCTGGCTCAATTGTGGTGATCAGAAATGTTCCGGACCGAGATGAAGCAACGGTGTTCAACAGTCGTGTGGCCGTTAAACGAGCGCGCTCCGTTCCAAACTGAGGAGAGGCCGGATTTGCATCCCACAGGCACAGACTTCCGTCAAATGAAGATGTCAGCAGGACCTTATTGTCGGGCGGCAAAAACATGAGCCGCGACATATTAAACTTGTGGCCCTCTTCAAACAGATTTCCGCGATCATGGAATCGTGAGGTTGCAGCAGTTGCTGAATCGTCCCCGACTACTCGCCCGCTCCCCGCATCCCACATGACGGCAGTTCCGCCGATGCCGCCCGTGACAGCCACAGTTCCATCGGTTGACAGGTCCACCGAAATCACGGGCCCCTGAAATTCTTTGCCTGAATCGCTTTTCAGAACTCGAGGATCAGAGACTTCGACAACTGGCTGAGTGACATCACCGGGCAACCCGGTGGTGATCGCTGCACCCAGCTTTGAAGCCCGGCGTTTCAGGAAGGAAATGTTGTCCTCTTTCTTCTTTGGTTGTTCAGAGGCACTATTAGAGCGGGCTGTGGTTGTCGGCTTTGCAGTCAGCTTCAGAAAATCTTCAACGACCTTCTGGGAATCGTAGGTCTCAACATCCCACAAGCGATTGTAGTTATCTCGAGCTGCTGTCATGACAAACCGATTGGTTTTGCCAGCGAAGACGGCAGAGGTAATTGGTGCACCGTGACCAACAAGATGGTCGGCCCGGTCCAGGACCAGTTCCGCATTTCCGGAAACCGCCCAGACGGCAACCGTGCGGTCCTCCGACCCGGTAATCATCCGCTGTGTTTCGCTCCCGGCATTTGCGGCATCAACACCTGGTGACGAGAACGCAATCGAAGTCACAGGTCGCGAATGTTTCATGTAGTGAAACACGCGTTTCTGTTCCTGCATCTCCGTTGCATACATAAAAGGAAAATTGTCGGCGCGGGTCTTTCGTTCCGCGGCCGAGCCCGCCAGTGGCGTAATGGCTGTCTCTACGAATTTTGGCAGAACCAGAATCTGTCCATCACGGCTGTTCCCAACAACCAGGAACGCGCCGTCCGGAGAGACCGCGATACACTGAGGCGGACGCAGAGTGTCAGTGGTGTATCGCAATTGCCCCAGCGGCTTTTTGGGCAAACCATCGGCAAAGTTCAGCGCGACAACGTCGGCAGATAAATTGCCTCTGGAACCTGCATAAATCAATGTCGATGTGCCAGGGATAATCG
Source organism: Planctomycetota bacterium (assembly GCA_052034165.1). GTDB lineage: Bacteria > Planctomycetota > Planctomycetia > Planctomycetales > Planctomycetaceae > SXXK01. The sequence goes on along the minus strand of JBPOIW010000173.1, from coordinate 5,595 downwards.
TGACATCCTTGACCTTGGTGCCCGCAGAGTATCGCCAGCGTTCCTGGCGATCCGTCAGGCCCAGACATACGATTTGACCATCGTTGTTGTCCGGCGATTCATTCGCAAGGGCAGCTAAAAGGTCGTCATTCTGTATCTCCAGAGCGACTACCTGGAATTGGCCGGCGTCAAAGATTCTGATCAGGCTGTCGTCGGTGGTGTTCCATATAAAGATGCCGTTTCCGCAGGCTGCGACAGCCAATTGAGCCCCACTGGAGTCAATAAGTCGCAGATCGGAAACAGGGCTGGTCAATCCCAGAGACTTCGTTCGAATCGCCGATTCCGAGATCGTCAGTGTCGCGGGATCGAACTGTCGTAGTTCCAAAGTTCCATCGACGTTCCCCCATACCGCGACAGTCCCATCGGGGCTCACAGCCATGGCCTGGGTGGTGTTCCTTTTAGCGGCATCTTTCTTGATGAGTAATTGAATCTGAGCATCGATCTCTTTGATTCGTTGTGCTCGTTCATCGTCAGTCAGATCTTCGAACGGCTGCTGCTTCAACTCCTTCAGCACTTCGATAGCTTGATTAAACGTTCCGCTACGAACGTTGATGGCCACCTGTGTCTCAAGGACAGTTCTGCTTTGCTGAGCCACTGCGGCGACCTTTGCTTGCTCAGCAGCTACCTTTTGTTCGGCGGCCATTTTTGCGACCGCAGCAGCAGCGTCAGCAGCTTCCTGGGCTTCAATCGCCTTAGCGTTAGCGGCCTTTTCTTTCGCCTCCGCATCAATCGCTTTCGCCTCGGCCAGCATTGCTTTCGTATCGGCCTCTTCTGCTTTCTTGTTGGCCAGCATTTCCTTTTGCTCAGCCATCATCGCGAGCATTTCAGCGTTCGCTCTCTTCTCTTCTGCCAGTTTGCTGGCATCCTCAGCGGCCGTTTTTGCCAGCTCCGCTTCTTGCCTGACTTTCAGTGCATCATCTTTGGCGGCGTTCGCAGTCTTCAGGTCACCGCTCGCTTGTTCCAACGCCGCGAGATTCTGCGCAGATTGGTACCAAAAATAACCGCTGATTGAGCCGCCGCCGACAACTGCCAGGAAGAACGCTGCGATCAACGCTGTCGTGATCGTCTTCTGCCGACTGCGGCGTGTCTTTGATTTCGTCAGCTTATCCCGCAGAGCCACGAACTCCTTGGCTCGACGGCTACCCACCATCTGGAGACCAAGGTCGAAGTCACCTCGCTTATAGGCCAGTTCGGCATATTTCAATTGAGTATAGAAGAGACCTTCTTCGGCCTTTTCGTTGCCCTTCCAGCCGCGGATCGCTTCTTCATAGAGAGCACAGGCAGTCTGGTAGTCTGCATAGCTCTCGGCCGAAGAACCCGCTTTGCCCTGAACCAGTTCATCCGCGCGGCCCGTCAGGGTTCGGCTCTCTTCATGACGCTGGTAGTTTCGAATGGCAACCTGAAACTCCTGAACACTCTGGTACCGATCTTCCGGTTGCGACCGCATCGCTTCCATGGCGATGTCCATCAACTCTCCCTTGACCTGGGTAGGAACAATGGCGTTGGGGCGAAGGACCGAGTCAATAATCTGGAAAACAGTGGCCTGTCCTCGTCCAGATGGGTTCGCAAAGGCATGTGGCGGATGCCCGACCAGCATCTCATACAGGATCGCGCCCAACAGATAAATATCGCTGCCGCGTCCGATCTTCTCTGGTGGTCCCGCCCACAACTCCGGAGCCATGTAAGCCGGTGTACCAGCACCAATCGAAGCTGATGGCGACGCAAACTTCGACTTCCCGGAATCCGGGGCCGGCACCGAAAGTCCCCAGTCAAGGACGATCACTTCACCGAATTCACCCAGCATGATGTTTTCGGGTTTTAAGTCTCGATTGATCACACCATTGTGATGCGCATACGCGACGGCGTCTGCCACCTTCAGCAGAACTTCCAGATTCTCTTCAATCGTTTTGGTCTTGATGACCTTGTTCCATGGCGTTCCTTCCACCTGCTTCATGGAATAGAACGGAGTGCCGTCTCCGGTCTGGCACAGATCATGAATCGGCACGATGTTTGGATGGACGAGGTTGGCCGTGACCAACGCTTCCGAAAGGAACATCTCGCGACGATGCCGAGTCACCTGACTCATCTTGACGTTTGAAAGTTTCTTTCGCTCTTTTTCACTCATCGGTTTGAGTGTTTTAATGGCCAGTTGTCTATTCAGGGACAACTGCCGAGCAACATACACAATCCCCATTCCGCCTTCGGCAAGCTTCGAAATGATCTCGTAGTCTGCATCAGCAGAATCTCCGAACGGACCGCCGCCTGTCACGGGGCGATTGCGGATTTTCAATGAACTGTCGAGACCGAAACGGGAACTCGTCCCCCACACCTGCGAACTCAAACGACGAGGTGACCCGGAGCCTTTGGAGTCTGATGCCTTTGCATCGGCCGAAAAATTTTCTGCCTCATCATCATCTTCATTTCTGCCCATAGACTGGGAAAAGAATTCTTCCTTGTCATGCGCGGCACTCTCGCCAACGAACGTGGGCGCATTTGAAGGATCCTTCAACATCTGATCGTCGTCATCGTCGAGCCCCTCTGAGCTGTCTCCCAAAAAGGTCGGGGCATTGGAAGGGTCCTTCAACAGCACGTCGACTTCGTCATCATCAATTCCTTCGGAACTGTCTCCTACGAAGGTCGGTGCGTTGGACGGATCCTTCAGGAAGGCTACAGCATGCTCATCCTTTTCGGCCTGAATGTCCTCATCAATGTCTTCACTGCTGTCACCAACCAGAGTCGGTGCACTGGACGCATCTTTCAGGAACTCTGCGACTTCAGCCTCTTCATCGATTTCAACATCGTCGTCAAATCCTTCTGAGCTGTCGCCGACAAAGGTCGGCGCATTGGAAGGATCTTTCAGGAACTCTGCGGCTTCAGCCTCTTCATCAATTTCAACATCGTCGTCAAATCCTTCTGAGCTGTCGCCGACAAAGGTCGGTGCATTGGAAGGATCTTTCAGGAACTCAATCGCCAGATCATCGTCCTCGGACGCTACCTCTGCTTCAGCGACTTCTTCGGCTTGTTCCGCGTCAATCTCAACGACTTCCTCATCGTCGAAATAGGCGTTCCCGGAAGCTTCGAGCAGCTCTTCCTCTTCGTATTGATGAGTGGCGCTGGAGTCGAGCACTTCAGCATCAGGATCCAAGTCGGCCTCCGATTCAGGAATGAGTGTTCCTCCTCCAGGATTGGAGTTTGCCTCAACGGAACCGTGCTCCTCAGAGGACTCCGACTGGGGCAGATCCTCACTCCGTGAACCGCTCAGGTCGGCCGTTCCGCCACCGCTGGACTTGAAGAGACTTGGATCCAGAGTATCGCCAAACTCCGGCCGTGAGTTTTCTTCTGATCCAGCGGATCCGCCCTGGTTGTTCTTGTTGCCTGACATAAGAGTTCGCCCGTATTCACTGACGTCAAAAAATTGTGAGATTCTTACCTGGGGACTTGAACAGTTCAGATTAGAGTTCCGTCTGAGCCTCGTCCTGTGCTTCACTCATTAGTCCCGATAGTCGTCGAGATAGCCGAGCTGCTTTTGACATACCAAATTCTGATTCACGCTGTCGGCGTCGCGACTTAGCCAGTTGCAGAGACGTGATCATGCCGAATGCCACGGAACCAGAGACAGCCGATTCTGTCATTGTGATTCCATCTTCAACAGATTCATTTCCCTGGGCTGGAACTTCCAATACCGGCACGATAACCGGTACCGTTTCGCTGGAAGCTGCCTGAGGGTCAACGGTCCCCTTGATGAGTTCACCCGCGACAACGTCTGACAAACCCGCTACCGGATTCGCTGAACCTTCAGCACTGGCACTGTCGTTACCAGCGGGCACTTCTTCCTGTTGAGCATCCGGTTCCAGCGTGAAGTCTGGCCGACGCTCCAGCTTTAGTTCCTCCAGATCAGCATCCCCTGATCCTGTCACCTGAGGTTGACCGCCGGTAATGTCGAATTCAAGAACGGATCGCTCGATAGTCTTGCCGCCGGTTTCGAGAATCAGCTTGACCTCATAGCCAGTTCCATCGGGGAGATTATTGCTGCGAATCAACGCGTCCAGCGCATCTGGACTACTGAAGGCTTCCGACTTGATATCGCTGCCGATCGGAACCTCAGTCCCGTCCGGCAGTGTTTGTGTCATCCGGAAATAGACCTCTGTTCCGGAAACTTGAGCCGTCGTTGCGTAATCGAGTTCCTGAGCTACAACAGGGTTGGTGATGATCACCGGTTGGTCTCGTACAAGTACCTGAGCAGGAATCGGGGCAATCCCCTCTGCCTTTGTCAGGAATCCCTGAGGAGCAGACACGGGCATCGTGAATTCCACCACTCCATTTTCGAACTGCAGATCTTTGGTGTCCTTTCCGACTATTTTGGCCAGATCGTCAGGATTTGCCGTCAGCGGATTCGGGCCGGTCGTGATGTCATCTGTTGATGACACCTGTAGCGTTTTCGCCTTTAGTGTCGTCGAATCCTGAATTGTGCCTCGTACATCTATGGATTCATGATGGGAAACGGCGAAGTCAACGGTGATTTTCCCGTCCTGAAAGTCTGCAGTGAACTGCTTCATTTCGCTGATTTCAAGCACGCCCCAGCGGTGAGCGATCTGATAGCTTTTCGTAACAAGCTGATCACCCACCTTATCAATTGGATTGTGGTTCAGCCGGATTAACTGATACCGGTCTGAGGTGACATTCGCACGATTGCCGTTATACACATCATCCACAGGGGAGTTGGGATTCGGGACTACGGAAACAGAGTTGTTGCTGGTATCTCGCCAGTCGATATCCAATCGCAGGTTTTCTTCACCGGCAACGCCAACAATAATCTGAAAGACCCCCTGAATAGAGTTACCAACATTGCCGACATTCCCGAGGATTGCGAATCTCGAATCGTCCTTATTGTTGCCGAACTGGAAAAAGGCTGTTCCTGAGCGATCCCCCTGCGACGGCAACGGAGTCCACTGTTTAGCAACTCCACCATCAGAACGGAGCGTGACGTCATTACCAAATGTGACTTTTCCACCGGCTAAAAGAGGCGGGCTTCCAGCTACAATGGAGATGCGGTCGCTCGTCAAGTCAAACGACTTTCCGCTGGCAAGATCCTGATCCGTAGAGATCAATACGGAGTAATGTCCATCGCCCGTAGCGTTGCCACTCGCATCTTTGAGTCCATCTTTCTCGAAGCCGATCGCGATATTTCCAGAGCTTGAAGTGATGAGGATCTCTTCGCCGTTTGAAGAGTTTTCATCGTCGGCTTCGTTCGGGTTCTGGCTGCCTGCAATGATGTTGGCAAGTACAACGATGTCACCGGGAGACTGCAATTCGATAACCGATCCATCACCGGTGGCAGCGATTCCAGAGTCTGCAGGCAAGGTGCCGCCTCGCACAATAATAGGACCACTGTCTGCGACAAGTTGAATCATTCCTTTGGCTACACTGATTGTCAGATCTTCAAGTGCTGCGCGGGTGTCACTGGTGGAGACGTCTGTGACGCCGCTGTCGAAATCAGAGCGTCGTACGTCGTTAATAGCGACGGTGACGGCGGCAGCGGTATTGACAGTGATGGCT
>JBPOIW010000215.1:0-43449 GCA_052034165.1 Planctomycetota bacterium | reverse complement strand
GCGCTACCCAATTTACCCCCCGGTACCGCTACCGGGTCGTTCATACCCCCCTTAACCCCCCACCCGGAGCCGCCCCCCACCACAAAACCCGCCCCCACCGGCTGGGCGCTAAACAGAGAATCGCAGGTGCGACTCAATCAACAGTCGGCTAGCGCCTCGGCCTCTGCGGCCGACCAGGCAAAACAGGCAAGACAGCGAGATCCTGCCGTGTTGAGACGAATTGCCGCCGAAGACTGCCAACGACCAGCAGAAATGGCTATGCCATCTGCAACACCCAGTCCGATAACTCCAGTTGAAGGAATAGGTCTGCAGAGTCCTGCAACAACAGGCCAGGGACGGCTGGTTGGGACAGGAAATAAACTCTCAGCACCATTTTCACGAAATACCGCGAATGCTCACCGACCTGCAAGGATGCCGGACGGTCTGCATGAGCGGTCCGTGAAATTCCTCCCCTGCCAGAACGGATTCACTCTTTGGGGGCACGGTCGACATGAAGTCGCCAATCCTGAGGCTTGTTCAAGCCGCATGTTTTGTCATTGCAATTCCAGTCTTCTTCGTGGACGCCCACGCTCAGCTTGTTCCCGGAACCGGGATGAAGCTGAACCAGGTGGGAGATGACTTCGAAGACGAAAGCTGGAAGTGGGTCCCGAACGGCGCGAAAGCCAGCCGTGAGCAGGACGAACAGGTTCGCTCCCCCACGGGATTCTCGACGAACAAGCGTTGGTTCGAAAGTCCTAAGCGTGGCATGCCCGACCATATCGTTCGAGTTCCCACGCCGGAAGGTGGACTTCCCGGCAGCAAAGGCGCGTTGAAGATTCAGACCCTGAACTCAGGCGTGCCGGGAAACAACTCCTATAAAATGGAGCAGGACGACCTAATCATGGCTTGCTCTTCCAAAGTCGGAGCAATCGCCACCGGTCGAAACCCAAGCTGCGTGACTCGAGTTTATCTTCCTCCCTTCGAACAGTGGGAGAATCGTTCCGGCTCACACTTCGGCTATCGCATCGACCTGAAGACAACGATCACCGAAACCGAGAAAAAATTCCTGTTCACGTCGACGAAGCGTAAGCAGGAAGATTACTGGCCAGGTTACTTTATCGAATTCCACAGTAGCCATGATGGCAAGTTCAAAGAAGATGAAGCCATCCTTCTGATTCGCGGCAATAACCTCGGTCATGAAGTCAAGAGCCTGAAGTTGACTCCAGGCTGGTGGACTCTGGGTATGTCAGTGACTGGCGATGGTCGAGTTCACTACTACGGAAAACAGGGCACGGGCAACCTGACCGCCGCAGACCATCTTTATTCCAGCTTCCCGTACGGTTATCAGGCTGAGTACTTCGCGACTCACTTCTTTAACTCGTGCAATCAGAACGACGGCAAGACCTGGTCAACTCCGATCATCATTGATGATCCGGCGATTTATACAACACGCTAAGCACCTCGGATTCTCAAACACTAGTTTCCTGACAGGGAATCATCACTGGCCAATTCGGCCATTCACGTCAGCTCGTAAACACGCTGCGAGCTGACGGAAACACGAGGAGTCCGCACAGTACAACGAGAAGTTCGTTCCGAAGTTACTCCTCACCTTCGGACGACCCGATGTTCCGGGGTTGGTATGTTTCGACATACCAACCCCGGTTCGCATTGAGGGACGCCGCTTTCTTCTCCTTGGACTGCGGCAGCCCGCTGCCGCTTTCAACTCCACAGCCTGCTGTGGAGAATAAATGTGGAATCCGACCAGCTCCAGTGAATATCACTTGGCAGCAAGGCTGCCTGCGCGATAGCGGCAGCAGGCTGCCGCAGTCCAAAAGGCTACAGTCCAAAAGGCCGATCAATTCCCGCGAGGTTCCTGAATGGGTAAGATGTCTCGCCTGCTGAGATATCCCGCCGTTGCTGCGAGCCTTTCCTGTGTTCTCTCGCTTCTTTATTGATCGCCCAATCTTCGCCTCTGTGATCTCCATCGTGATCACAATGGTCGGCGGCATTGCGCTGTATCAATTGCCTTTGGCTCCGTATCCGCTGATTGCTCCTCCGACCGTGGAAGTCGCCTGCAATTATCCCGGAGCCAGCGCGCAGACGGTGGCGGAAACGATTGCGGCCCCGATCGAGCAGCAGGTCAATGGCGTCGAAGACATGCTGTATATGAATTCGTCGAGCACCAACGACGGTTCCTATGCTCTGACCGTTTCCTTCAAGCCGGGTGTCGATCTGAATCTGGCTCAGGTGCTGGTGCAGAATCGAGTCAGCCTGGCGTTACCTCTGCTGCCGGAACTGGTGCGTCGAACGGGCGTGACGACTCGCAAGAGATCGCCCGACATTTTGCTCACCATCAGCATTAACTCCCCGGACGGAACCTACGACCAGCTCTATCTGAGCAACTACGCTCGCCTGAGACTGCTCGATGAAATCAGTCGGATTCAAGGCGTCAGTGATGTTCGAGTCTTCGGGCAGCGTGATTACAGCATGCGGATCTGGCTCGACCCGGACAAGCTGGCCGCGCGCAACGTCGCGGTGTCGGATGTTGTGTCGGCTGTCCGCGAACAAAATGCCGAGGTCGGCCTTGGACAACTCGGGCAACAACCAACAGCAGAGAATTCCGTCGTTAAACCCAACATCAGCTCCGTCAATATTCTGACCACTGGCGGCTCCGAATCGAAATCTGCCGACGCCTTCACTCGCACCAATGAAACGATCAACAGCCAGCCGCCTGCTCAACATGCCTGGCAACTTCCGCTGCATGTTCAGGGACGCCTGCAGACTCCGGACGAATTTGGTGACATCATCGTGCGGACAACTCCCGACGGTCGCACGCTGCGGATTCGGGATCTTGGGCGAGTCGAGGTGGCGGCCAGAACCATCGAAACTAACAACCGGTTTAATCAGAAACCCACAGTCGGCCTCGCGATCTTTCAGTTGCCCGACGCCAATGCTTTGGAAACTGCCGACCTGATCAAATCCAAGATGGACGAACTGGCGGTCGATTTTCCCGAAGGAGTCATCTGGGAAGCGGGCTACGACACGACTCCGTTTATTCGTGAGTCGATCGGCGAAGTATTCAAGTCACTGCGCGATGCTGTGATCCTGGTTTCGCTGGTGGTCCTTCTTTTTCTTCAGGGTTGGCGTCCGGCCATCATCCCTTTAATTGCCGTCCCCGTAGCGATTGTTGGAACCTTTGCAGCGATGCTGGCCGTTGGCTTCAGTCTGAACAATCTGACTCTATTTGGCCTCGTGCTTGCCATCGGTATCGTAGTTGATGATGCCATCGTGGTCGTTGAAGCTGTGGAGCAGTATATCGAACGAGGCTTCAGTCCTCGCGAAGCGGCCATTCGAGCGATGGATGAAGTGACGGGGCCCGTGATCGCCGTAGGTCTTGTCCTTTCTGCTGTCTTCATCCCTTGTGCGTTTGTGTCCGGAATCGTGGGCCTGTTCTTTCGTCAGTTTGCTTTGACGATTGCCATCTCAACCGTCATCTCCACGATCAACTCATTGACGCTCAGCCCGGCCCTCGCCGCGTTACTGTTGCGGCCAAAACATGGGCGACAGGATTTGCTCACGCGGATCCTGAACTTCTTTCTGGGTTGGCTGTTCCGTTTATTCAATCGCCTGATGGGTGCCAGTGTTAACGGCTATGTCGCGACCACATCAAGGCTCCTGCGAGTTCCCATTCTTGTGCTGATCGTTTATGTCGGACTTGTCGGACTGACGTACACCGGTTTCCATTCTCTTCCCACCGGCTTCATTCCTGCTCAGGACAAAGGTTATCTGACGGGAAGCGTGCAATTGCCGGATGCGACGGCCGCCGAGCGAACTCTGGAAACACTGACGAAGATCGAACGCATCGCTCTGGATACTCCGGGTGTTCGCAGCGTTAACTCCATCGCGGGCAACTCGTTTACTCTCGGCGGTCGAGCTTCCCACTTCTGTTCCATGTTTATCATCCTCGAAGACTTCGATAAAAGGAAGACACCAGAAACAACGGCCAACGCCATTCAGGAATCTCTGCTGAAACAGTTCGGCAAACAAATTCCTGAAGCGACAGTCACATTGGCTCCTCCGCCAGCTGTCTCCGGTGTTGGTCGAGCCGGTGGTATGAAGCTGATGGTTGAAGATCGTGGCGATGCTGGGCTTCGAGTGCTTCAGGACCAAACCGACAATCTGATCACCGTGGCCAGCAAGAATCCCAAGCTGAAAGGACTGTTCACCGGCTTCAACGTGAATGCTCCACAGCTCTATTTTGATGTGGACCGAGATGCCTGTCTGTCACAGGGCATCAGTCTTGGCGAAGTCTTTGGAACTCTACAGGCTTATCTGGGTTCTCGTTATGTGAATGACTTTAATATGTTCGGCCGTACGTGGCAGGTTGTCGTTCAGGCCGATCAGAGCCATCGGAATTACGTGGACGATGTCGCGAAGTTACGAGTACGAACCAATACCGGCCGCATGGTTCCACTGGGGTCCGTGGCCACTGTGCGAACGATCGGCGGGCCGCTGATGGTAACTCGTTACAACATGTATCCGGCAGCCGCAATTATTGGCAACGTGTCAACCGGAGTCAGCAGCGGGGAAGGAATCCGAATTCTCGAAGAGCTGGCAACGTCCGAATTGCCGTCCACGATGGCCTTCGAGTGGACCGAGCTCTCCTTCCTGGAGCGAACATCGGGCAGCACGGGAATGTTGCTGTTTGGATTCTCCGTAGCATTTGTGTTTCTCGTGCTGGCCGCACTGTATGAAAGCTGGTCGCTGCCTCTGGCCGTGATTTTGGTTGTGCCAATGTGTGTATTGTGTTCGATTGCCGGTGTCGCCGTTGCCAAGCTGGACATCAATATTTTTACTCAAATTGGCTTCGTGGTACTCATCGGCCTGGCCTGCAAGAACGCGATTCTGATCGTGGAATTCGCCAAGCTGCGGCGTGACGAAGGCCTTGATGTTTACGAATCGATCCTGCAGGCCTGTCGACTTCGCCTGCGACCAATTCTGATGACGTCGTTTGCGTTTATCCTGGGAGTCGTCCCGCTGGTTGTCGCCACCGGCGCGGGATTCGAAATGCGTCGCGCGTTGGGGACGGCAGTCTTTAGCGGGATGCTGGGAGTGACGATCTTTGGGATCTTCCTGACACCGGTCTTCTTTCTGATCGTTGATCGTATCTCACACTGGTCCGTATTCTCCGGGCACGGCCCACTCGCACGTATCGGACGGATTCTGACAGACATATTGAGGCTACGATTCTTGACTCGACCAGTTCGTGCCGCAGTCGCTGCAATACCATCTGAACCGCAGGGAGTGCCATCCACGCACAGTAGCTCCACAATCAATCTCGACGAGCGTAAATCTCCATCTGGCGATTTGCCTTCAGCCGGTTAAGGTCTCTGTTGAATGTTTTCTCGTTTCTTTATTGATCGACCTATTTTCGCCACGGTGATGTCCGTTGTCATCACGCTGGCCGGAGGTATCGCGGTCTTCACATTGCCGGTTACTCAGTACCCGGAGATCGCTCCACCGACCGTTGAAGTGTCGACGATGTATCCCGGGGCCAACGCCAGGGTTGTCTCTGATACCGTCGCGGCCCCGATCGAACAGCAGGTGAATGGCGTCGAGAATATGTTGTATATGTCGTCGCAATGTACGAACGACGGCACCTATACTTTGACCGTCACATTCGCCTCGGGAACCGATCTGAATCTGGCGCAGGTTCTGGTGCAGAATCGAGTCGCTCTCGCTCAGCCGACGTTGCCGGATCTTGTGCAAAGACGCGGCGTCACCGTCAAGAAAAAAGCTCCGGGCGTGCTGATGATCGTGAATCTGTTCTCGCCGAATGGCTCGCGAGACAACCTGTATCTCAGCAATTACGCCACAATTCAGATGCGGGATGAGTTGTCGCGAGTTGAAGGCGTGGGAGACATCACGTTTCTTGGCCAACGCGACTATAGCATGCGAGTCTGGCTGGATCCGCAGCAGATGGCGATGCGTGACATCAGTACTCAGGACATCCTGCGAACGATCGAACAGCAAAATACTCAGGTCGCGGCCGGACAGATTGGCCAGCAGCCCACAACAGATGGGCTCGTGTTTCAGTATACGATGACAACTCTGGGACGACTCACCAGTGAAGAGCAATTCGGCGACATGGTCCTGCGAGCCGACGCGCAGGGGCGAATGGTTCGATTGAAAGATGTGGCTCGAATTGAACTGGGAGCGATGTCCTACGATCAGGTTTGCACGCTGGACACAAAGCCGTCCATCGCTCTTTCGATTTATCAATTGCCCGGATCGAATGCTTTGGAAACTGCCGCTGAAGTGCGAGCCCGAATGGATGATCTGAAGCTGCGATTTCCGGAAGGTGTCGACTATGCCATTGTTTACGACACGACGCCCTTTATTCGCGAATCAGTGAAGGAGGTTTTCATCTCTCTCCGCGATGCCGTCATTCTGGTCGCCATCGTTGTGCTGGTGTTTCTGCAGGGCTGGCGACCGGCGATTATTCCTCTGGTGGCTGTGCCCGTAGCCATCGTCGGAACGTTCGCGGCAATGCTGGCTTTTGGCTTCAGTCTGAACGCTCTCACGCTGTTCGGTCTGGTGCTTGCAGTGGGAATTGTTGTCGACGATGCCATCGTGGTTGTAGAAGCCATCGAACACAATATCGAACATGGCATGACACCTCGCGACGCCGCCATTCACGCTATGGAGATGGTCGCCGGGCCAGTAATCGCAGTAGGCTTGGTTCTTTCTGCCGTCTTTATTCCCTGTGCTTTCATTACGGGGGTTGTTGGACAATTCTTTCGGCAGTTTGCCGTCACAATTGCGATTTCCACGATCATCTCGGCGTTCAATTCGCTGACGCTCAGCCCGGCGTTGGCGGTGCTGTTGTTGCGTCCCGGTTCTGGTGGCACAGGCACGAGTTCTCATCGCAGCGAAGCGTTGCCTCGACCCGGACTTGCCCTTCTCGGTGCGTGGCTGGGTTATGCCTTCCTGAGTGCTCCATTAGCTCAGCAACTTCAGCGATTCGACATGGCGAAGAATATCAGTCCCACGCTGTGGCCGTGGATTGCCGCTGCGGTCGGCTTTATCGCTGTTCTGATCGTCAGTCGTCTGATCAATCGTCTGCTGTCGATTTTCTTCCGGCTGTTCAATCGTGGGTTCAATCTGGCGACTGATGCTTATGTGACGGTCGTGGGATGGTCGCTGCGAGCAAGCGTGCTGGTTCTGCTGATCTACGGCGGGATGATTTATGGAACCTACTATCTCTTCGCGATCACTCCGACCGGATTCATTCCGGCTCAGGACAAAGGCTATCTGATTCTTAATGTACGGCTCGCCGACTCTGCATCTCTGGAGAGAACTCAGCAGGTCATGGCGAAGATTGAAACGCTGGCAGGAAAAGTTGCAGGAGTTCATCACACGGTTTCTCTGGCCGGACAGTCGTTGCTGCTGAATGCGAATGCTCCGAACTTTGGTTCGATGTATGTGATGCTGGATGATTTTCATGACCGAGTCAAAACGAATCGGACGGCTGATGACGTTGCCGCGGAACTGCGAAATCTGTTTTTATCCGAGATCGAAAACGCGGATGTCAATATTCTTGGCGCACCGCCGATCGAGGGACTTGGGACTGCGGGCGGATTTCGCATCGTCGTTCAGGACCGTGGCGATAACGGGCTGAACATGCTGGAATCGGTGAGCCAGTCCGTCGTGTCTGAGGGGATGGAATCGCCCAAACTGCGAGACTTGTTCTCGGGGTTTCGAGCCAACACTACGTGGCTCGAGCTGGATATCGATCGCGAGGCGGCCAAAAGACTTGGACTGTCAATGGCCGATGTGTTTAGTGCTCTGCAGGTGAATTTTGGTTCTCTGTACGTCAATGACTTCAATCGCTTTGGCAGAACCTGGCAGGTGAATGTTCAGGCCGATGCGAAGTATCGCATGCAGACTCAGGACCTGCAGCGAATGTATGTCACGTCGACGACGGCGGGCAGTATTCCTCTGGCGAGTTTTGTGCAAGTGCGCACGGTCACGGGTCCGCTGATGATTCTTCGGCACAATCTTTACCCTGCATCGTTTGTCAATGCGGATGCTGCCGTCGGCGCAAGTTCCGGCGAAGCCATTCAGGCCCTTCGAGAAGTGGCCGATCGCAATCTCGCTCCGTCAATGCGCGTGGAATATACCGAGCTGGCATTCCTGCAACAGCTGGCGGGCAACACGGCGATGTATGCGTTTTTGCTGGCGGTGATTCTGGTGTTTCTGGTTTTGGCAGCTCAGTACGAAAGCTGGGCACTGCCGCTGGCCGTAATTTTGGTGGTGCCGATGTGCCTCTTATGCTCAATCGCGGGTGTCATCTTTGCCGGGATGGATATCAACATCTTTACTCAGATTGGCTTTGTGGTGCTGGTCGGGCTGGCCTGCAAGAACGCCATTCTGATCGTCGAGTATGCTCGAGCAAGAAACCAGGCGGGTGTGTCCGTTTACGAGGCGACTCTGGATGCCTGTCGATTGCGCCTTCGCCCGATCATTATGACCTCGTTCGCATTTATCTTCGGAGTCATCCCGCTGGTTCTTGGTGAAGGAGCCGGTGCCGAGATGCGACGCACGCTGGGCACGGCCGTGTTCTCCGGCATGCTGGGTGTTACTCTCTTCGGGATTCTTTTGACGCCCGTCTTCTTCTATGTGATCCAGCGCATCGCGAACTGGAGACAAACCGCAAGCGCCGACAACGCAACGTCAGGCTCTTGAACCAGATCAACCAACAGCAATTATTGCCGATCACTCTTCGTATTGAATCGGCGAGTTTCGCAGGCAGTGTCAATCATGGGTGCAACTTTCTCCGAAACGTAGGTCCCTGCTCTGCGGGGGCGGTATTTCTCGCAATGACTGACCAGGGCTCGGGTTGAGACCGGATTCCGTTGAGTTTACTCTCATCGTCCCTCCTCGAATCTACAACCTGAAACATCGCCGGTTCACGCAACAGGCGCTGGCTTTCCGGACCTCCCCCGATCACTCCCCTCTCGATTCTCCCATGAAGCCACTACGACCAATCTTGTGTCGGATTGCCGCAATGAGCATTCTCGTTGTCATGGCGGGAATGTTTGAAGGACTGAGTTCCGCCACAGTCTCGGCACAAAGCGCGGAAGAGTTTTCTGTATACCGCCTGAAAGAAAAGTCGCCATCAGAAGCGCGGCGAATGCTCAATGAGCTGCTCGGAGATGAGGCGGAAGACGCTCGAATTGTTGCCGATGATGATGCCTCTGAGTTGCTGGTGTCCGGAAGTCCGGCCGTTCAGAAACTTGCAGCGAAACTGGTCGAACAGCTCAACGCCGCAGAGAGTACCAAACTCGCGACAAAACGATCTTCCTCCGACAACGGCAACAAGGAATGGGAGTTCTCGCCGATCACCAGCCCGAAGTCGGTGACTGACGAATCAGCGACAACAAACGACTGGCCCGCGAAGAAGAGTGCTCAAAGAAAAACCGCATCGAACACAGATCGCAAGTCCGCGTTGCGCGATCGTACTGTCCGTTATCGCTTCCGAAACATTACGTCGCAACAAGCCGAGAACGCCGTGTCTCGCTTACTGGGTACGCGAGTTTTGGAACTGCAGGATCATCAACTGAGTTTCTCCAGCGGTCGGAACCGTGAAGTTTCGCTAACGTTTGAAGAAATCTCAAAGTCATGCTTGCTGGAAGGCTCTGAAGATCTGGTTCAGCAATTCGCGAAACTCCTGCAACAGCTCGACGACGTCCGAGATCAGGCGACCGATGACACGATTCGATTTGTGCCACTGGCGAACGTTGAACCTGATGTTTTGAATAAAGCCTTGCTGATCTGGAAGCAGACAAATCGAGCACCGTCAAAGCCACAACATGACAACGAAAAAGGGCAGGGCCGCAAGGCCGCAGAACGAGTCATCCGGCCAGCGGGTTTTCAACAGATTCCCGGCGAGCCGGCGATTCCAATTGACACCAATCCACAACAGAACTCAGACGCAGCAGCCGAAGCCGCAATGCAGGATCTGATGGACGGAGAAGCTCTGCGGCGGCCATCATCCGATGTCACTGTGGAACCTCTGCCCGACCTAGATGTGTTGATTCTTCGCGGCCGTGATCCGGACGTGGAAGAGCTGACTCGTATCATTCGTGAAATCGAACGCCTGAGCGAAGAGACAGCACCAGAAATTGAAGTTGTCTACCTGCACAATGTCCGGGGAGAGGCTCTGGAAGAACTCATCACCGATGTGCTGGATGATCTTACAGGGCCGTTACAGGGTCGCGTCTCGATCACGCCGCTGGTGAAGCCGAATGCGTTGTTGCTCATTGGCTGGGGCGAAGCTGTCACAGCCGCTAAAAAGCTGATCGCGCGTCTGGATGAGTCCGTCGAACCGCTCACACAGATGCAGATCTTTTCTTTGAAACATGCGTCGGCCAATCAGGTCGAAAACACCGTCCGTGAGTTTCTTAACGACCGTGGTGGCCTTGGTCCTGAAGTCAATATCACGGCTGATGAACGCACAAATTCACTGATCGTGAACGCTGCTCCGCGAGATCTTGCCGAAGTCACTCGCCTGATCGAAGGACTTGACAAAGGCACTTCAGAATCCGTCAATCAGGCGAGAATCGTCCAGCTTAAGAACTCATTGGCAACTGATGTTTCTCAGACGATTACTGCAGCGATCACAGCAGCTCGCGGAGGTGTGGGAACACAACGTTCAGCAGCTCTGGAAATGCTGATGGTCGGTCCGGATGGAAACAGCGTCGTCGCTTCCGGACTGCTGCAGGACGTCAAGCTGACGCCGGATCCCAGAACCAATCGCATCTTTATCACCGGTCCGGCTGACAGCTTGTCTCTGGTCGAACAGTTAATCAAGAGCCTTGACGAATCCCCGGCAGCGTCTGCGCAGATCAAGGTCTTCCAAATTACCAATGGCGATGCCACAGATCTGGTTCAGGTTCTGCGTTCGCTGTTTCCTGAACAGGCCGGCGTTTCGACGGTGCCGCAACTGGCGACGGCCGAAGAGGAATCGTCTTTGGTGCCTGTCAGATTCTCCGTCGACATCCGCACCAACAGCATCATTGCCACTGGAACGTCTGGCGATCTGAAGATTATTGAAGCCTTGCTGCTGCGTCTGGATGAAACCGATTCGCAGGAACGAGTGAACGAAGTTTATCGACTGAAGAACTCACCCGCTCTGGACGTCGCCAACGCCGTCAACAATTTTCTTCGCAGTGAGCGAGTCGTCAATCAGGCGGCTCCGGGACGACAGAATCCTTTCACACAGATTGAATCGGAAGTCGTCGTCGTTCCCGAACCCGTGGGCAACGCCTTGATCATCAGCGCGACGCCACGTTACTTCGAACAGATCATGGAACTCGTGGAAGGCCTGGATGCTCAACCGCCGCAAGTCATGATTCAGGTGATTCTGGTCGAAGTCGAACTGGATAATCTGCATGAATTCGGCGTGGAGCTGGGTCTGCAGGATTCATTGCTCTTTGACCGCAGCTTGCTCGGCAGCATTCTGACTCCGGGATACAACTTCAACAACCAGCCGCTTGGAAATGCGAATACTCCGGACTCACTGGCGACTCGTGGCAATGTCGGCGGTCAGGCTTTGTCGCATTTCAGTCTTGGTCGAACAAGCACAGACACCGATTTTGGTGGCCTGGTACTTTCCGCCAGCAGTGAAAATGTCAGCGTGTTATTGCGAGCCATGAATCAGTCGCGCAACGTGGAGATTCTGAGCCGTCCGCAGATCATGACCTTGGATAATCAGCCTGCCTTCATTCAGGTCGGCCAGCGAGTACCTCGAATCGTGGGCACTAGTATCAATCAGGTCGGTCAGGTGAATACCGTCGAACTGGAAAACGTGGGCCTGATTCTGGGCGTGACACCTCGTATCAGCCCGGAAGGTATGGTGGTGATGGAGATCGACGCCGAGAAATCAGAGGTCGGTCCGGAGATTGATGGTATCCCGGTTTCGATATCTTCAACCGGCGAAGTAATTCGTTCGCCGCGAGTCAACATTACGACGGCTCAGACAACCGTTAGTTCTGCCAGCGGCCAGACGATTGTCATCGGTGGATTGATTACAACAAACAATACCTCTATCTCGAGGCGCGTTCCGTGGTTGAGTGATGTCCCTGTGGTTGGAAATCTGTTCCGGTTCGATGGCAGAAAGAATTCCCGCAAGGAGCTTCTGATCATCCTCACACCGCATGTTGTGCGTGGCCCCTCCGAAGCGGAGTACATCAAACAGGTCGAAACAGCTCGCATGTCATGGATCTCCTGCGACACGTTTAACTGGATGAATACTGACACGGCGATGGTCGGCCAGATGGATTCGTCGACGATTCCTACCATTTATCCTGACCAAACTCCTGGTGCAGCTTCCATGCAACAGGCTGTGCCATTGGCACCGTCGCCCGATCAATTCATGAATCCGGTCGGTACATCAGAGTCAATCAATTCACCGGAGGCCGCGGACACCAAAGTGGTCGTTCCCGAATGGAAGATCGAGACGGGCGAAGACGACGAATCACAATCGACGGAAGGTTCCGGCATCAGGCAGATGTCGTTCCGTAGTACTTCGTTTAAAGAGACGGACAAGAAGAAACCTGCGAATACAATGGACTCTGATTCTGGGATACAGCCTCGGACGAAGTCGAAATCAGACGCCAGACCGAAGTCGGAAAAGAAGTCGTTCTGGTCAAGAGAACAACAATGAAACACCTGACCTCACCTGCGCTTAGCAGACTGTTGCTCTAATTAGCCGGAACGCGTTAGCGTCCGGTTCTTGCCACAAACCGGGGGCTAACGCCCGGCGGCTGATGAAGCGATTAGCTCACACAAACATCCACACAGATCCACCCCTCTCCCAAATCATCGCCGACAACCATGCTTCAACGTTTCACCATAAAACGCAAATGCCTGTTGCTGCTGGCGGCAGGACTTTTTGTCAGTGCACCTGGCTGCACGATGATGAACACCAGTGCGTTGTCGTTCACGAAGAAGGAGCCGGAATATCTGACACCTCGTCAGATCGTGCCAGTCTGGTCCGATACGGTACTGCATCAGCCGGGAGAACCGGCTACGCGAGGCTTCGGTGGCCGCATCATGTTCTATGGCGAGGACAAACATAAAGCGATTCGCGTCGACGGAACTCTAGTGGTTTACGCTTGGGATGACAGCAAAGGATCGATGGAGCGAACTCCCGATCGCAAATATGTCTTCCCAGCCGACAAACTTCAGACTCATTACAGTCAGTCACGCCTTGGGCATTCTTATAGCTTCTGGGTCCCCTGGGATGCCGCTGGCGGACCGTTGCAGCATTTGACTTTGATCAGCCGCTTCGTCAGCAATGACGGCACGGAACTCACAGCGGCTCCAGCGCACGTTGTGTTGCAGGGCCCCGGTGAGCTGTCGCCGTTTCAGAATGAAATTGTTGAATCGAAATCAAAAGCCGACAAGAAATCCATCGCTCGAAACCGTCTGCGTTCTCCCGCAGACAGTGGAATCCAGCAAGTGGGTTACGAAATTGAGGAGTCCGAAGCGGACGATCAGCGATACTCAACTCCCACGCGTCATCCGGGTCTGCAAACGTCGGAGATTGGGCTCACCAGCGGCTTCTATCAACGCAACATGCAGGGACGGCAGACGCTGGATAGCGGCTCTTCCTTCGACGTGAAAGATGCGGACGATCTTCTGGGACCAGATACTCAGTCTGAGCTGAGACAATTTGAACCGGGCTCACAGGCAAAGAAGCCTGTCAGTCGCGAACAGAATTCGAGGCACGACGACGACGAGGAATCGGAGGAAGAGTCGGATCCACCGTCAACTCGTTTACAACCTTTTGAATCCCGGGTTCGAACATCACGAGCAGTTCGGTCTGCTGGCGATCCGCTTCGGAAGGAACCGCTCCGCGCAAAATGGCTGAATGGTCTGCCGGAGACACCTCGATCGTCACCGAACGAGCTTGAATAAACGATTGCAATGACTCTGAAATCCGCGAAGCCTCCATGATATTGTCGGATGGCGCGGACATCTGACTCAACACTTCGGGAGACAGCGTCAGGCGTTCGGCATAGAGACCGGTTGGTCTGATGATCCTCGGCCGATTCAAAGGCGGTCGAACTTCCTCTGTCAGTCCCGTAATCGAAGAAATTGCCGCTGTCACAGCGGACTGCCCACCAACAAATCCCGCAGCCGCTTCTGCCGTCGTATTACTGCCGACAAAGTCGCTGACCGATCGCTCATCTCTCAAGAATCGACGCCCCGAGTCTACAGTACCTGGAGTTGCCGTTGCTTCCGCTCCCGGTCGACTTCGCTTGGACAACGCGCCGCCCAGACTTCTCTGTCCAAAAAGGCCCTGGGCGTAACACGAATCAGATAACACCAGCAAAACCAAAATCGCAACGAAGAGCGTAAGAAGGTTGCGACCCGACGCGACTCGAAAATCATTCGCGGTAGTTAATGCTGGCGTCATTAGAGTCTCAATACGTTCTCGGTTCGGAAACGTGCAGGCTATCGAACCACTGCTATCGTGCAGTTTTCATCCCTCGATTGCTCAGTTCAAATCTCGACGCAATCGCAGGTCCCGGTTGATACGACTGCCTGTTGCACGAATTGTAGTGGTTTGAACGATTGTGTGATGTCCAACATGGAAGAGTCATTGGGAACCATTCGCCTCTATTACTAACGCAGGGAGACAGTTCGCAGATCGAACCACGAAAGACACTAAAGACACGAAAAATCGCAAGTCAACAAACGCCGGCCATCGTGAGTGACCGCAATTGGCTCGGAATGTACGGTCACTCCTGGTGGTTTCATTCTGTGCTTCCTTTCGTGTTTTTCGCGTCTTTCGTGGTAAAAAACTGTGCTTCGCGCGTCTGTCATTGGGCCACCAAAAGTGATCTCCGACCGAGTCCTGCCGGGATAGCGAATTACATATCCGCCCTCTTCCTAGGAATCAGCACAAGACACAAAGTCAAAGCTTCCGCAATCTGGGCAGGCTGCGAATTTTGTGGCAAATTCGGCCAGAATTCGATAAGGTGGCGCTTCCCTTGCCAGTTTCCCGCCGGATTTCTCCCGCCTCTTCGAGTACTCCCGATGACCACTCGCCCCGCGCCATCAACGTCGCAGAATGCCGTCCTCTCAGGCGAGCGGCAGGGCGTCAGCCCTCCGAGCAGTTACTTCAGGTATCGCGCCAAGCCCAGACACATCATCGCCTCAACAATCGTTGTCGTATTGTTGTTCTGCATGACCTCCAGCCGCGCTGTCGCACAAGCCCCGCCGGAAACTCCACCAACAGCCGCGGTCGACTTTTCCTCAATCACAAAACCCGAAGTCGCAGCAGCCATCAAGATTTCCCCCGAGCAGCAAACTCTGATCGCACAGATCAGCGGTGAACGTGACGCCGCAGTCGCTGCTGCAGAAGAAGCCGCTCGTCCGGCCATCATCGCGGCGGCCAATGAGAAACTTCAGGCGGTGCTCAGCGCTGATCAACAGAGTTTGTTTGTCTCTCTGTTCACAGGCAAAAAACTTCGCTTCAACTTCCGTAGTCAGAAGTGGGCCGACGTGCTCGACTGGATCGCCAAAGAAGCTGATCTCTCGCTGGTGATGGAAGTTCCTCCGCCCGGAGTTTTCAATTACTCCGATTCCAAAGATTACAGCACCGTCGAAAGCATCGACCTTCTCAACGGCTGGTTGCTGACCAAAGGCTTCACTCTGGTCCGTCGCGAACGAATGCTGATGTGCCTCGATCTCAAAGGAGGGCTCCCTGAAGGCGCGATTCCGAAAGTCGCACCCGAAGAACTCGCGACGCGTGGGCGATACGAATTTGTCAGCGTCCTGTTTCCGCTCGAAGGTCGCCCGGCCGAAATTGTCCTGCTGGAAGTGAAGCCGCTCCTGGGAAGCTACGGCAAAGCCGAAGCCCTGGCTCAGACTCAACAACTACTGGTGATCGATACAGCTTCGAATCTGCGAATTGTTCAACAGGTGATCACCAAGGTTCCGATGCTGACAAAAGCCGAAGGGACTCCGGTACTGACCGTGTACCCGGTGGAACACGCGAATCCTCAACAAGCTGGCGAAGTGCTGAAGACAATTATCGCCGGAACGATCGTGATCGACATCAAAGCTCGGCAGATCTCCGTGAATGCAGTGCCGTCGGAACAGGAGAAGGCCAAGATTATTCTGGGCCAACTGGAATCCAATCAGGGGCCTGACATGCAACCTCGGCTGCAACTCTACCCGGTTCAGGTGTCTGACGCCGATCAGATGCTGGCCACGCTCAAACTGATCGCGCCGGATGGGCAGTATCGCATTGATCCGTTGTCGAGCAAACTCATTGCATGGGCATCGGAAGCCGATCAGAAGCGCATCAGCGAGTCCCTGCAGATGATTCAGGCCGAACAGCCTCAGGGAGGAGCCCGGCAACTTCAGGTCTATGCTCTGAAGAATGCCGATCCAACTGCCATCTCGACGATGCTGGTTTATATTGTTCCCACTGCCCGAGTCACCGTAAATACGGCCACGCGAAGCCTGGTCGCCTTCGGCACGCTGCCGGAACACGAAGCCATTCGCGCGTTGATTGAGCAACTGGAAAAGCAGACAGAAACAGCCGCCACCGAGAAGACTCTGATCACTTATCCCGTAAGTCCCACAGTCTCTACCACACTCGTGACTTTGATGACGACAGCGGTCCCCAAGGCTCAGGTGTTGTCCGACACAGCAAATCAACGGCTGCTGGTAATGGCAACGGCCGATGAGCATGCTCAGGTCGATCTGCTGCTGAAGTCTCTTTCAACCGCCGAATCCAATGGCAAACAGTTGAAGATTCATGAAGCTGATCGGATTGATTCCGTCAGCGTGACTTCGTTACTGACCACCTTGACGCCTCAGGCAACTGTCACCTTTGACGTTGCTAACAAGAGACTTCTGGTTGTCGCTACGGAAGCCGATCAGGCAAAAGTCGCGGAAGTGCTTGAACAAGTCCGCACTTCAGAAGTCGATGCCGTGCGTTCGCTGAAATCCTATCCGCTGCAACCAAAAATCGTTTCGACAACCATCATTTCTCTGCTGCTGCCTCTGGTGCCGAAAGCCAGCGCTATTCCGGATGAGGCCAATCGCCGCCTGCTGATTACGGCTACGGAAAAGGAACACGAACTGATTGCAAGAGTGATCGAACAGGTTGAGAAAGACGCTGTTGGAAACCAGCCAGAGCTGAAATTCTACCCGCTTAAGAAAGTTGTCGGCCCGACTTCATTGGCGGTGCTACAATCGGTCGCTCCACTGGCGCGGATCACGTTCCTTCCTGATGGCAATCGCTACAGTGTGCTCGCAACACGTGATGACCACACAGCGATTGCAGCCACGATCGAACAGCTTGAACTCAACGCCGCTGAGATCCAGCGCGATCTGAAGTTTTATGACGTCGCTGCCATTGGCACCACGGATGCGCGCGTGCTGCTGTCAACGACCTTCACGGACGTTACGTTCGTCGCCACGGCTGAAGGCAATAAACTGATGGCGTGGGTTTCACCGGCTCACGATGAACGCATTCGGGCCACGCTGGAACAATTGATGGCAGAAAAGCCGTTCGAGTCGACTCGCACAATGGAACTCTACTCCATCGCTGAACTCGGGCCATCCGCATCGTCGGTCCTTGCTCAGGCCGTTCCAAAAGCCACGATCTCGGCAGGAGCCAGAGCCGATCAACTGGCGATCGTTGCCACGGCGGAAGATCACGTGAAACTCAAGAAGGTGCTTGAACAGCTACAGGCTTCCAAGTCGACTCCGCCCTCCAAGACGCTGGCCGTTCATCCCATCAAGGGACTGACTCCGTCATCCGTTCTGCAGGTTCTGCAACCACTCGTCGACGCCGATGTTCAATTGACCGTTGACTCCACCGGTCAGCAATTATTTGTGCGAGCGTTCCCGGATAAGCAGGACCAGATCAAGGCCGTCGTCGAACAGGTCAGTGCATCGTTGGCCAGCCGTCCACAACGATCCACGAAGACCTATATGATCGGCGCTCCGAACGCCGACGAGGCTCAGGAAGTTCTTATGGCGCTGTATCCCGATGCCAAGATTGTGATGGATGCCGATCGCAAGATGATCGTGGCGACAGCCACTGATGAGCAACACGCCACGATTGATCAGATTGCCAAGCAAATGAAAGGCACATCGCTCGATGGCGACGTTCCTGTCCCGGCCGTTTATTCGCTCAAGAATGCCAGCGCGACGGAAGTGCAGACTTTGCTGACGTCCATGTATTCGCGGTTCGATGGCGTCCGTCTTTCCGTCAATGAAAAGACCGGTCGACTGATCGTGGTCGCTCGCAAAGAACAGCACGATGCGATTCGCCCGCTGATCGAGCAACTTGATGGACCGACTGAGACCGAAGTGAAGCTCGAGCTTGCCGTCTTCCGATTAAATCAGCTCGACGGGCTTTCTGTTCAAACCGCCTTGCAACCGCTGTTGCCGAAGAATGCCCAGGTCACGGCCGACAGGATTGGTCGACAACTGTTTGTCAGTGCATCGGCCGATGATATGCCGGCGGTTCGTGAACTTGTGCAGCAGATGATCACATCTCAGGGTTCCACAGAGGGCCTGGAAACTCGCAGTTATCGCCTTCGTCCCTATGAAGCCGATGAAGCTCAGGAAGTCCTGACAAAGTTGTTCCCCGACGCCACGATGGTGACCGATGTGTCTCAGGAAATGCTGGTCGCAACGGCCACTCCGAAACAGCATGAGACAATCAAACAAGTGGTGGAACAGATGACCAGCGTGCTGCCGATGGAAAGTGCTCCTTCGGCCAAGGCGTATCCTTTGCGAACGGCCGACGGTGACAACGCGGTCGAAGTCTGTGATGCGATGTTTCGACGATCCGACAATGTCCGAGTTTCCTTTGACTCCAAAACTCGGTCTCTGATCGCAGTCGCTCGCCCCGATCAGCATGCTGTGATCAAAGCGCTGCTTGATGAACTGGAACCGACCGGTGCAGCCAATGAAACTCAAACACTGGAAGTGTATGCTCTCGGTGGCATGGATGGGCTGACTGCTGTCGAAGTCGCAGAGGGTGTTCTGCGTTCCATCGACTCGGCCGCAACGGTCTCGTGGGAAAGAGCCTCGAAGCAGCTTGTGGTCACAACCACGGCCACCGGTCACCAACAGATCAGTGCGGCGATGGAACGATTTCAGGAAAGCGATCCTCGTGAGATGGATGTCATTCAGCTTCGCCTGTTGAGTGCTTCGTCGGCACAGAATGCGATCGAAGGTCTATACGGAGACACCTTCACGAAGGACGACAACTATCCGGTAATTCAGGCGGACGAAGATTCACAGCAGTTGCTGATTCGAGGATCAAAGAAACAGCTTCAGGATATTCGCACCTTGCTGATCAAGATGGGTGAAACGGATCTGTCGCCAACCGGGGACGTGGCAACTCAAGCGAATCGGAATCTTCGCGTCATTCCAATCCAGGGTAGTGTCGAGCCGACTCTGCAAAAGATTCAGGACCTGTGGCCGCGAGTTCGCAGGAACCCGATTCGAGTGCTTCGCCCGGGCGTGGAGGCTCCATCGACCGAACCGCAGCCACAGCCAAAAGCCGACGGACAATTTTCCGTGCGGCCGGAGGAAGCTTCATCACCGGCTGCCAACGAAACAACGCCAGCATCAAAAGAAACGACACAATCCCAAGCTGTCGAGAAGGCAACCGCAGAGGCAGCAACGGACAACACGAACGCGGCAGCAACTCAACCCGTACGGGACGAACCATCCCCGATTGTGATTATTCCCGGCACAGATCGAATCACGATCGCCTCCGACGATATCGAAGCTCTTGATCAGCTGGAATCGATCCTTCGCGCGACATCTTCCTCACGAACAGGCAACACCGTTGCCAGTCGCAATCGAGACTTCTCGGTGTATCAACTGCGAAATGCAGGTGCTGAGGAAGTTGCGGAGACATTGGAATCGATTTACGAAAGTCGAGCCGGGATGCTCGCGTTTGGCTCCGTGGTGATCGTGCCGGAAACTCGTATGAACGCGTTGATCGTTTATGGTGGTCGGACAGATCGCGACCGCATCGAACAGCTGCTGGAAATTTTGGACACCGAGAAGCTGCCGGATTCAGGACGCATCTTCAGAACCGAAGTCATCACCGTGAAACATGCTGATGCCGACAAAGTGCAGGATGTGGTCCGAGGTGTTTATCGCACGGAGATGACAGCCGGAGGCACACGCAGAGCCATCGAAATTCCGACAGGGATTGATTCGTCCGTGGCGAATGTGCTGCGACAAATCAACGCCGCCTCCTCGGCCCCGCTGCTGACGATCGAGGTCCAGGAAGAAACAAACTCGCTGGTCGTAAAGGCGCCTCAAAACCTGATTGATGAGATCTCTGAGCTCGTTGCCCAATTGGACGAAACTTCCGCCACAAACCGGGCTCGAGGCGTCACGCTGATCCCCCTCAAAAAGACGAATTCACGCCGCGTTATGAGGGTTCTCAACGATGTTCTGGATCAGTAGTCCGACTCATCTGTTTACCGCCCAGCCGCAGGCGCCGGCCAAGTACAAAAGCCGGCGCCTGCGGCTGGGCGGTAAACTGAGAAATCATGAACGGCGGGCACGAAAATGCAGGAATCCGGCGGTCAGAATGGCCCGTAGCCAGTCAATTCTGCAATCTTTCCCACGGCCGAGCAATTCTCTCGCATTTTACGCAAATCCCGCAAACACCCGAGTCGCGTGCCAAAAATACTGGCTTCTCAGGAGTCTGAACCTGAGAATGTCGATGAGGAATCAGAGCAGATGAGTTGAAAGGCCCCGCGTCGGACAACAATCTTGATGCAGCCAGAAAGCTCACCTAAAGTTCTTACCTTAAATGCTGATCGCCCAATGACTTGAGCCCAGCATCCCGCCGAATTCCCTCCCGCCGAAATCCAACCTACCCTCGGCACCATTCGGAAAATCCCATGAGCACGATTTTGAAACGCCCGTCGGCGTACCGAGACACTCCGCGCCGTTTGACGCCGGAAGAACTCGATCACGTCCAGAGGTTGTTCACCACCGATGGACTTTCCGCCGTCACCAGCGAGTTTGGGTTTTCGACCGATTTGCAGGCGCTGCAGTCGATCGCGCATTCGCTGGGAATGACGGTTGTAGACCTGTCCAAAGTGACAGTTGATCGATCAATCCTCGAAGGCTTCCCAGTTCGGCTGATTCATCGTCACGCCATTTTTCCGATCGATCGCAGTTCGTCCTCGATCCGCATCGTAGTCAGTAACCCCTTCGACGTTCAGGCCGCCGATGCGGTTTCGGCTGCAACCGGTCTGTTCGTGATGACTGATCTTGCTCTGCCACATGAAGTGGCCATGCTGATCAAAACTCACCTCGGTGTCGGCGCTCAGACACTGGATGGCCTGATGGCTCAGGCTGCTGAAAATACCGATGAGATCGAGATCCTTGGCGACCTCAGCTTTGAAGAATCTGAAGCTGCTGCGATGGCTCAGCAGGCATCCGTCGTTCGACTCGTCAACGACATTCTGACCGAAGCCGTGACCAACCGCGCCAGTGATATCCACATGGAGTCACAAGCTTCGGGGATGAAGATTCGTTACCGCATCGACGGTGTGCTTCAGAATCAACCGGTGCCTCCCGAGCTGAATCGGTTTCAGGCAGCGATCCTGAGCCGTCTGAAAATCATGGCTCGACTGAACATCGCGGAAAAGCGCGTTCCGCAGGACGGGCGTATCAAGCTGCGAGTTCAGGGCCGAGAAGTTGATATACGCGTTTCGATCATTCCGATGCTGCATGGCGAAGGTGTCGTCATGCGAGTTCTCGACAAAGACGCGATGAAGTTTTCGCTGTCCGGCGTCGGCATGGAGGATGATGCCTGCAGCCGATTCCGTGAACTCATCCGACTGCCTCACGGCATCGTGCTGGTGACAGGGCCGACCGGCTCCGGCAAAACGACAACGCTTTATAGTTCGCTGGCCGAGATCAAAAGCGAACGCAACAAGATCATCACCACGGAAGATCCGATTGAGTACCAGCTTGAAGGTATCAATCAGATTCAGGTCAATCATAAAGTGGGCCTGACGTTCGCCGCATGTCTGCGAAGCATTCTGCGTCACGACCCGGATGTTGTGCTGGTGGGCGAAATTCGCGACTTCGAAACCGCCGAGAACGCCGTTCAGGCGTCTCTGACCGGGCATATGGTCTTCAGTACTCTGCATACCAATGATGCGGCGGGATCTTTCATGCGTCTGGCGGACATGGGTGTTGAACCCTTCCTGATCAGTAGCACGCTCGAAGGCATCATGGCGCAGCGACTGGTGCGAACTTTGTGCAAGCACTGCCGCGAAGCTTACATGCCGTCAGAAGAAGAAGTACCTGCTGACTTTCCTCTGGAAGACTACACCGCTGGTCAACCGATCTACCGAGCCAAGGGATGTCGACAGTGTCGCGGCACAGGGTATTCGGGGCGTCTTGGCATCTATGAACTGCTCGTCACGAATGACGAAATTCGAGTGCTCGCCAGTGAACGCCGTGGCACGAACGAAATTCGCAAAGCCGCCATTGCCAGTGGTATGAGAACTCTTCGTCAGGACGGCTGGCTGAAAGTCGCTCGCGGCTTAACCAGCATTGAAGAAGTGCTGCGAGTGACTAAGGCGGAGTAGGGCAGGGCGGTAAGAAGTCAAGATTTACCACAGAGGACACAGAGGACACAGAGGAAAGTCGCAGAGGGCTGAGAGGGCGAATTCGCAGGGTGTGACCAGGTCGCCGCGGCGAACGCAGGCACACCATAAAGTTCAGACAAGTGTAAAGTGTTTCTTCCTCTTTGTGTTTCCCCTCCGTGCTCTCTGTGACCTCTGTGGTAAAAACCTGCGATTCAAATGTGATTCCAATTATTGCACAGCGACCACGCAACAATGATTGGTCAGGGTGTTGGGGGCGGCAGTGCCGGAGTTCAGTTACATCGCAAGAACGATGACTGGTCAGGACGTGAAAGGACTGATCTCAGCCGATTCGCGCAGTGACGTCATGGCAATGTTGACTCAACGTTCGCTGTTTCCGATGACAGTGGCTCCGGCGAAGCAACCGCTCTTCAAACTGAAATTCAACCGCCCCATCAAGGCAGATCTGCTCGCCGCAACGCTTACGCAACTTTCAGACCTGCTGACAAACGGGGTTCCGTTGCTGCAGGCCCTGGATCTGCTTGCTCAACAGGCCACACATGATCGGCTGAAAGAAGTTCTGTCAGATGTTCGAGGACGCATCGCTGACGGCAAACAGCTTCACGAAGCCATGGGTTCGCATCGTGATGTTTTCAGCGATCTGACGCTGTCCATCATCCGCGCGGGCACGGAAGGTGCGTTTCTGGAAGCCGCTCTGCAACAGACGGCCGAGTTCCTCGAACGTCAGGAAGAACTGCGAGCCAAGATCAAAGGAGCGATGGCGTATCCGGCGTTTCTGGCCGTGGCTGGAAGTACGGTCACGCTGGTCCTGATCGTGTTCTTCGTGCCGAAGTTTTCGGAACTTTTTGCATCGCTGGAACGCCAGGGAACTCTGCCGACACCAACCATCATTCTGCTATGGCTCAGCGATTTTCTGGGCCGCTTCGGAATTCTGGTGGCCATTGCGGCAGCCGGTCTAATTGCTTTACTTCGTCGCTGGGCGGCATCGCCGAATGGACGTCAGAAAATTGACAGTATCAAGACGAAGGTGCCTGTCTTCGGCCCGATTGTGCTCAACAGTGCGGTCTCACGATTCTGCAGAATCCTGGGGACTCTGCTGAGAAACGGCGTGCCCATGTTAAAAGCCCTGGAGATCAGCAGTGATTCGTCCGGCAACGTGGTGTTGGGACAGGCGATCAGAAAGTCGGCCGAGAATATATCTGCCGGCGAATCGCTATCCTCGCCGCTCACAAAATGCGGTCTGATCCCCGCCAATATTATGGCCATGATCAGCATCGCTGAAGAAGCCAACAACCTGGAACGAGTACTCAGCAACGTGGCTGATGGCATCGACAAAAAGGTGGCTCGTCAGCTGGATACAATGGTGCGACTCATCGAACCAGCTCTGTTGATGGTCATGGGCAGCGCGGTGCTGTTTGTGATTGTCGCGTTGTTGCTGCCGGTGTTCGAAATGAGTACTTCAATGAGTTAGTAAGTTCGTCCGGCGAGCGGCAGGGCGTCAGCCCTCCGAGTGCGTTTGGTGTTTTTAGAGATTAAACGTTCAGCGGCTCGCCCGTGTAATTGTTTTGTTCGTAAGGAGAATGAGATGCAAAGGAAGATGATGAAAAATTTGACACAAACACGATCCGGAGTTTCAAAGAGCACTGTCGTTCGCAGCGGCTTTACTCTAACCGAACTTCTGATCGTGATGGCGATTCTTGTACTGCTGGTTTCTCTGATCGGTCCTCGCCTGCTGGGCAGCAAACAGAAGGCTGACATCAACGCCGTCAAAACTCAGATCGGCATGTTTCAGTCGGCACTGGAGCGTTATGCGGTTGATATGAATAAGTTCCCGGCCACGGAAGAAGGCCTGGCGGCGCTGGTTTCGAAGCCCAGTTCTGATGGCAGCGGTTCGTCATCTGAAGATTCCTCCAGCAGTGACTCCGCACCGGCAGAAGGAGATTCATCATCATCGGAAGGTGGCGGCGGAAGCTGGGATGGTCCGTACATCAAGACAGAAAAATTGCCAGTAGATCCCTGGGGCAAAGCTTACGCTTATGAATACCCACCGACCCACAACAAGATCAACGTCCCGGACATCTGGTCCTATGGTCCAGACGGTCAGGAAAATACTGACGACGACATCGTAAGCTGGACCGGCGATGGAGAAGGTGGCGAGGGCTCAAGCTCTGAATCCAAAGAGTAATCTCCAGTTGCGAGCATTTGTTTACCGCCCAGCCGAAGGCGCCGGCTACTGCGTTGGCCGGCGCCTCCGGCTGGGCGGTAAACGATTGAATCAACCTTCCGAGTCTCCAGGAACGAGCAAATCGCTCCCCCATGAAAACACCATCGCACCATCACAATCACTTGCAACTCCGCAGCGGATTTTCGCTGGTGGAATTGTTGATTGTCATGGCCGTGCTGGCCGCTGTGGCGGGGCTTGTGCTTCCGTCCATGCGTGGACCGCTCGACAAAAGTCGACTCACCGGCGCCGCAAAGGAACTTCAGGCGTCGCTGGCCAAAGCGCGATCACTGGCCATTCGAGAAAGCTCGCAGGTGGTGTTTCGCTATGAGATTTCCGGTGACCGTTACATCATCGAACGCGCACCGGATGTCTTGAATACGATGATCACGGCACTCGAAGACTCCTCCGGGGCCGCGACGACTCCCTCTGGACTGGCCACCGAGTCTGCTGCAACTCCCACTCAGCCGATTGACGTGACGGGAGAAAGCAATCTGATCTCACTGACTTTGCGAGAAGGTCAACTGCCAGTCGGAGTGACCTTTGCAGAGCCAGTCACATCAGGCCTCATCACTTCTGAGACGTCGGCCACAAGCTTGCAACGCTGGTCCGACCCAATTCGCTTTCAGCCCAGCGGTCGTACAGAAGACGCAACGATTCGAGTAATCGGGCAGCGGGATTTTGCGGTGGACGTGACTCTGCGAGGACTCACCGCCATGGCCAGTTATTCGGCCCCTGCACGAATCGCCCCACAAGCATCCACCACATCAGGCACGGCTGAGGCGTTGCCATGAGGTCGTCTCTTCGCTCCGGCGAGCGGCAGGGCGTCAGCCCTCCGAGCCAACCTCAACGCACCAGGAGGGCTGACACACTGCCGATCGCCCTGGGGTTACAAACATCGCAAAACAATCGTCGCGCATTCTCATTGATTGAGGTCATCATCGCCACCGCCATCCTGATGGGCAGCGCTGTGGTGCTGGCGCGGCTGGCGGGGATGGGACGTGATCAATCGCAGAAGGCAAGACTGTACTCGGAAGCTCAGCAGCTTTGCGAACAAACATCGAGTGAGCTGCTGCTTGGCATGCGACCGATGGAACTCGTCGAAGCCATGCCGTTGATTCCTCTCCCGGCACCGATACAAGAAAACACCGATGATGTGAGCACTCCGGATCCATTCTCTTCGACGGAGCGGCAAGATGTCGAACCAACGATTGATGAGACCAATCCGGAGTGGCGTCATTCGGTGCGATTTGAGTCTCTTACATCTAAGCCTGGCATGTGGGCATTGACTGTCGAAGTTCTTCAGGGCGACCAAACGCTGCCGCGACCGATTCGATTCTCGCTGACTCACTGGATCGCGGGGCCACCCGCAGAAGGCGCGTTTGATGAGCTGATGCAGGGCATGGATGAACCGAGCTCGTTGCAACCGGGGATGATGCAATCCGGAGGCCGGCGATAATGACGAAAATCGCTGGCGATCGGTACGGCCTCCGAGAATCGAGCACTCTGAGACGCGGTGGCTACACGCTCGTCGAAATGCTGATCGCTTCTGTACTTGTCGCGGCGCTGATGTCCGTGGTGTGGGGCATGATGTCGATGTACAACAGCTACCTCACTGCGGGGCAGGCTCAGGCGACGGAGCAGCAACTCACGCGATCACTGCTGCAAATGCTTGAGCGTGATCTGCAAAGCGTTTCGGCACCAGACACAAATCCGAAAGTTGTGCCATCACTGGAGATGGCGAGCGAATCGTCGACGCTCTCTGCCGAGCCGCCTGCACCACTCGTGGATCCGTTCGCCGTCGATCCGCTCAGCAGTGGCACTGATTCGACTCTGAATGAGCCCTCTGTTTTCGCGGGACTTGCGTCAGGCGACACATTGGCAATCCCCAGCCACGTTTCTCTTGTCGGCAATAGTTCGTCCATGAGGCTCTCTATTGAGCAACCCATCATTGAAGTGTCGCCCGTTATCAGTCAGACATCAGACAACTCCAACACAGTAGCACCCGCAGGAGATCCCGCCATTCCCGCTGCGGCTCCAACGCCCGAGCCGATTGCTTCGCCCGGAGATTCGATCAGTGTCGAAGGAGTTGCCCCAGAAGTTGCCGAGTATCAAACCATCATCTGGCAGTTTCAGGCACCGGGAATGATCGCGGGCAATCAGTCTCTTAAAGCCGGGCTTTATCGAATCCAGACCGAATCGTTATCACTGCAGTCTGCACTGAATCAGCAGGATTCCCTGCTTGAAGATTCTGCGGCGGAAAGCGATGCCTCGGTCGATCGCACGACGCTGGAAACATTGCTATTCCCGCCCGTGAACACTCAAGCAGCATCCAGTGGAGCTACGACGGAGTCAGCAGTCCCTGAACAAGTCGCCCCAAAGTTCGATCCGATTCCAGAAGTGGTCAGTTGCCGCTTTGAATACTTCAGCGGTTCTTCCTGGGCATCGACGTGGAACAGCGAGCAACAGCAATCGCTGCCTCTGGCGATTCGAGTTCGCATGCAGCTTGTTAATGCCACCGATCTGGAAAAACTAAAGCTGGTGTTTGGCGATTCGACTTCGCAGGACTCACCGCTTGACGATGCGATTGATGGCAGTCCATCAATCGTTGCAACGTCCCCCGCGACTCCCGAGTCCACAGAAGATCCAACCGTCGATCCATTAGCCACGATCAGGACTCGCAAAGTCGAACGCATCATTCTGCTTCAGCCTGTCACTGGACCTATGCCAGAACCAGAAACCGGAAGTGAAGTCTCTGAACCGGAGGCTTCGCTATGAGCATCCGGCGAGCGGCAGAGCGTCAGCCCTCCGAGTTTTCTTCTTCTCCTAACCGGCTTCGTGTCGTTCCAGACGTGACTGCTCGGAGGGCTGACGCCCTGCCGCTCGCCAGTGATTCACGGCGTGGTGTGGTGCTGATCGTGGTGCTCGTGCTTGTGATGATGGTTGCCTTGGCGGGTTTCGGCTTTCTGTCGGCGATGTCAACAGAGTACGAAGGCGCGCGGCTGAACGGCAGTATGCGACAGGCTCAGCAAACGATGGCCTCAGCAGAATCGACGCTGCTGTGGTTCGCCGCTTTGTCCGAACGAGAATGCAAGCTGCTGGGTGGCACGTACCACAATCCCGCGTTGTTTCGAGGTCATCTTGTCGAACCGCTAAAGAAACCGGGAACAGGAACAGCGTCGACACCGCTCTCAACAACGTCGCTCATCGAAGAACCCTTGAGCACAGATCCTGCATTCGTCGATGATCGCTGGAGATTCTCCGTCGTCTCGCTGGATCAGACTCCTGAACAAAACAGCGTGCTTCGATTCGGCCTGCAGAACGAATCCTCAAAGCTGAATCTCAGTACGCTAATGAAATGGGAGCAATCCAGCCCCGGCGAGGGGCGAATAGCGTTGATGCAGCTACCAGGGATGACCGAAGCGATTGCCGATGCGATTCTTGACTGGCTTGATGCCGATGATCAAACCCGCGAGTTCGGTGCAGAAACAGAGTACTATCAAACGCTCGATCGTCCTTATCGAGCTGCGAATGCTGTCCCGAAGCAGTTGAGCGAACTCCTGTTTGTCAAAGGAGTGACTCGGGCACTTCTGATGGGCATTAATCCCGGCAGCGATGCGACAAGTCAATCCTCACAGGCTCCAGCGCCATCCATCGATGCGAACGGCGATCTTGCTTCCAATCCTTCAGCCACGATCGGCTCGGGCTGGGTGCAACACCTGACCGTTCATTCGGCCGAGCGTAACCAGAATCGTCAGGGACAACCGAGGATCTCATTGAACTCGACGGGGCTCGCGGAACTGGAACAGCAACTCACGGCAGTATTGCCGGAGAATATGGCTCGATATATTTTGCTGGCTCGAATTTACGGACTGACAATTTCGGCGGAACCTGTTTCCGGAGTTGAGCCGTCGGCGGCACCGTACGCATCTTCGATGGTGGCTGCGTTTCCAATTGCTTCATTAGCCGATCTGATCAACTCCACGGTGCAAGTCTCGTCAGCGACCGGACCGATCGTGGTGCAAAGTCCATTGCAGAGCAGCAGTCCGGAATTCGCCTCGCTGGCGGCCAGCGTGTTTGATTCCACGACGGTGACTCCGGAATCGGTCATCTACGGCCGAATCAATCTGCAAACAGCATCTGAAACCGTTCTAAGAACCATCCCGGGGCTCACTCCGGAACATGTCACCCAGATCATCACGCAGCGAGCCACATTGGATCCGGCGGAGGCTGGAACTGTGGCCTGGTTGCTTTCTCGCAACGTGCTGGATCCGTCCTCTATTCGCCGAGTGTTCCCGGAACTCACCGTGGGCGGAAATGTGTTCCAGTGTGATGTAATTGTTCACCGCGCGATCGGCGGGCCGATGCTTCGACGAAATCTAATTCTCGATGCTGCATCGACTCCTCCGCGAAGGGTATACTGGGCCGAGCTGACGGATTTTCCGTTACCGTATTCACAGGAGTTATTGCTGCCGCGCGTTCAGTAGCGGTGTTTATTCTTATTCGTTTAACGGCAAGCCGCAGGCGACGGCGAGAGTTCAGACTGACGCCTGCGGCTTGCCGTTAAACAAAAGACACCAATCATCATGCCACGTCTTCTTGTCATCAACTGGAATGCTCGCACGCTGCGATACCTTCATACGGACGCAGACCGTCAGGGGCGGCTGCGCGTGATGGACGCGGGGCAGGAAGAATTGTCCGCTGATGGAGACCTCAGCGCGGCGATCGTTGGTGGTGTTCAGCAACTTGTCGGACGACTGAAGGCTGACAAATCAAAGCTGCTGGTTCTGATGAATCGCGGCTCGGTCGATTCGGCCACGTTTTCGGTTCCACCAGCGGCCGAATCGGAGCTGCCAGCCCTCGTGCAGAACATGGCCGTCCGTGACATCCCCGGTGCCACCGATCAGACACCGATCGACTTTATCGCGTATCCGACACGCCCTGATGGAACTCGCAACATCAGCGCGATGGCTCTGGTGGCGGAAGATCTGGTGCTCGTTCGGCAACTGATGGCTCAGTCCGGCTGCAAGTCACATCGAGTCCTCGTCAGTACTCATCCATTACGGACATTCGTGCCGGAACTGCTCCGTATCGAACAAAAGAACAGTGGCCACTCCGATGCTGCCACTCTGATCATCAGCCGCGGCGATGACGTGGCCGAAGTGCTGTTGTGTGCGGACGGACTTCCGCTGCTTTCGCGAACCATTCGTCTGGCCGCCGATGTTCCCCAACTGGAAATCAACCGTTATCTGCGATCGGAAACTCAACGGACTTTGATCTCCGCCGGCGGCCAGATGGCCCAGCCAGCGAAAATTGCACACGTCGTCATCGTGGGTAATGAAGCCCAGACAGAGGGACTGGATGATTTGCTGTCAGATCATTTTCAGGTCGTTGCCGCCGTCGTACGGCCCAACTCGCTGCTGCTCGATCCGAGTTCGTCGGAACCATCAGCTGCACTTGTCAACTCGGGCAACTTCGCACCATTGCTGGCAGCCGCGTTTGAAGATGCGTCCGCAGTCGCGCCGGCGATTGACTTCGCGAATCCTCGACGTGCTCCTGTTCAAACCAGCCCGATTAAGAAAATCGTCGCGGCTGTCGCGGCCGCATCCTTGCTGATCGGCGGAGGATTCTATTACGTCTGGTCACAGTTCAACGAGATCGACGAAGAGAATGCTCGGCTGGTCACCCGTCTCAATGAGCTGAATGAGATTGTCAAAGACACGCAATCGCGGCGAAGTCTTGTCTCCAGCGTTTCCGCGTGGGAAAAAAATCGCATCAGTTGGCCGGATGAGCTGCGAGATCTGACCGAGCGGATTCCATCGTTGCCAAACTTGACCGTCCAGCAGTTGACCATCTCGTCGGCTGGCCCTGGAACCGCCGTCGCGACATTTCGAGGCGTGGGTGCGTCTCCGGAGATTATCGCTCAAATGGAGAATAATCTTCGCGACAAGTATCACGATATTCGCGTTCCCGGAGTACGAGAACAGCAGGAAGGCAACAAGGTCGTCTCGACGTTTCAGGCCACTCTGACGATCCGAAAACGAACCCCCACACAGTACGCGCCCCCGACTCAGTCTGCTGATGCGAAGGGGAAGAAATAATGAAACCGAACCGTCAGCAGGTGCTGCTTGCGTTGCTCGCAGTCATTGCCGTCATTCAGGTGGGCGACTGGGTTCTAAACACCAGGATTCAGGGGCCGTTGCAACTTCGCCGAGCCAGAACGGAACAATTACAGGCCGACATCAAGAAGCGTGAAGCATCTCTGGCAGAGACGCGCAATGCGGCCAAACAAATTGATGGCTGGATGAAGCAGTCGCTGCCTTCGGACCCGGAAGTCACTCGTTCCGTTTATCGCAGTTGGCTGCTGAGTCTGATCCGCACAACAAAGCTTCGAAACGCGACTGTTGACTCCGGCTCACCTTCTGCACGCAAAGCGAAGGACAACAAAGTGTTGTTTCGCAGCATGCCATTCAGTGTTCGTTGCCGAGGATCATTGACGGAGTTCAATGCCTTTCTGTTTCAGTTTTCCAATGCCGGTCATCTGCATCAGATTTCCAGCATGACACTCAACCCCATCGGTGCGACGGGCTTGTTCGATATTTCGCTTGGCATTGAAACGCTCCTGCTGACCGGACGCAAAGGCGACACTCTGAATACGGCGCCCTCGGAACTTCTGGCTTCGAAGGACTTCAATCATTACAAGTCGATCGTCAAAGACAACATCTTTGGAATCGGCATTGATAACACCGATCCGATGCAGCATACGATCATCAGCGCGATCACGTTCAGCAACGGCGCGCCGCTGGTGTGGATCACCGAGCAACTGTCCAGTCGGACGATTCAGGTGGGAGTGGGAATCGACTTCGATACGGTGGCTCTAAGTGGCCGAGTGATTGAAGTCCACGATCAGGATGTGGTCATCGAAACGTCCGGAGAACGCAAAACGTTTCCCATCGGAAAGCCTTTCTCGCAGGCAGTCCCTTACGTCAGCAAACTTTGACACGCGGCGTCGAAGGAACATTGCTCTCGGATGACGGCGAATGCCATCTGATTCACGCACTTCCAATGATGTGCTACGATTTCGCAATCGCATAGAGTTTTCGCACTCAGTTCATCGTTCGGGACGTTCATCATGAAACAGACTGTGATCCTTGTGACTCTCGCAATGGTCTGCGGATGTCGCTCGGACATTGCTCAGCAGGATGCCATGGAGCTCGCGCGATCAAAAGGCGCCGATATTCGTATCAGTATCAAGGGTGATGCTCATCGAGTCGACCTGCGGCGATGCACGTTCGACAGCGACGTTAGATCCGCAATCCGCAATATGCCGGCCATCGATACTCTGCTGGTGGGCAAGGCGTTTACCGATGCTGATGTAGAACTCGTGGAAGGACTCGTCTCGCTCAAGAATCTGGACCTTTCTCGCGCTTCAGTAACGGCCGCCACATTTGAACGACTCACAGGGCTGCGGCAACTGGAATTCGTTTCCCTGAACGGTCTTACTCTGTCTGACAAAGACATGGAGGCACTGTCAAATTTGCGGCAAATCAAAACAATCAGTCTCGTTGACGCGAAGTTTTCTGAAGAAGCGATCCGGCGATTTGCGGAGCAAAACCCGGATTGCACCATCGCCCGTTGATCCCGCTGTTTTTGTGAACATTCACGGATCACGGGGACCTACGACACGATCGATTTCCGGCATTGGCGATATGATGCACGTCTGTTCGCGGCTCTCGTCGCCACATGAATTCTCAATGAGTAACGGTGTGCCATGGCTCATAAGATAATGCCCCTGCAACTTCTCTCTCTGCTGACAGCGACTTTGCTGTTCGCGAACCAGAGCGTTGCAGATGATCTGTTCAGCAAAAAGGTTGCGCCACTGCTCGAACGGAAATGTCTTACGTGTCACAACACGCAGGAGAAGAAAGGCGATTTCTCGCTGCAAACGCGAGATAAGATCCTCTCTTCGGGATTTGTGGTTGCCGGCAAACCAGATGAAAGCCATCTGCTAAGCTTGCTGGTTCCGGAATCGCCCGACAAGAAACCATCAATGCCTCGCGACGGCGCGCCGTTGAAGCCGGAGGAAGTTGCACTTCTGCGAGAATGGATCGCTGCAGGTGCTGAATGGCCAGAGGCGGTTACGCTTCAGGAATCCCTGGTCGACGATTTCAACTGGTGGTCTCTTTTGGCACTTCAGAAACATCTGGTTCCGCAATTCTCGGATGATCAGGCAAAAGCATGGATCAGAACACCCGTCGATGCTTTTGTCCTGTCGACGTTGAGAGAGAAGAACTTATCCCCATCAAAAGAAGCCGATCGCCGAACGCTGATTCGTCGAGTCACTTTTGATCTGATCGGTCTGCCACCGACTCCGGAAGAGATCGAAGCCTTTGTCAATGATTCTTCAGCAGATGCGTGGGAAAAGGTCGTCGAGCGATTGCTGGCGTCTCCTCACTATGGCGAACGCTGGGCTCGGCACTGGCTTGATGTCGTGCGCTATGCAGACACCTGCGGTTACGACAAGGATAAATTGCGACCCAATGCATGGCCGTATCGAGATTATGTGATTCGGTCATTTAACGAAGACAAAACTTACTCGCGATTTGTGCAGGAACAACTGGCAGGTGATACTCTTTTCCCCGACACGCCCGATGGCATTCTGGGGCTGGGATTTGTCGCGGCAGGTCCGTGGGATTTCATCGGCCACGTGGAGGTTCCGGAAACCAAAATCGATGGCAAGGTCGCTCGCAACCTCGATCGAGATGACATGGTGACCGGAACCCTGAACACATTTTGCAGCGTCACGATCCAATGTGCTCGTTGTCATAATCACAAGTTCGATCCATTCACGCAGCAGCACTATTACAGCCTGCAAAGTATCTTCGCCGCCGTTGACCGCGCTGAGCGTCCGTACGACACAGACTCGAAGGTTGAAAGACGTCGAGCCGAACTGGTGGCACTTCGGGAGTCTTCTCGCTCGGAACTCAACAAGCTTGAAACGGAGATTCGCGAAGAAGCCGGGGAACCATTAGCAACGCTGGAGAAACAAATCGCAGAGCTGAAACCTAAAGCCGAGCTCGCGCCAAAGCGTCCGGAGTATGGCTATCACAGTGCGATTATGCCTCAGGCCGAGGCTGAGAAATGGGTGGAGGTTGATCTGGGTGAAGATACTCCGATCGAACAAATTGTCCTGCATGCCTGTCACGATGAATTCGGAGGCATCGGGGCTGGATTTGGCTTTCCTGTGCGGTTTCGCGTTGAGGTGGCAACGACAGCCGATCGCTCAACGGCCGATGTTTCTCAGCACAAAGTCAGAATCGTCCGCGATGAAACCGCAGCTGATTTTTCGAACCCTGGTCTGACGCCGGTTGAGATCAAAAAATCTCTGACGGCCAGATACGTCCGGGTTACCGCGACGAAACTGGCTTTGCGGCAGAACGATTTCATTCTGGCTTTGTCGGAACTGCAGATCCTTAATTCTGACGGCGTCAACATCGCAAAGGGCAGGGCAGTGTCTGCTCTGGATTCCATCGAAGCCCCGGATCGATGGCGAAAGTCTAATCTCGTCGACGGAATTTGGCCCACTGCGGCCGATCCTGCAGCGGCGGCGCAGTTGGCTGAGGTGACTCGCCAGCGAGAAGATCTGCTGAAAGCGCTGGACACGCCCGAACGGCAGGCTCGCCGAACTATGTTCAGCAAGCAACTGACCGATGCCGAGCAGGAACTTGCGGGGCTCCCGGCGGGACGTATGGTCTACGCCGCCGCCACGAATTTCGCGGCTCAGGGAAATTTCAAACCGACCAACGGCACGCCTCGACCAGTAAGACTTCTGCATCGAGGCAACGAAACGCAACCAGGAGAACCGGTTGAACCCGGGACCATTCCCCTGGCCTCGGCCGATCAATGGCAATTCAAACTGGCCGCTGAACATACGGAAGCAGAAAGACGTGCGTTACTCGCCAAATGGATTACTCGCGAAGAACATCCGCTGACATGGCGTTCCATCGTGAATCGCATCTGGCAATATCATTTCGGCCGCGCGATCGTTGATTCGCCGAATGACTTTGGCCGCATGGGCCAGCAGCCCAGTCATCCCGAATTGCTGGACTGGCTCGCGATGGAGTTTTTGAAGAACGGTCAGTCAATCAAATCGCTGCATCGTTTGATTGTCACCAGTTCTGTTTATCGCCAGTCGTCAGACAGCAATGCCGCATCAGAAGCAATTGACGGGGAGAATCAATATCTCTGGCGCATGAATCGACGAAGACTGGAGGCGGAAGAAATCCGCGACTCAATTCTGGCCGTCAGTGGCCGATTGAATCCCGAAATGGGTGGCCCGGGGTTTTATCTGTTCGAACTGGAGAAGCCCGAGCATTCGCCTCACTATGAATACAGCAAGTTTGATCCGGAAGATGCTCGCTCACATCGCCGCAGTGTTTATCGATTCATCGTGCGCAGTCAGCCTGATCCCTTCATGACCACACTGGACTGCGCGGACTCGTCACAAAGTACTCCTCGACGTCATGAAACTTTGA
This sequence comes from Planctomycetota bacterium, assembly GCA_052034165.1. GTDB lineage: Bacteria > Planctomycetota > Planctomycetia > Planctomycetales > Planctomycetaceae > SXXK01. The sequence continues at coordinate 8,011 of JBPOIW010000215.1, read as the reverse complement.
CAGCACTGCAGGCGTTGTCGCTATTGAACAATCGTTTCAACGTCAGCATGGCGCGACATTTTGCAACGCGACTGAGTCAGGAAACGACGGCATCGAAAGAACAGATTCATCGAGGTTTTCTGCTGGTCACAGGTCGTGACCCCAACGAAGAAGAGATTACTCGCATGCAGGCATTTGCCGCAGAACATGGCATGCCGGCACTGTGCCGATTGTTCTTCAATCTCAGTGAATTCGTCTTTGTTGATTGATCGCCCATGAGTCGTTCCGCGCCAGCACACTTTGATCTTGATCGACTGATCGCAGAAACGAGCGTTCAGCATGTGGAGTATCATCCCACTCTGCCATCCACGAGCACAACCGCTCTGGAACTTTTGCAGCCACTGCTGGATGTCTCACCCGCTTTGGTTCTCACGAGTGAACAGACCGCGGGGCGAGGCCGCAAGGGGAACGTCTGGTGGTCATCCGGTGGCGCTCTGACGTTTACATTGGTCGTCAATGCTGGTGAGTTGCCGATGGCACCGGAGCGTCGTCCAATGGTTTCGTTGGCTGCAGGTCTCGCTGTCCGCGACGCATTGAAGGCTCATGCACCGGAACAGGAATTTGCTCTGAAATGGCCGAACGATGTTCTGTCGGGTGAACAAAAAATCTGTGGGATTCTGGTTGAGCAGCACAGCCATGGCAATCGGCAGGGAGTCCTCGTCGGCATTGGCGTCAACGTGAACAATTCCCTCAGCGGGGCGCCGGCTGAAGTCGCACAGAGAGCCACTTCGCTGTTTGATCTTCAGGGCAAGTCCTTCGATCTGACAGCCATCCTGATCGAGATCCTGCAGCGTCTCGATTTTCGAATCAGTCAGCTCAACACTCATCCCAGACTGGCACTCTCGGAAGTCAATCGTCACAACATGCTGACAGGACGAACCGTTACTCTTCAACTGGCCGATCAGACGGTGACCGGCGTCTGTATTGGCATTGATGATGAAGGACAACTTGTCCTGCAAACGGAAGACAAACTGCACCGCTGCTCCAGTGGAATCGTGCTGCAGTGGTAGCTCAGCAGAGACGTTGTGAGGAAGGATTTGCGACATGCGACTGGGGACTGTTCTAACACCAATCTCTGATGAAAATTTACAACTGGCGGCACAGTGCGGAGTCACAGATGTTGTGCATCGTTATCCGGGTCCTGATGCTGCCGTGCTGAAGAAAGCGCAGGAAAGAATTGCCTCGTTCGGGCTGCAACTGTCCGTTGTCGAAGGCTATTTGCCAATTGAGAACATCAAGCTGGGTGTTGATGATGGCACCGAAGTCGAAGCAATGAAAACTCTGATCCGACAGATGGCGGATCTGGATATTCGACTGCTGTGCTACAACTTTATGGCCGGGACCGACTGGTGCCGCACGCGACTCGATGCACCAGAACGCGGCGGCGCGAAGGTGACTGCGTTTCATCTTGCTGATGTCGAACAAGCCGTGCTGCTGGGCTACAAAGCTCCCAACGCTCACTTCGATGAGCTGGCTAAACGACTCACACCAGAAAAGTTGTGGGAGCAATTGGAGCGACTGCTCAACGAACTACTTCCGGTGGCGGAAAAATGCGGAGTGACTCTGGCGATGCATCCGGACGATCCGCCTTTGCCGCAACTGCTGGGGAAGCCTCGCATCATGCATAATGTCGCGGGCTTTGAACGTCTGATGCAGTTGGCTCCAAGCCGGTCCAACGCCATCTGCTTTTGTCAGGGGTCCTTTGCCACGATGAACGTGGATATCCCCAACACGATTCGCCATCTTGGAAAACATATTCGTTACGTGCATTTTCGAGATGTCGTGGGAAGTCCGGAATCCTTCGCGGAGACCTTTCATGACAACGGCCCAACCGATATGGCAGCCGCAATGCGAGCCTATCGTGAGATCGGCTTCAGGGGACCGATGCGACCTGATCACGTACCGCAGATGGTGGGTGAAGACGATGGCGAACCCGGCTATACGATGCTCGGCAGGCTCTTCGCTTACGGCTATATGCGAGGATTGATGCATGCTTCGGAGTAAGTTTCGACCCGCACGAGGCACAAGCCCAGAGGTACGGTCCCCGTAAAAGCGGAGACGCCTGCGTCCGATCCGGTGCCCGCTCAATCTAACTTACTCGAACCTTCGCCGCAGAAATGCCCCTTAAAGATTACCCCTTCTTACAAGATCTGAAAGAAGTCCTGAAAACATTTCTAGACTTAAGGCCATGTTCTTGCCCCACCCATAACCAGGTCCTACACTGGAGGACGAAAATAATTGGAGGTTCGAGTTTCCGAGGCAGAAACGTCGCGGGAAGTTCACTGATACTGTGTGGAACCCGTTTCGATTGCTCAAGGGCCTGATCGCCGCCAATTCGAAGCCACAGCCAGTTCGGTGCTCAAACCGCTTAAGAAATTCTTAGAGGACACATCGATCGCGATCGATGTCCCGGGAACAGGGTTTCTAAATGGCCATTCTTGTTAAATGTGAATCGTGTTCCGGTCAGTTCCGAATCGACGATCAACACGCTGGCAAGAAGATCCGCTGCCCGAAGTGTCAGGACGTTGTCTCTGTTCCAAACGCCGCAGTTGAAACGCCACCACCGAAACGTGCTGCCGCGACTCCGCCAACTACTGCTCCTGCTCCAGCTACTTACGCTGAGCCGAAATCGCGTCCTGCTTCACGAACCGAAGCACGTCGAGCGGAATCGGCGCGACGAGAAACCAGAAGACCGGCATCAAATTCCCGCCGCGACACAGAATCCGGGAACAGTGGAATCAAAGTCTTGCTCGGTGCTGTCGCGGGCGTTGTGGTCATTGGAGGTCTCGGGTTCTACCTGGTCGGCCTTTTTAACAATGGCAACGGGAACGCTGATAATATTGCTCAGACGGATGCGCCAAGTTCAATAAGCGATTCGATTGCTGCAGGGCCTCCTGCAGCCGAAAACCCTGCCCAGGCGACTTCAACTGGAACTATTAACACGGTTGCTTCCGGAGCCGCTGCTGAAGCCGAGAGGGATAGTGTCGCTTCTTCGGAAGCAAGTCCCTCACCAGGTGCAGCGGTGGTTGCTGCGGTCGGAACAAGTGGCATCGGTATGCCAGCCTCAAGTCCGGCTTCCAGCCCTGTCCCCAATCCGTCACCATCCCAACCAGCCGACGCATCGGCGAAAGCGGCCGCGACTGGAGCACCAGAATCGCCAACGATGACTTCGCCAGCCCCCGCAGTTGGTAACTCCGGAGTTGGCGAAAGTGGATTTCTCGAACCATCACTCTCGGACATGCCGATTGATGCACTGTTTGCGAAAGTGAAACCCGCAGTCGTCCGTGTGAATGTTTCGACTCTTTCCGGCAACGGACATGGAAGTGGGTTCATTCTTAACACCTCTGGAATTGTCGTCACGAACTACCATGTGATTGCAGGCGGTACTCGGGCGTGGATCGAATTCTTTGATGATGAGCGAGTAGAGATCGACGGAGTCCTGTTTTTGAATCATGAGAAGGACATTGCGATACTTAAGTTTGACCCTGCGAAGACAACTCGAAAGCTGGTGGCAATTCCTCTCGCGAAAAGCCTTCCTGTGCAGGGAACAGAGTGTGTCGCCATCGGAGCACCGCTGGGACTCGATATGTCAATCACTCAGGGCGTTGTCAGCGCAACGCGCAGTTCAAAGGATCTCCAGAGAGAGATTCAGTTGATGGGACACGACGGCACCTGGGTTCAGACGGATGCGGAGATTTCCCCGGGCAATAGTGGTGGACCGCTATTAAATCGACGCGGTGAAGTCCTGGGAATTAACACCATGACCTACACCGGAAACAACGCTCAGGCATTAAATTTTGCCATGTCATGTACCGACATCAGGCAGGGACTTTCAGAGCTCAAGGAAACGGCTGTCGCTTTGAGTCCGGTGGTTGCACCGCCACGAGACATCGAAGGAAATGTCGATCCTGAGCAGCAGGAAAACATTCTCGATGCTCATGGCACCGCCGATGGCAAAAAGCGACTGGCAGCCCTGAAAAAAGTTCGACTTCAGCTTGTGGCTTCTCGAGCAGCCGATCCTTATCAGGTCGTGTCAGGGACGGTCCGAAGCGAGGTACAGTCCGTTCTGGAAAAACTGAAGATTGAAGAGAGTCTGATCAGCAACGACATCGCAGTGATGCTTGTCGCCGTTCGACTCGACGGTACCGGCGAGAAAATCAACGTCTATATCACAGCACATATCATTGTTGTGGATGAGTCAACTGGTGGACAGCAGGCCATCAAGCTCTGGGAACGGACGGGCAACGCGGGAGCAACAAATGTTCGAGCGATTCTGAGTGGCAAGGTTTCACCAACGCTCAAGAAAGATATCAAGGAGTTCTTTTCGAAACTTCGGGATGATGTCAATGACGCAAAAAAGCCTGAAGCCGGAACTTCACCCGAGTCGGGAGACTCCGGAGAGAAAACAAAGTAGTCTTCCGCCAGTGTGATTCGTTTCAAATCGCTCCATCACTCTGGCTGCGCGGCATTATGTTTTCATCCGAACAACGACAAACGGACTTTCCATCGCTTCAGAACATCACCTATCTGAATTCTGCAGCCGAAGGGATTCCGCCTCTCTCTGTCGGAGTCGCTTTACAGCAGTACTTCGCTGATAAGCAAAAAGGCATGGACGGTCGAATCCCACACGCGGCTCAGTGGGAGGCCGCGCGGCAGCGAACGGCTGAGCTGTATGGACTCACGCCGTCAGAGATAGCGATCTGCTCGTGCTCATCAGAAGCGTATAACCTCGCGGCCATGGCCCTGCGTCTCAAAGAGGGCGATGAGATTGTCATCAACGATCTCGATTTCCCGGCCGGGGCCACACCTTGGCTGCAGAAGGAAAGTAAAGCAACAGTCAAAGTCTGGCGTGCCCGAAACTGGGTTCTGCGGATTGAAGACCTGATTCCTTTGCTCAGTTCACGCACGCGGCTGGTCAATACTTCGCTGGTGAGCTTCTTCAACGGCCATCGGATCTCCTTGCCCGAGGTCGCCGCGGCGGTTCGAGCACATTCGGATTCACTGCTGTCTGTTGATGTGACTCAGGCATTGGGAAGAGTTCCTCTGGATCTTCGCGAGGCTGATTTGATCATCAGCAGTACTCACAAGTGGATTCTGGCGTCTCACGGTGGTGGACTTGTGGGCGTCCCAGGTCGCCGCGCACAGGAATGGACGGTCCCGGCGGGCGGATGGTTCAACCTGAATGATGCCTTTGGTGCGGCTCGATTTGAACAGGCGGTCAGCAAACCCGGAGCAGCAAGCTTTGCCGTAGGGATGCCCAACTATCCAGCCATTTACGCCATCCGCGCTGGCCTGGACTACATCTGTGAATCTGGGGTCGAAAGAATCGCCGCTGCTGCAGATCCATTGGTCAGCATGTGCCTCGCAGAACTTTCGAAACTGCCCGTGGATTTGATTACTCCAAACTTGCCCGGACATCTGGCCGGGATCATAGCGTTTCGTCACCCGGACGCAGCTCGTATTCACCAGCATCTGCTGGCTAAGAATATCCATGTGATGCATCAGGCGGGCCGAATTCGCATCGCCATTCATGGCTACAACACACTGGCCGATATTGAACACCTGCTGGCAGAATTGAAGGCCGTGGTTTCGTGAGCAGTTCCAAGATGGTATCGTTCTGAGGTCTTTAGAACGCTTGTACTCAACAAGACCTCAACAGGAACTGATCCATGAACTGGACTGATTTGACATGGCCCGAGATCAAGGCCCTGGCTCCGCATACTCCACTTGTTATTCCCGTGGCCGCCATTGAACAGCATGGTCACCATCTTCCGGTCGCGACCGACAGCATGTTGCTCGGTGAAGTTATTCGTCGAGTTTCCGAGCAGTTGAACGACAAGGTGTTGTTTGCCCCACTGCAATGGCTGGGCAACTCAGACCATCATATGGACTTCAGCGGAACGCTGTCGGCTCGCCCGCGGACATATCTCGATCTGCTGGGAGAAGCGATGGAGAACGGAATCATTCACGGTTTCCGCAGAATCGTGTTCGTGAATGGCCATGGTGGAAACATCGTTCCCGGCAAGCAGGCGGTCTTCGAGGCCCGCCAGCGATATCGTGAGCGCAATGATCTGCTGTTGTTATTTTCAACGTACTGGGATTTTGCAAAACCGTGGGAGACTCGCAGTGATCTCGTCCAGCGCTCAATGGGGCATGCCTGTGAATTTGAGACTTCGATGATCCTGAGAATTGCTCCTCAGCTCGTGAAGAAGGACGTGAAGACTCTGGAAACGGTCAGCGTAGATTTTGGGTTTGAACCGGCTTATCGGGGCTGGACCACGAAAGATCGAACGGTGCCTGGTCACATGGGGTCTCCGCAACTGGCAACTCCGGAGAAGGGTGAGCATTTGTTTGCGGAGTTCTCTCGGGGGCTGGTGGAGTTCCTTGAGCAGGTTATCAACTGGGACGGCCGCGGCTGGATCACCGGCGAATCACGATCCTAGCTGGACAGCGTCATGTTGGGATGGATGTTCACGGTTCGCGTGAAGCTCTCCTGCGATTTTCTCTGTGAGATCTGTGGTTGAAAACAGAATTGCATTTTTACTGCGGATGCTGCTGCCAACATGGATGAATCACAGAAACCACAACAAGGTTATACGTTGCTTGAAAGAATCGACATTTTCGTCTTTCCGCACCATGCGGGATAGACAAACTGAAACTCAAACCTGGCGCTGTCCAGCCAGGGATTACGGAACGCGCACAGGCATCCATTGCAGGGTGTGACCAGCGAATCGCGGGCACACCAATTTTCTTTAACACGATTAAGGATCAGGTGCAGATATGATCAGACGAAGTTTGGCAGCTTTCCTGCTTTTCAGCAGTGTCTCCCTCGCGGCCGACGTCATTCCGGGTGTGGGACCAACCGGTGAAGTCAAACAGGTGCAAACCGGTTTTGAATTCACTGAAGGTCCGGCGGCAGACAGCCAGGGAAATCTCTATTTCACAGACATCCCGAAGAACCGAATTCACAAACTGGACAGTGCCGGAACGCTGTCGGTCTTCGTTGAGCCGTCCGGACACTGTAACGGTCTGATGATCGTCGGTGATCGCCTTCTGGCCTGTGAGATGGACGGCCGTTTGAAAGAATTCAGTCTGAAGGATGCAAAAGAAACTGTTCTGTCTGACAAGCACGGCGACAAGCGATTCAATGCTCCGAACGATCTTGTGATCGATCAATCTGGCGGAGTTTATTTCACCGACCCGCGATTCCGTGCTCCGGACCCATGGCCTCAGGGAAAAGAAGCCGTGTATTACCGCGCGGCGGATGGCAATGTGACTCGACTGATTGAAGACCGCAAAGCTCCCAACGGAGTGATCCTTTCAATCGATGAGAAAACTCTTTATGTCGTGCCAAGTATGGAAAAAGAGATGTGGGCTTATCCCGTTGAAGCGCCAGGAAAGCTCGGTGCGCCAAAGCTGCTTTGTGAACTCAAGCAAGCGCCGGGGGCCACAAGTGGTGGCGGAGATGGACTGACGATTGATACGGCCGGTAATCTCTACATCACATCCGCATTGGGCATTCAGGTTGTCAGTCCGGACGGGAAGATTCTTGGAGTAATCGCCTTCCCGGAACAACCGGCCAATGTCACGTTCGGAGGTGCAGACCGGAAGACACTGTATGTCACCGCCAGAAAGTCTCTGTATTCTGTGAGCATGGAAGCAACGGGGCACGTGTTCCCGGGACCAAAAGCCGCTGAGTAAATCGGGCCGCCAAATGACATAATCGGGATAGGGGAAAGCCTTTCGGCTTTTCCCCTCCCACATCACCGTGCGTACGGGTCCGTACACGGCGATTCGGTTGGTTAGGCGGCCGGAGCGGCAGGAAGAAGAGTCGCGAGGCCGAGGCTCTGGAAGAACTGCGTGGAAAGTGCCTTGTGAAGAGCCGGGCTTTTGGACAATCGCCACGGGCCGTGGCACGAACCCACCGTTTTCGCGGCCAGGTCACGAGACACGCCCAGACGACGAAGTTCCG
>JBPOIW010000157.1:0-3326 GCA_052034165.1 Planctomycetota bacterium | reverse complement strand
GACTTTCGATCCTGCCTGAGATGCAGTCCGTTTTACCGGCTGGTCCGGGTAAGGAAAGTATTGTGAAGAAAGTCACTGTTGAAGTTGAATTTGCCGGGCGAAAGCTATCTCTCACTACCGGCGAACTGGCGAAACAAGCCAGTGGTGCTGTGATGATTCAGTATGGTGAGACCAGCGTTTTCGTCGCTACCCAATCGGGCCCATCTCGTCCTGGCACCGATTTCTTCCCGCTGACTGTTGATTATCGTGAACGTCTTGCTGCCGCCGGTCGCTTTGCCGGTGGTTATCTGAAACGCGAAGGTCGCCCGACGACTCGCGAAGTTCTGACCAGCCGCCTGACGGACCGGCCAATTCGCCCGCTGTTTCCAAAAGGGTTCCGCGACGAAGTCCAGATCATGGGCAACGTGATGTCCTGCGACGGCGAGAACGATCCGGACGTATTGAACATCACCGCCGGAAGCGCGGCACTGATGATTTCCGGTCTGCCTTTCAAGGGCCCGATCGCTGCTGTGCGAGTTGGCATGTTGGACGATCAGTTGATTCTGATGCCAACCGTTGAACAGATGAAGACCAGCAAGCTCGACCTGATTGTTGCCGGGTCGCAGAAGGCTGTTCTGATGATCGAAGGTTTCGGTCAGCAGATTCCTGAAAAGGAAATGGGCGACGCGATCATGTTCGCTCATAAACACATTCAGACTCTCTGTGCGTTGCAGCTGGATCTGGCTAAGCAGGCGGGCATTGCTCCGGTTGTCTTTACTGAACCACCGGCCAATCCGTTCTATGCTCCATTGAAGGCGGAAGCCTACAACAAGCTGCAGGACGCCAAGACTCAGAAGCTGAAGCAGGATCGAGCTGAGAAGGTTCGCGAACTGAAGAAGTCTCTGATCGAGAAGTATTTCCCAGCGGGGGCTGAGACGACTGCTGAAGGTCTGACGAAGGCTCAGTTCTCTGAAGCATTCCATGATCTTGAAGAACGAGTTGTCCGGGATCAGATTCTGGCCGGCCGTCGTATTGATGGTCGTGCTCCGTCGGATCTGCGAGCTGTCTCATCACGTGTTGGGCTTCTGCCGCGCGTTCACGGTTCAGCGCTGTTTACACGCGGGGAAACTCAGTCTCTGGCGACGGCGACTCTGGGAACTACTCGCGATCAGCAGAAGTTCGACGGTCTCTTCGGTGAAGATGCTCAGCGATTTATGCTGCATTACTACTTCCCTCCGTTCTCCGTGGGTGAGTGCAAGCCGATTCGTGGGCCAGGGCGTCGCGAAATTGGTCACGGATGTCTGGCTGAGCGATCTGTTCTGCCTGTCATTCCACCACCAGAGAAGTTCCCTTACACCATCCGGATTATCTCTGACATTCTGGAATCGAACGGCAGCAGCTCCATGGCGTCTGTCTGCAGTGCGACTTTGTCGCTGATGGATGCTGGCGTGCCCATCATGCAGCCAGTGGCAGGGATCAGCATCGGTCTGGTTGACGAAGGCACGAAGTACACGTTGCTCACCGACATCATGGGTGACGAAGACCACTTCGGCGACATGGACTTCAAGGTGGCCGGAACTGGTCGTGGCGTCACCGGCATTCAGCTCGACCTGAAGACCGAAGGCATCAGTGAAGAAATTATCCGCGGCACTCTGGAGCAGGCCCTGAAGGCTCGCAAAGAACTGCTTCGTGAGATGCTGACGACCATTCGTCGCCCTCGCACGGATGTTTCAACGCACGCTCCAAAGCTGGTTCAAACGTCGATCAATCCCGAGAAGATCGGTCTGTTGATTGGCCCCGGCGGAAAGACGATTCGTGCGATTCAGGAAGAGTCCGGAGCGATGATCGATATCGCCGAAGACGGTACCGTCACGATTTCTGCCGCAAATGCTCAGTCCGCCGATGCTGCTTTGGCACGCGTGGAAGCTCTTTGCGAAGAGATTCAGCCGGGCCGAATTTACATGGGCAAAGTCACTTCAATCAAGGACTTCGGTGCCTTTATTGAAATCGCTCCTGGTAAAGACGGACTCTGTCACATCAGCGAACTGTCGGATGGCTTCGTGAAGAACGTCACTGACGTCTGCAAGATTGGCGATACCTTTGAAGTGAAGGTTATCGCTGTGGACGACCAGAACCGCGTGAAGCTTTCTCGCAAAGCGGTCCTGACCGCGACGAAGAAAGATGAACCAGCGGACGACGAAGAATAGGTCGTTGTCAACTCTCGAAGTTGGGGTTCTTTACATCAGCCGCCGGGCGCTAGCCCACGGTTCAAAACCGGACGCCAGCGGGGTGTTGATTTAATTAGCCGGAACGCGTTAGCGTCCGGTTCTCGTCGCCAGAACACAGCAAAACAACCGGGGGCTAACGCCCTGCGGCTGATCGTGCGACTAAATCAAAAACCCACTATCGCATACCGGCTGATCGCGAGACCCAGGAAACCTACCGAAGCCCGGCCTTCCCAAAGGCCGGGCTTCTTAATCTGTAGGTCCTGCCTGCCGTGCGGGACTTCGCGGCTTGCCGCGACAATGCGTGCAACCAAACCACCATCATCGGCCGATTTGATCAACAGTGGCTCGCGCAGGTTCGCCTTTGCGGGGGAAAGTCCTTTCCGGCAGAAAGGACCTGCCTGGAAAATACATGGCGATGAAAATCGTACAGGATCGTCCTGATGGAAATGCCCGACGAACAGCAGGAACGGAAACGACTTCAGGCCGAGAATACCGAGCTGGCGACTCTGGCCGGTGGGCTCGCGCATGAGATTCGGAATCCGCTGTCAACGATTGGGATGAACCTCGAACTGCTCGCCGAAGAATTGGAGAACGACGATTCTCAGCGAGCGCGCCGGATGTTGCGACGGATCGCCAATTTGCAGGGCGAATGTCGCAACCTCGAAGAAATCCTGAATGCCTTCCTGCAGTTTGCTCGCGCAGGCGAATTGCATTTGTCAGACGGAAATCTCAACACGATCGTTTCAGACTACGTCGACTTCCTGGAGCCTCAGGCTAACAGCATGGAAGTCGAACTGCGACCGCATCTCGACAGTGACCTCCCGGTCGTTTTGCTGGATAAATCCTTGATGCGTCAGGCCCTCGTTAATCTTTGTCGCAATGCGATTGAAGCGATGCCGGAAGGCGGTTCCATCGACCTGTTGACTCGCACACGAGGCGACGATGTTGTGCTGGAAATTATCGATACCGGCAAAGGCATGGACGAGAAAACACGCGGGCAGATGTTTCAGGCTTTTTTCTCAACACGATCCGGAGGAAGCGGCCTGGGACTTCCCACCGTGCGTAAAATCGTAGAAGCTCACCACGGCAGAATTTCCTGCGAGAGTGAGGTCGGAAAAG
>JBPOIW010000044.1:0-14912 GCA_052034165.1 Planctomycetota bacterium | reverse complement strand
CGGGCGATCTGCGGGGAAAGTCGGCTGAAGATGCATGATTCCCCGTCCAGTTCGTGGATCAAACATGACAGGCGGATCACTGCCCATTACAGCAACGATCTTGTCGTCACCAACAGCCAGCTTGTCAACATGCCGAGCCGTAGTCGTGTTCAGAGGACGATCAAGCTCGCTGGAATGCACTCGACGGACAAGCTCGTCTGTCCCCATGAGAAACTCATTGTCGTTCAGCTGCCGAAACGCTTTGACTTTGTTCTGAGTGAGGACCTGATCGCTGAAATCCTTCATGTCCAGACGACGCACAGTGGGAGGATCATCATACTCAACATACACGAAGCGTCCGTTATCGCTGAATTCAATTCGATCCGCGGATTTCTCCTGATACCTCTTGTCAAAGACAATTCGTGGCGGATCACAATCAATTTGCCAGAGGGTTATGTTACCGTTGCGAGTGCCCACGGCGATCTGTCTATCGTCCGGTGAAAAATCGATAGCGTGCATCCCCTCACGTCGCACCGTTCGCTGAGGATAAAGTTTCTCAAGAATCTCATTCACAGCGAAATCGGCAGCTGTGTCAACTGTGCAGGTTCTGGTCAGTTCGAATCCAACTTTGATCTCACCCGATGGACCGCTGACTTCTTTGATGCGATAGATGCGGACCTGACTGGGAATCCCGGCCCAGTCGCCCACGGCAAGGAGCTTGCCATCGTGGCTGAGAGCAAGCGATCCGGTATTCGGCACATTCTCGATTCGCCCGATCTCCCGCAGATCGGGCGTCGTCAACGTGTCGGCAATGAGAGAACGTAAAACGACCGGATCTTTTCCATCAGCGTTTAAGGCCGCGATTGTCTGCAGTGATTCCAGAGCTTTCCAGGTCCAGCCTGGCTCCGGATCCGGTAACAGCCTTTGCTCACGAATCTGCAGGATCGAGGCGTAATATTCCTGAGTTGCGGCCCGAGCCGCATGGGAAACGGCTCGTTCTTCCGCTTGCTGACTCTTCAATTCTGCAATGGCCTGTGCATCCTGCGACACCAACAGGGCATCCGCCGCTCGCTGACTCTGAAGCTCAGCAACCTTAAACTCGCTCTCTCGCCAAAAAATGTACGGCACGCCACCCGCAATCGCGAGCAGCAGCATCAGCCCGAGCGCAACCGTTCCTGCCATCGCCGGTTTGCGTCGCCCCCATCGCCATAATCTTGCAACAGGACTGATCGGACGCGACTGGATTGGTTCACGATTAAGATAGCGATTCAGTTCTAACGCCAAATCTTCGGCGGACTGAAATCTTCGCGTGGGATCTTTATCGAGACATTTCAAACACAGCGTTTCAATCTCAACATCGACTTCCTGATTCAACCTCCGAGGTGAGACAGGTTCGTCTTCATGAAGTTGTCGCAGGACTTCAATCGTGGTGCTTGCCTGAAACGGCGGACGACCAGTCACGCAGCGGTACAGCGTCGCACCCAGCGAATAAACATCGATCGTCGGTGTCACCTCCGAGCGACTTCCACGAGCCTGCTCCGGGGCCATGTATGCCGCGGTGCCCATGATCTGCCCGCTGCCCGTGAGGTCCTGATTTTCGTCGATCAGCTTGGCAAGTCCGAAATCCATCAGCCGTGGCTTGCCGTCAGGACCAATCAGCACATTGTGCGGCTTGACGTCTCGATGAATGACGCCATTCCGGTGAGCATACTCCAGAGCTTCCGCGAGGTCTCGACAGAGAGTCGCCGCTTCGCGACAGGACAGAACTTGTTCACGAGCTTTCGTTTCCAGATTCGGCCCGTCGACAAATCCCATCGAGAAATAGTGCAGCCCGTTGGATTGTCCCACGTCGTAGACAGGGACAATTCCGTGATGATTCAGCCTCGCGGCCGCAGCAGCTTCAGCTTCAAATCGTCGGATTTGTTCTGATCCTGCCAGATGAGGAGCATGGATTGTTTTCAGCGCTACGAGACGTCCTGCTCGAATCTGCCGAGCCTTGTAGACAATCCCCATGCCGCCTCGCCCAAGCTCCGACAAAATCTCATAACCGTCGATCTCCGGCCTCCCGATTTGGGTGTTGAACCTGACCGCGACGTCGTCAGGTCTCTTGCCTGCGGCGATAGGATTATCGCCCAGCATCGGAGTTTGTGCGGCACCCGTCATCCATGTGACTTCTGCTGACATTTGCTGCAGTTCGCCCGGATCGAGATTCAACAGTGCGGCATACTCAGCAAGGCTCGGCGCCGCCCCGTCACGTGCCTCGCGATACTCTGCATCAACAGCCAGCAAGTGAGGTAGAGCCATCCGTCGCAAATCATCCTCAACCTGCGCGGCAAGGAATGCTCCAATCTCCGGATCGGCCCCCGACCTCCACGCCTGCTCGAACGTATCACAAACCGCGTCAAGTCTTGCAGCAACTTCAGGATTCATAACACCGGCTCAGGGAGATTCATCGTCGAGTACTCTGTTTCGTAAGATAACAGTCGACTGACTGACTTTGCCAGCCGCTTCAATCCAGTCGGCCATTACACCGGTGAGCCCACGGCGTGAGTTTTGAAGTTGCGATGTCCACGACTGCCGGGATCAACCGCCGGCATCAATGGGGCAAAAAGAACGGGGTATTGTCCCAGCTCGACAAGTCAGTGAGGAATCCAGGAGAGCGAGGAAGCTACGAGAGCGGACGGGCTACGGCGACAATTTTAAAACGCGACGGCATCATCCCTCAACCCTGTTTCGGTCTGCAACAGTTTCATATGCGCAAGTTCAAAGGGCATGAGCTGTGTGGAGGCATTCTCCGGCAACCCCCCGGCGCGTTCAGTTGTTGAATCATATGGAACCTCCGGCACATCAGTTTCCCACTTAGGAACGGTCCCGAAATAAGTTCCTGCGGTAGCCGAACTCGTGAGAGTTCGGACTGAAGTCTCACGACTTCAGCTACGGAAGTTATTGGGTTCAGCGCGAAATGAAGTGCGCAGATCGAAATTGTTGTTTAGACCGCTAATGAACACTCATGAACGCTAATGGTTTCTGAGGTCCGGCGGTTGCTGGCCTCGAATAACTTGTCGAGGAATGAAAGAGTTCGTGTCCAATACGGATGATGCCGTTGTTTCTCCACCTTTTTTTGTATTTATCAGTGTTCATTGGCGTTCATCAGCGGTCGAAACTCCGGTCTTCTCGCCGTTCTCTCTTTCGCAGACTCTGAGGCAGGAGTCGAAGGTACCGGCCGGTTCACACCGGCCGCTTGCCGGATTGGTAGGTTATTTGCCAGCCGCTGCATGAAGTCCGCCCATGGAGGTCCCTCGCTGTTTCATTTGCTTCGTCTTGTGTCGCGCACTTCATTTCGCGTAGAGCCAGTAATTACGGGACTGGTCCTTAGTGCTCATCGTGAGCTCCAAAATGGGCTGCAGTGGAACGTGTGTTGCATTCCTTCAAAAGTTCAAGCGTTTCACACAGGGATGGACGCATCGTTTTAATTTCACTGAAGGAGGGCGTCATGCCAGTTGCTGAAGGTATCGGAGAACGGATGAGTCGAACGAACGCTCCGCGGCATCCAGAGGGACCGATGGCGCGGGCGATCGAACACGAGACGGTCAAGATCCCATCGGATTGGTTTCTGTGGGCAGCCAGCGCCAGCATTGCAGGCTCGTTGGGTCTGCATTGTACAGGGCGAAAAACTGAGGCTGCATTTGTCGCTCAGTGGGTACCGACCATTCTTATTCTGGGACTTTATAACAAGCTCGTCAAAGTCGCCGGATCTGACAGGGCCTCGTAATCTTTTCGCCGGGGAAGCCCTTGTTGACTCGTGAGCGGCTGTCATTGATCTTGCGGTCGTGGCAGCCGCCTGGAGTTTCGAGCGAGAATGATTCGACTGAGCAGATGGGAACAGTCTGGAAGGCGAGTATGAGATGCCGGAATGGTGGGAGAAGACCGCTGCGGACTTTTCGGATCTGCCTGACATCGGCGAGGCCGTTCGGCTGACTGTGCGTCTACTGTTCGCGGCAATTCTTGGTGGTATGCTCGGATATGACCGAGAACGCGCGGGAAAATCTGCTGGCCTTCGAACACATATGCTGGTCGCGTTGGGAGCGGCGCTCTTTGTCATGATCCCCCAGCAGGCTGATCTTGGCGCCTCCGAGATTTCTCGCGTGATTCAGGGAATTGTGGCCGGAGTCGGATTCCTTGGCGCGGGTGCCATCGTCAAGGATGTTCGCGGCTCTGAAGTTCGGGGTCTGACAACCGCAGCAGGCATCTGGTTGACCGCTGCCGTGGGAGTTGCCGCGGGACTTGGACGGGAGGCCTCGGCTGTGCTGGGTACCGTGCTGGCATTGATTATCCTGTCCGGTGTTGTCCGAATCAGTCGCTGGATCGATAAGAGATCTGCGAAAGACGCCAAGGCGACAGGCCTCCCCTCTTCTGAATCATTATCCAACGCTGCGCAGCCCGATAGTGATGTTGGACCCAACTGATCACCAGCGATCTCTGCGGACTTACATATGTTCTTCCTGGTCATCGCCCCGGTGGCGAAGCGATTTCACGATCTTGAGAGCTGTGGAGTGCAGTCCGTCTTGCCATCACGAGTTCACTGATCGCTGCCGCTGAGCGGAAATGTTGAGGCTTCAGGTCGCCCGGGCTCAAGCGGAGACCATAAGTCGCATGAATGTGTTCAACAAGATCCAGAATCATCAGAGAATCCACAAGCCCTTCCTCAAGCAGATCCGTGTCAGGCCGCAATGATCCTGACAGACAAAGCGCCTGATTCAGGTACTCCGCGAGTTGAAACGCGATCTGCTGGGTTTCAGACATAGCATTTGTCTCCGATGAATTCATAAAGATATTGCCGAACATGCAGAGAACCGTCGTTGGATCTTGGCGAGTGATTCTTCAGGAGCTGTCCTTGCGTTGCTCGTGGAAATACGTCCGCAGTACTGTGAAAAACGCTGCGGGAGACTCAAAGTTGGCTCATTGCGCCATTGAACTCATTCGCCCCAGACCGATCCAGTTGTCTGGTCCAATCCAGTTCTCGACATGTAGACGGATGCCAACATATAACAGGAATAGCGGATGGCCGGGATTCTGTTTCGGTGGTCCTGAGCTCATACCAGCATGAGAGCCGACGATCCTGTCGGCAGAAATTCGCGCCATTCCTGGATGAGCCGACGGTACTCGAGACCTACTCGGCGAGGTTCGCGACTGAGGTCAAAAAGGCCGACCGGATGAAGTTGGTTGCGTTCTTCGCGGAGTGCGATGTCCCAGTCAATCTGATCCGTGAGACTGTACCATGTGAAACCGACGATCGGCACTCCATCCTGACGCAGCCGCAGCATGTTGTTCCATTCTTTCCATAGCCATTGGACGGCCCCTTCTTCTTCACGGATATTTGTCTCCGTATGCATCAACGGCAACCCGTAGCGATCAAAGTATTGCTTGGCAATGACGTAGTAGCCAAAGAATTCGCCTGAGGCGATAGTGCTGCCATCAGCCAGCAGCATGTGTTCGTTGGTCACGTAATAGTCGGTCCCCATGATGCAGCGGAAGCGATACGTTTGCTGCATAAAAGTGTCGTATTCCTGCGGGGTCATCCCGTTATCGATCAGATAACGGTAGATCGGTGCGCTGACCTGATGGGCGTAGGTCAGATCCAGAGGAATGAAACGCCGCTCGTTGAAGAATCGAGCTGAGGCGAGTAAGTCCGGGCGTGATGCATGAGTATACTCGGACGATTCGCTTTGCACGAAAATCGCGTCCGGGACCACTTCAATAATCTGTTGCATTGCCAGCAAATTGGCTTTGCATAGATTAGAGATTGCAAGAACAAATGATCGGTCCGACGTCAGCTGCTCATTCCACCATCCGTACTTGGCTGAGAACAGGGCCGTGATCAGAATCTCGTTGACCGGAGTCCAGTATTTCACATCAGGATATCGCTCCGCGCACGCGCGAGCATATTCCGCAAAGTAGCCCGGAAAGTCACGATTCTGAAAGTTGCCGATCCAGTCCGGAACGCCGAAGTGACACAAATCGAGAATCGGATGGATGTCCAGCTGCCTGAGCTTCATCATGCAGGCATCGCACCATTCCCAGTCGTACTGGCCGGGGCGAAGAAATGTTTTGTGGAGCGGCGGACCCCATCGCAGGTAGTGCAGGCCAAGATGATTGACGAGCTGAAAATCAAGTTCCCACTTGTCATAGTGGCCGCACTTTTCCATCTGATCGATTCGCCGACCACCAGCAATCGTGGGATAGCTATTTTCTATCCCGGTAGAAAACATGAAGCCTGCCACAAGAATTCCCTTCGAGGACACCCGGAACCGAACAGCAACTGCTCGTGGCCTACTTTGTCTGACCGATGCCCCACCACCTTGGTCGGAAATCTGTCGAAGGGTTCAACCGATCTGATGGATCCTTTTGGATCTGATCAATGCGGAAAAACTCGGGTCTTTCCACAGGAACTCGTGGGGCCGGGTTTGGTTTGGCGGGGCTGTTCTGGTTTGGCACTGCAATAATCATAGTGATTTCTCCTTTGCATCATGGAATTGCACACGTCGTGCCGCAGTACGAAGATTCTGGAGCACGCCTGACACGATCATGCGATCTCATGGACGGGCAAAATAGTTTCCGTGAATGAGGAACCTGCCTTCGCCGGCGCGAACTCGTGAATCCCGCAAATCGCAGCGTTCTGCAGGAGAGAGCTTCTCTATGCAGAGATCATTCTCTACGCAGAGATCTTCGTTTCACGGAAATAACACTCCAACGCTTCCTGCCAGTGGCGAAGTTGCAGGCCCCGGCCATTGCTCAGCACGCTATACTCAGGGCGAATCGCTCGAGTCAAAGGGCTGCGTTCTCGAATTAGTGCTCGAAGCACTTCGCCAAGACCTGCACGATGAGCAACTTCTTCCGCCATTTGC
Organism: Planctomycetota bacterium; assembly: GCA_052034165.1. GTDB lineage: Bacteria > Planctomycetota > Planctomycetia > Planctomycetales > Planctomycetaceae > SXXK01. Next base: position 8,028 of record JBPOIW010000044.1, on the reverse strand, counting down.
GCCCAGGAGACTTCCCCGGCATTCGTGAGATGCCAGAGCCCGGACGCCCGGTCGATCATGAGATCCAGTGTGCTATGGACCAGGTCAGGAATATACGTGGGAGAGATCACGGCATGTTCGGCGAAGATGGAACGGCCCTGCTGGAGTTCATGTAACGTCCGAGTCACATAGTTGTAAGAATCCCAAGGCCCGAAGAATGCGCTGGTGCGAATCACGAGTGCGTTCGCATCAATCGCCATGATTTGCCTTTCGGCCTCCGCTTTCGTACGTCCATAGACGTTGAGTGGATTCACCCGATCCTCTTCACGGTAAGGGCTCCGCTGCTGGCCATCGAATACAAGATCACTTGAGAACGTCGCCAACGGCAGTCCTCGGTCGGCACACACCGTTGCCAGCACCATCGGTCCGCGGACATTATCTCGAAAACACTGCTCTTCATTGTCCTCCGCGTCATCCACGCGCACGTAGCCGGCAGCATTGATAATTCCCCACGGTTGAATTTCATCGAGGATCTGCGTCAGTGCGTCCTGATTCGTGATGTCGATTTGTGCCCGCGTCAGCAGTCGGCACGGCAATGCTCTTGCCTCACAAATGCGAGCAAATGCCCGAGCTAACGTTCCCGTGCCGCCCGTGATCAGGATCGGGGACCCGTGCCACGATCGATCACACGGCGATGTCAAATTCAGGACTCGCTCAGGCCGACGCCACCACCCCGGTTGTTTCAAATACGGCAGGTCGCACGGTTGGCCTTGAGACAGGCTTTCGACAAACGCTGCGACTGCGGTTTTTCGGGGAGTCGGGCCACGGATATCAAACGCTCCCGGCTCGTAATGACCTCGATCCCGCGTCACCAGACTGTCCCAGTCGAATGATCCGAACAGTGCCCACGCAGTGATAGCTCGGACGTCGGCCCCTGCTTGCCGGGCTGCCTGGGCTTCGCTCCAGACCTCCGCCAACCAGCGAATTTGATCCTCGCGGCCGCAAGCCAGATGAGCCTCCGTGACAGCCACCGGACGCCGGTAACGAGTCCATACCTGCGTCAGAAGTTCGCCCAACCGACAAGTGTTGTGATCCGGTACTCGAACCGATTCGAGATCCGCGTAAGACTGTCGCGAGTTCCTGCCATGTGTCTGAGGAGCGTAAAGTTCCAGACGATGATCGAGAAATCGATCACTGGTTACATAATGATTGATTCCGATGATGTCCGGCGGGCAGGAGTTTTCCTGAAACCATGCGATTTCTCGCTCAGAGATCCCCGCCGATAACAGATAGCTGCCGAGCGAATGATGCTTATCGACAAGGCCGCACAGGAGATCAAACGTCAGCCATCGACGATTGTTATCAAAGTCCACCTGATACTGAAGTTCCCGGGTGCAGTATGTGGTCCCAAGATCCTCTGTCTGGACAAGTCGTGCATTAGAACGAATCTCGCGAATCGCCTTCATCGACAGGATCACGGCGCGACATTGATTCAGCAAGGCTCGCGCGAAGCTGAGATCATCACAACAGTGAGGATACCAGTGCCCGTAGAGGCCGCTGAAACGCGCCGTCGTAAGCGGTTCGTTGACGGGAGTGTAAGAGTCCAGCCACGGGAAGCGGGCCGCCAGTGCCCCTGCATAATCTGCGAGGCCCGTGGCAAACGAATCGCTGAGCAAGCTCGTTTCCGGCGGCCCACTTCCATGATGCACCAGCCCTGCGATCGGATTTACACCCAGTTCTTTCAGCCGAACTAAACGCTCGTCCGCCCATGACCAGTCATAAACGCCGCCGAATGACGTAACCGCGTGCTCCCAGAGAACCGGATATCGCAAAGTCTTCAGCCCCAGTCCGGCAATTCGATCAAGATCATCGAACCGGTCGAAGTGGCCCGTCCGTGTCGTTTGATCGAACCACGTGGATTGAACACGGTTGCGAGTACATTCCACGCCGCCCCAGACTTCCAACGCTGGGGCTTTCGCGACGGCAATACGAGCTTGATCCATAATCAGAGCCTCCGGGAAAAATGTTCGGAGGACGCTCAGACCACCGGATCCGCAGCAGTGCGAGCGGTGAGAATGCGAACAGCTTCCTCCGCAGCCTTCTCTCCGGCCAGAAACGCGTGATCGGAGTTATAGTATTCCCATTCGCTGTATCGCCCGGCCAGAACCACATCGTAGTCCAGCAGCCATTGCCGGATGGTGGCAACATTGGCGGCTCGTTCGTGGTCATAAACCACATAGGCATGAGGAATGTCGACCTGCATCGCAACCTGCACCTCGTCATCATCGTTGAACAAGCCAACTTCGCGGCATTCTCTGATACATCGCTGAATCAGTTCATCACCGTCACTTGGCAGAGGCTTGTACTCGTTGTGATAAGTGATCTCACAAGTCAATCCGAATCCGCCCGGGGGATTGCAATGAGGACTCGCATTTCCCTGCACGAAGACACGATGAAAGACTGTCGACTCCGGATAGTAAATCCAGTGTTTCTCCGTCAACGCAGGCCGTGCTATTCCCAGATTGACACACCGCACGGACACGTAACGCAGCCGGGACGCCGCTTCACGAACGTGTGCAGGAACTTCTTCACCGGCCATGCGAATCAGCACGGGAAGAGGCATCGTGCTGATCAAGGTTTCGTATTCCACGCATCGACCGTCACTCATTGTTAGTTCGTGACGTGACGGTGAAAAGCCCACAATCTGGCTGTCGGTCCATACAGTTCCCGAGAGGTGTGGCAGAAAGCCATTCATCAACGCCTGGAAACCCCCACGAAGCGGGTATCCAAAGCGAGCATTCGGCCCCATGGGCTTGCCAACCGGCGACAACGCGCCGTTGATCATTTGCTCGAGATCCGGAAGTGGCACGCGCCCTCCCAGCCATGATGTTTCCATTTCGGTCAAAGGAACTGCCCAGAGCTTCTGGTTGTAAGGAATTGCAAAGTGGCGAGCGATCCCGGCGCCCCAGACGCGATAGATGAACTGCTCGAAGTTTTCCGACGACCCCCGTTCGGGAGTTTCGTCCGATCGATTGCCATCTGCGACCAGCTTGGCGGTACTTTCCATCACTCCGTCGCCGCAGCAATCCTTCACATCGCCGACAGTTGTGCACGGATCCTTGAGCCGAGAAGCGTGACTCCCATTTCCATTGGCCGGCTTCGCATCGTGGATGCCGTCGCTCAATCGTGCATGTCCGTTCCCTTGGGTCTTACCATGCCCGTTACCATTCGCGTTCCCGTTGGCCGCTCCGTTGCCATTCCCGTTCCGGACGGCATGTCCATTCCCGTTGCCTTTCGGTGTATTCGGACTGCTGCCCGAAGAGTCTGTTTTCAAGCTGCCATAACGGGCTTCAATAGCGCCCATCAGGCATTCTTTGATGCATTCGGGCGGCAGACCGTACAGCGACCCCTGGAATGGATAGCGCGTATAAACGCCATGACTGAACACCCATGCTTCGCGATCCTGCCAATGGACATTGTCTCCAAGAAGAATCTCATACATTTCGTGAACATAGGGATCATTGCTAAACATAATATGTCCGGCATAGTCGAATGTATAACCGTCGATTTCGACCGAGCGACATAGTCCGCCCACTGTTTGATTCTTCTCGATCAGCAGTGATTCTTCACCGAGATGATATGCGGCACTCAGTCCAGTTGGACCCGCACCGATGATGGCTACCTTCACGGCGGTGATCAGGTCGCCCGACTCTACTTCGGATTCAAAGAATTCCGCATCGACTGGAACATGATTCCAGCCCTTCGCCTGAACCGTCTGATCAATCAGATCAGAAATAGTGCTGGCGGTTTTATCCCATGAGGTCTGTTGTAGCACGAGTCGCATTTTATGGACTCGTTCCGCGCGGGTTGCGTCGGTTTCTCCCAGAGCACGCTCGCAGGCCTCGACAAATGTTGAAGGGGTATCACCAAAATAGACTATTTCAGCGTAGGGTTCGATCACGTCCGTGATCGGGGTGCTGACAATAGGCTTGTCTGCGGCCATGTATTCCAGAGTCTTGGTGGGGCTGATGAATTCGGTCGATTCATTACGAGCAAAGGGCATCAGACAAACGTCCCATCCGGCGAGATAAGCCGGCAGCTGCTCATATTTCTTTCCCCCGAGGAAGTGAATGTTGGGACGGATCGGCAGCGTGGCCGGATCAATTTTCACAACTGGTCCCACCATAACGAACTGCCATTGTGGGTGAGCAGCTGCGATTTCGGCGAGCAGGTCCAGATCAATTCGTTCGTCAATAACGCCAAAGTATCCAAGCCGCGGATGTGCAATAGACTCCTGATCCGGTGGTGTTTCCGTCTCAGCGGAGTTTGAGTGGGCGAAGTGAGCTGCATCGACGCTGCTCGAGAAACAGTACACGCGAGGATGCCTGTCCTTCTTGGCTCGATACAAACTTGGACCACCGGTGAAGACAAGATCGGCCCGTTCCATAAGCCGTGTTTCGTAGTCAAGAAGCTCCACTGGTGCATGCAGGAATTTAGAAAGCTCATCCATGCAGTCGTAGACCACGGCAAGAGGTTCCAGATGCTTAAGCAAAGGGAAACCCATCGGCGTGTAAAACCAGACAACATAGTTCGTCAGGTCCAGCGTATTCAGCAATGTTGGCAGTGCGCTCTCGAGCCACGCCATATTCTCGGCGGAGAATCCCGTGTTGTCCGTGGGAACGTGCAGCCTGCAACTGACAACGTTCGGCGCCACGCTCTCCGTCTCCCAGCACAGCGATGCTCCTGGGATCGGTTCTTCAATGAAGTAAACCCTCCGGTCAACAGCAAGTCGCGACAGCAAGTGTTGCGGACGTTGGTAGACGAAACTCCATCGCAGATGACTGAAGACAATCAGGTCGCTCATATGGAATACTCCATTACAAAAGGTCGATGATCAGGAAGCAAAACAACAGTTTGACTGTGCGCAGAGAGTGAGCACGGGCGGAGAGAGGCTGCAACTATCCGTTCGGCAGTGTTTTCGATTCGCGAGCCCAGTTCCTATGCTGGCTGATTGCTTCGACGAATGCGGCGGCCAGCATCTCTGCCGAGCCTTCTCCGGTGATCACGGCCGGATCCTTCGCGGCCATTGAGTTCTCGACTCGCGTTCCCTGCAGGAACTCAGCAGCGCGGCCTGTGGCGGCCAATGCTTTGCAATGTTTGTGAGCCTCTTCGACGAACTCAACTGCTCGCGTTTCGGACTCGAGCAGTTCCACAGCCGCATCACCGCCCGCGACGTAGACCGCATCAAACAGGACGGAGCAGACGGTAGGGAGACTGAAATCGACAGGAACTTCTGTCCCGTTTTCTCCAACGACAACTCCGCCGTGAGGAGCGATCACTTTCGCCTGCCCGCCCGCCGCTACGATCGCCTTGATGAATGTCTTCACGTCGTCATCTTCAAATCGATCGGCAAGCAAAACGGCCACCTTTGCGGTCTCCATGCCGGGTTTCGCGGATCGGATGATGCTCAGTGGAGGAGAGTCGTGCGGCACGCCGGCAAACTTCTTCGGCTGCACGGTCGTGGGATCCGTATCTGCTCCGAAGTTCTGGTTCAAATATCCCTCGATGCTTTCGGGCACTTCCAGACCCAGCCCCGTCGCAACGCTTTCGGCCAACGCAGCGTCGATCTGCGATAACATGAACAAGACACGCTCGCGAACCGCCTGAGTGGTGCACTTTCCCAGCTCAAATCGCAGGGCATTCACGATGTGTGCTTGTTCAATTTCAGTCTGACTGTGGAAAAACATCGCCGCCTGTGTGAAATGATCTTTGAAGGACGGATTTCGGACGCGGACTTTGGAGCCGTAGATGTGCTCCGCGAAGGAGGAGAATCCTCCTTCCGCCGCTTTTGCCTGACGCGGGTCTCCGTCGTTCAGAGTGTTGGGATCGTATGACGTTCGCCCACGATTGATCGTCTGCCGCATAAAGCCGTCGCGCTGGTTGTTGTGCACGGGGCTGATCGGACGATTGATCGGAATCTCATGAAAGTTTGGTCCGCCCAGACGAATGAGCTGAGTGTCGGTGTAGGAGAAAAGTCTTCCCTGAAGCAGCGGGTCGTTGGTGAAATCAATTCCCGGAACAATGTGGCCCGTGTGAAAGGCGACTTGTTCGACCTCGGCAAAGAAGTTGTCCGGATTGCGATCCAGAACCAGGCGTCCGATGGGTGTGACGGGCACCAATTCTTCCGGAACGATTTTCGTTGGATCCAGCAAATCGAAGTTGAACTTGTGCTCATCTTTCTCCGGGATGAGCTGGACGCCAACCTGCCATTCAGGGAAGTCTCCGGATTCAATGGCTTCCCATAGATCGCGGCGATGAAAATCGGGGTCCGCCCCTGAAATTCGCTGAGCTTCATCCCAGAGCACTGATTTCATTCCGAGGGCCGGCTTTAGATGCCACTTGATGAATGTGGAACCGCCGTCCTTGTCGACAAATCGAAATGTGTGAACGCCGAATCCTTCCATCATGCGGTAGCTGCGAGGAATCGCCCGATCCGACATCAGCCACATGATCATGTGAGCGGATTCCGGTGTCAGCGAAATGAAGTCCCAAAACGTATCGTGAGCGCTGGCGGCCTGGGGGATCTCATTGTGTGGCTCAGGTTTCACCGCATGGACGAGGTCCGGAAACTTAATGGCGTCCTGAATGAAGAACACGGGCATGTTGTTGCCAACGAGATCGAAGTTTCCCTGTTCGGTGTAGAACTTGATCGCAAATCCGCGAACGTCTCGCGCCAGATCCGTGGATCCGCGTGAACCCGCCACCGTTGAGAATCGCACGAAGACCGGTGTTCGAGCACCCGCTTCCTGAAGAAACGCTGCGCTGGTATAGACGGAGAGCGACTCATCCAGCTCAAAATATCCATGAGCGCCGCTTCCTCGAGCATGAACTACTCGTTCGGGAATTCGCTCATGATCAAAGTGAGTGATCTTCTCACGCAGCAGGAAGTCTTCCAGCAGGGTGGGTCCGCGGTCGGCTGCTTTTAACGAATTCTGGTCATCGTTAATGGGAACGCCATGATTGCTGGTGAGAACCGTCCCGGAACTCTGCTCGACGTCAGCTTCAAGATCTTTAGTTTTTCCCAACACGCCCTTGCCGGGACGTGTCCCTGTGCTTTTACTCGAATGCGTTGGAGCTTTCGAAGATGATTGAGACTGGGACCGTTTCGCCATGGCATGGATTCCTGTTTTGCCGGGTTCAAAGTTGTTGAAAAATAGAAGACTCCTGGCTTTGAATAGATTGACATCGCATTAGTTGTGCCACGCGCTAATAAAACGTTACTTAGACCGGTGAATATCAAAGCAGAACGTCAAACCAGAAACTCACGGCCTCCGTTACGACGGCTCTGAAAAACTTTGTCAATGTTCCCGTCGTCAAGTCATCAATTGAGTTCATTGCGGTTGATGTCCGTGGCCCTGCTCTCGCCGCCCGCTTTTTGAAGTTGCGCATTTGCCGCCATCCCATCCCAACCCGAAACGTCAGTGAGGGATAAAAGTTGCCGCGTTTTTCAACAACAATCCCTCGCTGACGCATCGGGTTATGATTAAATCAACAGGCTGGGACGCGTCGGGTTATGATAATTCCCTGTGTTTTCGCGCTGTTGATCTCTCCAATTGTCGAATAGCGCAACTTCAAAACCGCCGCTGCCGCAAAGCGGAATTCTTTATCTCTGGACTTAATCTCAGACCTTCGTCTCAGATCTTCGTCTCTGGTCTTCAGTGAGTCCGATCGTTGGAATGTTTACGGCATAGGATGGCGATGGTACTTTTCAAACTAAACAGGTAACACATGTCGCAGGGGTAATCGATGATCAGTCTGCTGAGAGTCTGGGCGACGTCCGACCATGCTGATTGCTGAGCATCCTGTACGGCTGAGTGACTTTTCTCGGTTCAGCGCGAAATGAAGTGCGCAGATCGAAATTTTTGTTTAGACCGCTAATGAACACTCATGAACGCTAATGGTTTCTGAGGTCCGGCGGTTGCTGGCCTCGAATAACTTGTCGAGGAATGAGAGAGTTCGTGTCCAATACGGATGATGCCGTTGTTTCTC
>JBPOIW010000209.1:0-8123 GCA_052034165.1 Planctomycetota bacterium | reverse complement strand
GTGCTCGGAGGGCTCACGCCCTGCCGCTCGCCCGGAAGAATTACTTCTTCGGCATCATGAACCCGAACAGATCTCTCACCTGATCTTCAGTCAGTGGATCCAGCATTCCGTCCGGCATCAAAGATTTGCCAGTGTTGCGAGTTTCTTCGACATCACTTCGCGAAATCGAAAGCTGCTCTTTGTCTGTTTGAATGACCAGCGTCTGTTCTGTTTCTGAAACCACGACCCCAGTGATGACTCGGCCATCTTTCAGAGCCACGACTGAAGTTGTGAACTGCTTCGGAACGACCGAACTTGGATCAACGATATTCATCAGCAGATACTCAAGGTTGCTGCGATTCGCACCAGTGAGATCCGGAGCAATCGCCTTGCCTTCACCGTAGAGCTTGTGACAGTTGGCGCAAGACTTCTTGAAGATAGCCGCCCCGTTGTCACGATCCGCTTTGGCAATCGTTTCCGGAGTCAGCACAGCCTGCCACTTCTTGATCGCCGCGATTCGAGCTTCCGGGGTTTCGTGAATCACGCCCCATTTCTCTTCGAGCACACTCTTGATGCGATCGTTCCCGAAGGCCGTCATTTGACGAACCTGGGCAGCCGTCAGTTCGCGAGCATCAATGCGTCCCGCTTCAATGGCTCCGATCAGTTCCACGGCATAGTTTTCTCGGCTGGCCATTGTATCAATTGCCAATCCACGATTTCCGTCTTTGAATCCACCCATTCGCTGCAGCAATTGTTTGGCCGTGTCCGGATGATCAAAGCCAGCGAGTGCTGTGATGACCGTCGAATAAACAGCACGGTCCCCGAGCAGATTAAAGAACATCGGGATTGATTCCGCATCTTTGGCCTGCGCCAACGCCAGAATCGCCTTATCGCGAGCGACATAGTCGGCAGAGGAATCGCCCGCCAACTTACGCAGTCCGTCCAGGGAAGCTCCGTCACCGAAGAGAACGCCCAATGCTTCACCGAGCACTTGCACATCTTTGGATTCACTCGCCTTCAACTGCTTTTCGATCGTTGCCCAGTCTTTCGGAGCATCGACTTTTGCTCGCCCAGCCAGTCCCGTCAAAAAGCCTGTCAGCATCGCCGCAGCGCGATCATTTTTCTTCGCCTCCACCTGCTTGCCCACATAGAGCAGGGCGGTGTTCGCATTGTCGGCATCACGGTCAATATCATTGGCCAGTCGACGAACTGCAAACATCTGAAGCTTAGGAGTTGACTCCAGTAGTTGCACAGCACCTTTTCGCGAAACCACGGGCTCAATCGCATACCAAGCCATCAGCGTGAGCTGATTCTCTGACGCAATTGTTTGTGCATTCGCGGCACAGCCAATAACGGCTTCCATCAATCCACCACGTTGATTTGCGTCAAACTTTTGCATCACTGACACAATCGCCAACAGAACGTTGCCCGGTTGCTCTTTGGCGGCAACCTTTTTCAAGGTTTCGAAATGAGCATTGCGACGGTCCGGTGTCGAAGCAGCCAGTTGAATCGCCTGAGCCAGCACAAGCGGATCTGAGGAACCCAGAGCTCCCTCCAACTGCGTTTTGTTGTTTCCACCGTAAGCTTCGGTATACAACAATTGGCTCACGGTTTCATAACCAGTCATCGGCGCGAGTGCTCGTCCGGAAAGTTCACCGCTGGCGACCAATTCCTGACGAATTCGACGCCCATGACGGCCGAACCAGTCACCTTTGTTGATCCAGTCGTTATTCAGGAACGCCAGTTTATTGTTGCCTTTCAACACTGCAGCCTGCGACGCAGTCAGCTTTGGAGTTCCGTAAGCAATTCGATAAATACGACCGCTGGTGCGATGTACGCCGTCATGGTCATGACACTCGCCGTTGTCGGACCAGTCTGAAACGTAGATTGCTCCTTCAGGCCCCATCTTGATATCAATTCCGCGGAACCAGGGGGTCTTCACAATCATGAAGTCTGGTTCCCGCTTGCCCACGTAGCCGCTGCCCTGGCGATCCAGTCGATTGACGTTCATGCGACGACCGTGAGTGTTGCACATGAAGATCTTTCCGAAATACTCCTTCGGAAAATTGTCTCCCTGATAAATCAAACCACCGACATGCGAGTGCCCGCCACCCAGATCATTGGCTACTCCGTCACGACTTTCATTCCATTTCGTCTTCGTATCCCAGTGATAGTGATCGGCCGTCATGTCCATCAGCTCATAAGCATGTGGATTGAAATCCTGACCGTACATCCGCTGATATCGCGCGCCGGGGATGACGTGCCAGAGATGTCCCTGAACATTGTTGGTCATGAAGAACTGACCATCGGGGTTGTAGTCGAGCCCCCACGGATTAGTTGTGCCGTTGCAGACGACTTCAATCGTATGCTTTGTCGGGTGATATCTCCAAACGCCGCAATTCATAAAGGGCCGTTCTTCTTTCGGAGTTCCCGGCACGCCTGGATATGACGTATCAACAATCCCGTGACGACCGTAGAGCCAACCGTCCGGCCCCCAGATCAGACCGCTCACAAAGTTGTGACCGCAATCCTTGCTCCAGCCGTCCAGCATCACGACTGGTTCGCTGTCCGGAACATCGTCACCGTCGCGATCAGGAATGAATGACAGCGTGCCATCATGCAGAACCCACAGACCGCCGAAACCCCAGGTCAGACTGGTCAGCATGAAGCCTTTGTCCCAGAACACTTTGCGGGAGTCATGCTCTCCGTCGCCGTCGGTATCTTCGAGGATGATCACGCGGTCACGGAGCTTGGTTTCATAGGGACCGCCGCTGTAGCTGTAGCATTCGGCAACCCATAGTCGGCCTTTGTCATCGAAATCCATGCAGATCGGCTGCTGAACATCCGGCTCACCGGCAAACAGAGTCACATTGAAGCCTTCGGGGACTTCGATCAGCTTCACCATCTCGTCGGGAGCTGGAGGATGTGAATCCGGTGGATCCGTATTAAACGCCTTCGGAAAATCATCTTCGCCAACAGCACTCGACGCGCTGATGACAATGGAACTCAGGGCCAGAAAGATCATCAAAGCTGTAGACGTGGGGCGAACGACGGACATCTATTCGTTGTCCTTTTAAGGAGGAGGGCAATAGCCGGCAGGAATCTCCGGGCTGGTCATATCCACGCAGTCTGACTTTGCATCGCCCATTTGGCAACGCGACGCCCCACTTCATTTTGCGAGGTCAACCAAGCCGAGTATTTACTGGTCGGGAGCAATTCGCGTGGGCATGATTCAGTACCGTTCTATAAACTTGTACGATGCTTCGCGCGGGGCAAAATGAGGGGTTTCTTTGTAGCCGGATTCGTGAAAATTCGGAGGTCTTCTCGGTTGGACCCCCGAATTCTCACGAATCCGGCTACTCTCTTTTTACACTGCGCGAGGCATCAGTCGACTCGCAGACAGGAACCCAATATCCAGCCCCGTCTGGCCTCGCTGCACCAGATCTGCCGCGACTTCTCCCAGCACGCTCGTAAATTTGAAGCCGTGTCCCGAAAAGCCAGCCGCAACAACGATTGGCAAATCCGCCAATCGATCGAGCAGAAAATGGCCGTCGGGAGTCATAGAATACATACAGATGACTGATCTGCTGGCCTCGGGCTTAATGCCTCCGAGATATTTCGCGGCAAATTGTGAAATCGGACGTTCATCTTCCTCAGTTACCTGTCGAGACAGAGCTGACGGATTAGAAACCATTTCACCGCCGGTATGCATGCCGACCTTGATTGTTCCCCATCAACACTCGGAATACCGTAGAACTGACTTTCAGGGGCATCAACAAAAAACAACGGAGCTCGATCTTTACGAATCCAGTTTTCAGATATCACAGGAAACCAGCACAACGTTTTCCTGAGCACCGAAATATGACGAGCGTAATCCGACAGCAACTGACCGGTCCACGCTCCGGAAGTCACAACCGCTGCGCCAGCCGAATAACAGGCTCGGTCTGTCTGAACTCGAACTCCAGTCCCTGACGACGAAACCGACAACACGGTTTCACCCGGACGCAACTGGGCACCGACTGCTGCCGCAGACTGCAAATGCGAGGCGACGAAACGTTCGGCCCATAAGTAGCCAGATGTCGATTCCATCGCCACGGCATAGTCTTCGGGCAAGAGGAATTCCGGGTATCGAATCGCAGCCTCAGCGGCCGTCAGATTCTCCATTGGCAATCCGAACAAACGAGCAGACAGCCGAGCACCTTCGATGACTTCCGATCCCGGTGGACCAGCGATTAACAGATTGCGTTGTTCAATCAGTCGTTCGCCGACATTCTCAGACAACTCCTCCCAAAGCTCCCATGCTCGATGCAGCAAAGGGACATAGCTGGGATGCTCAAAATAGGCCTTACGAATAATTCGCGTCTCGCCGTGCGAGCTCCCTCGATCATGTGGCGGATGAAATCGATCAATCCCGATCACGTTTAGACCACGTTGAGCCATATGAAACATCGCCGACGAACCAAAGCCGCCACAACCGATGACAATGACATCAGACGTCACGGTACTCAACGACTCTGCCACGCGATCACTCCACCGACGCTACACCTCAACGACCTGACGCCACTCTGACATCACTCTGTTCGCGGATGTTAAACCATTAATCTCCGGCCTTGTAATCTGAATTGAGTTCGGCGCTTCGATCCCCAATTGCACACGATTGGTTCCCACGGAAAGAACCGTTATGCGAATGTTCAGTTCCGGAATGACGATCTGCTGCTGCAGTTTGCGAGAAAGAACCAACATAGCAAGACTCCGTTCAATGACGAAAAATCGTTAATCAGCCAAAACGAACACACAAAGTTGCCAGAAACTGTCAACACAAAGGCCCGAAAAAAGGCGAAGCCAAACGCTCCGCCTGAATCAACCCCCAGTGCGTGAAGTGATATGAGTAGCCGGATTCGTGAGAATTCGGATGCACCTAAAAGACACGCACCGGATTCTCACAAACCCGGCGACAAACAAACTCACTCTGCCGCGTGCAATCTCCACGAAGTCACACAACCAGTGAGTCAATCCGAAGCAGACAACATCAGAACAAATGCTTTTGCCCGATATAGGCATCGCGCCCGGCGTAGATTTCCCGACTGCCCTCGGGAATGTAAATCACTCCCAGACGATGCAATCGAACAGTCAAATTGGAAATCGTCACTTGAGCCTTCTCGGCCAGCTCATACAACGCGGGCCATGAGGTCACATCGATGTCGCGGACTGCTGATTTGATAAGCCAGTCAGGCATGAGCATCGAAGACTGATATCTGTCCACGGCACTACGAACCTCCGGGGAATCCTGACCAGCCGTCAATTCACGATAGAGTTCAAAATACCGTTCGTCATAAGCCGCTCGATTCAGGACTTCGACCAGTACCTGACGATCCGCCGCATGTCGACGAACAACGCTCGTCTGCAATTCAAACCCCGGCAACCGCGGATGATGCAGGCTCGTGCGGTCGATATCAATGTCCCAGTGACCAGCTTCGTGGCCAATCGTGCTGCGCTCGAGGCCGGGCTTCTTCTGGAACAAATCGAGATGACGACTGTTGAGCACGATACGTCGTTCTTCGGGAATTAAGCCCGCAAGAATCTGCTCACCAGGCTGCTCTTCAATCTCCACCCAGTCAAAGTTCAGTCCCAGAATTCGCTCGACGATTTTTTCAATCGGCACAGGGAACATCACGGGTTCACCCGCCAATTGCTCATACTGCCGAATACGCATAGCGGTCACAGCGTCGATGGATCGCGTCCGCATATTGGTTAAGTCATGGCGTCGCACAAGTCACACTCCCTGCGAGATTCGTCGCTCTTCTTGAGTTCGGATACAGAGCCTTAAGATCTGGCTCCATGCAGTGATTTCCATCGATTACTAGGGATTCTTCCCGCGGCGAGCCTGCTGTTCCAACTGACCAACGAGGCTCTCCAGGTCCGTGTCAGAGAGATTCAACAGCTTCCGAAATACACCGGGCCGAGACAGGATTCTGTCGCGATACGCATCTGGAATTCGCCTTGCCAACAACAGTAGTTCATCAGGATCGGCGTCTAACGCTTTGGCAATTCGCTGCAGCGTCTCTTCGCGAGGAGTTTGCTCATCATCAAGCCGATCATTCTCTACGCGGCTTAAGTAAGTAAAATTAATGCCGACTCGATCGGCCAGTTCTCGTTGAGTCAGATTGCGACTCTTGCGAATCTCTCGGATTCGCTGTCCAACCGTCGTCACTGTTGTCGCTCCTTCGGCAGATTAAAGTTGGCCCGAACTATCAGCGGGCTCATGCCGCGGAACAATAGAAATGTTGCTCCTGACTGTCAACTCGTAATCGCACGGAATCTGCGACACGGGTGCAGTTGCGAAATTCGCAAATCCTCCGCGCAAGGGAGGATTTCGCGGTTTGCCGCGACTGTGAGTCCGGGTGATCTGATCACGTCGGCCTTACCTGATGCGACTTGCGTCGCTGAGTTTGCCTGCACTGTGTGGGCTGAAGCCCACGCTACAGAGAATCAATCGTTGTGTGGGCTTCAGCCCACGTGACGGAAAATCAATCGTAGCGTGGGCTTCAGCCCACTTGAGCATGAGTCGCCCTCAAAACACGATAGGTTGCAGATGAAACGGTGCCCCATGCCACCACGCAATACGCGGCGGCACCACCGTTCGCCCCGCTGCGAAAGTCCTTTCCAGCAGAAAGAACCTCGTGGCTCGTCAAGTTTTGATTTGGGGGTGAGCGGTGGATCCCGTTTTCGCCGACGGAGCGGCGAAACTACGTAGTCGAGCCGCTCCGTCGGCTCGCATTGATCCCCAAAACTTGTTCATGACAGAGGACTTGATTGACAGGCATCCGCGACTCAGCCCCTGCGCGCTTCACGACCAATCACACAACAACGACGACCAAATGAAAAAGACGGTCTGACAACCGAAGCCCTTTCGACCATTCCTGGTCTGACAGGCTCAACATTGCCAACACCGTCTTGTTCATCTCCGGGACGAAACAGACATAGCCGCCTGAACTCGCCCCACAACGTGAATAGACTATTTAGTTGCTGTGTTCTTCGTTGTAAGCAAAGCACATGCGGATCAGATGCGAAACATTGTCCGCTCGCATCTTGTCGTTGATGCGCGCACGGTGCGCTTCCACTGTCTTTGTGCTCACGCCCAATTCCTGAGCGATCTCTCGGCTGGAGAGACCATCGACAACGTGATCCAAAACCTGACGCTCACGCCCGGTCAAACGATTGATGCTGTCTTCAGTGTCCTCAAGTTCTTCTTCCAGAACTTCAGGATCCACATCATAGAAGTATGCATACGATCGAGCGATCGCTGCCACGAGATCTTCAATCTTCAGAGGCTTGCAGAGAAAATCGAACGCGCCATTCTTCATAGCTCGCACGGCCATCGGGACGTCCGCATGACCAGAGATCATGACGACTGGCAACTCGAAGCCGTCTTCGTTCAACTTTTCCTGCAGCTCGATTCCGGACATTCCCGGGAGTCGCAAGTCAAGAATCAGCACGCCAGGCACCGGTTCACGGTAGTCGCGATAAAACTCCATCGCGGTCATGTAATCTCTGACCGTGATCTTGTGTTCTCCCAGAGCCTCCACCAGTGACGCACGGACCGCCTGATCGTCTTCAATTAAAAAGACAGTGAACGGACGTCGCTTCTTAGGTTGTTCAAATTCTGTAAGTGGCGGTGCTTTACGTTCCGCCCTCTTTCCGGGTCTGCGTTTGCGCTGCATCAAACTGTTCCTTCATGAGTGGGCATCCATGCCAAAGATAAAGAATATGGGCATCCTCCTGCATTCCCCTGCAAAATAGTATCGTGGCGACTCAGATTCAACGACCTGCGGGATATACCCAGCTTTGGACAACCAAAAATGAGACAATCATCAGGCGGGTTTACCCTCGCCTCACATGTATGAATCGCCCATGAACACCCTTACGCTGTCATCCAGTCGCACAGACGGGTCAAATCAAAGTTTCTCACGCGATTCTTAGTCGCAGCCCCGACATCTTCAACGGAAGGGCCATTATTCGTAGCCGTCCATTTCTCCGTGAAACCCCATCGTCGGCGTCTTGGTTACGCGGCTTTGGGGAGTGGGATCAGGTTATTGAGCCGTGATTCGGTGGGCGGATCGAGGCCGCAGTTTTTTGCGAGCCGA
>JBPOIW010000061.1:0-103773 GCA_052034165.1 Planctomycetota bacterium | reverse complement strand
GGCGGATTTGACACCGGATGATCCGTTGTGATCAGCGAATTAGAGTGATCGAAGACATGCAAGGTTGACGATCAGGGGAATCGTGGATAAAGTGCCGCGTTTTCCGCGTTTCACGGTATGAGTGGTTCAAGCGTATTCAGTTTCTGGTTCTTCTGCTTTTGTCTGGCGATATATGCCCACCATTAATCAATTAATTCGGAAACCCCGAACACAGCAGTCCACCAAGTCCAAGACTCCGGTTCTTGAGGGCTGTCCTCAGAAACGCGGTGTTTGTCTTCAAGTGAAGACTGTTACTCCGAAGAAGCCGAACTCAGCTCTCCGAAAGGTGGCCCGTGTTCGTTTGTCGAACGGCAAAGAAGTAACAGCTTACATTCCCGGTGAAGGCCACAATCTTCAGGAACACTCCATCGTATTGATCCGTGGTGGTCGTGTACGCGACCTGCCGGGTGTGCGATATAAGATCATCCGCGGTGTTCTCGATACTTTGGGTGTGGCTGACCGCCGACAGGCTCGAAGCTGCTACGGTGCTAAGCGTCCAAAGGGTGGCGGTGCGGCAGCGGCCGGAGCTAAGAAGAAGAAATAGCCCTGTCGAATGATGGGCTGTATGCTGGAAATCAGGCGGATCAGCTGTACTGGTTCGTTGTGTGTTTTGTTTGTGCTTTCTGATGTTGTGTAATTGAGAGTTTGTTTCGATGGTTAAGAAGTTTACGGCTAGTCGCAAGCAACTGAAGCATGACACTCGCTTTAACAGCCTGCTTGTCTCCAAGTTCATCAATTGCCTCATGTATGATGGCAAGAAGAGCGTGGCGACTGGTGCGTTCTATCGAGCAATGGATCTCGTGAAAAAGCAGCTGCCAAACGAAGATCCATTGAATGTCTTCCTGTCTGCTGTTGACAACGTCAAGCCAGCAATCGAAGTGCGATCAAAGCGAGTGGGTGGAGCAACCTATCAGGTTCCGACGCCAGTGAATCCACGTCGCCAGCAGGCATTGTCCATCCGATGGATCCTGGAAGCTGTTCGTGGACGTAAGGGACGCCCCGTAGATAAGTCATTGGCTGAAGAGCTGGTGGCTGCATTCCGTCGTGAAGGCGCCGCAATGAACAAGCGAGAAAACGTACATCGTATGGCCGATGCGAACAAGGCATTCTCCCACTTCGCGTGGTAGTCGAGTTTGCTATCAGCTTGAATACACAAAGCCAGTGTTGACGAAGGTCAGCTGGCTTTTTTGTTGCGCGATATTGTAGCGCGTAGTGATGACGACGGCGTGATGAGGTTGACGTTCTGCTTTCGTCAGGCCGCAATGGTAGCGCGGAACATCCTAAGTGTTTGTTGCTGTCACAGCTTTGTGCGCGGGACGACTGAGCTGAGACCGCCATCGACTCCGATTGTTTGCCCTGTGATCCATCTGTTTTCAGGGTTTAGGAGCCACGTGATTGCGCTTGCAACTTCCTCCGGCGTTCCCGGCCGGCCGATTGCATGCAGTTGGGATGAGGCCGCCAGGGATGCGTCGGACTCGCAAATTTTTCGCGTCAGTTTTGATTTGATAAGGCCGGGGGCCACGGAATTCACTCGGACTCCCCGGCCTGCGTAGGTCGACGCTGCAGAGCGCATCAGTCCCAGAATTCCGGCCTTCGCGGCTGCGATTGCTTCATGATTGGCAAGGCCGATTGAAGCTGCCGCGGAAGAGATAAGAACGATGGATCCTCCCTGTTTGTTCATGGCCTTCGCCGCGGACCGCACGATGTAAAACGACGATGTCAGGTTCGTCGTGAGGGTGTCGTTCCATTCATTGTCAGAAGTGATGTGAGCAGGTTTCAGGAGAAGTGAGCCTATGCAGTTGACTACTCCGTCGACAGATCCGAACCGCTCTTCGGCCTTCAGCATGCAGGCGTTGATTGTGCTGGAGTCGGCACCAACGGCAATGCCCGTTTCGCACTGAAATTCTCGCTGTAGCGCTGCTGCACTTTGCTCATCTCGTGCGGTGAGCAACAGGTTCGCGCCAGTGCTCTGAACGCGGTGTGCGGTCGCTTTGGCAATGTCTGAAGTTCCGCCGAAAATAACGATCGTTGGCGAAGTTGTCATTTGGTCCTCTTAATCAATTCACGGTGAATGACACTATCCAGTTCTGCTTCTGGCAAATCAGCTGGCTGTGAGCCCCTCCAGGAAGACCAGAGGATGGTCGAGCATCCATCGCTGCATCTGGAGAGCGTTCGCAATGCAACTATGAGAAGGAACGGAGTGTTGAGAACCTGAAAGTGGTTTCAGAATCATCACAGTCGTTCCGAGCGGATGTCCTTCCGGCGGCGTACGAATGGTGACTTCGCAAACGCCGTGAGCATGCTCAACAAGCAGTGAAATCTGAATCGAGTTGTCTGGCTCATCGGACATAGCTTCGAAGACCTTGCTAAATCTCGGCTAAGGTTGACGGTCTGCAGGGGGCTGTCTGCCCCGCGCGCTGCTGCTTGCGTGGCTCGAAGCAATCGTGAGAGAAGAGACGCTTCTTCAGCGGTGAGTGAGCAACGAACCCGCGAGCGTGATTGAATCTCCGGCGCCGCAGTCACCCCACAATAGCAGTCCGCTTCGAATTGCGGTGATTAACCGATGAGGGTGTTCGGTCTTCGATTGTTCACCGTGAGTCACCGGTTTCGCCGTTTCAGGCGACGGCCATTCGACATTGCAAGAGAGGTCATGCGGCTGGGGGTTTAGCGGTCCCATGATCATGGATCCAAGCAGGGCCCAAGTGAACGTTTCTTCTCGTCGAGCAAAAATTTCATCAATGGATGTTAGGTGTGTGGTTGTTCTGCGGTGAATGAATTGAACGATATGGACGTTTATCGGTCTCCAAGCTCAGTTTGTTTCGCCGCAATAAGGAAGAGTACTATGAAGAAGCTGATTTGTGCTGTTGTTGGTGGCTTGCTGATTTCGTCTTCAGTGGAAGCGGGATCAAAATGTAAGTCGGCTCCTGTTGTTCACCGGGGGGCTGTTAGAAGTCATGTTCTGACCTCAACGGTGGTGAAGCCCCAGCAGAAGGATGTGGTTGATACTGCAGTCGCGGCCGGATCTTTCAAGACTCTGGTTGCGGCTGTTAAGGCTGCTGGGTTGGTGGATACTCTCGAGGGAGAAGGTCCCTTTACGGTTTTCGCTCCGACCGATGAAGCATTTTCGAAACTTCCAGCGGGCACTGTCGAGTCACTGCTGAAGCCCGAGAATAAAGCCAAACTGCAGGCGATCCTGACGTATCATGTTGTGCCCGGCAAAGTAATGGCGGCCGACGTTGTGAAGTTGAGTGGTGCAGTCACAGTTCAGGGGCAGCAGGTCGACATAGCGGTCACGGATGGGACCGTCACTGTCGACAAGGCTAAGGTTCTGAAGACTGACATCGCATGCTCCAACGGTGTTATCCATGTGATTGACAGTGTGATCCTGCCGTCTGACTCAGATATTGTCGATACTGCCGTTGCCGCCGGCTCTTTCAAGACTTTGGCCGCAGCACTGACCGCAGCAGGCCTCGTTGATACTTTAAAGGGGGAAGGTCCTTTCACGGTTTTTGCTCCAACGGATGAGGCCTTCGCGAAATTGCCAGCCGGTACGGTTGAGTCGTTGTTGAAGCCCGAAAATCGCGAGAAGCTTGTTGCGATTCTCACCTACCATGTGGTCCCGGGGAAAGTACTCGCCAAAGACGTGGTAAAACTGAAGACTGCCAAGACAGTCAACGGGAAAGAAGTGGCCGTGAAGGTTGGCGATTCAGGCGTCATGGTGGATGGTGCCAAGGTCGTTGCCACCGACATTGAGACATCAAATGGCGTGATCCATGTCATCGACAGTGTGATTCTGCCGTAGGGCTCAGGCGTATAAGTGTTTGATCAGCCCCGGCTGCACGTTGCTTAATTGTGTTCAGCCGGGGCTTTTTTCTGCAGCAGATTGCTTCATTAATTTAAATGCCGCGTGCCGACTTCTGTGTCGTCTTGAGTGATGAGAACAGGGCGGTGTTCAAGTCCAGCTTTGAACAGGAGTGAGAGACAGTGTCCGTTACATTCAGTGATTTGTGTGAAGAAACATCTGTTGACGACAACTGCTGCATTCGCAGCAAAGGCCATACTTCGGGGCGCGTTGCATCCGCGGCAGACAACCCCGTCGACCTTGCAGCGATCAAGTCTGCAGTCCGAATCATTCTTCGGGCAGTGGGAGAAGATCCTGATCGAGATGGTCTGCTGGAGACACCTCGGCGCGTCGCGAAAATGTATGCGGAGATGTTTTCGGGATTGTCACTCGACCCGGGCCGTCATCTGGAAGTGACGTTTCAGGAAAGTTACGACGAGATTGTGCTGGTTCGAGACATTCCGTTTACGAGCATGTGCGAGCACCATTTGCTGCCATTCCGAGGAGTGGCTCATGTAGCCTATATCCCCGACGGAAGAGTGACCGGACTCAGCAAGCTTGCCCGAGTGGTCGAGGAAGTTTCTCGTCGGCCTCAGGTTCAGGAACGGATGACTCAGACGATTGCTGATCTGATCGAGAGCCGTCTCGGAAGCAAAGCAGTAGGTGTGATTGTTCGTGCAGAGCACTCCTGCATGTCGATTCGGGGAATTCGGAAGACAGGCAGCTCCACGGTGACCAGCACGATGAGAGGGTCGTTTCGAACAGATCCAGCGAGTCGGGCCGAATTGATGTCTCTCATCAATATGCCGGAGTAGAGTCGGTCGAGTGTGCTGGCACGCCTGCCAATGGAGAAACGGAAATGATCATTCAAAAGCAGTACAAGTTCTACGCCGCGCATCGCAACGAAACGCTTCAGGACAAATGCAGGAATCTGCATGGGCACCGGTATGGTCTTAAGTGTTTTTTTGAAGTTGAACGAGACGGCGACATCAGCACGCTGTTCGGCGACTTTGATGCTCAGATTGAACCGTGGTTGAGGCAGCATTATGACCATGCAATGCTGATCCATGTGAATGACACGCTGTTTGAATCTTTACAGCAACACATGCTGCGTACAGGTGAAACATTGCGGCTGAAGGTGATGGATAGACCAACAAGCGTGGAGAATCTCTGTCATTTAATGTTCAGCGAGATTACTCAGATGGGGTTTCGGCTGTCACGGGTGGAAGTGCAGGAAACAGACACCTCAACAGTGTCCTATAGCCGCGAAGACTGGATCCGCGACAACAGAACATTCGCGCGACCGGCCACAGTTCGTGAACCGGAAACAGTCGGTCTTACGTGATTCCTTACAGAACTGGGCGGCCCGGGAATCGATGATCGTTCAGAAGATCGTTACGGGGTGAGTTTTCGTATCGCAGCGGCGCCTGCCGAAGTCGTGTAGATTTCGTAACCCCCGGCATTCGTAACGGCAGCGGAAGCGCCGTTCGAAAGACGCAGAGTAATCGGCAGAGTGGTACCAGTCAGCGTGACCCAACGTGTCTGATAACTGGCCAATGTGTTGGCCGAAGTTAAGGAGAATGAGCCAAGGTTGCTGGTCCCAACGGCCATCGTAACCGTCTGATTCGATGTCCGGTTGTTGGTCAGAGAGAATTTGGTCTGTCCGGTTCGGATGACCCTCGCCTTTGGGCGGTAGATCCTAAGATATCCGGACACAAGCCTGGTGAGATCAATGACATTCTTCCGCACAGATCTGATCCCATTAAAATTCTGTTCGTACACAAAGGTTGCACTTCCAGCAGTGTTCACAGTTGCAACAATTGACGTGTGCTGAGTTGATGTTGAAGTGGAAGTTGGGTAAACGAATTTCGCATTTCTGTATTGAACGATGTCACCGGGAAGAAGCTTTGTGGTGGGTTTCGAATCAGTCCATTTGCCATTCACAATGGAGATACTCTTCACGAGTGTGCCCCAGACGTAATCGCCTGCGGCCGGGGAATCGGCTCCGAGGTCGGTATTTGTGAACTCCGCGCCTGCCGCTCTTAACGCCTCGCTGGCCGCATGAGCACATTCCCCGCCGCCAACTCGAACGCCAACTTTTCCTGCGAGAAACGCGGCGACCTTAGAATTCAGCGTTTGACCGTGACATGCAGGCAAGAAACTCACGACAGTCAAGACAAGAGCGATCAGGTGCAGGCGCATAGGAACTGTCTCGGTTTCTGGATCAGGCCGCAGAGTGTTCAGCGACATTCCTGTCGTTGAATCTGATGAATTGCTTTAATGCCACGATAGCGTTGATCAAACTATATCGGCAAAAAATCAGCCTTGTCGATGTCAACATGGTCTGGAATCTCTGAGCTCCTTGAGAATTATCCAGCCCAGAGTTCCTGAAGCACTTCGCTGACGGGCACCGAAAGAGGAAACTGCTTGCTGAACGGATGATCTGCAATTCCTGCGAGCCGGCGTAAGGCATCGTGAATATGTTCCGGGCGAACACGAGTTCTGGATTGTGCGCTGATGGCAAGTGTTTTCGGGTCTATTGCGATCAACTGCTGCTTTTCATTAGTGGCGCCGATGACTCGATTGCCCGCAATTCCGGGGCCCAGAAACATGATGGAATTGATCGACCAGTGATCTTTTCCATTTCCGCTGTTGTGAGTCGGTGTACGTCCCATTTCGCTCTGCATGACGACGACAAGTTTTTCTCGGATCTGCAGTTCCTCGGCCCGTTTCAGAACATAGTCGATGCCCGCCAGGAACTCCGGAATCAGCTTCATCTGGTCGGTATCATTGTTATTGTGACTGTCGAACTGACCAATCGAGAGATTCGCTGAGATGCAGACGCCCGCTTTGAATGAGGCCAGAGCAATATCGGCCTGCTGAGCCAGTCGCTCTTTGGCTTGCTGCTTTGGAATGAACGGAACAACTCGCTGTAATGCCTTTGAATTTACCTGTGCCGAGTACAGCATGCTTTGACTTCGTTCGATTCTTGGCAAGCGGACGGAGGAGATGCGCGCATCGAATTGTTCCTGAAGAGTTTTTTCGATGCGGTCCGAGACAAATGGATCGTGATACGGGGCTCGTTCATTGCCTTCGACAAAGTCGGCTTTGGCCAGCAGGTTTAACGACTGCAGATAGGGCACTCGCGACATGGGTACCAGATTGCCCGTGGCCGAGTAATTGCCGAATGTCAAAAATGCAAGCGGCGCGTCGGCTCCATGGCAAGCGGCGACCAACGCGGGGAAGGTGGGGAAGTTTGTGCTATCAAGTTTTCCCGTGGCCATGTAACGCGCGCAGGGTGTGTGATTGTTGACGGACAAATCCAAGCCGTTCAACGTGCGAAGTTCCTTGCCATACTTCGTGAAGAAGTCTTCGTTGCTCATCCCCTTTTCGATGTGCTTTGCCGTGGGAGCAAATCGATGGGCACCCTCTGTGAGAATGTCGCCCTGTTGATACAGGCGATTGATCCCCTCAACTCCCTTGGGATCCATCAGATAAGTTGTGTCCCACCCACCGGACGCGTTGAAGACGACATAATAGGGGCCCGGATAACCAGCGGCTTCGATCTTCTTCAAATCCTCCGCGCGAAGCAGGGAATCGATGCCAATCGGTGCTGCAAGGCCAAGCCCGGCAGCATTGCAAAGATGAAGGAAGTTTCGGCGGAGCATAAGTAATCCAAAGTAGGTCGGACCGAGCGCCAGCGAGTTCCGGCAACTCACGCAACGATATTGAACAAGCCGGAACACTCTTTACTCATACAAAAAGCAATGTTGCCGTAACATATACGTCACAACGCCTCGCCATGCACGAATGGTGTAGAGGGGGTCTTCGGTGCGAAATTCTTCTCGACCGCCGCAAAAATAGGTTTCGCGAGGTTCGAATCGGCCCTGTGCGTTTGCATCGGCAATGATGCCCGCGAAAAGTTGAAATGTCCTTTCGATCTCCGGATCCTCTGCAACAAGGTCCTGTCCAAGCAGGCGTTGATGAAGTGAAACAATCGTCTGGCGAATTCGTTGATTCGACATGTCGTCCCCCGGAGCCACACTCGGCTCAATTGTTGAGAACAGAAGTCGGTCCTGGGTTTCTCGCCGAAAGTCACGAGCCACGTGATAACAGGCCACGTCGTTGGCAAGGATTCTTTGAATCGCTCCCATCGCGCCGCTGGGATCTGCGTTGCGTTCGGTGATGGAGATCGAATCGATGCCGCCGTACAGAATCTTTGTTTCTCCGTCGAGTCGTCCCCATTCTTTGCCAAAGATTGCTTTGAGCTTACGCTCCAGTTGTTCGGGACTGAGCAATCTTACGATGCCGATGTCATCCAGTTCGGCTGCTCGATCAGGGTTCATCGCGACGGCCTGTAACCCGTCGACTCGATAGAAATCTGACGCAATTAGGCTGCGAAAAGCCGTCTTCAGATTGAAACCGTTGTCAGCTAATTCGCGGGCCGTTGATTCAATCTGCTTTCGTTGAGCAAGGTACGCGCGACGACGAGCGGCAAAGTGCGGATCATCAATATCATCGGGTGGTTGAAGCGTTTTTCGGCCGAACAGGATGTAATAAACGTGTTCGACCATCGCGATCGCAAAACGCGGATCTTTCACCGTGCGTTCAGCCAGCCATTGAGGTGCTCGCCAGCGTTCTGACGGCGGCATGTCTTCGCCTTCAAAGCCCGCCTGGAACATATCTTTGTACCAGCCATCTTTGCGAGGAATCATGTGGCCTTCAAAATCGAAGTCCTGAAAGATGCTCGACACGGGATCGATGGTGCGATGGCATACGACACAGTCGGGAGCCTGCATCGTGGGGATTTCATACTTCGCAGCGACGGCTGATGCATCCGTCGAACGCGGCGCGAGCTGCATGATGTCGATGCCCAGAAAATGTTGGTAGAACATGCGAGCCCGCAGGCGATTGCGATTGGTCTCTGTGGACGGATATCGTCGCAGGTAATGGAACATGCTGAGAAATCCGGCATGCGGATAAAGTCCGGTTGCCGATTCCTGAGTCTTGCCATCACGGCCCGTCAGCGCGGGCAGCTTGGCGGGGATGTATTCAAATGGGTCTTCGGGATTCTTGAACTGGTCTTTGATGTTTTCGAAGATCCCATAGCCGCGAGCCGAATGCGGCGAGACCATGATATAGTCGGCCGTGGCAATTTCGGTAAAAGGTCGATCGTTGCGAACGATGTGTTCGATCATCCGTAAGGGTTCCTGCAGCAGTGCGTCGCGATAGACGTCCGCCAGCTTCCATCCCGCGCGTTCTCGCTCGGCTTCGGGCAGCTTGCTGAAGTCCCAGTGCTGATACCACAATCGAGTCTTCTCAAAGTGATGATACGACAGCAATGTCTCCGCGTTGTCTTCAATGCCGATGGTCAGAAAGATGTCGTTAAATCCTTCTTTGAGTTGCTCGTAAAAGGCATCTTCCAGAAACACTCGTTCGAGAATCGCCGCAACCGCCTCATCACCATTCTGACGGACCTCATCGAGTTCAGCCGTGGTTGGAAGTCTTCCCACCAGAGAAAGCGTAATACGTCGCAGTCTTCGATCCGGAGAAAGCATCGTAAGATTGTCGAAGAAAGCAGCAGCAGCGGACTCTTTCGACATGTCATCTTCAGGTTGTTGGATGTCCTGTTGATTGAGTCGCCGAACAAATTGCTGGAGTATCTTGAGTCCGGTGGAATCGGCCTTCAGCACTTCTCCGCCTCCGTGGTCGAGCTTTCCCGTAACCTTCAATAGAAGTCGTGACTCCTCGCCTTCAATCGACTTGGCCAGGGTTTCGAATGCCGTCTTGTTTTGAGCCAGCCACGTTGAAGTTGCTGAGCCTGTCAGAACAGGCTTGAGCAACCGAAAGGCACTTTCAGCGGCGTCCCCTTTTTCATTGTGGCATCTCAGGCATGTGCGTTCTCCCACTTTGGCCCAGACCTCGTCTGCAAAGAAGCGATCTTCCAGGAGGCAGCCGGGGATCGACTGTGCGGAGTTCTGCTGATTCGATGTTTGTTGTGCCGTGATCGTATCTGCAACGAAGATCAGGCCGAACACAGCGCCAAGGATTTGAGCCGTCTTCATGTCACTTCCCAGCAAAGAAGGTGCAGCGCATCCTACCGTTGGTTGGAATGTCGGATTACCATTGAGATTGGTTCAGACCGAACAGTCTACAGAATTTGCATGAGGATTCGAAGATGCGATCGTTGCGAACGGCCATGTGGATAACTCCGATGATGATTGGTGTCCTCTCGTTTCTCTCGCCAGTCGATGCTCAGGAGACCGTGCCCGCAGGTGTTGTGTTCGAGAAGAACATTGAATACTCAAATCCTGACGATCAGCATCTTCAGCTCAACGTGGCTCGCCCCAAAGAGGGAGCCGGACCGTTTCCTGCAGTGATTTGTATTCACGGTGGCGGATTTCGCGCGGGCACGCGAGAGAGTTTCAATGGACTTTGTCTGCAGCTGGCGGAAAGAGGCTATGTCGCTGTGACGGTGTCTTATCGACTGGCTCCGAAGTATCAGTTTCCGGCTGCTGTCTATGACGTCAAAGCCGCTGTGCGATGGATGCGGGCCAATGCGGAAAAGTACCAGATTGATCCCGATCGAATTGGTACGACTGGCGGTTCAGCCGGCGGCCATCTGGCTCAGTTTTTGGGAGTGACGAGTGGCGTTAAGAAATTCGAAGGCGATGGAGGAAACGCGGAGTATTCCAGCAGCGTGAAGTGCGTGGTGAATTTTTATGGACCGAGCGACTTCACGAAATCGTACGATGCCAGTGTGGATGCGAAAGATGTCCTGCCGCTTTTTCTTGGGGGCAATCTGGAGCAGGAACGCCATCGCCATATTGAATCGAGTCCACTCTATTGGGTCACCCCCGAGGCCGCGCCGACTCTGTTTGTCCACGGAACCAAAGATGCCTACGTCGCGCATGAGCAGGCGGAATGGATCGTTGAACGTATGAAGGCGGCCGATGTTGAAGCCACCTTGATGACGATTGAAGATGGTGATCATGGCTTCCGGACTTCGAGCCCCGAAGTCAAGGAGAAGATCGAGAATGCTCGCTTCGAGTTCTTTGAGAAGCACTTAAAGTAGTGCCCGACTTGGCGTTTGCAGGACTACTCTTTTGACCTGATGCAGTAGATCGACTCTAGCCCGCGAAAGTAGATCGCTCCGTCGGCAACGGCTGGCGTCGCCCAGAATGTATCGGGCAGCTGTCCTGAGCCGATGACTTCAAATGTTGGGCCGTCAGCAACCAGACACGCAGCGCCTTTCTCGTCAAGAATCAGAAGCTTGTCCCCGATCAATAGCGGGCTGGCGGCAACGAGGTCCAGTCCGGGCAGTCGTTGTTGATAAAGTCGTTCGCCCGTTTCCGCGCTAAAGCACTTAAGAATATTGCTTTCCAAAGTATAAACGAATTTTATGGAGGACACCGAAGAAGCCATTCCGGGGCCTTGTCGTTCCTGTAGCCATTGGCAAGTCGTGAACTGAGCATTCTTCTTTTCTGGTGAGAGCTCTCCGCTGCCGCCCGGTTGAATAGCGAATAACGGGCCTTTCGAGAAAGGATCGCTGCCTCCAAAGTACAGTCGGTTTTCATCCGCACAGGGCGTGTTGGCTGTCGAGGCTTTGACGTTCTTTACGGTCCACAGTGATTCGCCCGTTTCCGGATTGAGACTGTCGATCTGTTCGCCGCCGGAGATGATCAGTTCTGTGCGTTGAGAGTTTGACCAGAGCAGGGGAGTGCTCCAAGAAGTTCCTTTGTCCGCACGAGTCACCTTCCATTTTTCTTCTCCGCTTTGAGTATCGAAGCAGAATGTCGTGGCATTGTCTTCGTTGAAGTTCTGGGCGAAGACCTTGCCTTCATGAAGAGCCAAAGAACTGCCGGTTCCGAACCCGTTGGACGTCTTGAAGGTCCCAACGTCCTTTGTCCAGCGAAGTTTTCCCGAATGGTCCACCGCTGCGACAACCCCAGGAGCGCCGAACGAAACATAGACGCCATCTTTGTCAGCCACCGGAGATTCAGTGGCCCACGAATTCGAAGGATGAATCGGAAACTTTGGCTTGCCGGAGACAATGGTCCGTTCCCAAAGGGTGCTGCCATTTTCGGTGCTCAGGCAAAACAGCTTCCAGTCGATTGGAAAACTTGGTGCCTTCGCGAACAACGACACTCCCATGCTCTGAGGCGATTTGACTCCATCAGCAAAGTTCGACGGTTTCAGATCTTTCTCTGCGATGGCTCCGGTCACATAGATGCGATCTTCCCAGATGATGGGTTGCGACCAGCCAGCTCCGGGATTGGTCACTTTCCAACCCAGATTCTGCTCGGCCGACCACGTTTCCGGGATTGGTTGATCAGCCACAATGCCGGTCCCGTTGCTGCCCCGGAATTGTGAGAACTCCCCGGCCAAACAGTGGTCAGCCGCGATCGTGAAAGTGAAGACAATCGCGAGAATACGAAACATGCCTGAGCCTGTTGTAAGGAGTGGATGTGGTTATGATCTCTGTCAGCGCAACGCTGGAGATGTTCGCATGTGGCCGCAGCGTTGGCGCAAATACTCAGTGTAGTTTTAGTCTCTTCACGACTTTTGGCCATGCCGGATGAGGGCACTTAAGGCCTACGATTCATTTTGACGGCGAAAGAGTTCTGATGCGAAATGTCTGGCAGTTTCATACGTCGAGCCAACTTGTGTTTGGGTGGGGAGCTGCCGGGCAACTTCCGGGTCTTATCCAGCGACACGGTTATCGGCGCATTCTGATCGTGACCGATCGAGTGCTTGCGGCGAACGGAATTGTCGACAAGGTCCGCATGCCTCTCGTCAACGCGGGCCTTGATGTTCATGTGTTTGATGGCGGCGAACCAGAGCCATCGGTCGACAGTGCGATGCGAACCCTGGAGGATGCTCGCCGTTATAAGCCCGACGCGATCGTGGGGCTTGGCGGTGGCAGCAACATGGATCTGGCGAAAGTCACCGCAGCCGCTTACTCTCATGAGGGAACTCCGAGCGACTATTTCGGTTGGGATCGAGTTCCTGGTCCCGTGACCTCGCTGATTTGTGTGCCGACAACATCGGGGACAGGCAGCGAGGTTTCGCACGCGGCCGTGCTGACGGATACGCAGAACGCGATCAAGGTCAGTACGCTTAGCAATTACCTGCGTCCGTCCATTGCTCTTGTCGATCCGGAACTCACGTTGTCGTGCCCGGCAAAAGTGACGGCCGACAGTGGGATTGACGCGTTGACTCACGCGATTGAAGCCTGCACAGCCGTTGATTTTCAACAAATGCCGTTGAAGGAAAACGAAACGGCGGCGTATGAAGGGCGGACTCCATTGGGCGAATGCCTTGCCGAAAAGGCGATTTCGCTAATTGGACGGCATCTCGAAACGGCAGTGCGGGAACCCGGTCATCGTGAGGCTCGGGAGGGGATGAGCCTTGCGGCGACGCTGGCCGGAATGGCCTTTTCAAACTGTGCCGTGGCGGTGGTTCATGCTTTGGAGTATCCGATGGGTGGCGAACTCCATGTGTCTCACGGCGCGGGAAACGGTTTGTTGCTTCCGTTCGTGATGCGATTCAATCTGCCGGAACGCGTTTCTACGTTTGCTCGGATTGCGACTTTGTTGGGTGAAGATACGGCCGGCAAGAGTGATGCGGTTGCTGCAGAGCTGGCGATCTCCGCAGTGGAGAAATTGAAGCGGGCCGTCGGGATTCCTGAGCGAATTCGTGACATCGGCGGCCGAGAAGAACAGTTGCCACGGTTTGCCGCGAAGGCATTTGCCATCAAGCGACTGATGATGGTCAATCCTCGTCAGCCCACCGAGGCGGATCTGTTGGCGATCCTGCAAGCAGCTTATTGACGAAGCGCGAAGAGGGTTCCGTCTTCGACGGAGCTACAGACGCGGAAGGAGTAGTCAATTTGCCGGACTACGTTCCTCGGGGTGAACCGTGAGCCTATATGCTCCGACTCTGAGTTGTTTCTGTGACCGCCGAAGTCATAATCCCCGGCTCTGTTCGGCTAAGGGACAGAACTTGAGTGTTTCGGATGAAGCCGGGTGAACGAATCGTCGTTTGCTGTGTCGCCTCGAAACTCCTTTGTTTTCAGTGTTTCGGGCTCTCCTTTTGTGGTTGCCCGGCTTTTTACGGTGACCCGATCATGGCTCGTTCGATAGAGACAATTCGCAATATTGGCATCATCGCACACATCGATGCCGGCAAAACCACGACCACAGAACGCATCCTTTACTACACAGGAGCGTCCCATCGGATGGGGAATGTGGATGATGGGACCACGACAACGGACTTCGACCCCGAGGAAGCTCAACGCGGAATCACGATCTATTCAGCCGCGGTGACCTGCCAGTGGAAGGGGTGCACGATCAACATTATCGACACTCCTGGTCACGTCGACTTCACAGCGGAAGTCGAACGAAGCCTTCGAGTTCTGGACGGTGCGGTGGTGATTTTCAGCGCGGTCGAAGGGGTCGAGGCCCAAAGTGAGACGGTCTGGCGGCAAGCCAACAAGTACAAGGTTCCTCGAATCTGCCTTATTAATAAGATGGACAGAATTGGGGCCGGGTTTCATCGAGTCCTCGAGCAGATCCGCGAACGACTGAACGCACGGCCAGTGCCTTTGCAGATTCCCATTGGATCGGGCCAGTCCACCAATGCCGACGGATTCTGCGGGGTCATTGATCTCCTGAGAATGAAGGCGATTTACTGGGATTCTGAATCAAAAGGCCAGGTTTTTCGCGAAGAGGCGATTCCCGAGCAGTGCCGCGACGACGCAGAATTGTGGAGAACAGAGCTATTTGATGTGCTCTCCAGCATAGATGATGACATCATGATGGTTTGCATGGAGGGACAGGAGGTTCCTGCGGAGTTGGCGATCTCTGCGATTCGAAAAGCGACCCTGAGCGGGGCGATTCAGCCCGTGTTCTGTGGAGCGTCTCTGGACTACATCGGAGTTCAGCCCGTACTGGATGCTGTCAACGGCTTTCTTCCAAGTCCCCTGGATCGCCCGCCGGTGGAAGGCGTGATTCCTTCCGGGAAGCAGGAAGGGCAAACCACCGTCCGCAAGGCGAGCGTCAAGGATCCGGTCTGTGCCCTGATCTTCAAAGTGCAGGCCGAGCCGCACGGCGATCTCTTTTTTGCTCGAGTCTATTCCGGAGTATTGACCGGGAATTCCAAACTATTGAATCCCCGACTTGGCAAAAAGGAAATGGTTACTCAGCTGTGGCACATCCAGTCCGACTCTCGGGAGAAAGTGGAAAGCGTCGAGGCAGGGGATATCTGCGGAATCATTGGCCCCAAAGACTCTTCGACGGGGGATACACTCTGCGACGCCAGTTCGCCGGTGGCCCTTGAGTCGATTGTATTCCCGGAAACGGTGATTTCGATGGCGATCGAGCCGGAGTCCAGCAACGATCGTAAGAAACTCGACGATACCTTGAAGCGGCTGGAGCGGCAGGACCCCACGTTTCGCGTGAAATCGAACCCCGAAACGGGTCAGACCATCATTAGTGGGATGGGTGAGCTGCACTTGGAAGTGATTCGCCATCGCATGGAGCGAGATTTCAAGCTGAAAGTAAAATTCCATAAGCCCCGAGTCAGCTATCGAGAGAAGCTGGTGGGCGAAGTCACAGTGAATGTTGACTTCTCTCGACAGATGCCATCGGGAACGATCGGCTTTGGGATGACGCTGCTCGCCAGGGAAGTGCCGGAGTCGGCGGTCAACGTCACGATCGGGCATCGGCTCACGCCCGAGGCCTTGCCAAAGCAGTTGCTGCAGGTGTTGTTGGAGGCGGTCAAGAATCAGGCCGATGGTGGCGGGATCTATGGAAATCCCCTGATGGGATTGAGTCTGACGATCACGGCAGTCAATTTCCGAGAAGGAGAAACGAACGAGGTTGCCATCCAAACGGCCGCGAGTGAGGCTTTCAATAAGGTGCTGAGGGAAGGAAAGATGGCGATTCTGGAGCCGATCATGTCAGTCGAGGTGGTGACCCCGGAAGATTTCTTCGGAAATGTCCAGTCCGACCTGAATTCCCGGAGAGCCGTCATCGTCAATTCCGACAGACGGGGGGACCTGTGTGTACTTCAATGCGAAGTGCCGCTAGTAGAAATGTTCGGGTACTCAAATCAGATTCGTAGTCTTTCTCAAGGTCGAGCATCCTACTCGATGGAGCCTTGTCGCTACGAAATTGCACCGCCGAACGTGGTTGAACAGATGATGTAGCTGAAGTTTGAGGGCTCTTCTGTCGAAGATATGGATTTCTCAGACGTCGTTGATTGACAGAAACTGCAATCAACTCTAGAATCCCCGATTCCCCGTTTTTCGGGTTGTTGGTTTCGTTTTGCGTAACCTGTTTGCTGAAGGTGGTTTACGGTGGCTGGTGCTGGCGAAGAATGTATCCGGATTCGGATGGAAGCTTATGACCACTCCGTGCTGGATCAATCCGCGGCGGAGATCGTAGACACTGCGAAGCGTACCGGGGCGATTGTTCACGGTCCGGTTCCGTTGCCGACAAGAATTGAGCGGTATACGGTCCTTCGAAGTCCTCACATTGACAAAAAATCGCGTGAGCAGTTCGAGATTCGGACTCATAAGCGGCTGATTGACATCATTCAGCCTACTGGCAAGACGGTAGATGCTCTGAATAAGCTCTCGTTGCCGGCTGGGGTTGATATTAAGATCAAAGCCACGGCAACAGCCTGAGGTTTGGTCTGTCGCGTTTGGTGTCGTCTAATCATGGCGAGCAGTCTCTGTTCGCATTTTTCAAATTTCTGCGCGCGGGTGCGGAGCTATGTCTGTCGGGTTGCTTGGTCGAAAAATTGGAATGACGCAGGTCTATGACGCTGATGGTGTCATTGTGCCTGTGACGGTCATTGAGGCGGGCCCGTGCGTTGTGCTGCAGGTTCGCTCAAAAGAAAAAGACGGCTACGATGCTGTTCAGGTTGGTTTTGATGACCGACCGCGCGGCAAGGCATCTCGTGCGCAGCGCGGTCATGTGGCAGCATTGGGTGGCCGTCGCCAGCAGGCTGGTGCCGCTGCGGTTGCGAAAGCCGAATGTGAGCCAAAGCGTTTCGTGAGAGAGTTTCGTTGTGCTGATTCTGCTCACGGGTTGCAAGTCGGGCAGGTCTTGGGGCCTGCGGCGCTCGAGGGTGCTAAGTTTCTGGATGTCATCGGGACGACTCGCGGTCATGGCTTTACTGGGGTTATGGTTCGCCACAATTTCGGCGGACTTGGTGCCAGTCACGGTGTGAAAAGAGTTCATCGTTCGCCGGGTTCGATTGGTCAGAGTGCGGATCCGAGTCGTGTGTTTCCTGGGACGAAGATGGCCGGTCAGTACGGTAATGAACGTGTGACTGTGAAGAATCTGCGTCTGGTTCGTGTTGACAATGATTCCAACGTGCTCTTGGTTCGTGGTGCAGTGCCGGGACCTAATGGTGGTTACGTTGTTGTTCGTCGTTCCGCTAAGAATCGTGCTTGATGCTTGCTGGTGGTGCCATGATTTCGGTTCCTGTTAAAGATATGTTGGGTGCGGACTGCGGGACGTTTGCGTTTGAGCCGTCGGAAATTTCCGACGTGATCTGCAAGCAGCTTCTGCATGATGCTGTGATTATGTATCGCGCGAACCGTCGGGTTGGCGAGGTGCAGACTAAGTCTCGAGGAATGGTTGCCGGTAGTACCCGGAAACTGTTCAAGCAAAAAGGTACTGGGCGTGCGCGAGCCGGTGGGATTCGCACGCCTGTTCGTCGCGGTGGTGGCCATGCGTTTGGGAAGAAGCCACGCGATTACTACTATCGATTGCCAAAGAAGGCTGTTCAGAAAGCGACAAGAATGGCGCTTCTGAGTAAGTTTCAGGATTCGCAGGCGGTCGTGTTGAAGGGGTGGGAATGCTCCGCTCCGAAGACGAAGGTTGTCGCTGGGTTTCTGAAGGCTGTTGGTCTGCAGGGGAAGAGTGTTCTCCTTGCGACTGAGGGTGTTAATCAGAATGTTTGGCGATCAGCTCGAAATATTGATGGCGTGCAGGTCCTGCCGGGCAGCGATCTGAATGCCTACACGCTGCTGCGTCAGCGGCACTTGGTAATTACTGTGGGTGAGATGAATCGGATTCTTGGTCGTCAGGCCTGATTTGAGATACTGGGGTCGGTGTAGTAATGGCTTCTTTCTTTTCCGCAGGTATTGTTCTTGAGCCTCATCAGGTGATCCGCCGTCCGCTAGTCACGGAGAAGGGGACGCATTTGTCTGAGAAGCAGAACGCGTACTCGTTCGAAGTTCATCCGCTGGCGACGAAATCAGATATCAAAGCGGCTGTACAGCAGCTGTGGGATGTCAGGGTTGTTGCGGTGCGGACGCAGACTCGTCTCGGGAAGCCTCGCCGGCACAAGATGGTGGTCGGGTTGACTCGTTCATGGAAGAAGGCCGTCGTGAAGCTTCACGACGAGGATCGAATTGCGTTCTTCTAGGATTTTGCGTCGTCGCTGAAGATTCTTGTCGTGTGGATGTGAGCGGTAATCATGGGGATTCGATTTTACAAGCCGGTGACTCCTGGCCGTCGTGGCGCGTCTGTCAGTGATTTCGCTGAGATCACTGATAAGAAGAAGCGTCCGGAGAAGGAACTGACTTCGCGCTTCAAAAAGAAGGGTGGCCGTAATAATCAGGGCAAGATTACTGCGCTTCATCGGGGTGGTGGTCATAAGCGACTGTATCGTCAGATCGATTTTCGTCGTGATAAGGACGGCGTCGTTGGTACTGTGACTCATATCGAGTACGACCCGAATCGCTCCAGCCGTATCGCTCTTGTCGAGTACGCTGACGGCGAGAAGCGTTACATTCTCGCGCCAGAGGGTCTGAAGGCTGGAAACAAGGTTGAGAGCGGGGCTCAGCTTGAGCCAAATATTGGGAATTGCATGCCTCTGGCAGTGATTCCTCCCGGCACGATCATTCACAATATTGAGATGCAGCCGGGCCGCGGTGGTCAGTTGTGTCGCAGTGCTGGTGTTGGTGCTACATTAAACGCCCGCGAGGGACGCTGGGCTCAGGTTACTTTGCCGAGTGGAGAAGTCCGTCGTCTGCCGAGCAGCTGTCGGGCTACGATTGGCGTCCTGGGGAACTCCGAGCATAGCAGCATCATTATTGGTAAGGCAGGGCGTAACCGCTGGAAGGGGATTCGTCCTCGCGTTCGCGGTACTGCGATGAATCCAATCGCGCACCCGATGGGCGGTGGTGAAGGTCGAAATTCAGGAGGTCGGCATCCCTGTAGCCCAACCGGCAAGCTTGCGAAGGGTGGTCGTACCCGGAGCAAGAAGAAGGCTTCGTCAAAGGCAATCATTCGTCGGCGTCGTTCAGTTCGTTACGGTCAGGTCAAGTAGGCTTCGGATCTTGGAAGGGTGTTTGAATGGGTCGCTCGCTGAAGAAGGGTCCTTATGTTGACCCACGAGTGCTGGAAAAGGTTGAGAAGCTGAATGAGGCAGGGCGTAAGGAACCTGTTAAGACTTGGGCTCGACGTTGTACAATTTCGCCTGAGTTTGTCGGTCATACATTTTTGGTACACAATGGTCGGGCTCACATTAGCGTCTACGTGACTGAAGATATGGTCGGTCACAAACTTGGTGAATTTTCATCAACACGGACGTTCCGAGGGCACGGTTCAAAGGGTAAGAAGTAGTCATGGCGTCTATACGTGCTGTCCATCGCTTTGCTCGTATTTCACCTACTAAGATTCGACCGTTCGCGGACATGATTCGCGGAATGTCGGCTGAGCAGGGATTGAATGCACTCGCTTACGAGCCTAATCGTGGTGCTCGCTTCATTGAACGAGTCCTGAAGAGTGCGATTGCGAACGCGGAAGATCGTGGAGTTCGAAGTCCCGATCGTCTCAAGATTTCTGAGGCGCGCGTTGATGGTGGCCCCATGTTTAAGCGTGTTCATGCCAGAGCCCGAGGCATGGCGAATTTGATTCGTCGTCGCACGGCCCATATTCATGTGGCGATTGACGCACCCGAGTTGAGCTAATCTTTTTGCAGTCAGGTCAGGATCACGGTTATGGGTCAAAAAGTCAGGCCAACAGGCTTTCGCGTCGGCGTCATGGAAACATGGCGGAGTCGATGGTACGCGTCGAAGAAGGAATTCGGCGACCTGCTTCTGGAGGATCAGAAGATCCGGAAGTTCGTGGCCACGAAGTATGAGTTCGCGGAGATTGCTCGGGTTGAGATTGAGCGAACCCGGGATCAGGTCGTTGTTCATATGCATACTGCACGTCCCGGTGTGATCATCGGGAGAAAAGGGCAGGAAGTAGATAAGCTGAAAGCTGAGCTGGAAGATCTGACCGGTCGTCGCATGGACGTCAAGATCGTGGAGATTACTAACCCTAATCGTAACTCTCGCTTGGTCGCGATGAAGATTGCTCAGCAGCTTCAGAAACGCGGAAGCTTTCGACGAGCGATCAAGAAGACGCTCGACGAGGTTATGAGTGCGGGCGTAGAAGGTGTGAAGATCCAAATGTCTGGCCGACTCGGTGGTGCCGAGATGTCCCGACAGGAGAAGGCGAGTCGAGGTTCGATTCCCTTGTCTACTCTTCGTCGGCATATCGACTATGGCTTTGCCGAGTCGAAGACGGCGATGGGGATCATTGGTGTGAAAGTGTGGATTGATCTGGGCGATTATTCGAACGAGGAGACTGCAGATGGCGCTAATGCCAAAGCGGGTCAAGCATCGAAAAAGCCAAAGAGGGCGTATAAGAGGTAAGGCGACTCGCGGCAACACTGTTGTTTTTGGCGAATGGGCACTGCAGTCATTGGATCCTGGTCACATCACTGGGCAGACGATTGAAGCATGCCGTATCGCGGCGACACAGTATGTCCGCGGCGAAGGTCGAGTCTTTATCCGTATATTTCCTCAGAAGTCTGTGACTTCTCGGCCGCTTGAAACCCGAATGGGTAAGGGTAAAGGGGAACCAGACCGTTGGGTTGCTGTTGTGAAGCCCGGGACGGTTTTGTTTGAGCTTGGTGGTGTGTCTCACGACACAGCGCGAAGCTGTTTCAATCGTGTTGCTCATAAGCTTCCGGTGCGAGTTCGCCTCGTGGGGCGACGACCAGAGATTTAGTTGAGGTTGCAATGGCAAAGTCGAGCGCAATTCGGGAGATGTCTGACGAGCAACTGCAGCATGAGCTGCGGGAGGCTCAGCAATCGCTGTTTCGGTTGCGTGTTCAGGCGGCTACTGAGCGGAATGACGTCCCAAGTAATGTGAAGAAGTTGCGTCGGGACATCGCGCGGATCTTCACTGTTCAACGCGAGCGAGAACTTTCTAGAGTTTGATTGGGGCGGTGTGATGAGAAAGACATTAGTTGGGGTTGTTGCGCGTGATCCGCGTCCGAATACGGTGCGAGTCGAGATTGATCGCCGAATGAGACACCCGAAGTATGGGAAGATCATTCGTGGTCGTACGGTTTGTCATGTGCATGACGAGCAGGGTGTGGCCAAGAAGGGCGACACCGTAGAGATTGTAGAGTGTCCGCCGAAGTCGAAGCTCAAGCGTTGGGAGCTTGTTCGGGTGGTCAGTACATCCGCTATTCCGGCCATTGGTGAGTAGCGTGGCGTTATGCCAGGCTCCGTGGGGTTGAATCATGATACAGATGCAGACACTTCTCGATGTTGCGGACAATTCCGGAGCAAAGACGGCTCGGTGCATTAAGGTGCTGGGTGGTACTCGTCGTCGGTACGCAGGTTTAGGTGACATTGTTGTTGTGAGCGTCCAGAAGGCTCTCGCCGGCAGTGCGATCAAGTCGGGCTCAGTTGTTAAGGGTGTGGTGGTCCGCACTCGCAAGGCAGCGCGGCGGCCAGACGGTTCTTACGTTAAGTTTGACCGGAATGCGATCGTGATTGTAGACAATGATGGCAACCCGAAAGGGACGCGTATTTTCGGCGCTGTGGCTCGTGAGTTGCGGGATCGGCGTTACATGAAGATCGTTAGCCTCGCGAGCGAAGTGGTTTAGGGATTTTTTCGGCGGTTATTTTCAAGAGTGATCAGACATGACCCGGTTGCACGAAGAGTATCGTAGCCGAATTATTCCCGAGCTGCAGGCGTCGCTCGGTAAGTCGAACATCCATGCTGTGCCGAGACTGCAGAAGATCGTCGTCAGCATGGGGGTTGGCGAGGCCGTCAACGATCGGAAGCGACTTGATCAGGCGGTTGAGCAACTGACGCAGTTGGCTGGGCAGAAGGCTCAGATCACGCGAGCTCGGAAGTCGGTTTCCGGTTTTCGATTGCGTGAAGGTCAGCCTATTGGTTGCCGAGTCACGCTACGAAGCAAGAGAATGTACGATTTTTTGGAGCGGCTCATCACGTTGGCGCTTCCTCGAGTCAGAGACTTTCGGGGTGTGAGCCCTAAGGGTTTCGACGGGAATGGGAACTATAACTGTGGCCTGACGGAGCAGTTGGTGTTTCCTGAGATCGATCCGGAGACGGTAACAGCGACACAGGGTATGAACATCACCTTTGTGACGACGGCTGTTACAGACGATGATGGGCGTGCATTGTTGAAGGCATTTGGGATGCCTTTCAAGACAGAAGAATAGATTGACATTTCGCGTGTAAATGGGTCATGAGATCAGGCAATGGCAAGCAAAGCAAAAATTGAGAAGGCAAACCGAACTCCGAAGTTTAGCAGTCGCCAGGAGCATCGGTGCATGCTGTGTGGCAGACCGCGGGCGGTTTATCGCAAGTTCAAGGTGTGCAGAATTTGCTTCAGAAACCTGGCGCTGGATGGTTTGATCCCGGGTGTCAAGAAGGCCAGTTGGTAGAACAAGGGTTGGTGTATTATGATGACAGATCCGATTGCAGACTTGTTGACACGAATCCGAAATGGCGTCCAGGTTGAGCGTCCCTTCGTCGATGTACCTTGTTCCAGGATTAAAGTGAGCATCGTTGAGGCGCTTCAGCGTGAAGGGTTCGTCTGGGACTATGAGGTTCTGGATGCGGAGTGCGGCAAGACGTTGCGAGTAAACCTGAAGTATGGTCCTGCCGGTGAGCATGTGATTCAGCACATTGAGAGAGTTTCGAAGCCTGGCTGCCGCGTCTACTGTGCTGTTTCCGAAATGAAGGACATTCGACAAGGAACGGGCATAGCCGTCTTGTCGACGTCTAAGGGCGTTCTCAGCAACCGTGAAGCCAGGAAGTTGGGCGTCGGTGGTGAGCTTGTTTGTCAGGTTTGGTAGGGTAGCCGGTTGTTTTCACGGTGGGTGAATTGTCATGTCGAGAATTGGTAAAAAGCCGGTCGCCATACCAGGCGGTGTAAAGGTCGAAGTTAGCGGCAATCAAGTGACGGCGAAAGGGCCTGCGGGAGAGCTATTACTCGCGGTTCATCCGTTGATGATGGTTTCTGTTGATGGTTCGGCCGTTTTGGTTAGCCGACCGGATGACAAGCGCAGCAGCCGAGCGTTGCATGGGCTGACGCGCAGTTTGATTCAGAATATGGTTTCGGGGGTTGTGAAGCCCTTCGAGAAGAAACTGGAGATTCAGGGTGTTGGGTATAACGCCAGCATCTCAGGCACGAAATTGACTCTGCAGGTCGGCTTCGCCAACAAGATTGTGCTTGAGGTTCCTGCGGGAGTTAAGTGCGAAGTCCCCGACGCCACGCATGTGATCATCAAGAGCTCGAACAAGCAGGCATGTGGTCAGTTCGCGGCAGAGATTCGTTCTGTACGCCCGCCTGAGCCTTACAAGGGCAAGGGGATCCGTTATCAGGACGAGTTCGTTCGACGTAAAGCGGGTAAGGCTTTCGGTTCCAAGTGATTTTTGTATACTAACAGTCGAGTTTAGCGATGAGTGTTCGTTCCCGTCTTGCATTGCAGCAGAAGCGTCGCCAGTATCGAGTGCGAAATCGGGTTGTCCGAGATTCTCATGGTCGTCTGCGACTCAGTGTATTTCGTAGCAATCGTCACATGTATGCTCAGATCATTGACGATGCTGCGGGCAAGACTTTGGTGTCGGCCAGTACGGTCGAGTCGGAGATTGCCGGTCCTGGTGGAGTAGGCGGCGATCAGGATGCAGCGCGAAAAGTCGGACAGCTTCTGGCTGAGCGTGCAGTGAAGTCTGGGATTACTCAGGTCGTGTTTGACCGTGGTCGGTTTGCTTACCATGGACGAGTGGCTGCCCTTGCCGAAGCGGCCCGCGAATCAGGGCTCGATTTCTAAGATTCAATTATTAGTTTTGTCTATGCTGTTTGGCGAGGTGTCGGGTGTCGTCCGCAGAAGTAAAAAATGATTCCGGTGAGCGAGTCGTGCAGATTCGCCGGTGTGCATGCGTCGTCAAGGGCGGTCGCCGTTTTAGCTTTGCCGCTTTAGTGGTTACGGGCGACGGTCATGGCCGAGTTGGTTATGGCTATGGGAAAGCCATCGAAGTTCCTTTGGCAGTGGACAAAGCGACCAAGCAGTCAAACCGAAGCCAGATGAGCGTCGCCGTGGTTGGCACCACGATCCCGCATCAGGTAATCGGGGAGTTTCGTTCGTCGCGAGTTCTGCTGCTGCCAGCGAAGCCTGGTACGGGCATCATTGCGGGGGACTGTGTGCGATCCGTCGTTGAGGCTGTTGGTATTACTGACATTTTGACAAAAGCCTACGGTTCGACGAACCCGTTGAACTTGGTGAAGGCTACGATGGAAGCTCTGAAGAAGCTTCGAACGCGTGAGCAAATTGAACGACTGCGAGGGGTGTCGCTGTGATTTTGAATGATGTGCAGAGTGGTAATGAGCCTCGTAAGGCGCGCAAGCGCATCGGGCGCGGTACGGGTTCTGGTCACGGTAAGACATCCGGGCGTGGTCATAAGGGATTCTTTAGCCGATCTGGCTCTTCTCGACGCTTGGGCTTTCAGGGCGGGCAGATGCCTCTGTTCCGTCGGGTGGCCAAACGGGGTTTCAGTAACAACTTTTTCGCCGCTGATGTTGCGGTGATTAACGTTGGTGAGTTGAACGAAGCTTTTGATGCTGGCAGTGAGATTACTCCCGAGTTGCTGGTGCAGAAGGGGCTTGTCAGGAGTTCGTTCGAAGAGCTTAAGGTTCTCGGCGACGGCGAGCTGAGTAAGGGTCTCAAGATTTCTGCACATCGGTTCTCGGCATCGGCCGAAGCAAAGATCAGTGCCGCTGGCGGGACATACAGCGTTATTCCCGTTGGTAGCTTCTAGTATTTGGTTGTTCAGACACGAAAGGGGAGCGGAATGTTTGCAAAGCTGCTGACGATTTTTCGCATCCCTGAGCTGCGCCGAAAGATTGTTCTCACTGTCGTCCTTCTCGCGGTTTATCGGCTTGGGTTTCACATCACATTGCCGTTCATGGATCATGACGCCATCAAGAATGTGATGGAGAATGCCCAGAGTGGTACAACTGGGGTGGCGGGTCTGTTGCAGGTGGTGTCGGTATTCTCCGCGTCATCATTGCAAAGTGGGTCCGTGTTTGGCTTGGGCAT
Source organism: Planctomycetota bacterium (assembly GCA_052034165.1). Classification (GTDB taxonomy): domain Bacteria; phylum Planctomycetota; class Planctomycetia; order Planctomycetales; family Planctomycetaceae; genus SXXK01. The sequence continues at coordinate 78,454 of JBPOIW010000061.1, read as the reverse complement.
CATGCCCTACATAACCGCCTCGATCGTGTTTCAGCTCTTGGGCACGGTTTACCCGCCGCTTGAGGCGTTGCAGAAAGAGGGCGAGTCAGGTCGGCGCAGGTTGAATGAGTACACCAGATACGCCACGGTGTTTGTGTGTGTTTTGCAGAGTTTTGGGTTGCTTTGGTCGATGCGCGGGGGTGCACCCGGGCAGGCGGCGATTCTGCAAGAGTATGACAGTTTGGGTTGGATAGTGTTTGGCACTATCCTGATGACGGCTGGGACTGTGTTCCTCATGTGGATCGGGGAGCAGATCGACGCCTATGGAATTGGTAATGGGATTAGTCTTCTGATTATGGCAGGGATTTTGGCCAGGATGCCGGAGATAGCCAGCAAGTGGATAGCTGGAATCCAGTCCAGCGGCTTGCAGATCGGCAGTCAATATGGCATTGAGCGCTTGCTCGTCATGGCCGCTTTGTTCGTGTGTGTAATCGCTGTGGTTGTGTTTATCACGCAAGGGCAGCGGCGGATTCCGATCCAGAGTGCGAAGCATGTCCGTGGTCGGAGAGTGATGGGCGGGAATCGGCAGTGGTTACCATTGCGGGTTAACCAGTCTGGTGTGATGCCGATCATTTTTTCCAGCAGTCTGTTGATGATTCCCTATTTTGTGTTCACTCAGGTTGGTTCTATGTTTGGACCTGACTCTGGAGTGGGCGGAGTGTTTGGGGCGATCGGTGCGGCGTTTGCTCCTGGTCAAGGTTTCGTGTATAGTCTTGCCTACATCGTGTTGATTTACTTTTTCTGCTATTTCTGGACGGCGATTACTTTTAATCCCAAGGAAATGGCGGAGAACCTTAAGGATAACGGGAGTTTCATTCCGGGTTATCGTCCGGGACAGCGGACCGCGAGTCATCTTGAGCAGGTCATGCTTCGGATCACTTACGTCGGTGCAGCGTTCCTTGCGGTGATCGCAGTTATTCCTACGATTGTTTCAAACACGGTGACTCAGGACTTCGTCACTGCGAGTTTCTTCGGCGGTACTGGTCTCTTGATTATTGTTTCTGTGGCGCTGGACCTTGTGCAGAAGATTGATTCTCACTTGGTGATGCGAAACTATCCTGGTTTGCTTGATTCAGATAAGTAGCGCGATTGCTGCTTGAAGAGTGGTGATACAATGAAGGTTCGTTCAAGCGTTAAACGCATTTGTGATGCCTGCAAGCTGGTGCGACGTCAGGGCAAGATTTTCGTGATTTGTTCGTCGAATCCGCGACATAAGCAGCGTCAGGGCTGATTGATTGATTTAAAGAGTGGTTGTGGAGATTTGAAATGCCCCGCGTGCTTGGTGTCGACATTCCCAACAATAAGCCAACGTATATTTCGTTGAGCTACTTGTATGGTATTGGTCCCTTTCTTGCGATTCAGATTTGTTACGAACTGGGTGTAGATCCCCATGTGCGTGCAGGTGAGTTGAGCGAAGATGAGGTGAGTCGGATCACGACGCATCTGGACAAGAATTACACCGTCGAAGGTCCTCTGCGTCGCAAGATTCAACAGGACATCGGGCGGCTTCGCGAGATTCAGTGTTACCGCGGAGTGCGACACCGTAAGGGCTTGCCTGTGCGTGGTCAGAGAACTAAGACGAACGCGAGGACTCGGAAGGGGCGGAAGAAGACGGTTGCTGGGAAAAAGGGCGTTAAGGATCTGAAGCACTAAGCTTATCACGGGTCAATGGTTCGTTTGTGAGTGAGACAAAAGCGTGGCGAAAGTTAAGAAGAAAAAAGTCCGTCGTAATGTCAATAAGGGCGTCGTATACATCAAAGCGACGTTCAATAACACGATCGTGACCATGACAGACGCTGCGGGCGATGTGCTTTGCTGGGCGACTGCTGGAACGGTCGGGTTCAAGGGTTCTCGCAAGAGTACTCCGTTTGCGGCGCAGCGAGCGGCCGAGATTGTCGCGGAAAAGGCTTCAAAAGTCGGTGTCCGCGAAGTTGAAGTCCGGGTTAAAGGTCCTGGTGCTGGCCGGGAGAGTGCTATCACAGGTCTTCAGGCTTCCGGGATGGCGATTCGGTCAATTGAAGACATAACTCCGCTGCCGCATAATGGTTGCAGGCCGCCCAAACGCCGTCGCGTTTGATTGGTGATGTCGTTCAGGTGTTAAGAGCTTTTGGGGGCGGTTATGAGAATTCGTTGGCGTGGTCTTGAGTTGCCGAGTCGGGTTGCAGTTGATCGCGAGACACGCACCGGGTATTACGGCAAGTTTGTTGCGGAGCCGTTTGAGCGTGGCTTCGGGTCCACTGTTGGGACAAGCCTGCGACGGATTTTGCTCTCGAGTCTTGAGGGCTCGGCGGTCACTCGCGCGAAAATCCAAGGGATCCAGCACGAGTTTACTACGATTCCGGGCGTTGTAGAAGATGTCACTGACATTTGCCTGAATCTTAAGTCGTTGGTAGTGAAGAACCACAGTGCATCCAGCAAGACGTTGCGGATTGAGAAGCATACTCGCGGGGTTGTCACGGGTGCAGATGTCATTTGTGATGATCAGGTTGAGGTCATCAACAAGGATTTGGTGATTGCGACGATGACGGATGATGTTCCGTTTCATGTCGAGATGACTGTCGAGAATGGCCGGGGTTACGTTCCTGCGTATGAGCAATACCAGCACGAGCCGGAAGTGGGAATTATTCCCCTTGATGCTGCGTTCTCTCCGGTGTCGCGAGTTCGCCATCTGATTGAAGAGACGCGAGTTGGCCAGCGTACCAACTACGACAAGTTGAATTTGGAAATCTGGACGAACGGCACGATCACGCCGGATATGGCCTTGGTTGAAGCCGCTAAGATTTTGCGCAAGCATCTGAATTGCTTTATAACGTTCCGTGAACCTGGGCCAGAGGCGGGTCCGGAAGGTGGGTTGCGAGGCATGATGGAAGCGACGGGTTATTCTCCGGTCGATATGGAACTGGAAGAGAAACTCAACAAGAGTTTGGCGGAGTTGAATTTGTCTGTACGTGCAACGAATTGCCTTGAGTCTGTCGGGATTAATACTGTGCGGGACTTGGTGGTGCGTACAGAAGACGAGTTGCTTCAGGTGAGGAACTTCGGCGAGACGACACTTGAAGAAGTTCGTGAGCGTCTGGGTGGTATAGATCTACGGCTGGGTATGCGGTTGCCGAATCAGCAGTTGAAGTAGTTGAGATGTGTTTTGGGTGGTTCGGGGCGGCTCGGACAGCGTTTAGTTCATAGTGCTATTTTTGGGTGAGTGTCTGATATGAGACACCTTGTTGCGGGTCGAAAGCTTGGGCGTAATGCGTCTCATCGCAAGGCGATGTTTCGTAATATGGCCGTCAGTCTGATCAAGACTGTCAGGATTTTGGAAGGCGAGCCGGGGCAGCCAAAGGTAGCTGGACGGATCGTTACGACAGTTCCAAAGGCCAAGGAACTGCGTCCGATGATCGAAAAGCTCATCACCTTGGCGCGGAAGGCTCGGAAGATCACGCAGGATGCTGCACAGTTTCAGACAGACGCTGAGCGTGGGTCTGATGCGTGGAAGGCTTGGCGTGATTCGGATAAGGGGAAGAGCTGGGTTAATGCAACTGCGCCAGCGCTAACGATGCGTCGACGTGCGTTTGCTGATCTGCGGGATGATTCTGCTGTCGAGATTCTCTTCGAGGATCTGGCGGCTCGTTTTCAGGATCGCACTGGCGGTTACACGCGTGTCGTTCGGTTGGCCCGGGTTCGCCTCGGTGATGCTGGCGAGCAGGCCCTTATTGAGTTTGTAGGGACAAATGACCGCGTGAAGGCGAAGAAGCGGAAGGCACCCGTAGTGGAAGCCGCTGCAAATTGAGCAGCTGGAACATTTTTCATCCTGAACCCTCGCTCTCAGAGCGAGGGTTTTTTTATGGTGATGGGTTGATATTGCTTGCCATCGAGGTCCGACGTAACCTGTTCAGGCACCGCCTGACGCGGGCCATCGGATCGTAAAGAAGTAGTGCTATGATCGAGTGATCAAAACGCTGAAACTTCAATACGTTGACCTGGATGATGCAAATGCAATGATTGCATGCCTTGATATCCGAAGGATCGGACTTGTGGCGCAGTACTTCGATTTTTGCCGGGCGATGACGCTGTTATGCGAGGATATCTGCTTTCGGCACCCCGAGTTCCAGCATGTCAGGATGTCGCAGGTTCCTGTGACTTTCGCGCAGGCTCGTTCACCTGTGGAATGGGGCGTTCAGGCCCGTTTGACGCCGCTCCGTTTTGAAGGCGGATCTCCGATTGAGCGTCGCAAAGGGCGATTGTGGACAGTACAGCGAGTCTACCATCAAGGAAACGAAGCGCTCTACATTTTGACGTTTCTTCTGCCACGGTTCTTGAACCTGTCGTTTGAGGAGAAGCTCATCACGATTTTTCATGAGCTATATCATATCAGTCCGCAGTTCAACGGGGACATTCGACGGTTCAGCGGATCGTGTTACATGCATACAGGGAGTCAGAAGAGCTACGATCGTCAGATGGCGGTGTACTCGAAAGAGTACCTTCAGATGGGAGTCTCCGATCAGTTGATCAGGTTTTTGAAAGTCGATTTCGGGACGCTCCAAAAGCACTGCGGAGAAGTGGTGGGGCTTCGAATCGCGCTGCCGCGGCTGATTCCACTGGATAAGGTTGCCTGAAAACGCTGAACTGCGACGCCTGTTTACGGCCTTTTTCGGGAGAGGGTGAGCTGCTATGGAGATAGATACGGCAACTGCTCGTGCGTCTTCGATCTACCAGCATCTGATCCGAGTGATTGCACCAAGACCGATTGCGTGGGTATCCACGATCTCGCTCTCCGGCGTCGCCAACCTTGCTCCGTTCAGTTTTTTTACTGGTGTTGGATCCCGGCCACCCAGCGTCCTGTTTTGTCCGGCAAATCGACGCGACGGTAGTTCGAAAGATACCCTGCAGAACATCAAAGACACTCGTGAGTTCGTCGTCAATGTCGTCCCCTTTCGGTTGGCCGAGGCGATGAATCTGAGTTCGACGGAGCTGCCTCCTGAAGAGTCGGAGTTCGAACTGACTGGGCTTCAGGGCTCCGAGTCGGTGGTTGTGAAGCCGCCCGGAGTAAGCTCCTCGCCCGTTCGAATAGAGTGTCAGTTGATGCATCATCTGGCACTGGATGACGGACCGGGTGGTGCCAACATTGTCGTGGGGCGGATTGTGCATCTCCATCTTGATGAGAGTGTGCTTGACCCTGCGGGCTATGCCGATCCGGAGTTGCTGGATCTGATTGGTCGGCTCGGCGGAACGTCCTGTTGTCGCACGACCGACCTGTTTGACCTGCTCCGACCATCACCTTAATTCATGCCGGCCCATTCATGCTGACCCATTCTGTCAGGATCACATGGGCGCCTCACGCGGTCTCATCAACGATCGTCCGCGATGCAGAGCTTGGGCGCTCTTCCTTCGGACGCGGTTCCTGGGTCGCGGATGCAAATTTGTCAAAGAACTATTTAACGAGTTTGTTTTGAGCGCGTGACTGTTCGCGATACTTGCTGAAACGCCCTCTTCGCCATCGCTCGTGAAGCCATCGTTTTTGCGTCGACACACAGCCTGAGTTTGATAACCGAGATCGCTGGAGATGCGGGATTGCCCGGCCGGAAAATATGGCGTGATTTGAGTTCCCGAGAATGGCGAGTCAGGCGATGAGGATCGTGATGACGACAGACGAAGACTACGTGCCACGAATCAGCAGATTGCTCAGTCTTGTTCTTCGACATCAGCCGGATCAGATCGGCATTGAACTCGACGATGCTGGCTGGGTCGAAATAGAAGTGCTTCTGGAAGCCTTGCGAAGAATCGGCCAGAAGACTTCATACGACCAGCTCAAGCATGTTGTGCGAGCGAACGACAAACAACGTTTCACTATTGATGAAAACAGTCAGCGAATTCGAGCGAATCAGGGGCATTCGGTTGATGTGAAGTTAGGCTATGAGCCGGCTGCACCACCGGCCATTCTTCTTCATGGGACGACTCGCAAAGCCGTTGCGGCGATTCGTGAAGGCGGTCTCAGAAAAATGAGCCGTCATCTGTGCATCTTCACTGCGACAGCAGCATTGCTTCAGCCGTCGGAGAGGAACGCCGGTCCTGCTGAAAGTGCACGCCTTTGAAATGGTGCAGGAAGGATTCGTCTTCTTTGTGACGGCCAATGACGTCTGGCTCACCGATCATGTCCCGGCGAGGTTCATTGAATTTCCCGAAGACTACCCCAATCTGAATGACTGACTCGTGACGGCGGGAGCGGAACTGTGGGGTGATGCCGTTCAAGGCCACGCGTCTATGTGAGCAGACGATCATCAGGTTTTGCGTGAAACAACTCTCTTGCCGCCTGAGACGCCAGCAACTCCCGGCTGTGGCGGAGATCGCTGAGAACTCGAGGCAAGTAAAGCGTCTGAGTGATGAGGGGTTCGTCGGGCATAAAGCCGGGAAGTGCCTCGGCATATTGAGAAAGATCCTGCGGAGAAATCGCCCAGCCTTCGACAGTGGCCCAGCCGAAGACGATAGTCACATGGCGACCTTCTCGATGCGCATGCAGCCATCGAGTGTATTCGTCAGAGAAGTCAAAAGGCAGGAACAGTGTCTGCCCATCGTTGAGTGCCGTGAGCAGTCGAATCCATTCCGTCACAAGCTGCAATGTCCCGGTCGCCGGACGAAATTCGTGGTTTTCGCTATTCGGCTGCAGTCCAAGATAATAGCTTTCCCCCGCGCGGGATTCAGAACCGACCTGAACGGCAATCTGATTGTCGGCATTTAAACTGACTGATACGTTCCGCATTGAGATATCCGATTTGTTCCGCATCGACTGGACGCAGTCGTCTGCGGCCACCGTCAACTGAGTTGATTTTTACTGACCAGGGAACCCACATGGTACGCGTTTTGTGCACGGCGTTGAATGGAGAGAGCGGCCCCCACTTTCAGATGTTGGCAGAAGCGGGCCACGAATGTCATGTTCCGGACCGGTCGCGAGATCTCTGGAATAACGATGTCCTGATTGACACACTCAAAGGCTATGACGCCGTAATCGCGGGCTCTGAACCCTATCCTCCTAACGTGATCGCCGCCATTCCTCAGGTGCGCGTTCTCGCGAGGGCCGGTGTTGGTTTCGATGCGATTAATCTCAAAGCCTGCGATGAAGCCGGCATTGTGGTCGCGACGACACCCGGTTGTAATCATCATTCGGTTGCTGAGCATGCGATTGCCATGCTGATGGCACTGGGCCGCGGCTTTCCGGCACTCGATCAGGAAGTGCGACGCGGGGAATGGAAGCGAATTCCTTATCCTCGAATTTCGGCGTGCACCGTGGGTCTGGTTGGGCTCGGCCGCATCGGTCAGGCCACCGCAACCCGCGCGATCGGGCTGGGAATGAAGGTGATCAGCTACGATCCGTACGCGCCAGCTGACTTTGTGAAGAAACATGGGATCACCATGGTGTCGCTTGAAGATCTGTTCCGGCAATCGGATTTCATTTCGTTGCATTCTCCGGCCACTCCGGAGACGAAACACAAGATCAATGAGAAGTCGATTGCGATGATGAAGCCGTCGGTTGTGATCATTAATACAGCCCGCGGTCCGCTGATTGATGAACCCGCTCTGATCAAAGCCTTGCAGACGGGTCGAGTTCGCGCGGCTGGTCTTGATGTATTTGAAACAGAACCGTTGCCACTCAGCAGTCCGTTGATCGGCATGTCGAATGTGCTGCTGGCCGGACACGTGGCCGGACTCGACAACGAGTCACATGATGCGACCTGGGCCCTGGGTGCGGAGATTATTCTGAAGCTGCATCGCGGTGACTGGCCGGCCGACTGTATTCAGAATCTGAAGGGCAAGAGCGGCTGGAAGTGGTGAGCTCCTGTGGAGGTGCGAGCCTTCACCCAGAGTTAAGGAACGGTCCCGGAATAAATTCCGGAGGTTTCCACGCCTTGAAATCCCAACCCGATGCGTCAGCGAGGGATTTTGCACAACATCTGGATCTCTCGCTGACCGGCCTGTTGATTTAGTGGGTTTTCACAACCCGAAACGTCAGTGAGGAATAAAAGTTGCCGCGTTTTTCCACAACAATCCCTCGCTGATGCATTTTGAAGTTGCGCAATTGCCGCCATCCCAACCCGAAACGTGAGTGAGGGATAGAGCATTTGCGTTTTATCAATGTTTCCTTCAATCCCTCGCTGACGCGTCGGGTTGTGATAATTCCCTGTGTTTTCGCTCTGTTGATCTCCCCAATTGTCGAACAGCGCAACTTCAAAACTGATGCATCGGGTTATGATTAAATCAACACGCCGTGACGGTTCGGGTTGGGATAAACGGAACTTATTTCGGGATTGTTCCTAAGCGGCGGCCCTGCGGCGGGCGAATTTACTGCGGATATCCAGGACGGCGTCGATCACATCGGCGACGTCCTGGTCCGACATCGAAGGCGACAGCGGCAGACTGAGCATATTCTGAAAGGCTCCGTGCGCGACCGGGAAATCATCCGGATGGTAATTGTATTTGTCGCGATAATATGAGTGCATGTGGATCGGGATGAAGTGCACCGATGTGCCGATGTTTCGAGCCGTCATTTCCTCGATAAACTGATTGCGGTTGATTGTCAGCTCGGAAGATCTCAGTCGCAGCACATACAGATGCCATGCGTTGGTGACGTGGTCGCGAGTCGCGGGCGTCAGAAAGGAGGCATGGTTCCGGAATGCAGTGTTATAAGTCTGCACGATTTCCCTGCGACGAGCCTGCATGTGATCGAAACGCCGAAGCTGTTGTAGTCCCAGCGCGGCCTGGAGATCCGTCATATTGTATTTGAAGCCCGGCTCCACGATATCATAAGCCCATTTGCCACCGGCCGAGTACCGGCTCCAGGCTTCACGATTCATTCCATGCAGGCTGAAGATGCGAGCCCTCTCCAGAAGCTCAGCAGAACCTGTCAGCATTCCTCCTTCCCCCGTTGTCAGGTTCTTTGTCGCATAGAAGCTGAACGCGGTCAGATTCGAGCCAGCGCCGATGGGTTGGCCATCAAATGCGGCACCGATGGCGTGAGCGGCATCTTCAATCAGATGCAGATCGTATTCATCACAGATTGATCGCAGCGCATGAAGTTCAACGGGATGGCCCGCATAGTGAACGGCGATGACCGCCTTGGTGTTGGGAGTGATGGCCCGTTCGACGGCATCCGGCTGCAGGTTCAGAGTATCGGGTTCCACATCGACAAGGACGGGAGTGGCCCCGACATGTTCGATGACATTCACCGACGCGGCAAATGTCATGGGCGTTGTGATGACTTCGTCGCCCGGCCCGATGTTGAGGACTTTCAGAGCGACATGCAGGCCGGCCGTGCATGAGTTCAATGACAACGCGGCAGGTGATCCGAACGCCTGACAGAAATCCTTTTCGAATTGTCGGGTTCGTGGGCCGGACGTGAGCCAACCTGATTTCAGGGCCTCGACAACTTCGTCAATTTCTTCTGCGCCGATGAGCGGAAGCGAAAAGGAAAGGAACTTGTCACGCATCGGTGACCTCCGGCTGTCGCGAATCTGGAAGAGTCCTGATTAGCTGGACAGCGCCATGTTCGGCTCCCTTACAAGCCCGAAGCGCCAGCGAGTGAACACATTGCGACTCATTCACTCGCTGGCGCTTCGGGCTCGTATTCTCCAGGGTTTTCTTGTACATGGCGCTGTCCAGTTAGAAAGGCTCCGTGTAATTGTTTTGGTGATTTGCCGCCAGAGGAATGCTGGACAAGTCTCAAGGCGGCAGATGCCGTCGAATTTTGGGGCGGATCGTGATTCTTCCGTTGACCGCCCAGCTGGATCGCCGTGGAGTGAGCCGGCGCCGGCGGCTCGGCGGCAACAGTGGTCAACGGAAAGCGGAATCCGTAACAACCGGCAGAAATTGCCGAAACGGGGTGATGTCAGGCGATTTGCGCAGATTGCCGTGACTACCTTGTGTGCACAAACGGTGTCGTCGTATCTCTAAGTTGGGCCTGGCCGGGATTGACTGTTGTCTTCTGAGTTCGGGACGAAATCATGTACTGACTTCTGCTGCGCGGTTCATGGAAGAGCTGACGTCAGTTGGTTTGGGATGTCTGAAGAAGATCATGAGCGACCAGCGGGTCAGATGTTTTGACCCACCGACGAAGACCGTCGCCAGCTCGATCTCAACGGATGTCTCCTGATCAGTGACTGAAACCATGAGACGAATAATCTGTTGTCAATCGCTGTTGTGCTGCCTGTCGCTTTTCGTGCTGGTGCCTGCTGGTGTCATGTCCCAGGAACCGGAACGAGCAGTGACTCCGGCGACGGAAATCAGTCGACGAAACACCGCGGTGACGCTCAACTACTGTCGCGCCGCGCTACATCGTATTCGCCGCGCGCCGTCGAAGCAGGTTCTGCTGGAAGAGCAGCAGCGTATTCTGAACAATCTGGACCTGAATCAGATTGATGATCCGGAAGTGATCAGTCTTTACCGATCCATTCTGGATGAAATCGGTCAGGTGGAGATCAGTGACCGTGAGCGAGTTGTCATCGGTGAACAATTCCATCGCGGTGTTCAGCGTAAACTGGGGACCGACTTCTTCGTGATCGGCGCGCAGGCTGCGACAGGTCAGGTTGGCTCTGTGATTCAGTCCGGAGCCAACAGCTGGTGGGATTATCGCTCCACTCAGATCAAACGTGACTCAGATTTGTGGCAGGTGGAGAAGACACAGTTCACGACTTTGATGACAAGGTCGTCGACCTTCCTGGACAGCTTCTGGAAACTCAGCCGAAAGAATGAGATTCCCGATAAGTGGTTACTACGCGATCAGGATCTGGATCAACTCAATGAAACACTCGAAGAGCAGGATCCGGAGCGTCGACTGCGGATGCTGGCTCGGTCTGAGCGATTTATGGAATGTTATCCTCCCTACTGGTACTACGTTGCCAGAACGCAGCAACAACTTGGTCGGAATCAGGATGCGATGCGAACGTTTGAACGTCTGACAGAGATTGGTCATGGCCATTTTCGTCAGGACGATATGCTCGCCAGCAGCATGGCCAACATGGCGTTGATTCAGGAGAGTGAACGAGATCCCGAGGCGCCTCGGACTGCCGCCAGAGCTTTTGATTATTCAACACGCAACTGGGAAGCCAACCTCGTCTGCGCCTGGGTTTTGGGACGGCATGAAGAATATCGTGATGCTGAAGATTTAATCCTGTGCAACATGGATGATGAACTGGAGACGGATCAAAGCAGCGTGGCATTGGTTTCGCTGTACTTCCATTCTGCGGACAAAAGCAAGCTGAAGAATCTGCTGGAAGACGAAAGAGTGGTTCGCCGGATTCCTATTCCCGGACTCCTGTTATGCGCTCGCTTGCTGGGGCCGGATGATTTGCCGCGCGGGGCCGAGACATATCTGGCCTCTACACTGACGGCTGTGCCTCGCTCATCCGGACGAATGAATGCGATCTCAGTCGCGGCGGCTCGAGGATGGAAACTCAATGATGCGGAAGCGCTGATCTCCGATGGCTCTCATACGTTTCAGTACGCCGGACATCGAGCGATTGAAGAGGGGCTGGAAGTAAGTTTCACGCCTTCACTTGATTCGAAGTCATCGGGTGAGCTGGGCACAACGCTGAAGATGACGCTGCGTTATCCGGCAACGCCTCCGATTCAGATCGTGTTGACTCGCGAGACCCGGGATGAAGTTGCGTTGAATGACCAGCGAGGTTCATCTCGGTTTCCTCTGTTCGGAGGATCTCTGTCGGGTTCATCCCGATCACGCGAAGGGCAGGGGATGTATCGCATTCAGGAGATTGAGGTTGATGGGTTGCGATTGTCATTGCGACCATCAACATCGTCCGACGAAATTCGTGTGCTACGGCCGGAGTACCCTGAGGATGCACGAACGACCCGCGGGTGATCGTTCGGGACGTGCGATTTGTAGTTGAACAATCCTGTCCGCCAGCGAATTGGCGGGCAGGAATGCTCATCCTGACCAGAATGTCGCCGCAACGGTTGAAGTTGGTTACAGCGTCCCGGCCGGAGTATTCTCCGCCAGATCCCGGATCATATCGCGTGTCGCGGATTCGATCGCATCCTGCCATCGTGCTTCACCGAATTGCTCCGCGTACGGCTTGCGTTGCCACGCAAAGTTGATGCCTCGTGAGCTGTTCACAACCGCACCAAGTCCGTTGGAGTTAAACGCTCCGGCGGTATCCGCAGACGTTCCTCCCTGCGCCCCGTAGCCGGGGATGAGGAGTGGCACGGCTGGCATGTGCTGACGCAGTTCCTGCAGTTGAGTCGGCCAGGTGGCTCCGACCACGGCACCCACGCATCCAAAGGTTTGTTCCGAAGATCGAGTTGATTCACTGAGCTTTTGGACGGTGGCTGCGACGGTGCAGTACAGCGGTTGTTCGTCAGACACGCGATCCTGAAACTCGGCTGCTCCGGGATTGCTGGTCCGCACCAGAACGTACAGGCCGGCCCCTCGTTTTGCCGCCAGCTTGACGAAAGGATCCAGTGAATCGGTGCCAAGGTACGGGTTGATCGTCAACGCATCGGCCGACCATGGAGCGGCGTCCGGGTCCTCGCCCGCCAGCCATGCGTCCGCGTAGGCTTCCGCCGTCGTTCCGATATCTCCTCGCTTAGCATCAGCAATCACGATCAGTCCGGACTTTCGTGCATAACGAATGACAGAATGCAGTGCCTGAAATCCGGCCACACCCAACTGTTCAAAGAAAGCGACCTGAGGTTTAACGGCCGGAACCAAAGGACTGACGATATCGATCAGTTGTTTTGAGAAGGCTTCGAATCCCAGAGCCGTTCGCTCAGGAATGTTCGAGGATCTCGACTCTGCAGCGGCACGAATGTCGGCTGGCAGCCAGTCCCATCGCGGATCAATTCCGACGAGAGCTGGTGTGCGGCAGGACAGGATTCGATCGTTCAGACGTTGGGAATAGCCGGGCATCGTGATCTCAAAATGGGGGCAGAGTACTCAGAGACAGCAGCAAACGATATCGTGCACGGGAGCGCCATGACGTTTGCAGATTTTCAGTATGTTCGCTGACTCATGGTTGTTTGCAACTCGACCAGAACGCGCGGTTGCAGAGCGTATGTTTTTGAGAAATCCGAAACTCGATTAAGAAATCTGCATGACACAATGCCTGATCGCTCTTGGTGGCAACATTAATGCCTCGGAAGCAGCGTTCCTCGAAGCCATGAGGCGCCTTGAGCGACCGGGAATTGCGGTTCGGCAGTTGAGCCGAGTCGTCACCACGCGTCCTGTGGGATCTGCGGCCGGTCAGGAGTATGTGAACGCAGCGGCCGTACTGGAATGTTCTCTGGCCCCGGTAACGCTTTTGAATACGCTCCATGAGGTTGAAAATTCCTTTGGTCGTGAACGCACCGTTCATTGGGGGCCGCGGACATTGGATCTGGATCTCTGCCTGTTCGGGGAGGAGGTCATCGAAAGTCCAGCGATTGTCTTGCCTCACCCCGCCATGTGGTATCGGCGATTTGTTCTGGACCCGGCAGTCCAGGTCGCAGCTCCGATGATCCATCCGATCCTGAGGCAGTCGATTGACGAACTGAGACAGGCGGCGATCGTGAGACCGCTCAGGATTGAAATGTCTTCCAGCACATTGTTGGACTCGGAGATGGCTTCCATGGTCGAAAAGCTGAAGGCGAATGGCGATGTTCTTCGCAAAATCCAAATTGCCGTTGTTCCGGGAGCATCGCCGGTTGATCCCAACGTATTTGCTCGACTTTTGCTTGAGCAGGGCGAAGAAGATCTGAGGACCCGTCGACAGCCGCCGAATGAATCGTGCCGTCAGATTCGATTTCACCGTGATTCCGTGGGGCGACTTGAACAGGATGTGGAACAATTCTTTGTGGCGGTGCTTGGGTAGAAAGCGTCAGTAAGCAGGATGCTGGATTGATCGGGTGACGTTGGGTTCAGGGAGTTCTGGATTCCGGAAGAACAATCACTGGCGGCTCCTGTGCATTTGTGAGATGTCTGGCTGTGATAATTTCCTGAAGCGTGGATTCAAATTTTTGATTGGCTTCGCTGAGCGCATTCTGGACGACCGCCCCCATTTGCAGGGCCTTTGCAAATTGACCACCTCCCAATCCTGATCCTTCTACCAGCCCCGCGATTTCTTTGACCTGCGGGTCATTCTCAACCGCTTCGACCTGACCGGGCTTCACGTCTGCTGCGGTCGACGTTTCGCGACTGGCCAACAGCAGTTTCCACTGACCGTCTTTGCCCTTGTGAAACAGTCGACGAGTCACTGTGGCTGAGCCCATGGCGATGTTAAATTCGAAGTCGGAAAGGACGATGGTTGAGTGCTTTTTCGCATCCGCAACTCTCCGCGCGGCATCGGGGAGCGTGTCGTTTTGGGGTGGGGCGTCAGGTTGTCGCGGCTGTCCCTCATTCAGAAGTTCGCCGAGCAGACTCTGTACATTTCCTCCTAACATAGAATTGAGGAGCAGGCTGAGATCCGGCTTCGCGGATTCGTCAATCACTGTCGAACCTGTTTGAATCAATCGGGAGGCCGCGTTCATTCTCACGTCAACAGCGGCAAGGATCTGTTCAAGATTCTTGTGGTCGTCGTTGATGGCTTGAGGAGGCGTTAGTTTTCTTTCGGCTTCCGGGATTGCCTGAAGCTGTTCGACGATCGACTTCCAATGCGTGTCTTCAATATCCTCAACGTGATTCAGGATCGCCAGGCGGCAGAGTTCCCGGCGAGCTTCCGTTTGAGATTCAATGTTGGTCACGCGAGATTTTGGAAGCTCAAGAATGACGAATTTCGGCTCCACAGTTTCGTCGGGCGTGAGATGGTCGAGAATCTCTTTGAGAAGACCGGTCCTTTGGGGTGACTCAGGTTCTGCAGCGGCCGCGAGATCAATTTCGTTTTGAAGGATCTCTACCAAAACAGAAGAGGTCACTGGCGGAGTCGCTTTTAATAGCGCTGCGATTTCTTTTTCGTAAAAGTCGGCACAGTTTGTCCTCATCCAGGACGTGTTCACCAGAATTCTTGTCGGCCTCCTGCTCAGCATCATCCCCCAGATCAGTGTCGTATCGTTCAAGCTGATTTTATCAACGACACGATCCCGAAAGGACCGAGCCTTCAGTGGGGCCATCTGGGCCTTCGCGACAGTCAACAGACTGGTCATCAACAGACTGGCAATCAACATCACTGGGACGAGATGGCTGAGGACAGCGTTGCCTCCGGTCCCCCTTACTCTGAGGAAGGCGGACTTTAAACCATGGAAACGCATTGGAGTTTTCCTTCAGGTGCGATCGCCACCGTAAGGCTTTGTTGTCATCGCGGATAAACACTTCGTAAAGAACGCGTGGCGCCAAAGGAGGGGTGAATGGAATTTTCTCGTTAAAGTGTTGAGGAACGGCATCATCAAGGGGCAACGGCGCAGGGTTTGCGTCCTCGCGGTACGCTCGAACCACTCGTGTTAAGAATCTTTACAGCTAATGATATCGCTACTGTTCTGATCCTCGATCAGCTTGAGATCCCCTCCTCGCGCCTGATGATACCTGCAATCCCAAACTCGACCAGCCCACCTTCATGGTTACGTTGGTTCGTCAACGACGCTGTTCGTGGTGTGGTGGACCGGCACGTTACTGCGCCGATCGGCTGCCATTTCTTTCACGATATCGAATTGGATTCGTGGGAGGTTTCTCTGTTTGTTTCACGGACAGAGATCTGTGGAGGTCCGGCCGATGGTCGGCAGATTCCTTCGGGACTTCAGATTGATATTCTGGCCGTCTGTGCCGCATTTGATTCGCCTCCGGCCATTTATTGGCAGGCTGAGAAGATTGCTCATGATGATGAGTTAGGAAATCACCTCTCTTTCGAGGGACTGGCTCGAGGCTCCAACGTCTGGTTGAGAATTCTGCAGAACGCCCCCGACTGGGCGGGCCCTGGTCGGCTTGTGCATGCGAATACTGGCAGCATTGAAGATGTCTGGTAGTTTTGCGACGCGTGCTATAGTTCTCCAAACGGGATCCGTTGGTTCGCATCGTCTACTTTTGGCACCGGGAGCAGTAGAAAGTTGCTCTTTGTGCCTGAACGATCCGATGGATCTCGGCTTTACCGCAGGTTGAACATCGAGTTCCCGCCTTTTGGTAAACGCGATGGTGGTTCTGATAGCTGCCGTCCTTGTTTAAGGCATTCCGATACGTGCCATCGTTCAGGGTTGAACCTTCATATCGAATGGCCTCGTTCAGAATATGATGCGTCGCTTCGTTCAGCTTCGTAATTTGCTTTGCCGTCACAGTTGCGGCGCTGCGGAGCGGACTGATTCCTGAGCGATGCAGGATCTCACTGGCGTACAAGTTGCCAATTCCAGCGACCAGCGATTGATCCAGCAGCGCGACTTTGATTTCGCGAGCGGTTTTCGAAAGTTGATTTTGCCATTGCTGTTCGGTGATCGTTAACGCGTCGGGACCAAACTTAAGACGCAGGTCCACCAGCTGATCGGGCGTCAGCAGCGATAGAGTCCCAAGCCCTCGACGATCCCAGAATTCCAGTTGATGGGCGTGGTTCGGCACGGGCTCGAAATGCCATACGACGCGGCGGTGTTCGATGGTCGGAGGCTCTGAAACCAGAAGCAGGCCTGTCATGCGAGGTTCGACGACCACCGTTTCTCGTGAGTCGAGTTCCAGCAGAATTCTTTTGGCCAGTCTGTGCACGTCTAAGATGCGACGGCCCTTGAGTCGCTGTACCACGGCTCTTCGGTCCGGTGAAACGGAGATGGGCTTTCGCTGACACTGGACGAACTCGACGGAAGAAATGATTCGACCGCTACAATCGCTGCGGACGCCTCGAACCATCGTTTCGACTTCTGGGAGTTCGGGCATAAGCCAAGCCTTGGGGTCAAAGAACTGTCCACGGGAGATGTTTTCATGACCATCTGAAATATTTTCAGATCATGGTGACAGATCGCATCGTGAGCGGAGCATTCTCTGGGTGCAAGCAAGCCGAGCCGGGATCCTCAGATCCTGCAACGGAGCCCCTCTCTATATGTTCATGATCTTGTCCCCGGCTCAAATTCCGGGTGGCCCGGACGGGCATTCATGGTTTGATAATCCACAGCGTTTGTCGCCAGGCTCTCGAGGATGGCCGTTTGCCACGGGCAACTTCGGTTGGTCTGTCAACTCCCCGATGCCGCCTCAAGGATTGAATCAATAGACCGCCTGCAGGTTGAGGCGACGTTTTCCGACACAGATTCCGGGGTTCCGGCCTGAGGGCTTTGCACGGTCAACCGTTAAACCGTTTCGCAATGGCGGCCTAATACCCTGAAAGACCCCGTGAATCTGGTGCAGCCGGTTCGATTGGAACGGCCCATGGATACGGGAGAACTGGTACGTCGCGGAATTAAAGGAATCTTCTTGACGCTGAGTGTCCGCACGACGATCCTAGACAAAGGTTTTCTATGCCGTGTGCGGGCGTGTGCGCAGTTTTTTTCTGTCAACCGGGAATCTCCTCGGTTTCTGTCCGTACTTCGTTCGGTTCTTTATGAGGTCATCCAGATGCCACTGTTTGATTCCGTCTTCTCCGCTTCAAGTCCTCGTTTCCGACGGTTCCTGCGAAGGGGCGTGACGTTTGCCTTCGGTTGTGCGGTTCTGGCGTCGAGTGGTGTGGCCGCAGCAGGTGAAAGTGATAAGCCCGTAACGGCCGGAATGGAGTCTTCCCGATTGAGGTTGGAGGCTCGACTGGCTGCCGAGGAAGGCGATTTCCGGAAAGCCGCCGAGAATCTTGAAGCCGCTGCTTTGAAAGCCGGGGACAGAAAAACTGCCGACCGCGCTCGCGTCAGTCGAGAAAAACTGGAAGCGGGCGGGGGTGCTCAGACTGACTTCCAGACATTGATCAACCTGATTGTTGAACAGACCAGCCCACCGGCCACCTGGGAACAGGACGGGGGAGACTTCGGAACGATCACTCAGTTTGATCAGGGAGTGTTTTTTGGCACACCGCTGATGGCTACGGCCTTGATGATGAGATACGACAACTCTCGATTGCTGGCAGCAGCCGAGCTGGCTCGAACTGCGAATCCAAACGACGATGTCCAGGAGTCTTCAGAACTGCGTCTTGTTTCACTGCCTCGACTGGAGCAGCATGTCAAGAGTCTGATGGCCGCTGGGCAGCCCATTCCAGACGATGTCGCCTGCCTCGCTGGTATGACAGAAGTTCAGTTCCTGTTTGTGTTTCCAGACTCACAGGATGTTGTCATTGGTGGTCCTGCAGGTGCGTGGAAGAATGCCGATGATCAGCGGACCGTGAGTGTATCGAATGGACATCCGACACTTCGTTTTGACGACCTTGTCACTCTGAGCCGCACCTTCGAGCAGGGTGGTTCTGGCTTCTTCAGATGTTCGATTGATCCAAAGCCGGAACAGGTGAAAGCCGTTCGTGATTATGCAGCAAAGATGGAACTGACCTCGGGAAATGTTGGCGCGGAGACGGATAAGCTCGAGGAAATGCTGGGCCTGCAGAACGTCATCGTTCAGGGGATTCCTCAGGATTCTCGCGTGGCCAGCGTGATCGTTGAAGCCGACTATCAGATGAAACTGATCGGTATTGGCGAACGCGAAGGCGCGGCGGGCATGAAGAGCTATTTTGACCTGCTCAGCCGAGCGGAACGCAAGGCCTCAGCCATGGATGCCCTGCGATGGTGGATGACCGTCGGGTACGACTCCATTCAGGTTTCCCCCGACCGTCAATCGTTTGAATTTTCTGGCAAAGCAGTCCAATGCCAGTCTGAGAATCAGTTGGTCTCGGCAGATGGAAGTCGTCAGGCCACTGGAAAAGCAGACAACGCCAACACCGAGTTTGCTCGATTATTCACAGAGCATCTGCCGGAATTGTCCAGTCAGGACGTCGTGTTTGCTGACCTGCAAAATGTCTTTGACCTGGGCTTGGCAACAGCGTTAGTTCATACGATGGGCCTGAATCGCCAGGTGGGATGGCAGCCGGAAGTGCTCAGTGCATCTGGCAGTTATTCCCCGGCTCCTGTGGAAGTGCCGGCCGAACTCATGACGGCGGCCAGTAGCCGTGTCTACAACGGCCGCGAGATCGTGATCCAGGTCGCGGGTGGCGTGCGTGGCGACTTGAGAAGTGTTGTCAGGAACCCGGACAATTTCGAGGTTTCAGCCGAAGTTGTGAAAAAGGCCATCGAATCCAATCCCGTCGGCCAGTCTGGCCGTTGGTGGTGGGATGCTGCAGCCCGCTAAGGAACGGTCCCGAAATAAGTTCCTGTAGTAGCCGAACTCGTGAGAGTTCGGACTGAAGTCTCACGACTTCAGCTACGGAAGTTATTACGGGACTGGTCCTAAGTTCTTGGCAAAAACACTCTAAGACGAATCGGGCAAACCCTTTGGGATAATTTGCCTGTTTGTTTGAACAAACACAAAGAGCGAGGGTCAATGGCCTTCGCTCTTTGTTGTTTTTCCCGGCGAAAACTCTCGATACGTGAGTTTCCGGGTAATCCGCCGTTTCCGGGGCTGAAGCGGGAACACCGCTTTTCCAGTTTTCCAAACCCGCTACTATTCGCACCGGATTGCGTTCGTTGCTTCCGACGCCCTGTCATTCTCAGGGCAGCACCGATCGTGGACGTTTGTAACTCCCGGGTTGACCGGGAGGAACTCGGATTGGAACCATGGCTCGCCTCTCTCAGGCCGATCTCGTCGCGTTGAATCGCGCGTTTGATGACCGCTCCCCCCAGGAACTGATTCTTTGGGCGAAGGAAACATTTGGCGAACGAGTCGCGGCAATGTCTTCGATGCAGGAATCGGGCAACGTGATCTGTCACATGCTCTATTCAATTCCCGTCAAGATCCCGGTCGTATTTGTCGACACTGGCGTGCTTTTTCAGGAAACGCTGGATACTCGCGATCGCCTGATGCAGCATTATGGGTTGGAAATTGAGACCCTGACGCCGACACTCACGATGGAAGAGCAAACGGAGAAGTTCGGCATTCTGTATTTGACGCCCGAGGGTCAGAAGCAGTGCTGCGAAATGCGGAAATCAGAGCCACTGGATGCAATCAAAGGCCGCTATGACGCCCTGATAGGCAGTCTCCGCCGTGCCGATGGCGGCCGTCGTGGGGTATGTCCTATCCTGGCAATCGATTCGCGATTGAACTGCCTGCGAGTGAATCCGCTGGCGAATTTCAGCGACGAGCAGCTGGAAGGCTACATTCACGAGCACCAGGTGATCCTGAATCCGCTTCACAAGCAGGGATTCTCGACGATTGGCTGCAATCGCTGCACGACCCCGGTTTTGCCGGGTGAGCCCAAGCGAGCTGGTCGGTGGCGGCATTTGGGTCCGTGGAGTGTGTATTGCGGAATCAACCCGACAGACCTGGATCCTGAGCGATCGCCTGCCGTTGATTTCCCGCAGGACCTTGTCGACCGGATTCTGGGCCGCCAGACGGACTTCATGATCTGAATTTCCGCAGATTCGATTAGCTTTTGCGCAATTGATTCAAGATGTCTTTCCACGAGATGTGGGGAGAAGTTCTGTCCTCTGATGCCTGCACATATGTTCGTTGGATGATGGGAATCAATCCTGCCTTGGCAAGTGAGCCAGCACCTCAGACACATCGTTTTGTTTATTTTGGAGGTCTGCGTAGTTTGGCTGCTGATGCGTGATGATGCCGTTTATGAACATTGAATGAGTTTTTTGCGATTCAATGTTTGCGTGCTTGCAACGGGTTGTCCGGCGACACCATGATCTCAAATCGTAGATGTGACCTCGAAGGCGTGAACTCTGTGTGCCCCGGTTTGTTTGAAGAAACGGAGACCTCGCGCTGTTTCGGCGGTCGTTGTCCCCGTTTTTTCGCATTTTTCTTGGGGCTGAGGTTCTGAGGATCTTGATCAGATTCTGACTTCAGGCACTTGTTTTGAACCGCTTCGGAGACAACTGCCGTGAATATGGCAGGGGATTTGCTGATGCGGATTACTCGCTGGCGAATGGTTTGAAGATGTTTGATTGTCGTCTGCAGGATGGTTTGAGTTTCGGAAGTCCCCTCACAGATTGACGTAACCAAATAATGTACTCTTCAGTTGTCGCGATTATGTCCGCATGCCTTTCTGCGCTGATTCTAGCGCCGTTGGTGGGCCGCGTCTGTCGTTGGCTGGGCATCGTAGACCGGCCTGATGGACATCGAAAACTTCACGTAAGCGCCGTTCCATTGACAGGGGGTCCGACCGTCCTCCTGTCTATTATAGTTTCGATTTCTGCCACGTCGTATTTTTTTTCTGATTTGCTGAGTGCAAGCGAGGGAGACACTCGGTTCCTGATGCTGCTCGCTGTGGCTTCCTTGCTGATTGTTTGCCTCGGTGTGCTGGACGACCGGTTTGGAATTCGAGGTCGCCAGAAGTTGTTCGGGCAGTTTTTGGCGGCGTTGATTATGGTGCCATCGGGCATCATGATTCGGCAGGTGGAGGTGTTTGGTTATCCCATTCAATTTGGCGATGTTGCTCCCCTCGTCACGATTTTCTGGATTCTGGGTGCCATTAATGCGCTCAACCTCATTGATGGCGTAGATGGGCTTGCAAGTACCACCGGCATCATCCTCAGTCTTTCGGTGGCGGCAGTGACGTATATCCTTGGCGGGCGTCCGGATGGACTGCTGATTTCCCTGGCACTCGCAGGTGCTCTGATTGGCTTTCTGTTCTACAACTTTCCGCCAGCAAAGATGTTTCTTGGCGATTCCGGAAGCATGTTGATAGGGCTCGTTCTGGGTTGTGTGGCTCTAAAGTGTTCTCTGAAACAATACGCCGCTGTGGCTCTGATTATGCCTACGGCGATTTGGGCAATTCCGATTTTCGATGTGGCAATGGCTATTGTGCGGCGTCGCCTCACAGGGCGCAGTATTTATGCAACCGATCGAGGCCATCTGCACCATTGTCTGGTTCGTCGGGGACATACAGGGGCTCGCCTTCTGTTTTTTGTGGGTGCACTTTGTTCTTTGACGGGGGCCGGTGCGATAGCGGCTGCTGCCTATGGTAACGATGTAATCGCCGTTGTGGGCGTGATAACGGCCGTGCTGATTCTTGTTGTGACTCGTTCTTTCGGGTACGCAGAAATGCATTTGCTGGCGAATCGTATTCGCAGGTTCGGCGGGTCGTTGGTGCAGAAAGTGGAGGGGCCCAGGCCGCTGATGCACGATGAACAGGTTCGTCTGCAGGGGAAAGGTCAGTGGGAAGAGCTCTGGCAGACACTGACAAAGTTTGCGGAAGACCATGCACTCGACCGGGTCGAATTGATGATCAGTCTGCCCAGTTTTGGGGAAGAATATCATGCGACGTGGCGAACAAGGTCTGAGCTGGAGCACCACGAGGCGTGGCGATCTGAAATACCATTAGTTATCGAACGGCTCCGAGTTGGCCACATCAAGATCGTTGGTGCCGTAGGTTCTGATTCCATCCGTGCATGGATGATGGAAAAGATTGATGGCCTCGCCCCGTTTGAGACTCAGCTCGGGAAAATCATCAGGAATGTGCGAGCTGCAAAAGCCTCTTCGGTTGTCGTTCAGGTTAGTGATTCCGACACGTTTCAGTTGCCTCAGCCGACTTCCGTTTGACTTTTGCAACTGGCGTTTGTTGGAGTCAACTGATGGGACGTAGTCGTTCCGGAGAGCAAATCCTGACTCTGCGCATCGGATTGCTTACTGAATTTCTGGCGTTATTGCTTTTGCTGGGCTCTGTGTGTCTATTGCCATGGTGGTTGGGTGGGGTCATTCCATTTGCCCGGGTTTTAGCCGCGATCTGCAGTTCCGCGTCTTTGAGCCTGGTGATCCTCTCTGCGGCTTTTACTCGCCGAAAGCTGATGATTCCGCCTTTGGGCTTTTGGCTTCTTCTGGGTTACGCAGCGATTGGCGTTGTTCAAATGCTCCCGCTCCTGGTTCCCGCGACCAGGGAGATGCACAGTGCGGTCTTTCCGATCGCTCCCCCCCGCGATGGTGTTGAATCTCCGTCGATTCCGAATCAGGACGCTTTACGGTTCTACGGTCGTTCGGTTGCCGAATCATTGACTCGACTTCAGGTGGCTCAGTGGATCTCTGCAGGCATTATTTTTTGTGCGGCCTGTGACTTGATTCGCACAAAACCCAGGATTCTGGGCTGTCTTGTTGTACTCGTTGTGAATGCGTGTGCCGTCACTCTCGTGGCCTTGATACAGTCATTTGGTGACGGAAAGATGCTGATCGGTGCATTCTGGATGCGAAACACAGCAAGACCTTTTGGGCCGTTTGTGAATCCCAATAACGCGGCTGGATGGCTGTGTGTTCACCTTGCGATCGCGATCGGCTTGATGATCCTGGTCTGGGGACGAGAGGCCGACATCAACACCGGGCGATGGGGCCCCGCGCGATGGCATGAGCATTTTCGAATCGCTCTGACGCACTGGACTTCACGACTGGCGCGGCTCAATGTTCAGCATATTCTGGCGGCATTCTCAATTGTGTTGTTATTGCTTGGTGTGGCAGCAACTCTGTCGCGTGGCGGTATTTGTGCGGCCATTATCTGTGTTTCAGTGGCAGTGTTCGCCCAGTGGCAGTGGAGAAAAGTAGTACTCTTCGCACTACCCATGTCTTTGATCTCCGGGCTTGCACTGGGCTCGCTTGTTCTGTTCGATCTTGACGCGGATGTCTTTAAAGAGTTGCGGACTCTTAAGGATCCCGTTTCAGAATCCACTGGGCGACTTCTGCATTGGAGTGACTCACTGGGAGTCGTCAGGGATTTTCCTGCCCTTGGAGCAGGTTTAGGCACCTACCGTTTTTGTACGCTGCCTTACCAGCGGCGTTGGGTCGGGAGTTGGTTTGTTAATGCCGACAATCAGTTCATTGAGATCATTGTTGAATCAGGGTTTTTGGGATTGAGCGTGATCCTGGCATTTGGCGGAACGTTGTTGTTGGACTCCGGCCGATTGCTGCAATTTTCCCGATCAGGCCGTTCCCGAGATTGGCTCTCAAGTCACGGCTATCGAGCTGCGGGAGTGATGGGGTTGGCAATTGTGCCATCTCAGGCTTTTGCCATGTTGTTTGATTTTGGGGCGGGGTCGCTGGCAACGGTTTCGGTTGTTTCATTTCTGGCAGGTTCCATTGCAGGTCTGAAATCTTTGACTCGGAATGGCGACACAGGGGGACTTCCGGATTCTGGTGTGTCAGCCCAAGCCGCCTTTTCGATAATGATTCGCGTTTGCTGTGTGGTCACCGCCGTTGTTGGCACTTCGGACTTAATCCACTCCCATCGAATCTACACGGTCATTGTCGAATCCGAGCGTGCCATCGCAAGTCCGGTCAGCCGAAGTCAGCTCGGCAGGGCTGCGGAGTTAAACAAGTCGATGCAGCAGCTATTGGCTGAAAGGCCGGATGATATTGAGGGAACGTGGACTCAGCTGCGTCTCCGGGAGTCCTTATTTCGTTTGAAATTAATTGATTCTCTGGCGGAAACACCTCCAGACGATAAGGTTCTGCGGACTGTTTGGGAGCAGTTATCTCCCATTGGTCTGGCCTGCCACCTGCAGGTACTCCGTTCGGGGGCAGACTTTGTTAATCAGGAGGAGGTCGAGAGACGGTTTCGGGAAGCTCTGCTGGAAAACGACTGGCTGCGAGACGCAGCAAAGTTGTCATCGGCGAACCCGCTCGTTCCGGGAGTATTAGCGGATGAAATCGCTGCCGAATATTGCATCACAGGGTTGGCTCCACAGTCAGAACGAATTCAGGAATTGTTGTTTGCCGACCCCGCAGGGGCTCGGCGACTATTCTGGATTGGTCATATTTCTCAATGGGCCGGGAAACCGGATGTTGCTCAAAAATGTTGGCAGCAATCCCTGGCGTCGACCGAAGCCTTTCGAGCCATCATTCTGAGTGAGGCGTGGGAGCAGTTGGCTCCTGTGGACTGCCTGTCCGTTTACGCTCCCCTCATCTATGAAGATTCCGTACAGGTGCTGGACCAAATCAATAATGCGGGCTTGCGTCAGTCTGTACTGCAGCTTTGCGACCAGCAATGGAAGCAGCTGGACCTGAATCACTTATCCAGGCGGCAGCGACTTCAGCGCGCAAAGCAACTCAGGATCGCGGATCCTGATTCCGCAATCCTGTGGATCGATGAATGCCTGTTGGGATTCCCTGAAGAACTGGACCTCAGACGCATGCGTGCGGCGCTACTCGAGCAGGGCGGTCGTTTCAAGGACGCTTTGGGAGAATGGCTGCGAATTCAGCATTATGAGCCCGATAACGCGGCCGCCGAAGCCTCTCTCCAGCGGCTATCTGACAAGCTTTGATGGTTCTCCTGCCTCGTCGGCCGACGTTGCGTTTCGCGAATACTGATGCCATGCCGGCGGGCATCAAATCATGGGTTTGATCGCATTCGACTGGCGAAGGACCGCAAAGCGGTAATTCCCGATACGCCGGTGTGTGGCGATTCTGCCTTTCTGGCGTGCGATCCTTTCGGTCCATGGCGATGATGATGGGTGAAATGTGAGGTCTGGGAGTTGTTGCGAGAATGCAACGCCCTGTCTCAAAAGTGATTGTTGCCCGTAGTTTGCTAAGTCCGTCTGAAATTCAGGATCGTTTGTAGAAACTCATATGACTTGCGGGCAAAATAGAAGGACGTAAAAGAATCCGCCTTAAAGCCGTGGAAGCACCGAATTTGGCGGATGCAGGGGGATCATCCACGGGCATGGAGCTTTTAAAGGTACATTTATGGCGTCTGGTGCAATACCTGGGATGTTTGGAGCGACTTCAGGCCCCGCCAATAATCTGGAAGAACAGGAGGCCGGATTGGATGTCTGGGGCTTCGTCAAACGCAGGAAGTCGTTTGTTATTGTGTTTGCCCTGCTGGGGACATTCCTGGGCTACCTTTTGTTTCACCGTCAAATCCCCAACTATCGCTCTTCGGCATTGGTACAGGTGATTCACCGGCATTCCGATTCCAAGCTTGACGGAATGCTGTCTGATCGGGATTTGCTTGATGCGGCCTACGTTATCTCCAGTCCAAGTATTCTGATTCCGGCCTATTCAAAGCATGAACTGTCTCAGTTGTCTTTGCTGAGTGGGCTCACTGAAGAACAGGCGGCTGACCGTATCGCCGGTATGCTGAAGGTGAAGACCGGGACTGTGAATACCAGTGTAGTTGATATCTCGGTTGAAGGGTCGCGTGCGGACGAGATTGAAAGGATTGCGAATGCTGTGGCGACGGAATACGTCAGCAAGCAGATGGAGAATTACAAGGATGCGCGCGGTGAGCTGGAAAGTTTGCTCACGCGTGCGCGTGAAGAGCTTCATACTGAGCTGCGGCAAAAGGAGCAGGAGTACAATGAGTTCCGAGGCAAGTCCGGCTTGATGAGCGATGGCAAGAACCCGCATCGTGAGCGTCAGCAGGCTTTGTTGTCTCAGTTGTCTGCCCTGTCGTTGCGACAAACGGCACTTCAGGCAGAGCTGGCGACACTCGAGGAAGCCATGAGAACAGGGAGTTCGCGCGAGGCGCTGTTGCTGATGATCGGAAAAACCAACCAGAATAACGCTGCAGGCGATGCGACCAATAAGAATGCCGAAAAGGCGTTCGCCAATGGAAAGAGTATGCTGGATGCGTTGTTCCCGCTACTGATCGAGCAAGCGGACTTAGAGGAGAAGCTTGGCAAAGATCACCCGAAGGTTGCCGCGATCAATCGCAGGATTCGGTTCGTTCGAGAGCACTCAGAGTCTCTGGCCGGGATCACTCCGAATGAGACAGACGCTCCACAGCAGGATTTTATTTCTGTCTATGTCCAGTCTTTGCGACAGGAGCTGCTGTCGGTCGAAAAAGAAGCGACTGAGCTTAAGGTGCAGGCTGATGAATCCGAGCGACTGGCGAGGGCATTGGGGAGCGATGAGAATGAAGATCGTTCTCGCCTCAGTGAAATCGACAGGCTGAAGAAGCTTTTTGAAGACGTGCTCGCACAGATGCGGGAAACCAAAGTGATGGCCGACTTGGGCGGTGTAAAAGCCCAGATTCTTACTCCGGCTCGCTATGGTTACCTTGTGTTTCCAAAGCTAAGCCAGTTTTTGGGCCTGGGGGCTTTCTTGGGGGCATTTGTCGGTCTTTCCTTGGGTTACCTTGTGGAGATTGCCGACCGCAGCTTCCGCAAGCCGGAGGATATAATTCGGGAGTTTGGTGTGCCAATCATTGGGCACGTTCCCTACATCTCCGAGCAGCGTTTGAAATCTGTCCCTGATGGGATTCTGATGGATCGTACGGCTGTTTCCGTGCATTTGCCGCGATCAAGGCCGGCAGAAGCCTACCGCGCTGTGCGGACGGCCATTTGCTTTAGCGCACTGGGCGTTAGTCATCGAGTGCTCTCTGTGACAAGTCCGGCCGCTGGTGATGGAAAGTCGACCTTGGCTCTTAATTTGGCTCTGTCCCTTGCTCAGTCTGGAAAACGGACTGTTCTGGTCGAGAGTGACTTCCGTCGTCCCAAAGTGCATAAATTGACGGGAGTCGAGAATAAGATTGGTTTTGTGGACGTATTGCGAGGCGATGCTGAGCTAACGGATGCCATTCAGGAAACCACAGTTTCCGATTTCTTTGTTTTGCCTTGCGGTAGACGTCCTAAAGACCCGGCGGAGTTGCTGGCTCGTCCTCAATTCGAACAGATTCTTCAAGTGCTTCGAGAGAAGTTCGAGTATATCATCATCGATACGCCTCCTGTGCTTGCTGTGACGGACCCGTGCGGAGTGGCTGCTCGAGTCGACGGAGTTCTGGTGTGCATGCGTTTGAGTCGTCATACGCGTGATCTGGGCCGGCGAACGATTGAGCAACTGCGTGATATCGGGGCAACGCTCTCAGGGATTGTGATCAACGGTGTGGAAGAACGAGACGCTTACGGTTATGGCAACTACCGTTATTCTGACTACCGATACTATTACAAGAACTACAACTACAAGTACGGCGAATACGGCAGTAAAGATGGCCGAGAGTACTACGCCGATGATCATGCCGGAGAATTGACGGGATCGACATCCGACAATCTTAACGATTCTTCAGTCTCCTGAGGTTCGTTAATTGCGAGGCAGCAGGTCGTCTCAACGTGAAGTCCAGGCTGCGTTGGCTTCTTGAGGCTGTTGATTTAGAACGCCTAACAAAACTTACTCAAGTAGCCGGATTCGCGAGAATTCGGAGGTGTTTCTGAGCTCTCACGAGCTCAGCTACGGTTTTGTCAGCCGTTCTTACTCAAGTAGCCGAATTCGTGAGAATTCGGAGACGTTCCTGAGCTCTCACGAGCCCAGCTACGGTTTTGTTAGCCGTTCTTAGTGGTTGATTGGGCGTTTTGGTTTAACGGCGAGCCGCAGGCGAAGGCGAAATCGGGCAAACAACACCCGCGGCTTGCCTAAATCGACAGCCTGCTAACCCGTTCCGACTGATTAAATCAATAGTCTGTTAGCCGCGGTTAGTTCGTCGGAGATGCAGGGAATTTCGACCGGGGCCAGTGCCCATCGGCTGATGACGTCAACATCCCGGTGTTACGCTGGTATCAGGCCGGGCCTCAGTGATTAGAGGCTAAGTAACCAGGCCGCTCCATCGGCTCGCCTCGACCCCCAAACGTTGATCATTGCAGGCCACTCAATGAATTGGCGCGAGATGTGCTTGTTATGGCTCTGTTTGCACGTGAAAAATAAGGTCGGAGTGAGACGGGCCTGCGTCGCTCATGTGTGGCGTAAAAAGATGTCACCCAGAGGAACGAAGTGCATCGATGGGCGACGAAAACCGGACTTGGCTTCTGAGCTAAGAGCCCGTAGCAAAACCGTAGCTGAGCTCGTGAGAGCTGAGAAACAACACCGTAGCTGAGCTCGTGAGAGCTCAGAAACCAACACCGTAGCTGAGCTCGTAAGAGCTCAGAAACCGCTCCAAGTTCTCACGAATCCGGATACCTCCTGTTCTGTCAAGAACAAGATTTGGGGTTCAATGCGAGCCGACGGAGCGGCTCGACTACGTAGTTTCGCCGCTCCGTCGGCGAAAATGGGATCCACCGTAACCCCCAAATCAAAACTTGACGAGCCACTACGCATGTTTTGTTGGCCGCTCTGAGTGATGATTGAGCTTCACTGGAATCTGAAGTGACCGATTGATGAACAGCCGCCCCAAAGTCCTTTTCCTGAATCGATCTTATTGGCCGGACGTGGAGGCGACCGGTCAGTTACTGACGGAACTCTGTGAGTCTCTGCAGGTGTCGTTCGATGTCAGCGTTGTGGCCGGTCAGCCCAATCAGGTTCGGGATGCAAATGACGAAACTCCGTGGCAGAAGGAACCCGTACGCAATGGCGTTACGATTCACCGCGTTGCTCACTCGCAGTTCTCCAAGAGTCGCATGTTGCTGAAGGCGCTCAATTACGTTTCATTTGTAAGAGCCACCCGTCGGTTCCTGCGATCCTGTGCTGCTCCTGATGTTGTGGTGTTCGAGACGGACCCGTTTCTGCTGCCGTTTGAAGCACGGAGGTTACAGCGGCGAACCGGATGCAGAATGGTGGGTTATTTGCAGGATATCTATCCCGATGTGGCCGTGGCTCTCGGCAAAGTTCCGAACAACTGGATGATTCGTCGGCTGCGGAAGTCACTGTTTTCCGTTTACCGATCCTGCGACAGAATGGTGGTGCTTAGCGAGGACATGAAGCGTCTGCTCGTCTCAGGCGGTGTTGATGGTGACAGGGTCGACATTGTCCCCAACTGGGCTGATCCCGAAGTTGTCCGTCCGCTCGAACACAGTCGCTTTCGCGTCAGCCACGGACTCGAAGACAAATTCGTGGTCATGTACTCCGGCAACCTGGGGCTGACGCAGAGACTTGAGGAATTTCTTGTCGCCGCGGAGTTGTTGCAGGACTTGCCGCAGGTTGTCTTTGCCTTTGTCGGTCAGGGTTCGCAACGCGCAAGCCTTGTTGAGATGGTTCGTCGGAAGAATCTGACCAACGTGCGATTCTTCGATTATCAGCCCAAATCTGAATTGGCTCACAGCTTGAACGCGGCTGACCTCCATCTTGTGCCACTGACTCGCGAACTCAGCCAATGTCTCATGCCCAGTAAGCTCTACGGGATCCTGGCCGCCGGCCGACCCTATCTGACCAATGCTCCGGCGGACAGTGAATTGGCCACGTTGACGGGCCAATATCAAGTCGGAATGACTGTGGAGCCCGGTTCGCCCAAAGCGATTGCGGACGGAATTCGCAGGGCTGCCAACGACGCCTCAGGAATCAGCGAAATGGGCAAAAATGCTCGAAAACTGGCTCTTTCTGAATTCACGCGAGAGAAGTCGGCCGAAAAATTCCGGGCCGTCCTGAAAACTGCTGTTATCCGCCATTAACGCTATTTGTCAGAATGCGTCAATTTGTATACTCCGGCCCCCAATTTCAGTTTGCTGGATTTTCTGAGTTGTACAGAGTTTTGTGGTCAGGTTGCGACGATGCAATGCAGCCGGGAGGACGCCCAGCGCAGATCAGCGCTGAACGTCAACCGCTTTACGCAGCATAAGACATTGACAGGCTTCAATTTTTGAGCGTTTTTTTGAGTCAAGTGCGGGCATAAATGACTTTTTCGTCGACTTCCAGAATCTTTGTGGCCGGTCATCGCGGCATGGTGGGGGCCGCTGTTGTGCGCCGGCTTCAACAGCGTGGGTTCAACAACTTGTTGCTGGCTTCACGATCTGAGCTGGATTTGACCTGCCAGGCCTCGGTCCAGCAATGGTTCACGGTCAATCGGCCGGATGTTGTCGTGTTTGCGGCGGCAAAGGTAGGCGGGATTCACGCCAACAGCACTTATCCGGCCGAGTTCCTCTATCAAAACCTGGCGATGGCGTCCAATGCCGTCCATTCCGCGTGGCAGACAGGAACGCAGAGATTTTTGTTTCTCGGCAGTACCTGCATCTACCCGCGACTCGCACCGCAGCCGATTGCTGAAGACAGTCTGCTGACATCCCCGCTTGAACAAACCAATGAAGCCTATGCGATTGCCAAGATCGCCGGGCTGAAACTGTGTCAGTATTATCGTCGCCAATACGGAGTGTTGTACCATTCGGCGATGCCCACGAATCTGTTTGGTCCGGGAGATAATTACCATCCGGACAACAGTCATGTTCTTCCGGCTTTGATTCGTCGTTTTCACGAAGCGAAAGTCGCCGAGGTTCCCTGCGTCAAAATCTGGGGGTCCGGAACTCCGTTGCGAGAATTCCTGCATGTCGATGATCTGGCTGCCGGAATTCTTCACTTGTTGGAGCTCGCGGACCCTCCGGATCTGGTCAATATCGGCAGCGGTCAGGAAATCAGCATTCGAGGCGTGGCGGAGCTGGTCGCTGAAGTCATCGGCTACGCCGGACAAATTGAGAATGATCTCTCCAAGCCGGATGGAACTCCCCGCAAGCTCAGCGATATCAGTTTAATCAAATCCACTGGCTGGGCTCCTCAGATTTCGTTGAAGGCCGGTCTGGCGGACGCCTATCAGGACTTTCTAAAGGCCACCAGTTCCCAGCAATTGCGTTCCGCGTAAGTTTTTCTTTCGCAGGCACGGCCGGTCAGTGTTCAATACGTTCCGCAGTTCCACTGCTTTCTTTTCTCCACTCAATATCGCGAACCAGATCTCTCCCATGTCAAAAACTGCTCTTATCACCGGAATCACGGGTCAGGACGGCTCTTATCTTGCGGAACTGCTCCTTGAGAAAGGCTACAACGTCCATGGATTGGTTCGACGGGCCAGCACATTTACGACCGGTCGAATCAATCACATCTACCAGGATCCTCACCAGAGCGGCCTGCGGCTCTCATTGCACTATGGCGACCTGACGGATGGTCAAAGTCTGACCAATCTGATTCTGGATATCGAGCCAGACGAAATCTACAACCTCGGGGCGCAGAGTCATGTACGCGTCTCTTTTGATCAGCCTGTCTACACCCTGCAGGCGACCGGCGGTGGTGCTCTGAACGTCCTGGAAGCGGCTCGTCAGCTGAACAAGAAGAAGCTGGTGAAGGTCTATCAGGCTTCATCAAGCGAGATGTATGGCGAAGTGCTCGAAACGCCGCAAACTGAAAAGACGCCGTTTCAGCCGCAGAGTCCCTATGGTTGTGCCAAGGTGTTTGCCTTCCATCAGACCGTGAATTATCGCAAGTCGTACGATATGTTTGCGGTCAACGGAATTCTGTTCAATCACGAAAGTCCGCGTCGAGGTGAGACATTCGTCACTCGCAAGATTACTCGCGCAGCGACTCGAATTAAGATGGGGTTGCAGGAGAAACTGTACCTCGGAAATCTGGAAGCAAAACGTGACTGGGGTTATGCGAAGGACTATGTCGAAGGCATGTGGATGATGCTGCAGCATTCCGAGCCGGATGACTTTGTGCTGGCCACCGGGAAGACTCAAACGGTTCAGGAATTTGCTGATCTGGTGTTCGCGCAGCTGGACCTGGATCCAAAGAAGTACATTGAAATTGATCCGCGATACTTCCGGCCGGCCGAAGTGGATCTGTTGCTGGGTGACTGCACTAAGGCCAGTCAGAAACTCGGCTGGACCGCAAAGACATCGCTGGCGCAACTGGCGAAGCTCATGGTTGATCATGACCTCGAACTGGCCAAGCAGGAAGCAGTGCTGGCAAAACTGTAGTACGATCTGTACCCTTTAGGCCGACTTGTCATCAGGTCGGTATCTGCAGTTCACAGGCCGGACAGAGCGGAGCAAGTTCCGGCAGTTCTGCGTCCCATGAACCTGGCGGGACCGCAAGAACTGACCTCGCCGGACTGGCCAAACTGATGGTTGATCACGACCTGGACCTGGAGAAACAGGAAACCGTCCTTGCCAAAATGTAGGCCGATTTGTGTTTGGTTATTAGTGCTTGGTCCTTGGTGCTTGATTGAGTCGCAGGTTCTTGGTCGAAAACAGGTGCTTGGTTCAACGAACCACCTGAGATTTGACGAAGCACCAAGCACTTGTACTTTGACTGCTTTTTCGACCCGCGTTTCCCCCCTGCGTTTTGACCAAGCACCAAGCACCAAGCACCTGCGATTCAACCTGCGATTCAAACGATGGCCATTGAACTAAAACCTTTTTCGTGGCAAAGGATGATTGACGCTGTGGAAGCCGTCCGTGAACGAGCCTTGCGCGCGACGGCGGCGCTGAAGGCCGCGCAGATACCCTATGCGGTGGCCGGAGGCAATGCGGTGGCCGCTTGGGTTGCTCGAGTGGATCGGGCGGCTGTGCGCAACACGCAGGACGTCGACATACTTGTGCGGCGAACTGATTTCGATCGAGTGAAGCAGGCCCTCGAATCAGTCGGGTTTATCCATCATGAACTGATGGGAGTCGATTGCTTCATCGACGGCCCCGACGGAAGCCCACGTGATGGCGTGCATTTGCTATATGCCGCAGAGAAGGTCCGGCCTGAATATGCGGTGCCTTCAGCCGACGTCACGGAAGTGGAGTCGGCGGATGAGTATGATGTGGTCAACTTGCTGGCACTGCTAAAGATGAAGCTCAATTCATTTCGCCGCAAAGATCAGGTGCACTTGCTGGATATGCTCAGTGTCGGCTTAATCGATTCCAGTTGGTTGTCCCAACTTCCGCGCCTTCACGCCGAGCGCCTGCAGCAACTTATCGATGATCCAGAAGGATAGTAGTTGCAGGTTGAAACAGCAGGTGCTTGGTTTAAGCGCCCGTCTAATCGCAGGTGCTTGGTTGAGTCGCAGGTTCTTGGTCGAAAACAGGTGCTTGGTTCAACGAACCACCTGAGATTTGCTTGCGATTTGACCCAGCACCAGGCACCGGCGATTCAACCAAGCACAGGCCTTTTCCCTATGATCGCTCTCATCACTGGAATCACAGGTCAGGACGGTTCCTACCTGACCGCACTTCTGCTTGAAAAAGGCTACGAAGTTCACGGCATCGTGCGCCGCAGTAGTACGCTGGAGCGAGCGCGTCTGCAGGCGTTCTATGGCGACGACAACGTCTATGAGAAGAAATTGTTCCTGCACTATGCGGATCTCTCAGACACGACCACCATCCGCCGCATTATCAACAAAGTGCAGCCCACGGAGTTTTATCATCTGGCGGGTCAGTCGCACGTGGGCCTTAGTTTTGAGATCCCCGAAAGTACCTGTGATCTGACCGCGATGGGAAGTCTCCGGATTATGGAAATCCTGCGAGATCTCCCGAGTCCTCCGAAGTTTCTGCATGCCAGCAGTCGCGAGATCTTCGGGACGCCGATGGTGAGCCCTCAGGATGAATCAACCCCCATCAATCCGAATTCGCCGTACGGATGTGCCAAGGCATTCGCCACACAGATGACGAAGATTTATCGCGAAGCGCACGGGCTCTTTTTCTGCAATGCGATCTGTTACAACCATGAAAGCCCGCGGCGAGGTGAAAACTTTGTGACTCGCAAAGTGACACTGGCCGCCGCGCGCATTAAAGCCGGATTGCAGAAGACCGTCAGCCTCGGCGATTTGGATTCTGCCCGTGACTGGGGTTATGCCAAAGATTTTGTCCACGCCATGTGGCTGATGCTGCAGCAGGACAAGGCGGATGATTATGTGCTGGCCACCGGCGAATCACATACGATTCGGGAACTGTTGCAAGTCGCGTTTTCGCATGTTGGCTTGAACTGGCAGGACCATGTGAAGGTTGACAAGCGATTTAACCGCCCCGCAGATGCTCATGAATTGCTGGGCAATCCCGAGAAAGCTCGGCAGCAGCTCAACTGGCAGCCCACAACGAAGTTTGATGAGCTAATCAAATTGATGGTCGATGCCGATTTGCAGCGGAAAGCCTAGCTGGACAGCGCCATGTTCACGAAAACCATTGAGAATCCAAGCCCGAATCGCCAGTTTTGAAGTTGCGCATTTGTCGCCATCCCAACCCGAAACGTGAGTGAGGGATAGAGCATTTGCGTTTTATCAATGTTTCCGTCAATTCCTCGCTGACGCGTTTTGAAGTTGCGCATTTGCGACTGTCCCAACCCGCTGCGTTAGCGAGGGATCGTGCTTTTGCGTTTCACGCAGTGTTCGGGAAAATCCCTCGCTGACGCGTCGGGTTATGATAATTCCCTGCGTTTTCGCCCTGTTGATCTGCTCCGTTGTCGAATAACGCAACTTCAAAAAGCGCCAGCGAGGGAATGAGTCGCAAAGTGTTCACACGCTAGCGCTTCGGGCTTGTAAGGGAGCCGAACATGGCGCTGTCCAGCTAGAGGCTCAGAAAACGGGTCTGGAACCAATAGTGCGCAGCACCCTTCGGGCCATTTGGCTATTGGTTCCAGACCCCTTTTCTGAGCCCGCGATCGGGAGCACATCACTCTGTGCGGCGATGCACGCTGCGCAATCGTTATTATTCCTGAAACTGGAACGGCTGCGGTTGCAAAGTTCTCTCCAGCTGGCGCAGTTTGCCTGAACGTCGATTGGTTCCATGAAGGTTTCGGAACAATGTTTGACTCTTCTGGTTCTGGGAGTATTTGATGGAACCTGAAAACTGTTGACAATGCCATATCGCGGTTGCCAACAATAGTGGCTCAGACGTTCGTCAGCGTGCAGCCTTCGTCCCTGTCACCCAGAAGAACGAAGTGCGCGCCGACCAGATCTGCGTTCACCCTGCTTTTTTAACCTCCGTTTCACCTTGTTTTTTAAGGCGATTCAACCGAGCACCAAGCCCCCGGTTTCTCGATCTGCGTTTCCACCAAGCACCAAGCACCTGCTTTTTTTGACCCGTTCCCTTGCGATTCAACCAAGCACCAAGCACTAAGCACCTGCTTTTTTTACCTGTTTTCCGACCAAGCACCTGTGTTTCAACCTGCTTCTTTGAGTTTATGAAAATCGAGCGATTCGAGGATATCGAAGGCTGGAAATTAGCAAGGGAATTGACTCGTTTGGTTTATGTGGCCACGAAGAATCCGGATTTCAGCAGAGACTTCGCCCTGAAGGATCAGATTCAACGAGCGGCTGGTTCAGCGATGCACAATATTGCAGAAGGTTTTGACGGAGGAAGTGACGCAGAATTTATTCGGTTCCTCCGATACGCCCAGCGTTCGTGCGCCGAGGTAAAAAGTCAGCTCTACGCGGCCCTTGACCAGGACTACATCTCTGACGAGCAGTTTCAGCTCATCTACGAACAAGCCACTAGAACACACACCAGGATCGGCGGCTTCATCCGCTATCTCGCATCGCGAAGTCCTTAGTCCTTAGTCCCCAAGCACCTGCGATTTGACCTGCTTTTCACTGCGTTTCCGACCACGCACCAAGCACCTGCGATTCGACCTGTGTTTCCCTTGCGATTCAACCAAGCACCTGCGTTTCTGACCTGCTTTTTCACTGTGTTTCCGACCAAGCACCAAGCACCTGCTTTTTCGACCTGCGATTCAACCTGCGTTTCTGACCTAGCACCGCGAAGCACACCAACACCCAAGGCATGGTTTGATGAAACTTGTTATCGAATTACCTCCGCGAGAAGAGGCACTGAGGCAAAATCGCCAGCGATGGGCGGAAGTGCTGGCGGATCGAACACTGGCGGATCTGCCATTTCGAGTCGAAACAAACTGCTATGGCGCATTACTAATGACACCTCCTCCTTCGGGTCATCACAGTAGTTTGCAGGGAGAAATTGCGTTTCAGCTTCGATCTATCCTTGCGGGGCATGCGCTTCCGGAATGCCCCATTTCGACACTTGACGGTGTGCGGGCTGCGGATGTGGGATGGTACTCCTCAGAACGATTTGCTTCAGTGAAAGGACAAATCGCATTCGAAGCGGCCCCGGAGATTTGTGTTGAGGTGATTTCGCCGAGCAATACAGATGCTGAAATGGACTGCAAGAAGCATCTGTACTTTGAAGCCGGAGCGGAGGAAGTCTGGTATTGTCGTGAGGATGGCAGGATGGAATTCTATGCGAAAAACCATCCGGACGTTTTGACAACTCAATCGAATCTATGTCCAGACTTCCCTGTCAGGATTTGAGCCCGGTCCTTAGTCCTTGGTGCTTAGTCCTTGGTCCTCAGTCGCCAGCTTTTTTTGACCAAGCACGAAGCACCTGTTTTATCGACTTGCGATTTAACCCGTTTTCTTGACCAAGCACTAAGCACTTGTGATTCAACCTGCGTTTCCGACCAAGCACCAAACACTTGAGATTTGACCTGCTTTTTTGGACCAAGCACCAAGCACCTGCGATTCAACCTGCTTTTTCCCTGCGATTTCACGAAGCACATGCCTCTTTCCTTTGCAATCAAGTCGGCTCTTGAAACACTTAGCCGAGGCTCTGAATGTATAGATGCGGTGC
This sequence comes from Planctomycetota bacterium, assembly GCA_052034165.1. Lineage (GTDB taxonomy): Bacteria > Planctomycetota > Planctomycetia > Planctomycetales > Planctomycetaceae > SXXK01. The sequence goes on along the minus strand of JBPOIW010000061.1, from coordinate 41,185 downwards.
GGAACATAAACTCTGAAGAAAATCGCTTTACACGAGCACTCGAGGATCTTCAGCGTCTGGCTGAAAAGGAGCACATTTCGTTGGCGATTGTCGGGGGTTTGGGAGCCATTCATTTTGGTTATCCGGCGGCCACTCAGGACATTGACATTGCGATTGATCGCAGGAACCTGCAGTCTCTGATTGAAGCGTCATCTCGTTATGGTCTGAAAGTCGCCTGGGAATCAAAGTTGGGCTGGCACACACTGACGCACGAGGATGTGGAAATCAAAGTCGTGCCGGAAGGCGGGAAGGCCCGTGACTCATCCCCTACCGTGATTCCGGGTCCCAAAAAAATGGGGCTGGATAGCGGGCTTCACTATGCCCCGATTGAGTATTGGATGGAACTGAAGATTAGTTCCGGACGGCAGAAGGATCGAGCGCATGTGGTTGAGGTGTTGAAGACACTGCGCCCAATTGCCATTGAAAAGATCCGCAACCATCTTTGCAATGTTCATTCTCAATATGAGCAGATGTTCATTGAACTGTTGGTCGAAGCTGAAGCCGAGCGAAAGCAGGAAAAAGAGCGGAAGTAGCTTGTCATAGATCTGCCCAGAACCAGCGATTCAACCAAGCGCCTGTTTTTCACCCTGTGATTCAACCAAGCACCTGAGTTTTAAGCTGTTTTCTCGACCTGCATTTTTGGCCAAGCACCAAGCACCTGCGTTTTCAACCTGCGTTTCTGACCTGCTTTTTCACTGTGTTTTCGACCAAGCACAAAGCACTAAGCACCTGCGATTCGACGTGTATTTCCCTTGCGATTCGACCAGGCACCGAGCATATGCCCACGGAACTCGAAGAAAAATGGATGGCCGCCTGGCGTCGAGCCGGTCCTGAGCTTGAACGCATCCGCGCCGAGGAGCTCCGGGGACTCAGCGACGAAACGGCGACACTTAAGGCAACTTGGCTTGGTGTTGAAATACCGACTGAATCAAGAGTGGACTCTGGGTTGAGGCAATTTCAGGTCTGGATGAAGAAGTGGCAAAACGTAGAAAGCGAGTAGAACCTGAACCGGGATTCAGCACGCCGGATCGCGACACTGGTCTCAACAACATACTGCAGGCAGCCGTCAGTCTTGGCCAACAGTTGGAGATTTTTAGGATTCCATATTGTGTGATTGGCGGTGTCGCTGTCCAGCGGTGGGGCGAACCACGTCAAACGGTCGACGTTGATGCCACCTTGCTGATTGGATTCGGTTGTGAGGAGTCAGCGATTGAACATTTGCTATCACAGTTCAACAGCAGGATCGACAAGCACCAAGCACCTGTTTTTTACCTGCGATTCCACCCAATGCCCAACGCCCAATCCCCACCGCTGGCTTTAGGCGTCAGGCGATAGAAATTAGCCAATTAGTAGCGGACGATGGGTATCGGTTATCGAAAACTGATGGTCTGGCAGCAGTCGAAGTCATTGGCTGTTCAGGTATATCAGATGACAGGGATGGATCCTTGGAACAAAGACTGGGGGCTTCGTGATCAAGTGCGTCGAGCTGCAGTAAGCGTTCCATCGAACATTGCTGAAGGCGATGCAAGATCCAGCGACAAAGATTCAATTCGTTTTTTCCGAATTGCCTTGGGATCGCTTGCTGAGTTGGAAACGCAGCTTGAGATTGCAAAGGAGATCGGATACCTAACCGACGAACAGCTTGCTGGACTGTTGGGACGCACCGAGCCGCTCGGAGCCAGTCTCGGAGCCCTGATTCGGTCCAGAAAGCCAAACCCCTAACACCCAACGCCTGTTTTTGTTCCCACTGCCAACCGCCCAACCGCCCAATGCCCAATGCCTAAAGCCTAAAGCCTAAAGCCTAAAGCCCAAAGCCAACTGAAATCCCCATGCTCGCCCTCATCACTGGCATCACAGGTCAGGACGGATCGTATCTCACCGAGCTGTTGCTGGAAAAAGGCTACGAAGTTCACGGCATCGTCCGTCGCAGCAGTACGCTGGAACGTTCGCGGCTGAACCAGTTTTATGGTGACGCAGGAGTCTACGAAAAGCGTCTGTTCCTGCATTACGCCGATCTGTCCGACACGACCACGATTCGCCGGATCATCAATAAGGTGCAACCGACCGAGTTCTATCATCTGGCAGGTCAGTCCCATGTGGGTCTGAGTTTTGATATTCCGGAAAGCACTTGTGATCTGACGGCAATGGGAAGTCTTCGGATCATGGAAATTCTGCGAGATCTCTCAAGCCCGCCAAAGTTCCTGCACGCCAGCAGCCGCGAAATCTTCGGTACGCCGACCGTGAGCCCACAGGACGAAACAACACCGATCAATCCCAACTCTCCTTACGGTTGTGCCAAAGCATTTGCGACACAGATGACAAAAATCTATCGCGAAGCGCATGGTCTCTTTTTCTGCAACGCAATATGTTACAACCATGAAAGTCCTCGGCGCGGCGAAAACTTTGTCACTCGCAAAGTCACACTCGCCGCCGCAAAGATAAAAGCCGGTTTACAGAAAACCGTCAGTCTCGGCGATCTGGATTCAGCTCGCGACTGGGGTTTTGCCAAAGACTACGTCCACGCCATGTGGCTGATGCTGCAGCAGAGCAGGGCAGATGACTATGTGCTGGCCACTGGTGAATCGCATACCATTCGCGACTTGCTGGAAACCGCCTTTTCGCATGTCGGCTTGAACTGGCAGGACCATGTAAAAATCGACGACCGCTTCAAACGCCCCGCCGACGCGCACGAACTACTGGGCAACCCCGGCAAAGCGATTCAGCAACTCAACTGGAAACGATCCGTCACGTTTGAGCAATTAATCCATCTCATGGTCGATGAAGATGTGAGGGTAGGCGGTAGGCGATGGGCGGTAGGCGACGGGCGGTAGGCAGGGAATGGGGAATGGAGGAGAAGACAAGTGTTCAGTGGGAAACTCCGGGCTCTTCCCCAGTTACGAGTTACCAGTTGTCGGTAGGCGATGCCCAAAGCCCAACGCCCAAAGCCCAACTTGCCCCCTTACCACCCTCAATACCCGCACACAGCATTTTGTTTCACCAGTCGTGCAAAATTCACATGAAGACAGCGGTCACCAGGTGACACCGACTGATTTTTTAGAGTACGGTAGGGAACTTCCAGATGAGTAAGTTGATCGTCGATGCATTGCCTCGGCGAGCGGGGGATGTGAATCCCCTGATTGAGTTTAGGACAATTGCAGAGCTCAGAAAACTTACGTCGAATCACTTACATCAATCGCCGGTTTGTTCTTTACCGTGCGAAGCGTCAAAAAGCACCCGAAATACACCTCGATGACCGCCACCGTGGGTCACCGACAGGAACGAAGTCTGCGCCGCGACAGGCACTTTTTCAACCGTCACGCGGCTTGGTAATTGGTAACTCGTAAATAGCGAATAGGGAATAGCTGAACACTGTTCCCCGCCTAACGCCTAAAGTCCGTTTTCGCACCCCAAAGCCCAAAGCCCAAAGCCCAAAGCCTACTGAACACTGAACACTGACAACCATCCCCATGCCCACAACCCTTCATTTATCCCTTGCCGAGTACGACCAAATGGTACGAGTCGGTGCATTCGATACGATTCCACGGAAGATTGAACTCATTCGCGGAGAACTTCTGGAAATGAATCCCGCCGGACCGATCCATGATGATCTGATTACGTACCTCAACAACTGGTCGGTAAGGAACGCAGATCCGGCGAAAACGCTTATTACATCTCAGACGGGCCTGGATTTGCCAGAGTTGGAATCACGTCCTGAGCCGGACATCATGTGGATTCGAGCGGCCAGATACCGCAACGGGCACCCTCAGGCGATTGACGTGCAACTGGCGATAGAAGTCTCTTACAGTAGTTTGGCGTACGATTTGGAAACGAAACGTCGATTGTACGCGGAAGCCGGGATCAGGGAATACTGGATTGTGGACTCGCAGGCCACTTGTATCCACGTGCACCGTGAGCCCCACGGCGATGATTATCGAAAACGATTTGTCTGCACGGTCGAACACAGCCTGTCACCAGCGTTTCAGCAATCCGCCGTCTTGAACCTGAAAGACCTGTTTTAGAACAAGTTTGGAAAAAGGGTCAGGAACCAAAGCCTAAAGCCCAACGCCCAACGCCCCCTGAACACGGGTAAATGGCGACTAGTAAATGGTAAATAGCGAATAGGGAATAGCTGACAATTGCCTACTGCCTGAAAACGTCCCCATGCCCACAGACCTCGAAAAACAATGGATGGCTGCCTGGCGTCGAGCTGGCCCGGAACTGGAGCGAATCCGCAACGAAGAACTTCGAGGACTTAGCGACACTGTCGCGACACTGCAGGCGACATGGCTTGGCGTTGAGATCCCGACCGAATCAAGAGCGGACTCCGGGTTGAGACAGTTCCAGGTCTGGATGAAGAAGTGGCAAAACGCAGAAAGCGACTAGAAGGTGAGCTGGTATCCAGCAAGCCGGACGGCAAAGCTGGGCTTAACAACATTCTGCAGGCGGCAGTGAGTCTCGGCCAGCAATTGGAGGTTTTTGGCATTCCGCTAAATGGTAAATAGGGAATAGCTGAACACTGCTCCCCGCCCAAAGCCCAAAGCCAACTGAACACTGGTAACTGGTGACTAGTAAATAGTAAATAGCGAATAGCTGAACACTACTCCAGTCCCAACGCCTGTTTCGCGCCCAACGCCCATTTTCGTGCCCAACGCCTACCGCCTAAAGCCTGTTCTCTGTGCCCACCGCCGAACGCCTAGCGCCCAATGCCAAAACCTCCCTCTGTCTCTTCGCCGTGATCATCGGCATGGGCCTGCTGCAAACATTTGCTCGGCCGACTGGGGCAGGACGTGAAAAGCCCGGCCCGAGCCGAGGTGACTTGGTACTCAATGAAGACGCATTGCCAGCGGAACTGGCGGGCTGGACGAGAACCAAATTCATCCCGGCCCCACCGGTGGAAGAGTTACCAGAAGGGCAGTTTTGGTGGGTGCATCAATGGCAGTATCAGAAAGATAGAACAACGGCACTCGTGTCGTTTGATCAGCTCGGTGAAACAAATTGGCATGAGCTTACCTATTGCTATACGGGTTTGGGATGGACGATCGATAGCCGCGAAGTGCTTCAGCACTCGGACACAGGTGGAACGTATGCTGTCGCAAAGATGAAGATGGAATCTGGAGAACAGGCAATTCTTGTATTCTCAGTGTTCTTTGAAGATGGTCTTTGGGCGACGGCGCCCGGAGTTGATCTGCCGCGTCTGAATGCAAGGGGTGACGACTACCTCAGCAAAGTTGGAGACCGACTTCGGCCTATCATCTCATTCGCCGCTTCGGATTCTTCGCACAAGCGAGCACTGCAATGTCAAGTGTTCGTGCCAGGGCTGAGAGAGATCTCGCCAAGCTTGATTGCGTCATCGGTTGAGTTGCATCGAGAGTCGCGTGAACGATTTCGCTCAAGTTGGCTTGGCCATTCTGTACTAAGTACCCACATAAATCGGTGACATTCGACCACGGTTTCTTTTGTTTGTTCCAATCGTTTAGGTTCCCGCTTGTCTAACTACGAACTCATACTTGAAGCTGGTCGCGCTGAAAAGAACTATTGGCGAGACCTGTGGCGGTACCGCGAACTCTTTCAAGTACTGGCTTGGCGAGACGTCTCGGTTCGGTACAAACAAACAGTTATTGGCGTCGCGTGGGCAGTTATTCGGCCATTCTTGACGATGGTTGTTTTTACGTTTATTTTTGGAAAAGTTGCGAAGCTACCAAGCGAAGGTAACGCGCCATATGCCCTGTTGGTATTCGCGGGCATGCTGCCATGGACTTTTTTCTCCACAGCATTGTCTGACGCATCGAACAGTCTGATCTCAAACGCGAATTTGATCAGCAAAGTCTATTTCCCGCGACTGATCGTCCCGGCAGCAACTATCATTGTCGCGTTGGTGGATTTTCTGATCAGCTTCTCTTTGCTTGTGGCAATGATGATTTGGTATCAGTGGCTGCCTGGATGGCAAGTACTGCTTCTGCCATTTTTTGTGCTGCTTGCGTTCTTTGCAAGCCTTGGCCCGAGTCTCTGGATCACGGCCCTGAATGTCAAGTATCGCGACTTTCGGTACATCATTCCCTTTCTGGTGCAGTTCGGCTTGTACGTTTCCCCGGTTGGGTTCAGCAGTTCCGTCATCCCAGAGAAATGGCGTCTGTTGTATTCGCTGAATCCCGTTGTCGGCGTGATCGATGGCTTTCGCTGGTGCATCCTTGGCGAATCCAGCATCTACTGGCCCGGCTTCGCCGCCAGCATCGGCGTGACAGTGTTCTTCCTCTGGCTCGGCATCAAACAATTCCGCAGCATGGAAAAGCGGTTTGCAGATCTCATTTAGTCGTCCGTTGGCAGCTATCAGTTTTCAGTCGTGATTACTGGCTACTTATCACTGATTATTTGCTACTCTTTTTTACATGGCTGGTTTCGAAGATTTAGAAGTATGGAAGCGATCGGTTGAACTGAGTGCGGCTATCTACGCCAACACCAGGGATCTTCGCGACTTTGGGTTTCGCGACCAAATCACACGAGCAGGCTTGTCCATACCTTCGAATATCGCCGAAGGCCTGGAACGATCCACACCTGCTGATCAATGTAAGTTTTTGGACTACGCCCGAGGCTCATGTGGCGAAGTGCGGACACAGACGATTGTTGGAATGAAAGTTGGATTCATAACGGAAGAAGTTGGTAAAGCTTGGTATCAAGAAACGAAAGAGCTTGCCGCAATGGTCCAAGGTCTAATTCGATCCATCAGAAAGTAAGGCAGAGTTGGCAGTAGACGGCAACTTCCAATTGATGATTCTCAACTTGTTTTCGTGTACTCCACTGCCAACTGACGACTGCCAACTGTAAACCCTATGACTTCCCCAATAATCTCCGTTGAAGGCTTATCCAAGTCCTACACCATCTCCCATCAAGCTGGGAGCAATGGCCGGGCTGGCGGTTACCGTCGCCTCAGTGAAGAATTGCTATCCTACCCCCGCCAACTGTTTTCCCGCCTAACGCCCAACGCCCTCCGCCCATCGTCTACAGAGGAAGAATTCTGGGCGCTCAAAGACGTTTCGTTTGAGGTGAATGAAGGCGAAGTGGTCGGAATTATCGGCCGCAACGGTGCTGGGAAGAGTACGTTGTTGAAGATCCTGAGCCGGATTACGGAGCCAACCAGTGGTCGAGTGACGCTGCGAGGCCGAGTGGCCAGTCTGCTGGAAGTCGGGACAGGTTTTCATCCAGAGTTGACCGGTCGAGAGAACATCTTTCTTAACGGCGCGATTCTTGGGATGAGCCGAGCGGAGATTAAACGCAAATTTGATGAGATTGTTGAATTTGCGGGCGTGGCAAAGTTCTTGGATACTCCGGTGAAACGCTACAGCAGCGGGATGTACGTACGGCTCGCATTTGCCGTGGCTGCACATTTGGACCCTGAGATTCTTGTCGTTGATGAAGTCCTAGCAGTTGGAGATGCAGAGTTTCAGAAGAAGTGTCTGGGAAAGATGACGGATGTTGCTTCCAGTGGTAGGACAATTCTTTTTGTTAGTCATAACATGGCGGCTATTCAAAGCCTGTGCGAAACCTGCCTGTTCTTGGAACTAGGACAGTTGAGATCTGTCGGTCCAAGTGCACAGATTATCGATCAATATCTTACACGTTCCCGAAGCGCGCTCCGCCATAATTGGGAAAAGACAGACCTTAACACACTTATGGAGGTGGCACTTCTTCAAGCGCGAATATGGAACCGCCCGGCGTGTGATCGAGAATCTGAGTTGGATGGGTCACTTCCAATAGAAGTTAGTTGTCAGGCTCGGTTCCAGAATCCCCTGAAGTCAGTGGCGATCGAAATGTTCGTCTACACGTTGACCGGGACGCTGCTCTTCTGTTCTTTTACCGAAGCTCGTGAATACACTGCAGGAACTCACCGGGTGAGTTTTTTGATTCCGGCTTATATTTTTAATGACGGGTCTCACTCTATATCGATTCGGATCTCGCGAGATTATTCCGTCTTCGTGGTAAATGAAGATGACATTTTGCAGTTTGAAGTGAAGCATAAGGTATTACAACTTGGATGGTCCGGTAGTACTCCAGGGATTGTCCGACCGGATGTAAAATGGGAAATTGCATCAGAATGTTAATTCGGAAAGCCGGTGTTTTTTTACGTAGGTGCATCTCCAAATTGACAACTGCCTGCTTGCGTCAGTTTGGCTTTAGTCTGACGCCGATCGGGCTTGGATACTTTAACCCAGCGCGAGTCGTCAGTGCAGCCCGGCAGTCTGGTGTCACACTCTGCGAATACTTGGAAAATAACAATATTGGAGGAGTCGGAAGGCGTCGTGACGCTGTAATTGAGCGACTCCTCGCTGCAGGTGCCATTCAAAACGTAGACCGCATTTTAGAAATCGGTCCAGGTACTGGAATGTACTTGGAGCGAGTTGTTGAGCTGGCGAGACCTGGCAATATCGAGCTTTACGAGACGTCAAGTGGATGGCGGAACTATCTCGGCGCAACGTTTGGCAAAGAGCCGCATAATCTTATCGTTCATGTTCCGGATGGAAAATCGCTCGCTCAGTCTTGTGATTGCTCTGTTGATGTAGTGTATACCCATGCCGTGTTTGTCTATCTACCGCTAATTACGACGATCGGATATCTGGAAGAGTGCGTTCGAGTGTTAAAGCCTGGGGGAATGTTAGTATTTGATGTGTTCTTAGATACAGAGTTTTGCTTTGCAACTATACAAAAATGGCGAAGAGAGTCGCCCGAATATGCGTTTCCAGTAGTAATTTCACGGGCTTTACTCTGCGAGGCTGTGTCGCTACTGAACTTACAGATTGTTTGCGAGTTTAAGATGAACTATCACTCGTCGGAGACGATCTATTTCGTTTGCAAGAAAAAATCTCAGCTGGAGCGTTGTTGAATATGCATATCGAACACGTAAAACACATGGACCAGACTATCGGTATTATTATACGGTCTGGTTTTAAAAAAGATGGAATCGAGTTCTTTACACCGGATATGTTTTCACAGCAACTAGGGTATATGAATCGCCCTACGGGCTATAAGATTGCACCACACGTTCACAATCCGGTTGAGCGGGCAGTCGTATGGACGCAAGAAGTGCTCTTTGTCAAGAGTGGCCGCGTACGAGTCGACTTTTTTACCGATGGTAAGCATTACTTAGAAAGCCGAGTCGTTTCTACGGGCGACGTGATTCTACTCGCCGCTGGCGGCCATGGGTTCGAAATGCTGGAGCCAACCGAAATCATTGAAGTTAAGCAAGGACCCTATTGCGGGGACCGCGACAAGACACGATTTGATCCAGTGCCATCAGAAGCGGTGAAATTAGTTCGCGGTGCAAATGCGTCGGCTTGAATTTAGTGCGTACTCGTGTTATTGGAAATGTGCTCTCTGAAGCCTGACAGGTAATTTATGACAAAGCAATTCGGAACCTACAGCCAGTACTACGATCTCCTTTATCTGGACAAAGACTACAAAGGTGAAGCGAGTTACATTCAAGCCTTACTGTCCCGATTTGTCCCCTCATGCTTCACAGTCCTCGAACTTGGGTGCGGCACTGGTCGCCATGCAGAATTGCTGGCGGACGCAGGCCTGCGTGTAACAGGGGTCGAAGTCAGTGAGACGATGCTGGAGCAGGCAAACGAGCGAGTTCGCTCAACGACAGCCCGCTCGCCCAAGGGTAGCTTTACAGCAATCCCGGGTGACGCGCGATCCGTACGCGTTGATCAGCGATTCGATGCAGTACTCTCACTGTTTCACGTCGTCAGCTATCAAACATCAAACGACGACGTGAAACAGATGTTTGAAACCGCCGCCATGCATTTGAATCAGCGAGGTTGCTTTGTTTTCGATGTCTGGTACGGTCCCGCAGTGGTCTCAATGCTGCCCACGGTTCGGATCAAGCGGATGGAGAATTCCGAAATTTTCGTGATTCGGCTTGCGGAACCTGCCATCGATATGAATCGCAATCAGGTGAAGGTGAACTACACAGTTCTCGCGACTGACAAGTCCACCGGGGCCGTGTCAACGTTGGGTGAGCAACATCACATGCGTTACTATTTCGCTCCCGAATTGGAGTTGCTGGCCGAGATGCACGGACTTCGGATCGTTCATTCTGAGGAATGGATGACCTCTGCCACGCCCTCCGAGAAAACCTGGGGTGTCACTTTCGTCGCGAAAAAAAACTAATACCCGAACCCCGGCTGTTTCTCGCTACTCTTCTTTCGCTACTAGCTGGTCGATTATGATCCCTGTAAACACGCCTCTGCTTGACGGCAATGAACGCAAATACCTACTGGAATGCATCGATTCCGGCTGGATTAGCAGCGAAGGCCCGTTTGTTGAGCGATTCGAGAACGAATTTGCAAAAGTCGTCAATCGCAAGCACGGTATCGCGGTCGCCAATGGATCTGGCGCTTTGGATATTGCCGTTGTGGCGGCGAAGATCGGCCCTGGCGATGAAGTGATCATGCCGGCGTTTACCATCATCTCGCCAGCCGCGTCTGTGGTGCGAGCTGGCGGGATTCCCGTGTTGGTCGATAGCGACCCGGTGACTTGGAATATGGACGTAAATCAAATCGAAGAGAAGATTAATTCAAAGACGAAAGCGATTTTGGTAGTCCATATCTATGGCCTACCAGTCGATATGGATCCGGTACTCGAGATTGCAAAGCGACATGGACTGGTCATCATTGAAGATGCCGCCGAAATGCACGGCCAAACCTATCGGGGAAAACCGTGCGGCAGCTTTGGCCTGCTAAGCACCTTCAGCTTCTATCCAAACAAGCATATTACCTGCGGCGAGGGCGGGATGGTCGTTACTGACGATGATGATGTTGCTGAACATTGCCGACGGCTTCGCAACCTCTGTTTTCAACCCGGTCGCCGATTCGTTCACGAAGAACTCGGTTGGAATTACCGCATGACAAACATGCAGGCCGCACTCGGGCTTGCGCAGTTAGAAAAGCTTGGCGAGCATGTTTTGATCAAACGCCAAATAGGTGCTAAGTACCAAGATCTGTTGCAAGCGGCTCGAGGGATTCAGTTGCCGCTGGCAAGAACGGATTACGCTGACAACATATATTGGGTGTTTGGGATTGTTCTCGATAGGGCAAGACAAGTCCCAGCATCCGTGTTGATCTCACAATTAGCCACGCAAAAGATCGGCACGCGTCCGTTCTTTTTTCCTTTGCATCAACAACCGGTCTTCCGCTCGATGGGACTGTTTGAGAGATGTGAGTTCCCAAATGCCGAGTTACTCGCTGAGTATGGATTCTACTTGCCAAGTGGACTGGGACTTTCGGAAAATGGACCCGCGATCGTTGCACAACGATTGCGAAGCTTGTTGCAAGTGACCGACAGATGAAATCTAAGCGTATCCTGATCGTGCGTGATGGTGATTTCTTCTTCTATGTCCATCAACTTGCGGTGCTGCTACGTGACGCTGGGAATCATGTTACAGTGCTGCATACGGATTTGCAGGATGTGGAACCTCTTTACGCTAGCCTAAAGGTCGATTTAGGAAATCGAGGCATACCATGTCACACATTCATAGATCGACCCCGAATTTGGCAGAGAGTTTGGACGCAAATTTCTACGCTACTTCGGCTAAGTGCTGGACGTAGGCGGATCTCGAACCGCAAGATACGGCACTTAGAAAGAAGCGTGGATGGCTTGAAGTTTGACTTTGTATTCGCAGTTGACTCGCCGTCGCTCTATTTGGCATGCAAAGCGTTTCCAGAGAAATATGATCGCATTATCCACTATAGCCTTGAGGTAATTGAAGAGAGCCATCCTCTGTTTCAGTTCAACTCTGAATACAGAAGCTTCGTCGAATTTGAACGCAATGCACTTCCGCGATTAGCAGCGCTGATGATACAAGACCGCTTTCGTGAAGATCTCTTCCTAACGTCGGTCGCAAACTACGACCGCGAAAGATCAATCTACTTTCCAGTCGCATGCTCGGGCACCAGAATCGACCAATTTAAGAATGGTCGTGATTTTGACGTTCTGTTTTACGGCGGACTCTGGTCAGCGGAGTTAATTGATGAACTGAGAAAAACGTCGCGATTTCTGCCCCGAAACATGACGGTCAGAGTTCGGGGGGGGCGAGGATGCCTGAAACTCGACTCGGCCTCGGATGGTCGCTTCATTGTCGATAGAACGCCCGTTCCGTTTGATGAGCTTGACAATGTCATAGCGAGATCTCAGATCGGAATCGCACTGTACCCACAAGGTGATGCCAATAACCGTACCACGGCTTTCTCATCCGAAAAAATCGCCCGGTACACAAAATGTGGGATTCCGTTTGTTGCGTTCGATAATTGCGACTACCGATTCCTGAAATCATCGATGGATTGTTGTGAATTAATTACGTCCTTTGCAGAGTTGCCAGAGGCCATCATGCGCATTGCTGAAAAGTACGATTACTATAGAACAAACGCATTTCGCGCCTTTGAACAGTTCTATTCACTCTCGAATACCTCAAGGCAGTTGCTCAGTTGGCTGGAGCGAAGTGTCAGTCAAAGTTGAATGTGATGCAGCAGGTACTGATTATCAAGTGTTTTTCACGCTCCGCAACGGGGCGTACGGTTGAATAAATTGGCACGCGATGAAGCGTTGTCGGAGAATTCTGCGTTTATGAAGCGAATCATTCATTGGATGCGTAATCGGTTACTTGGAGATTGCGCACGCCGACACGATCTTGAAAATTTGTACCGACAAATTGAAGGACTGCTTAGTATTCAGTCTGTAATGTCTGGAAATCCCGCCGTGAAGCCACTGCGAGGATGGGCACTAAGCCCCGATGCCATTGCGATAATACTCGGAGAACTGCGAGATCATGCGAGTCCGCTCATGATGGAGTTTGGTTCAGGGCAATCGACAATCGTGTTCGGTATGTTTTTCAAGAGCCAAAGGGCAGGGCGATTAGTGACAATCGAACATGATGCCGATTACGCGGATAAACTGCGCTCGCAACTTGATAGATATGAACTCGGGGAGGTAGTTGACGTTCGCACGGTTCCACTAACCACGCATGAATTCAATGGCTTGGAAAAAGTGGAGAGTTGTGCGTCGTACGACCTGTCTGGGCTTCCAAACGAAACGATCAATTTGGCATTGGTTGATGGGCCAATCTGGCACAATGGCAAGTTTACTCGATTCGTGCCGCTCAAATGGTCAATAGAACATCTTAGTCCCGGCGGAAAGATCTATTTGGATGATGCGAACAGGGAATATGAAAAGGATGTAATTAGATTGGCGACTCGAAATTACCCTGTGTTGGCACACACCCTGTTGCCAGTTGAGAAGGGTTTGTCTGTACTCTATTTCCCCAAGGGCGAATCGCCAATGCCAGTTGCTCTCGATACTGCGAATTGAATTGCGTGACGCAGCGGGCGTTTCGGCCCGGCTCCTCGTGAAGTCTATCCTTCAAGTAAATCGCGAATGAGTTATGAAACTTCTCGTGTCTGCCTTCGAATTCCCCCCCCTCGCGTCGGCCGGGGTGAGGCGTCCATTGGGATTTGTGAATTACCTTCCTGAATTTGGCATCTCGCCGATCGTAGTTACTACTGATAGGGAAAGCTATGTAGATCTTGACCTGGAGCCGTTTGATGATTCACTTCTAAGTTCATTGAGTTCATTTGTAAGTATAGAGCGAATTTCGTGTCAAAAGCAGATACATGGTTACTTCCGTGGGCGGTGGAATAGATTTGCTGGATATTTCCGAGTGCTAGAGCAGCGATTTGGTCCGGATTGGGAAAAGCCGCTGTTATCTGTTGTAGAAACGTTAGTTCGTGAACGGCGCCCGGACGCTATTTATGCAACCATGCCGCCATTTTTCATGGGACCTTTGTGGTGCAAACTGTCAAAGCGATTCAGTATTCCGCTGGTCCTCGACTTCCGTGATGCATGGTCGCAGTGGCGAGTGCTGCCTTACAAGAGTTGGTTGCACTATTATGCTACATTACGATTGGAGCGAAAGTGCCTGCAGCAAGCCGATCATATTGTCACTACCTCGCCGCAAACGCGGTTAGATCTCCTACAAGTCCATAAATGCATTTCTCCCGACAAAATTTCCGTAGTTTATAATGGCTACGATAATGAATATAGTGCAGGATTAGACGACTCCACAGGGCCGGACAAATCGTTGTTCACGATTGGTTATGTCGGAGGCTTCTATTATTCACCAGATGGCCGAGAGACGATGATGGCTCCGTGGTGGAAGAAGCGGGTTAGGCACATGATTCAATACGTGCCTCGAAAGGAAGATTGGCTATACCGTTCCCCGTATTTCTTTTTCCGGGCGATCAACCAGTTGTTCCTTGCCTGTCCAGAGCTTCGCCAGCGCGTGCGCATCAAATTTGCGGGGACAAAGCCGCCATGGATTGACGATCAGATCAATGAATTTGGATTGCAAGGGGTTGTTGAATTCGTGGGAAGACTGCACCATGCGGCGGTCTTAAAGTTTCAGAAGCAGTGTGACGCATTGCTTATTACCTCATCAAAAATTGTAGGTGGCGCTGACTATAGTATTGCCAGCAAGACTTTTGAGTATTTCATGCTTGAGAAGCCGATTATCGCATTCGTAGCGGAAGGAGCTCAGAAAGTTATTCTTACGGAGTCAGGGTTGTCGGTAGACTGCGATCCCGACGATCCCCAAAACGCCGCAGAGCAACTCGCAAAGTTGATCTATCGCGAGAAAACTGTTTCGATTGACCGAGATTATGTGGGTCGCTTTCACCGGCGTGAATGTACAGCGCAACTTGCTCGTATAGTTCGAAGTACCGTCCTGCGATACCGACCATAGGGCAATTCTGTTGAAATTGTTATTGAGTTCTTCAAGTCTTTAAAATTAGCTCTCGCAGGAACTTAGAGCCGTTGCGTTGGCTTATGTTTCCCGTATTGCCCTAGAACCTTGCGATGAATCGCAGCTTCCCACAGTTCATGGATTTGTGGCGCTAATAATTGACTGAGCGGCGATCCAAGTGTCTTGCGAGATTCAATGTGAATTGGGCGTTTCGCTTGAAGCCCGAGTTCCATCGTCGTGAATTGCTGAGAGGATCGGTTGTGAACTGCATTGATATAATAGTTGGTGCCCGGCCAAATTTTATGAAGGTTGCGCCGATCATTCACGCCATCGAGCTATCAAAAAAGATTTCGCACAAGTTGACATATCGACTTGTTCATACCGGGCAACATTATGATAAAGCAATGTCCGGCGATTTTTTTGAACAGCTCAAGATTCCGCAACCGCAGGTGAATCTTTCGGTGGGTTCAGGGTCGCAAGCATACCAAACAGCAGGGATTATGGTTGCGTACGAGAAGTTACTTACTGAGGCCCCGGCGAGTTTATGTCTTGTGGTGGGCGACGTAACCTCCACGATGGCTTGCGCTATTGTTGCAAAGAAGATGAATACACCAGTAGCCCATGTTGAGGCTGGGATTCGTTCCGGCGATCGCACAATGCCCGAGGAGATTAATCGTCTAGTGACGGACGCAATTACTGATTATTTCTTTACGACTAGTGAAGTTGCAAATCAGAATCTGCGAGCGGCGGGAATAGCAGACAATCGCATTTTCTTTGTAGGAAATACGATGATCGATACGTTATTGTCGAATGTTGAGCGATTTAGGCCGCCTGCATGCTGGAATGATTTAGGTTTGCAGCCGCAGCAGTATTTGGTGTTGACACTTCATCGCCCAGCGAACGTGGATCGGCCGGAGTGGTTTCAGAAGTTTTTGCGTGCGCTTGAAATTGCAAGTCGTGGCGTGCCAGTGGTTTTTCCAGTGCACCCTCGCACACTTAAGACTCTTGAATCCGTACGGAAACTGCCGAAGAGTCTACATATAATTGGCCCACAGCCTTACTTGGAATTCAACTATTTGGTGAAGAATGCGCGGGCCGTTATAACAGATTCGGGCGGAATTACTGAAGAAACCACGGTGCTGGGTGTGCCGTGCATGACACTAAGAGATTCGACAGAACGACCAGAGACAGTTACTGTCGGAACAAATGAGCTCTTGGGCACCGATCCTGATGCAATTATCGACGCTTTGGAAATATTGTTCTCCGGTCGATGGAAGTCTGGTGCTGTTCCGGAGAAATGGGATGGTCACGCTGGGGAACGAATCGTACTTGAGCTTTCACGCATTCTGGAGTCTTGATAAGGTCACCGGATTCAAAGCGTTGATGTTAGTTCTTGTCCCGAGTTTTCTAGGCCAAGAGATTGTTATTGAGAGAA
This sequence comes from Planctomycetota bacterium, assembly GCA_052034165.1. Lineage (GTDB taxonomy): Bacteria > Planctomycetota > Planctomycetia > Planctomycetales > Planctomycetaceae > SXXK01. The sequence goes on along the minus strand of JBPOIW010000061.1, from coordinate 24,926 downwards.
GTTGTGTGTTGATCGGGTATTCTTTGAATAGCAATCCAATAAGTCTCGGCATTCTCAATGATTGAGTGGACTTCACCTCAAGTCTGTAAGGGTATGCCAATGGCCAAGGTGGTCGTGATTGTACCAACGATTGGTCGGCCGGAGTCGCTGGCCAATCTGTTGGAATCGCTTTTTGCCCAATCTCGACGGCCGGACGAAATTATTGTCGCCGATGGCAGTGCCGATGCCGCCGTAGAGGAATCACTGGAATGTTTTTGTAGGCAGCATCGTGAGATTCCGATTCGTCGAATCGCAGTTCCTGTTCCCAACGCTGTTCGGCAACGTCGAATGGCGATCCAGGCGTCTCTTGGCGAGATGTTGCTTTTGCTGGACGACGATGTGGTCCTAGAAGCTGATTGCTTAGAGCAAATGCTTTGGGCGATAGACGAGATGCCTTCTGCGGTCGCAGTCTGTGCAACATTCAACAATCAGGCGTGGTCAATGCCTACCCGTGCCTGGCGCTTTTACCTGCGCTACTTCTGTCGAATTCCAGAAGGGGCATGGCAGGGACGAGTTATTGGCCCACTTCTTCGGTATGGATTTACAGAATCTCAAAAGTCCGCGACAAGCATGGAGTGGCTGGGTGCTGGCATGAGCCTCATACGCCGATCGGCCTATGATCAGGTTGGTGGATTTTCAGACTTCTTCCTGCATCGCTGCACAATGAATGAAGATGTCGATCTTGGGCTGAAGTTGTCAAAGATTGGGCGAATCGTTTTTTGTCCGACTGCCCGGCTTGGACATTTTCACGCTCCTTCCGGCCGTGTTACTCCGGCTGTGGCCGCAGAAGATGACCTTTACAATCGCTATCTTGTTATGAAACGTACACAGAGACGTTCCGCGATGTCCTCGTTGGGCTTTGTACTCCTGTATTTCACCGTCGAATCGACCAGCAGTCTTTTGGGTGGAATTCGTCGATTTCGGATCAAGCCGTGGATTGCACTGACTGTCGGTCGCCTAAAGGCCGTTTCCCGAATCTTACTTTCCGCTGGGTAATACTGCCGCTGTGTTTAGATACTTTCAGATTCTTTCAAAACATAAGCACCCATTCCGTTTTGTCATCGCAAGGATTCTGATGGCGACAGGCTTGTGCCGCTGGCTATCGATTCAGCAGGATGGATATCGGCTTCGGTTTCATCGGGCGAATTTGTCGTCACAACTCTGGATAGATCCTAGTTTTCGAGAGGAATCTCTCGCCTTCTTTCGCCGCTATCTGAAAGCTGGCGACACGGTGATTGACGTAGGGGCGAACATAGGCGATACCGTCTTGGTTGAGTCCTTGATTGTGGGCAATCAGGGTAACGTGACCGGGATTGAAGCTCATCCACGGACGTTCGAGTTTCTGACAGAGAACATCAAAATTAACCAAGCTGAGAATGTAACATTGATCCATTCAGCTGTCGGAGCCGAAGCGGGTGTGGTTCGCTTTTCCGATGACCGTCGTGATGACATGAATCGAGTCGGTGGCGGGGACTTGGAAGTCAAGGTCGCCCGGCTGGATGATCTTGTGCCGCGATCGCCCGCAATCGCTTTGCTGAAGGTGGATGTGGAAGGGTTTGAAAAATTCGTATTTGAGGGCGGCCCGGAAGTCATAGGACGAACCGAGTGCATCTATTTCGAAGTCTGTGCGACTCATTTTGGATGGTTTGGCTACACGACAAAAGAACTTCTTGAGATGATCGCTATTGCAGGATTCACTTTGTTACGCCATGTCGATACTGAAAGCGTTACGAGAGTGGATACTGCGTTTGATCCACCACAATACGACAATCTCATTGCCGTCAGGGACATAAAACAGTTCATTGATCTAACGGGGTATGCAGTCATTTGACGCTCTTTAGATTTGACTCGACGTAAGTTTGGATACTCGGTCTCTAAAGTAGTACCATTATTCAGATACCGCATTGAATTGAAGCCATTATTGTGAGTCTCGAAGTCGAAAGCCCGCTTTCCGATGTTTTGCCTATCTCTGCGATGGTTGCAGCATTTCAACGCATGGATGAGACAATAGATACACTTCAGTGCCTGGAGGCCTGTCGGCCAGCCCCCAGTCAGATAGTGGTACATTTTGATGGAGGTCAAGTCCAGAACGCGGCTCGAATCCGTCAGATGTTTCCGAACGTGCATGTGATGGTCACCGAAACAAATATCGGGCCAGGTGGCGGTCGAAACAAAATGATCGAGTTTGCCAATAACGATATAGTAGCAAGTTTTGATGACGATTCGCGTCCGATCGATGGCGATTTCTTCAAGCGGCTGAACACTCTATTTCAAGAGCATCCAGATGCTTCAGTGATTAATGCGCAGGTGTTTCATCAGGGAGAGACGTTAACTCCCGCTAAACGCGTGGATTTGTGGACCGCTGATTTTTGCGGAGGTGCCTCTGCCTATCGCCGTGATCATTTTTCGAAGACTTCTGGATATGTCCCATTGCCGGTTGCTTATGGAATGGAAGAAGTCGACTTGGGGCTTAGGTTGCATGCCGTTGGTGGAAGAGTTTTGTATTCGAAATGGCTGCGCGTGTTCCACGATACCGATTTGGTTCGGCATTCTGATCCGAGGGTGACCGCAATGAGTTTGGCAAATATCGCGTTGCTCGTTTTTTTGCGATATCCCTTAAGCCTTTGGCCTTATGGTCTCGCCCAATTGCTGAATCGACTGCAGTGGCTCCTTCGGAATGGACGTTCTGCCGGTATACTTCGGGGCCTGACCTTGATTCCACGCCATCTCTGGCAACATCGAAAATTCCGTAAGGTTGTACCGTTGTCTTCGGTGCGTTCCTATCTTCAGCTCCGGCGGCATCCGAAGTCCGCATGAATACTGCCGGAATCAATTTGAGAGGGCTTGATTCACTCCGTGGACTACTGGCTGTCTATGTGATCGTTGGCCACGGTCGCGGGCTCCTCTGGTCTGGGCCTACAAACTGGCTAGCCAGCCAGCCTCGTGAGAATGGTTGGGCGTTCAATCGTATAGCCTGTACATTACGCATTTCTCGCTCGTTGTTTTGAGGAGCGCGACGGTCTTAAGTGACTGCGCACACGGACATTCTTAAAGTATGCAGCACTTTTTGTGCGTTTGCTGTTCTGTAACTGCGGGGTGCGTTGTGTTCCGACTCTGCGAAAGTGAGTTCCTGCATCAAAGAATTGGCGGCCATCTGTTAACGACGGTTGAAAAAGGGACATGATTCTCACTTTCTTCAGGGTAGACAGCGACGTGGAGATTGTCGCATTTTTTTTGTGGAATCGTCCCGGGAGTCGCAATGGAACTTAAGGCTTCGTTGCTGAACAAGCTGGTATGTCCCGTCGATAAATGTTCTCTATCGCAGGTGGCGTCTCCTGGAACTGGATTGACGTGTCCGCATGGACATTTTTACCCGGTCATTGATGGCATCCCCATCATGCTCACGGAGGGTGCATCACATGCGCTGCCTCCAATTTCACTTGCCCGAACCGCGACGATTGCCGACGGTCCGTTGTATCTCGACACGGTTTTGCTGTCGGAAGAAGAAAAAGCGGGTATTCAGGAATTAGCCAACCGTGGGTCAGTAATTGATCCCGTCGCCGCCTACCTCGTCGGGGCCACGAATGGGATCGCGTATAAACATCTCATTGGAACTCTTAATGAATACCCGATTCCTGAAATTCGTTTGCCTGAAGGCAATGGCAGAAACCTGCTCGACATTGGCTGCAGTTGGGGTCGCTGGTCAGTGGCAGCGGCCCGAAAAGGCTACAAGCCGGTCGGGTTGGACCCATCGCTTGGCGCCGTGATGGCCGCGCGACGAGTCGCCAGGGATCTTAACGTTGAGGCCGAATTCGTCGTCGGTGACGCCCGATATTTGCCATTTCAGAGTGGAATATTTGATCAGGCCTATTCCTATAGCGTCCTTCAACACTTGAGCTGTGAGCACGCAAGACAATGCTTTGATGAGATCGGACGTGTTTTGGCCGAGGGTGGAAACTCACTTGTGCAGATGCCAACACGGTACGGAATTCGTTGTCTGTACAACCAAGCTCGCCGCAGATTTCGGGATACTCAGGGGTTTGAAGTGCGATATTGGAAAGTGTCGGAATTACAACGCACTTTCAGTCGTGCCATTGGTCCGACAACGGTCTCCGTTGACTGCTTTTTCGGCATCGGATGGCAAGCTTCCGACGCACACATGATGCCACCGATGCGGAGGGCCGTATTACGAGCGTCGCAAGCTCTGACCGGCGTCGCAGGCTATCTGCCGCCCCTGAAGTTTGTGGCGGATAGTGTCTATCTCGATTCGCAAAAGACAATTGGGGTCACGCAGCATCGTGCCGCGTCTTCGTGATTCGTTTCTGATTGAGTATTGAAAATACTAACGACTATGCTGGTGTAATGTGCATCCACCAAGTAGGGGTTAATTTGAAATCACATGGGATTGTTTTGGGCTACATTGCCGTTCATCAAATGTTCCAGCTCGCACTGGCTGCACACGAGATCGGCGAGCTGGAAGCGTTTTACTGCTCCATGGTGGATCGCCCTGGCAAGTGGGGAAGTTTTCCATCCCGATGGGCCGGCGGAGCGATGTTCAGTCCGTTGGGCCTTGATGCATTGCCATTCGAACGGTTGCATGAAATTCCGTGGCCAATTCTTAGCCGAAATATCCAGCGTTCCCTAGGGCGAGGCGCTCAGGAGACTTATCTTTCATCAAATACGATGTTCGCAAAATCTGTCGCGCAACGACTTGGTCGTCATTCAGCCAGAATCTTCGTAGGTGCAGAGACATGCTCTCTTGAAGTATTTCGTGCCGCCCGGAAATCAGGGATGAAGTGTGTTCTGGATTGTCCTGGGATTCCTTCTGACATGCTTGAGGAGAACCGATTGCTGGCAGGGTCAGAACTAGGCATACCTGTCGAGCGATCAAAGAGTTGCGACGGAATGGCTCGGAGACGGCATGAAGAGCTGAATCTCGCAGATTTGGTCTTTGTCTGCTCGGACTTGGCGCGAACAGCGTTGGGTAAGTCTGGGGTGGAGAAGTCCCGATTGTTTGTTAACAGTCTTTGGGTCGATGACTGCTTTCTTGCGATTCCAGAAAAATTCGCCGTACTCAATAGGAGCAAACCTCTTCGCGTTTTGTACGCAGGGCGTTCCTCCCTGGCGAAAGGCGTACCTTATCTGATGGACGCAGTGGATTCCCTTGGGTCAAGTTGTGTGCTGACGCTTTGTGGAGGTGTCGATCAGGAGATTCGGGACTGGGCCGGTGCCAGAATGTCAAACTACACTGAAACTCCATGGGTTCCGCGCAGCAAGCTGGCTGAGTTCTTTCATGCCCATGATGTGTTGGTGCTTCCCAGTCTTGGGGATTCCTTTGGCTTTGTGGCCCTTGAGGCAATGGCCTGCGGTCTGCCTGTGATTGTCACAACAATGACGGGGGTGCCTGTGCCAATAGACGCTTGGAAAGTGCCATCGCATTCGTCTTTCGCTATTGCGGAACGACTCGCGTTGTACCAAGCCGACAGAGATCTTCTACAATTGCATGGGGAAATTGCGAGAGCGTGGGCAATGGAATTCACTCCAGCAAACTTTAGGAAACGTGCGGCCGCGATGTTTTCAACTCTGCTGCAATCAGATTCGCACAAAACATGTTGAAGCGAAATCCTCCCGCAATTCAATGGTCCGCCATGCCCGGCGTTGGGTTGGCCGCCATAATGATCAGCCTTGTCGCCGCAATTGCCCTCCTTCCCTCCGATGTTGAACCGGCAGGTGCGATTCAGATCTCGTCTATGGTCTTGGCTGTGGGGATGATTTTCCCACTGCTGGGTTCCGTCATTCGTTCCCCGGCCTCGTTATTTCATCCGGTTTCTGTTGTCGCAGCAAGTCCAGTCTATTGGCTCTTGCTTGACCCCATTCAGGGATCTTACGATTTGAAATTCGTTGAACGATCCGAGATCATCCTTGCGTTCATAGCCATATCCTTATTCTCTAGCGGTGTTTGGCTGGCCAGTCTATCCCGGCCAATTCGAGTGCCTGCGAAGGTGTGGAAAGCTGCAACTGTAGACTTGACGGGTACGGGATTGTTTGTGATTGCATGCGTGGCATTCTCTTTTTCGTTCGCTCGTTTTGCAATTCCCTGCAACTTCAATATTTTTACGATGTTATCGGCTTTTGATAGTGGCCGCTGGTCCGTGCCTTGGGGACGCGGCAATGAAGGCGGTTGGGACGCGTTCGTGGATCACCTTTCTTACTTCGGCTACATATTACCGACACTAGTGGTTTTAATCGCAGGACGTGATGGCTGGCTGAGTCCTCGGGTACTGATCACAGTGGCATTCGCGATCATCATCATGGCGCTGTTATCGACTGGTGGCGGTCGACGAATCATAGGGGTCATGTGCGGTGCCGCAGCGTGTGCGTGGTTCCTGTCTCGCCAGAAGCCCCAGTGGCGCCACTTAGCTACCGTGCTTGCATTGCTGGTTTCATTGTTATTTGTGATGCAGGTCATATTAATCTATCGCAATGTTGGCATTGGGAAAATCTGGTCTGGAGATTCGACAGTGAGCATGGCGGAGCGAACGACGCTACATGTAGATGATAATTTTCTTCGTCTCGCGCAGTTGACGGGGATTGTTCCAGAGCATCATCCTCACACTACCTGGCGATGGGCGTTATGGGTTGCAGTTCGGCCAGTCCCTCGCGTCTTTTGGCCGGGTAAGCCCTTGGATCCAGGTTTTAACCTGCCAGCTTACCTTGGGTTGCGTGGAGTATCATTGTCGATGTCGGTAGTGGGTGAGTTTTATCTTTCATTTGGCTACGTCGGATGTTTTGTTGGCGGCATGCTGTACGGGAAGCTTGCCAGGACGCTCGCATCAGTCTTGGAATTCAGCAAGTCGCCGGGCTCGCTGGTGATTTTCAGTGCCGGGCTGCTCGCTTTGTTTGCCGGAATGAGATCAGCGATCGAGTTAGTGCTAATGAGTTATGTGCTTTTGGGCTGGATTGTGCTGGTTACGTTTTCAGTGGAATTTTTGAACGTAAGAGCAAAAAAGTCGTCTACTGGTGTTTTCCACCGCTGATTTTTCCACTCGCCTACCGTGCCGGTTGAGTGCGGGACTGTATTCTAGCAAGAAATTCGAAGTCGCCTATGTGCGGAATCGCTGGCTTCATCAATCTGAACGGGGAGCGTGCGAATCCGAAGTTCCTGCAGGGAATGGTCGATGTTCAGCGACACCGCGGGCCTGACGACCAGGGGATGCGGCTATTCTCGCTGCGAACGGCGACGTCAATGGAGCTCAACGTCGCAGGTGACTCCGGGGACGCTGTCTACGAGGGCGCAATTGGGTTTAACCGGCTAAGCATTCTCGATCTTTCTGAGCATGGGCATCAGCCGATGCTCAACGCTGAAGCAGATATCGTGCTGGCGTTTAATGGTGAAGTATACAACGCGGATTGCTACCGAGCGGAACTGGAAAACAGTGGCTTCCGGTTCCGGAGTAGTACAGACACGGAGGTAGTACTCTACCTATACCAGAGGTATGGCCTCGATGGCATGCTGTCTCGCCTGAACGGTATGTTTGCGATCGTGATTGTCGATTTGCGTCAGCAGACAATCCATATTGCTCGAGATCACCTGGGAATCAAGCCTTTCTACTGGACACGACTTGGCTCAACAATTCTTTTTGCGTCCGAAGCCAAGGCATTCCTCGCGCATCCCGCGTTTAGGGCGGAAATCGATACAGAGTTTCTGGATGAGTATCTGGCGTTCCGTTACGTTTCTGGCGAGAACTATCTTTTGAAGGGGGTCAAGCAACTTCGCCCTGGGCATAGTCTTACTATCACTTCCGATGGAGCAACTGGACGGCGATTTTGGGAGATACCGGAAGGGAACGAGAATTCTCAGTTGTCCAATGCTGAGGCTCTGGATCGACTATCGGAGTTGTTTGCTCGATCTGTAAAATCCCAGCTGATTAGTGATGTCCCTGTGGGTTGCCAGCTCTCCGGCGGAATTGATTCGTCTCTGGTGAGCTTGTTTGCCAGATCGCATTTTCGAGCCGATATGCAGACGTTCTCGGTCGTCTTTGACGATCCAAAGTACTCGGAAGAGTATTGGATGACACAGGCTGCAAATGCCGCTGTGGCGGATAGCCACAGGTATATGTTCACCGACGAGTTCTTTTTCGACACACTCGACAAAGCGAGCTGGCACTTGGACCAGCCCCTGAATCATCCCAATTCTCTCGGGATTTGGCTGTTGGCAAAGAAGTCCCGTAGTCTTGTGACTGTCCTTCTAAGTGGCGAGGGAGCGGACGAGGTGTTCGGGGGTTACCCTCGCTTCTATTATGCGAGTATGCGTCGTAAAGTTTCACCGTGGTTGCCCTTGATCCGAATGATGCCGAAAATTGGAGCGAGGCTGGATCGTCAGTTTGGTGGCAATGATATGGATAGTTTCATTTGCGCCTCGCTATGGCAACGTCCGGAGCAACTGGCACAGATTCGCCCTGACATTAATTTCGAAAAGGTCATGGCTGGTCGGCGAGAGATCTTTTCCGAAGGACACGGAAGTCACTTGAGTAATTGTCTGAAGTACGAAATGCAGACGCATATGGTTGATCTCCTGGTGCGTCAAGACAAGATGACCATGGCGCACTCGCTTGAAAACCGGGTCCCATTTCTCGATCTTAACCTTGTGGGATTCGCAAGATCATTGCCCGCCCGTATGTTGGTTGGCCAGTCGATTTCCATTCGTGACAGCCGCATGCGCTGCACCAAAGTGATTCTCAAGAATTTGGCTCGGCAAAAGTTTGACGACGGTTTTGTATATCGTCGAAAGTCTGGATTCAGCCTTCCTCTCGAGCAGTATTTCGCCGACAAGCGGTTCGAAACGTTGATGGAAGACCGGCTGTTGCCCGGTATGCGTCGGCGTGGCTTAGTCAACGCTGAGGTTGTCCGCCGTTGGTGGAAGGAGCTACCTCAAATGCCTAGCGGAATGGCAGAGACGCTTTGGATCTCTGTGGCTCTTGAACTTTGGGCCCAGCAATTTCTGGATACTCCCACGTCGTTACTCACGTGAATGATTTCGCCTTAACCAATCTATACAAGACTCATCATCAAATTCATTACAAATCGGGCCTACAAGAAGCGGGTTGTCACGTGTTATCACCGTTCGGAATTAAGTAATCGAGATGTCTGAAGTCGCTTTGGATTCAGTGTCAAATCCAAATAGTTCTGGGGCGGTACTTCCTGCAAAGCGATCGGCAAGCGTCATGTTTTGCTGGGCTGAGGTGTCTGGCTATATGGCTGCCTGTTGGCACGCTTTAGCATCGCGGCCTGGCATTCGTTTGCATGTCGTGCATCCCGAGCAGTTATGGGGCAAAACGAACCCCTTCCTTTCCGAGCCTGCGCTGCTGAATGGCATTTCCAATGAAATGTTTCATTCAGATCGCCCAGACGTGGATCAATGGTTGCAAAAGACAGTCGCTGACAAAAAGCCAGATGTTCTGGTGCTTTGCGGGTGGGTGTTTCGTCCGTACACGCGCCTTGCAAAATCCAGCGAACTGAAAAACACGCGCGTCGTTGTCGGCATGGATTCTCCGTGGAGAGGCACGATGTCACAAAGACTGGCAAGGTTCCGACTTGCTGGACTGGTCAAGCGTTTGAATCTTGTCGTCGCGACAGGCGAGAAAAGTCGCGAGTATGCGCACCGCATTGGGGTACCGGATCGGAAGATTCGTAGTGGGTACTACGGCTTTGACCACGCGCTCTTCAATCAAGTTGCTGCGAAGCGTGCTGGAGCCGAAGGAAGTTGGCCACGGCGGTTTCTCTTCACAGGACGGTATGTGCCTCAAAAGAATCTTGCGACACTTTTGAGGGCCTACACCGCCTATCGGTCGAGGGTTTCGAATCCGTGGGGTTTGACTTGCTGTGGATCCGGGGAGGATGCCAATCTACTGAGCGGCGTTGAGGGCGTGATCGACCGTGGTTTTACGCAGCCGAAGGACCTGCCAGCCGTTTTCGAGCATCATGGTGCGTTTGTTCTGCCCAGTCGCTTCGAACCTTGGGGTGTGGTCCTTGCTGAGGCCGCCTCCAGCGGCTTGCCACTGCTATGCAGTTCAGCGTGTGGTGCTGGCGCTGATTTGGTTCGTCCGTATTACAACGGACTCGTTGTCGCTCCAGACGACGTCGAAGGTTTCGTACGTGCCATGATTTGGGTCCACGAACATGAGTCTGAGTTACCGATGATGGGGCTGCGAAGCCAACAAATGGCAGAAGCCTATTCCGCCGAGGCATGGGCGACCAGATGGCACAATTACTTTCTCGAAATACTCGACTCACCAACGCCCTTACACAGCTGAACTTGCAGACTATGACGCCTCTACGACTGCTGTTGAGCCCAAAGATTCGAAAAGATTTTCAACTCGCGCAAGCGAGGCAGAAGGAGCTTATTGCCAAACAAGATCATGACTGGTCGGCGTGGCAGCTAGAGATGGTCCGGAAGAATTGGGCTGATGCGATTGTCGACGTTCCCTACTACTCGAATCTGGTTGCCAACCGGGAAGCGCCCAGAGTGATAAGCAGTTGGGACGACTTTCAGGCAATCCCTGTTTTAACACGGCAAATAGTGCAGGACCGATCAGCTGAGTTCGTAAGGCGTTCTGGACCGCCGAACGGTTATACGTCAACAGCCGGCTCGACTGGTACGCCTTTGAAAATCGGGATGAACCAAAGTTGTCGTGACCTAATGCGAATCGTCAAATTGGCCGCATGGCTGGACTTCGGATATTCGCTGGATTCGCACGTGTTTCTCATTTGGGGCCATTCGCATCTACTTGGCACGGGTTGGAGAGGAAAACTAAACCACCTGAAACGCAAGCTCGCTGATTCTGTTCTTGGGTATTCTCGGGTCGATGCGTACAACTTGAGTGCCGCGTCTTGTGAGAAATATGCAACCGAACTGATCAGACATCGACCACTTGGGATTATTGGCTACGCATCCGCTCTGGATCTTTTCACGCGTCATACAGCAGAGTTTCGAGAGCAGTTTCGGAAGTTGAGTATTCGATTTGTACTCGCGACAGCGGAGCCAATGCCGAAACCTGATACTCATTCTTTGATTGAAGACCATTTTGGGTGCCCAGTTGTGCAGGAATATGGAGGTGCTGATTTTGGTCAAGTTGCGTTCAAAAAGGGTCTCGAGCCCTTTGGGGTGTATTCAGACATTGTGTACTTGGAGTGCCTTGACGAAAACAGTGTTTCGTCGCAATCAGGGTCTGCCGTTCTGACTACTCTGTACCCTCGATACACGCCTTGGTTTCGCTACGAAACCGGTGATGCAATTCTTGGTGTCACGCGTCTTTCCCATCGTCACGTGACACAGTTTGCGACGCTTGGTGGACGTCAAAATGACATGATCCACTTCGCTGATGGGACGTCAATTCATAGTGTGGCCATCTTTCATTGTATTCATCAGGAGAAAACAGTTCATAGCATTCAGATGCTGCTGACGAATGATGGAATCGAGATTCTGTTGGCCGGCCCGCCTGCGGTGGACGCTGCAGTGGAACGCCGTATCCGCACTCGGTTGGCACAAGTCTATGCACCCCTCGGGACCGCTCGAATCAGGTTTGTCGATGATTTGTTGACCAATAGAGCCGGAAAACGAAGATGGTTTGTGGATCAGCGTTCATCGAACGGGATTGTTCATGGACACTAACTGTCATCGTAGCGCGTTCTTAGTGGGCTGATACCACAGATTGTTGCCGTACTTTAGCTCGGTTCGTGTCAAAATTCTGCGAGATGATAGTTTGCCAGTAGTTCATACGATCGCAGCGACGCGTCTTGATCATGGCGGCACTTCGCGAAGTGTTCCGGCACTGTGCGGTGCGTTGGGGTCCGCCGGCGTTGATTGGCACTTAGTCACAGGTGTCCCCGCGAATCCCGCCGTGCTATGTAATTTTCCTGTCGACCTTTCTCGCGTGCATACGGTTCGGGAATCACGCCTGTATCGGCAACTTGGCGTTGGGAAGGGATTTCGTCAGCATCTCGCTTCACTGACTTCGGCTAATAATTCCCGGTGTTTGGTCCATGATCATGCTGTATGGTTGCCAACCAATCACGCGGTCGCAAAGTTTTGTCGCGAGGCAGGCGTTAAGCGAATTGTGAGCCCTCGAGGAATGCTGGGTGCCTGGGCATTAAATCATGGACGATGGAAGAAGAAGTTGGCGTGGTGGATGTATCAGCACCGTGACCTGCTTTCCGCCGATGCGTTTCACGCAACAAGTCAGCAGGAGGCCGATGAAATTCGGGCTCTCGGACTCAAGCAGCCAATTGCGGTCATTCCCAACGGTGTGACGTTTCCTGCCTTCTCAATAGATCGCAGCCAACGTGTTGATGATCGACCGCGAGTGATGCTGTTTCTCTCGAGAATTCATCCCAAGAAGGGCTTGCTGTCATTACTGAAGGCGTGGAAGGATGCCTCACCGAACGGCTGGCAATTGGTACTCGCTGGCCCAGATGAGAACGGTCATCAAAGGGAAGTTGAGCACTTGGCGGAGACACTGGGTATTCGCTCGCAAGTGAGCTTTCCGGGCAACCTAAACGATCAACAAAAGTGGGAATGGTACGGAAATGCGGATGTGTTTGTTCTGCCATCTTATAGCGAGAATTTTGGAATCGTAGTCGCTGAGGCTCTGGCTGCCGGCTTGCCTGTGATTGCGACCCATGGAACGCCGTGGGCGGAACTACCTTTACGCCGGATTGGCTGGCATGTCCCTCATGAGATTGCAGCACTCGCAACGGCGATTGGCAAAGCCACAACCATGGCTGATGAAGATCGCAAAGCGATGGGCAAGTCTGCCAGCGGATGGGCTCACGAAGCGTTTGGCTGGACTGGCGTGGCAGAGAAAATGACGGACTTTTATAAGTCAGTGCTGGCGACGAGTTCGCTTTAGCAGGCTGTTAATTTGGTCCTAACCCGAAGTGTCAGCGAGGATTGTTGTTGAAAAACGCGACAAATCTAATCCCTCACTGGCGTTTCGGGTTGTGAAGTTTGAGTTTGCGGGGAGAGTTCCGCTGCTGGCAAAGAGTATGATTTCTGTGGCCACCCGGCCCTGAAACGTCAATGGTTACGAGATGAATCTGGCAGAAGTAACCGTTGTTGTTCTGACTCGAAACGAAGGGCCAAACATTCAAAGGTGTTTGGACGGTGTTTCCTGGGCGGCAGGTGTGGTGGTCGTTGACTCAGAAAGCGACGACCAAACATTTTCAATCTGTCAGAAAAGTTCAAACGCACACGTCGCTTCTCGCAAGTTCGACAATCATACAGACCAATGGAACTTCGGACTGGATCAAGTCACGACCTCGTGGGTTCTCTGCCTTGACGCCGACTATGTGTGTCCTGCCTCGCTGCCACAAGAGATTGCATCCCTTTCAGACGATGTCGACGGGTACTATGCGACGTTTCGATATCTGATCAACGGCCAACCCCTGCGAGGAACTCTCTATCCGCCACGTGTTTGCCTGTTCCGCAAAGACAAGCTGCGATATGTTGCCGACGGGCACACTCAACTGCTCGATGTTCGCGACGCAAAACTCGGTTCTCTCAAGTCTGTGATTGATCATGACGATCGCAAGCCGCTTTCCCGCTGGCTCACTTCTCAGTCAAAGTATGCCGTTTTGGAAGCAGAGAAACTGCTCAGCACGGACAAGACTCAACTTGGCTGGAAGGATCGACTGCGATTGAAGATCGTCCTCGCCCCCGTTTTGACCGTCGTTTATTGCTTGTTCTGGAAACGACTGATCCTGGATGGATGGCCCGGGTTGTTCTATACGCTGCAGCGTGCTTATGCCGAACTTCTGCTGTCAATGGAACTTCTGGATCGGAAGCTTCGCAGGGCGGAGTAGGCGGTGGGCAGTGGGCAGTGGGCTGCATTCGCAAAAAAATGAGCTCTGCGCGAAATGAAGTGCGCGTTCTCAATTGTGTGTAAAGCTCGTTGCAGTTAGCCGACGTCGCCGCATTTGCGGTTGAGCCTGAAAGGCACGCACATATCAGCCTCGGGCAAGAGAATCCACGACCGTGGATGAACGCCGCCCCAGGTCAGCGTCCCGTCCCATCGTGAACCCTGAATGGGTTCCACAAGTCTGTTTTGTGTTGCCCTTTCAGGCAACGCTGTGAAGCATTTTTGCCCTTCGAAACGTGGTCTTTATAGCGGCAGGGCGCAAGCCCTCCGGTGAGTCTGCGGCATCAACTCACCGGACGGCTCGCGCCGTTCCGCTTCAAAATGCTTCACAGCGTTGCCTTTCCGGGCAAATTATTTGTGTGGGCGATTTTTCCTGAGGCGTTGCCTCAGGCTGACTTGTCAGAGCCCGTTGGGCCGAATTGCAAAGGTTTCTTTCAAACGTGAGGATCCGAGCAACTCCCCTATTCGTTGACTGCCCCTGAACGACATCGACTCGAGAACTCGTTTCTCGTCACTTGTCGCTGTTACCAATCTCCGTCGCCTGCGGCTTGCCGTTAAACGAAGTACACCTTGGACTGAGAGCCACGCTCAAGAAACCATGTACGGAACATCAGTGGCCCACCGCCCAACCCCAAACGCCCATTACCGACTATTGAAAATATTATGAACATCATTGGTATTAATGCATTTCACGGTGACGCTTCGGCGTCACTTGTCGTTGATGGACAGCTCATCGCAGCGGTCGAAGAAGAACGATTCAATCGCATCAAGCATTGGGCCGGTTTTCCAGCCGAGTCCATTCGGTGGTGTCTGAAACAGGCGGGGCTGACGGCGGCCGATGTTGACCACGTGGCCATCTCATTCAATCCCAAAGCCAATGTGCTCAAACGCCTCGGCTTCGTGGCGACTCATTGGCCGTCTGCATCGGCGATTCTGGATCGACTCAAACGCCAAGGCAAAACGCTGGGCCTCGAAGACCAGTTTGCTCAGGCTGTTGGTGTCGACCGCAGCCAGGTAAAGGCTCAGTTCCACCGAATCGAACATCATCAGACGCACGTCGCCGCTGGTTTTCTGATCTCACCGTTTGAAGAAGCCGCAGTCCTGTCGGTCGACGGAATGGGTGACTTCACGAGTACTTTGACGGCTCATGCCAAAGGAAATGACTGGGCCGAGTTTGATCGCGTCTACTTCCCGCATTCGATCGGGTTCCTGTATACCTCGATCACGATGTACCTGGGATTTCCTTACTACGGTGATGAATACAAAGTCATGGGGCTGGCTCCTTATGGCGAGCCGGAGTTTGCGGACTTCTTTCGGAAAATGATCCGACCGAAGGGAGACACGTTTGAGTTAAATCTGGACTACTTCACGCATCACAAAAAAGGCGTGCGAATGGCCTGGAACGATGGGGCTCCCATCATTGAGCCGTTCTACAGTCAGAAGTTGATCGATGAATTGGGTCCGGTTCGCGACCGGAAGGAGCCGATGACTTCGCGACACGACAACATCGCCAAATCTCTGCAGATTGTCACGGAAGAGATCATTATGCACCTGCTGAATCGTCTGCATAAGAAGACTCGCTCAGAGAACGTCTGTATGACAGGCGGTGTGGCAATGAATTCCGTGGCCAATGGAAAGATTACGACTCAAACGCCGTTCAAAAATGTCTACATCCCGGCCGGAGCGGCAGACAACGGCACATCGTTTGGAGCGGCCTTCTATGTCTGGAATCATCTGCTGAAGAAGCCGCGGACTTTTGTACAGGATCATGCCTATTGGGGCTGTTCTTCAACAACCGACGAGGCGATTGCAGCCGCGAATGCAGCGGGCGTGCCATATGAATTGCTGGACGAGGCAGCTCTGGTGGATCGAATCTCCGATCTGATGATCAACGGCAATGTTGTGGGATGGTTTCAGGGGGCCATGGAGTTTGGAGCTCGTGCACTTGGGAATCGCACGCTGCTCGCGGATCCTCGTCGTACCGACATGCGGGATATCATCAATCTCCGGATCAAGTTTCGCGAAAAGTTTCGACCGTTTGCACCCAGCATACTGGAAGAACAGGTTGGTGAGTGGTTCGAGATTGACGAAGCAACTCCGTACATGGAGAAAGTGTTTCCGATCCGCAAAGAGAAGCACTCGGTCATTCCTGCGGTGACTCATGTGGACGGCAGCGGTCGTTTGCAGACGGTGTCGAAGAAAACCAATCCTCTGTATCATCGCCTGATCAGTCGGTTCTTTGAAAAGACTGGCGTGCCGATTGTGTTGAATACATCCTTGAACGAGAACGAGCCGATTGTCAGAACTCCGGCTGAGGCGATCAGTTGTTTCCTGCGGACTGATATGGATGTGATCGTGATTGGTGGTTTACTGATCGATCGCCATCGAGCTGATTTTCCGGAGCAGTTCCGAAAGAGGGTTCAGTAAGAAACGTGCTTGGTTGAAAAAGCAGGTCAAATCGCAGGTGGAGAAAGCAGGTGCTTGGTGCTTGGTCGAGTCGCAGGTGCTTGGTTAAGACACAGGGGCGAATCGCAGGTGCTTGGTGCTTGGCTGAAAAAGCAGGTTGAATCGCAAGTGCTTGGTCCTTAGTGCTTGGTCAAATCGAAGGGTGGCTGTTCTGCTGTTGAACCTGTAGTGCGGGCTTCAGCTGGCATTCGATTGGAAGCTTGATCAGCACTGCCGACTGAAGTCGGCACTACAAAATAGAGGATCTGCCCGTAACGCGCGGGCGATGGCACATTGAGGGCTCGGCGGGGAATTTCCGTCGGGCTTTTTTATACGCGGAATTCAGGGATCCCGGATAGAATCCGGATCGTCATGATCTGTTTGACGACACGGGCTGCGGGTAAAAGCCGGTGCTTGGTCGAAAAAGCAGGTGCTTGGTGCTTGGTGCTTGGTGCTTGGTTGAGTCGCAAGTGGGAAATAGGTGGTGGGCAATAGGCAATAGGCGGTAGGCAGGGGGAATTGTGTTGTAGTGCTTGCTTTAGCCGGCATGGGATTGGACGCTTGATCGATATTACCGACTGAAGTCGGCACTACGAAATGCACAATCTGCCCGTAACCGGGTGGGTGATTGAACTTTGAGGGCTCGACGGGGAATTTCCGTCGGGCTTTTTTATGCGCGGAATTCAGGGATCCCGGACAGAATCCGGAGCGTCATGATCTGTTTGACGACACAGGATGCGGGTAAAAGCTGGTGCTTGGTTGAACAAAGCAGGTAGGCATCGTGGGAGAAGGTGGCCAGTAGGCCGGAGGAGGGAGGCTTTCGAAGATTGCAGCGTTCAAAAACCGCCCCCTCACCCCGGCCCTCTGCCCCAATGTTTTGCGATAATTCTGCTATGTGACTCCACACAAGATACGAAGAAAAGCTGGGTCGAGGGGGCAACATGGCGTTGTCCAGTTAGTCAACTTTTGAACGACAGGGGCGAGTGAGCCTGCAGTTGTAAACCGCGGGGAGAAATCGTGGCGCTGGGCGGTAGACTGAAGGCAGATCAGTGCATGAACCAGCAGTTCGCCAGTAGGTTATTTTCGGTCCCGAGGTTGCCGGCGTTTTTGATAGATGGCGGTGCACAGGCCACCGGCGATAATAAAGGCGACGGATGAGGGTTCCGGGACGGCGGCGAACTGGGCCGTCAGCGAGAAGTTGTCAATGCCGAGGCCATCATCGGAGCCAGTTGCGTCGAAGTCATTCCAGCGAATCCACAGAGTTTGCCCGACGCCAAGATTGAGATCATTGATTGAGCCGACAAGCGGTGTTCGATTAGCCGAAAGGTTCCCATTGAGTGCACCGGTCGTCGTTGTAAAAGGGGATACAAAATCCAATGTGTTAAAATCCAGCCACGCGCCGGTGTTGAGCGAGGTGGCATTGACGCTGTATTGAAAATCAAGCCGATCAGTTCTTCCTGCGGCTCCGAGTCGCCATTGTTCTCCTTCATAGCTAATCTGCAGAGATTGAATCGAAGTTGCAGCTCCGTTAGTGAACGAGGCTCCAATTGTCGGAATCAGGCTGCCGCTTCGAAGACCTCCGAATGCTCGGTCAGTTTCTCCAGTTGCCCCAAAGCTGTAGGTATCTCCGGTGTTGTCGCTTCCTGTGCCCGTGTTATAGAGAGTGTTGTTTGCAGTTCCGATTTCCAGAAACTCCCAACCTGCCGGTGTCACACTACTGCTGCCCGAAAGAGCCAGGGTGTCGAAATTCTGCGTGTAGGGGGCAGAGCTGTTGACCATAATCCCGGCCTGGGCGAAGGAGCCCATGAAAAGGCTGAGGAAAGTGGCAGCTACATGCGACTTCATGATTCACCTCGATGAGATACTCAGTGGCACCCTATGTGCTATATTCCTCTATGTGCGGACTCCTTGTCAAGGCGTCAGTGGTAGTTTTTGAAATGTCTGCCGTAAATGGAGATGCAAGAGAGTGGCTGGCGGGGAGCAGAGGGCATCAACATGATGCCGATATGCTGCTTCTGTAAACGGTTTGATTTTGGCCAGATCCGTTCGAGGAAGGAGCAGGAATACTTCGTGCGCACCGGTGTTCAGCGGCAGCGGACTTCGAGAGCGGAATGGTCGCTAGCCATCGGGGATCTTTATCGCAACCGAAGTACGCCGTCGGCTCGCGTCCCACGGTAATCCTCAGGCAGAGGATCTCCAGTTGTCCGGTGATAGGGTCAAACTCAGCGAAAGAGCCAGACGGCGAGCGTCGTTCCCCTTCAAACTTGCAACCCGATCGTGATCACGACTTTGCTTCCTTAATCCTCGTGCGTTTGCCTTACAGCAATTCCACGTCCGCTTCGTCGACCAGTATGGAGGCCCCTTGCTGCATAAAATTGACGATGACGGTCAGGCGGTGCTGGGAGTGGACTTTGGAGATAGTGCCACGGAGACCAGCCATGGCGCCGGTCTTCACAATCGCCGCGCGGCCGATGAGCGGTTTTGGTTCGGGCTGAACGTCGTTGCCCCGTTCGATGATGAGGCGAATTCGCTTCAAATCTTCGAGCAGCTGCTCGGATTCTGTGACCGGCAGGCACCGGGAGATGCAGCCAGTGGAAACTGCTTCGTGCCGCGAGACCTCGTCGCCGCGAATAAAGACATACCCCGTGAACAGTGGCACGTAGCTGGTGCGAATGCGTCCCTGAGGCGATCGCTTTCTCTGCTGGACCATGGGCCCGTAATGCGCAATTCGCAGGGGGCGAAGCTTTCGCATGAACTCCTTTTCGTGGCGTGCCAGCGTGTACATGGCAAACCACGATTCATCGATCCCCGCTGCTGGATCATCCAGAAGCGATTCAGGGAACATATCGGGTTCTTTGGCAAGAATGGGCATTTTTAGGGGCTAGTGCTTGGTTGAAGAAGCAGATGTTTGGTCAAAAAACAGGTCAGAAAAAACAGGTGCTTGGTGCTTGGTTGAATCGCACGCTAAAAAGCAGGCGTTTGGTTCCTGACCCCTTTTCTGAGCCCGCAATTTGAAATTTGAGATTTGAAGTTCGTGCAAAGGTCGGAGAACAAAAGTGAGTTATCAGAAATCTGTCTTAGCGAACAATACACTGAGCGAAATCTGAGCCATTGCTCCCATTGCGATGTTTTCTGAATGTGCCAAATAGGGTGAAACTTACGGCTCTGACGATTAAGCAGGCCTGTTTCAGCTGTTGAGTGTTCAACGCTTTCGGATAACTTCTCGCGTCCCATAAAACGAACTGTTACGCTCATCGGCTGACAGACGAAATTGGCTGAACACGAAAGACTGTGTGCGGCCATCTTCCTTTTTGATTCGGTCCTTTCTGCTGGTGTCGAATGATTCTGCTTCTTGGAGGTAACGGCTACGTCGGAAGTGCCATTCAGAAAAATCTGACTGGGCGAGGCTTACCGTTTACGGTGGCCTCCAGAATGTCTTCCGATTATTCCAATCCGAACGTTCTGGTCAAGATGTTGCGTGAACTGCGACCGGAGTTCCTGATCAACGCGGCTGGCTATACGGGGAAGCCCAACGTCGACGCCTGTGAGATTCACCGCACAGAATGCCTGGACGGAAACGCTGTTCTGCCGGGCGTGATTCGAGAGGCCTGCGAGGTGACTCAAACACCCTGGGGGCATGTGTCTTCCGGTTGCATCTTCACGGGGGCCAAAGCTGACGGCAGTGGCTTTACGGAAAATGATGCTCCCAATTTTTCCTTCCGCCAGAACAATTGCAGCTTCTACTCAGGCTGCAAGGCCTTAGGGGAGGAGGTGCTGAGCGGCGCGGAGAACTGTTTCATCTGGCGATTGAGGATACCGTTCAATAACGTCAACAGCGAACGTAATTACATCAGCAAGATGATGCGCTATGATCGATTGCTGTTGGCCACCAACAGCCTTTCGCAACTAGACGAGTTTGCCGATGCCTGTGTGGCCAGCTGGACTCAGCGAATCCCATTCGGAACCTACAATCTGACGAATCCCGGCAGCGTGACGACTCGCGATGTCGTCCGATTGATTCAGAAGCATGGATTGTCGAGTCGGGACTTTCAGTTCTTTGAGTCTGACGATCAGTTTATGAAGCTCGCTGCTAAAACGCCCCGCTCCAACTGTGTGCTTGACAGCACCAAGGCCATTGCTGCCGGCTTGCCGCTCAGCCCCATCGACGAAGCGCTGGAAAAGGCAATTAAGAGCTGGAAGTCGTAGGCATCGCACGACACTAATGAGATCAACTGGACATGTCGAGGAAGTGCGCGAGCCGGGCCAGGAAAGCAGAAAGATTGTTTACCGCCCAGCCGCAGGCGCCGGCTTGTTTTCGCGGCGGATCATGCTGTGCTGGTGGTGCCTCTGTGCTGTGGTGCGCGTGAGTTGCAGGGACAAAATGATGTTTACAAAATGATGGGGGACTATCGAATCGGAGTTGCATTCCGCTTTCTGCGGGAAGCTCGATAGCCGTATTCGATGGCAAACCAATCTGCGTATTGTTCACGCTTCTTGAAACTGGTGTTGCGGTCGTCGTTGATGTGACCGATCTCGTGGATCAGCACGTTGTTGAGATAGAAATCCCGGATCGTGTTTTCTGTCCAGATCAGACGCCACAGGTTTCCATCCTGAACCCAGCGGCCGCCGTACATTTCGCTTTCGATGCGTTGAGCAGGTCGAGGGGCTCGGACGTAAAGTTCTTCCAGAGACGCTTCAATCGGATACAGATAAACCGCGCTGCCCCACTGAAGTCCGTAGCAAGGGAAGAGTCGACGCTTGCGAGTCATGCGGCTGAACTGCACGACTTGAAGTTTTTCCTGATACTGTTCGGGCAACTGGAGAACTCGTTCACGCACGTCGTCTGGCGTCACCGGATGCACGTAACTTTCTCCCGCAGGTTGAACCAGAACCTGCAATTCGCGACCTGCTGAAGAGTCGTCTGAGACCTGCGGCTCATGCCACAGTTCCGGAGCATCAAATGCGCGACCAATCGCCAGTCCATTGCCGCGGTGCTGATGCGCGGAAGCCGGGCGGACCGACTGACGAACGCCAGCGGCTTTCTGACGGCGCGCTGATCGGAGATTGGATCGTGTGGTTGTTCTTTGGTGGGATCTTCGGTTGGTCATGGCATCACCCGCGAACAAGGAGGCTCGGCGAATCGGGAAAGATCCGTTGAATACCTCTTGGTAAGCGTCGAGAAATCTCAATGAGACCGCTCAACAGAAACGGGCATCCGTTCAGGAGGGAAACCTGCCCGTCGTACTCCTCTGGGCAGATCAGACGACTCGCGTCAGCGAGATGCCACGATCCTATCGCGGTCGAAACTCGAATCCAGATGAACATTCCAAGTGGATTGATACCAATGAGTTACGGAAAGCGAAGTCTTGCCCGCGAAGCGTCCGGCGGGGGCAGAACGGCTCTAAAGCGTTTGAGAGTCAGAGGTTGGAGAACGGGTCTGCTGTCGGGCCGGTTTTGAGGGCTTGTACACCTCTGGGGCTGTAAGTGAGGAGATCTGCGTCGATCATGGGGGCTGGTTGAAGTTGGGGATCGGTGGCAGAAACTGCCGAAAGCGGGCAACCCGGCGAAGTTCAGTCTTGGTCGGGACGTGGTTTTGCCGGGACCGGTGGGACCGGCACGGGCGGATTGCCGTAAACTACGGACTTGGTCGGTGCTCTTTGTTTCGCAGAGTCATGGTGCTCTGTGACAACGAAAAACGCCGGTTGGACATTCATGTCCGACAGCAATGGTGCAGGCAGGAATGCCCATCCGACCCTCGAATCGAAGTAATAGCTGCTACTTGTGGAGGCAGGATTTCCGTCGTGCGTCAGGTCAAGATCACCCAATCAATTATAGCCATCGGCCTCCTGTTGCTTGTCGCAGGTTGCGGAGCGGCTGTGCAGAAAACCGGAACGGAGCAGTTAGTGCTCTCGGATTCCGTTGACCGCGCGATTGATCAACTGGATCTGGCGCCGTTGGCTGGCAGAAAAGTGTTCTTGGACACGACGTACATGCAGACCTACAAAGGTCCAAATATCTACGTGAGTTCTGACTACATCGCAAGCGCGTTGCGTCAGAAGCTGACGACCACTGGCTGCCGCATGGAAATCAATCGGACGGATGCGGACTATATTCTTGAGGCCCGCGTGGGGGCTCTGGGAACGGACACGATGGAAGTCACCTATGGAATTCCATCGAGCAACGGGTTAGGCGTTGCCGCATCGGCGCTAAGCGGCGCCCCGGCCGTTCCTGCGATTCCGGAGATCTCTGTGGGTAAGCGCAATAATCTGTTGGGTGTTTCCAAGATTGTGGTGTTTGCTTATCACCGAGACACCGGAATTCCGGTTTGGCAGTCCGGAGCTGCGGTCGCGCGAAGCGATGCCAAGGATTCGTGGTTCATGGGTGTCGGCCCATTGACACGAGGCAGTGTTTACAATGGTGTGACGCTGGCCGGAAATCGAATCAACCCGCCGTTTGAGAAGAAGGTTGCCCGACAAATCAAACCACTGTCGATGGGCGACCGCCACAGTTACGTGCATCCGGCCGTGCTTGAGAAGCAGTTGGCCGACGCGAAAGAGATTGAGGGTCAGCAGAAAACGGTGAACCAGGTTTCTCATGAAGCTGCAACTGCAGAGCTGCCACCTGCGAATCCAGAGAATGCAGTTCCTGAACCTCCAGCAGAACTTTCCTTCGAACAAGTCGTTGCTGAGGAGCTGGAGACTTCCGGCAGTGCTAAGCTCGAGCCCGCTCAGGAATTCGTCCCAGCGCCGGTACCGCCCGCGGAGTAGCCCAGTCTGAATCAGGCGGCAGGCCTGGGTGCGGTCTGTGTTCAGACCCCCATCAACGAGAAGACAAAATCATGTTTACAAAATGATGGCGTGCGGCATTGGGGGGCATCTTTTTTTAGCGATGGAACCCTCATGATTTTGTAATCATCATTCTGTCTCAGAAAGTCGCGGTAAAAAAGGGGGCCGCTTTTTCAGTCGAGTTGGCGAAAGAGTTCGAGCAGAATTTGTTCGAGCCGTTTGCCGCCTTCCCCGGCGACACGCACAATCTTGTCGATGTCGGCAGGCTCAAGAGCATCCGGCAGGCACATGTCGGTGACGATGGAAAACGCCACGGTTTTCAGGCCTGCATGTGTTGCGGTGATGCATTCCGGGACGGTCGACATGCCGACGATATCCGCGCCAATCGTGCGGAGCATGCGATACTCGGCCCGTGTCTCCAGGTTGGGACCAGGAACGGCCGCCAGAACGCCCTTGTGTGCGGAGATGCCAAGTTTCAGGGCAATCAATCGCGCCTTTTCAACCAGTTTGCGGTCATAGGGCTGGCTCATGTCGGGAAAGCGTGGGCCTAACCGATCATCATTGACGCCGCGAAGAGGATTATCGGGCATCAGGTTGATGTGGTCGTCGAGAATGACGATGTCACCGAGTGCGTATTGAGGGTTCATGCCGCCGACAGCACTGGTCAGCACCAATGTGTCTGCGCCGAGAGCTTTCATCACTCGGATGGGAAACGTGACCTGACGCAGCGAATAGCCTTCGTAGTAGTGAAAGCGACCTTCCATCGCCATGACCGGGATTCCCTCGAGTGTTCCGCACAGCAATTTGCCTGCATGTGAAGGAGCTGTGGATCTTGGGAAGTGTGGGATTTCAGAATAAGGGAACTCTGCGTCGGTTTGGATTCGAGTTGCCAGTCCACCGAGACCTGTCCCAAGAATCAGGCCAACGCGAGGAGTTTTGTTCCATCGAGCTGCCAGCCATGATTTGGCTTCCTGAATCTCTTCCCATAGTCCGTCCACGCGTTTTCTCCCGGCTTTCGAATTTTGATTGTCCGCAGGGTCCTGAATAAGAATCCTGGAAATATGACGTCAGAAAAAAAGACGGCTCATCGAAAAGCCCCACTGTCCTCAAAGCAATTTAACCCGACACCATCGGCGGGGCTTTGCACATTGGCAGCCATGCCGTCAGCATCGGGTTAAACAGTTGAATCACTGATCCGCACGACTGTCGCTTTGTGGAAAGCGATCGCGCCCAGTGGCTGAGAAGAAGGGCACTGTTAGAAGTCTTCTTCAGCCTCTTCTTCTTCCTCTTCTTCTTCATCATCGTCATCGAAGTCATCGTCTTCGTCGTCATCGAAGTCGTCGTCTTCGAAATCTTCATCGTCGTCGAAGTCGTCTTCACCTTCGTCGTCGAATTCATCATCGTCGTCGTCGTCTTCCACTTCTTCGTCGGCGAAGCCTTCGTCAGCGAAGTCATCGTCGTCATCACCACGGAGGCGAGGACTTACAACCGAATCAAATTGTTCGATCCCGGCGAAGACCGAAAAACTGTCTTTCTCTGTGACTTCGCCTGCTTCCAGAGTCAAAACCATGACCAGCAACCTCGTGTAAGTCCCGTGTCTTTAACGTTTACGTATTTCTGACGCCCATTTCACGCGTTTGATAATCAGACAGGGAATCCCTTGTCAACCCCGTATAATCCCCTGCATTGAATAAAATCCCCGGCTTTCCAGGGGTCGGAAATGGTCTGTCCTCTTTTCGGA
>JBPOIW010000247.1:0-6320 GCA_052034165.1 Planctomycetota bacterium | reverse complement strand
CAACCATATGAACGTTGAGCTCGGACGATGTTGCGCGTGAAACAGGTGTCTGACAAAGGGGCCTCGCAACTGCGCGTGAGTGAATCGCAGTAAAACAAAAATGCTAAAAAAGCAATGCACCCGAGTTGGCGACGGTGCCGGTTTTCACTTTACGACATCGCTCGCGCCAACCGGGTGATTGCAAACGTTATGCATCAAAGATTGCCTCCGAGCTGTCCCAGCGCAAACGTTTCGTTGACTTCAATCCGATCGCAAGTACTTCTCTCAGTTCGAGTACAGTCGTCCGATGGCACGCAGCACAAAGAGCACTCGAAATATAACCGTAGCTGGTACTCAGTATCACTGGCGTGCTTCGGGCAATGATGGCTATATTTCAATAACGATTTGGCCAAAGGGCAGCAACGGGCCACCAATATCCTGTAATCTCTCCTACCACGAGTCATGGAAACCTGTGCGGAGCGACGTTCTAACGTCAAACGGCGACCAAATCGTCGTGACAAATCGACTAATTCAGCGTATCCTCACCTTCGCAATTGAATCGCACGGTTATGATCCGTGCAAAACATCTGGCGCGCTTAATCTTCGCTGCGTGGATTCTGACATCGATCTGACCAATGCAATCCGCGCGGAAAGAAAACGATAGCAATGCATAACAATGCAATGCACCGGAGTTGGCGGACATCCGGTTTTCACATGGACAATCACTCGCGCCAACCGGGTGATTGCAAGCGTTATGCCTCGACAAGTGGTGCATGCGGAACAGGGCGATGGTCAAACGGGGAATAACAACGATTTCGCTCTTTGCGATTGTTGCTCAATTGACAGCAATTCGCGGCTTCGATTTCGGACAGGTGCTTCTCTTCGTTTTCCCGGTACTTTTTGCCTTATTGTTCTCACAATGCAACCCGGTTACTCGCGGCGTAATCCTTGCCCGCGTTTTTTTGTCGCTCATCGCGTTCGGCCTGTTTATCGCCAAGCTGCCTTGGTTATTTCCCGACTTAGGTGGTGTTGATCCAAAGTTGTCACGAGAGAGCGATCGTGTTCTCACCTGGTATTGTGCGACATATCTTTTGTTCTACACTTTCCTTATGCCTTTGCACCTGTTTACGCAGGCGCTGAAGCAACATCAATTGCGACTACAGCCACAATTCTCACGTCCTACGTGTTATCTCGGACTGTTTACCGTTGCTCTAGTCGGACCTGGCATGATTTGGGTCATGATTCGGTTCCTTCATATCTTGCCGATTTTTTAATCGCACAGGGGCATAACGATAAAATGCACCGGAGCTGCGGTGGTTTGTTTTTTACGCTTTATCAAGTCACTCGCCGCAGCCGGGTGATTTTGGGCGTTAGCACAAAAAGACAAGACGCTCCGCGAATTGACGTTCCTGCGTTTTGGCGAGCGGCCGGTGTGAACCGGCCGGTACGAATCGCAGTGTGGAACCAAGAAGAACACGAATTGACACGAATGAGTTGCGCGTAACGGGGCGGTTGTGACATGGAGTGGCCGCTCGGTACAGGATTTCGCAAGCGGCGAATGATGTCGAGCTCATCAGAACCACCGCACAAGTCTCTGCGTTCTTTGCGGCCAAAGAATCGCAGCTCGCCGCCTGAAGATTGGACACCATGGCGCAACTCGGGCAAATTGAAAATCGCAGTTGCGCGGTCAAACCGGCAAAGCCGGGGTTGAGATTGTCTCGTCCGTACGGTACGTTCTGCTTCGCACGCTGTTTTCAGAACACAGATTCAATCGCATTTGCGCGTGAACAGTGCTCGAGCAGTCGTGCTAACCATGCAATGCACCCGAGTTGGCGGCGGTGCCGGATTTCAAATAGAAACTCACCCGCGCCAACTCGGGTGATTGCAGCCGTTCGCCTGAACCAAGAAAGGACAAGGATGTCTGACAACACTAATCAATCGCTAGGTGCAATCCGTACGTCCACACAAAAAGTAGACCTTCCCCGCAAGCCAAACTTGCCGCTCAGCATCGCAGTTCTGACAGTCGGGATTGGGATCATTTGCTCTCTTGTATTCGGACAGCGCAACGATCCTGAAGCCGCTCGCGTGTTCTTGGTATTTGGAGCCTTACTGTCTCTGGGCGGGGCCGTGTATCTGTACCTCGTTCTTACGGCCAAACCTTGGGTGCTCGCCGTGCATGATCACGGCGTGTCCTTTGAACAAGGAGCCGTCCGTCGAACATTCTTGTGGTCCGAAATATCCGAGCTGAAGATGTTCGTGGCCAACCGGCCAATGATCAACTGTCACATCGTCAGTCCAGCGGCAAAAACGCTTAAGCTGTTTTTGATTGACGGGATCGATAGCGAAATACTTGCCCGATTATGCCAGTCCGTGCAGAATACCACGTATTGGGCCACGCTTACGCGTCAGATAAGTCCTCGTTAGGCTGCTGGCTGTGTTTGGTAGAATAAAGCTAAAGGCGAACAAGACGCTGAACCGGAGTGGCGGAACAGCCGGAATTGATATGGAGCCTCGCTCGCCGCCACCCGGTTAGCTTGAACGTTCGTCCTTCATAGAATCGAGAACACGATGGAGTCGTCTGGGTTCGTAGCCCTTCTTGCTGCGATCGTCGTAAGTCGGTTCATCAATGAATCAGGCTATCGAAAACTTGAGCCCGATCAGAAGCTTCGGCTAATGGATGGATTTTCGCGCACTCGCGCGTACGCGATGATCCCTTTGCTCGCACTTGTTGGGGCCTTTTGGTTCCTGATGACTCGCACTAAGATTGACCCAAACTTGATTTCCTTCGCGTACTTTGGGCTATTGATCACTTACATCGTCGTTCGAATTGTCATTGACCAACGGAAACTCACACAGTTGGAAATGCCCGATCACTACAAGAGGACGTTTACAATTGCTCAGGTTGTTTCCTTCTGCGGTGTAGCTTGGATGTTCTTTACGATGTTTTACAAGTAGCAGGATTTAGTTGCGGCATTAGGTGCTCGCAGGAGCGGACGAACAAGACGCTGAACCGGAGTGGCGGAACAGCCGCAATTGATATGGAAACTCGCTCGCCGCCACCCGGTTAGCTTGATCGTTATGCCTCCAATTGGCTGGTTTATGAATCGCATCTGGATCGGTACCGTCGTACTCACGGTTGTCGCAGGCTGTACGGATACGGATACCACCATTTCTACGGGCAGCGGCAAACGCCACTTTGACCGGATCATGAAATACATCGACGAAGAGATGGGCGGCGATAACTGGCGTTACAATGAGGCAATCACGAAGCTCCGAAACAAACCACCGGGCTACCGGCGATCTCTTTGCATCTACTTTAGTGACGCCGATATCGATAACGGTGGATTCAGTCAGTACTATCAGAACGGCTTCGGTTGCATGACCATAAGTGCAATCGAGGGGTACGAACGTATTGGCGCAATTGAAATGGCCAACATTATGAAGTCCGCCTTGTACTTAGTCCTCTACAAGTAACCTGTTTTGCCGCAGGTTTCGAACATCACCGATATTCCTGAAGGCTATTTTATTGGCTTTGAGCCGGTTGCGAATACTTTAGATGAATTGGACGTTCTATACTACCGTGCCGCGGATCAACTACCGGGCGCAATGGACGTTGATTCTGGGTATCCTGTTGGACCGATTGACTACTATTACGAAACCTTCACTGAAGACTTCATGTCCGCGCCAAGCGGGGCATAACAATGCAATGCACCGGAGTTGGCGAGCTGCCGGTTTTCTTCTTACCAGGTCACCCGCGCCAACCCGGTGATTGCAAGCGTTAGCATGTCATAGATTCAGCGCGTCGATCAATCGCATTCTTTGCAACGCTGGTTGTTCGTGGTTGCTGCGATTCGTTGTTGGGCGTCTTGCTCGGCTGAATTGAATCGCAGTGTTGACCACGGATTTCGCAGATGAGCACGGATAAATCGCAGAACACAAGCGGTGATCGAACGATGAAGGACCGAGCGTCAAAACTCGAAGCCTGTCTTCTGCAACCATCACATCACGGGCCGGAACATTGATGGAATGACGGCACTGGTTTAATTACGCTGAGGACTTCTGAATCAGGGCCGATTCTGCACACTCAATGCCCTTGCCATGGGGCGACTTGTGTCGTAACCTGACAACGATATGAACGTTGAACTCTGATGACATTGCGCGTGAAACAGGTGTCTGACAAAGGCGGTTCGAAGTGGCGCGTGATTGAATCGCAGTAAAACACAAATGCTAACAAAGCGTTGAACCGGAGTTGCCGAACAGCCGGTTTTCAAATGGAAAGTTGACTGGCGGCAACCCGGTTAACGCAGGCGTTCTGCCTCAAGACAACATGTCCCAATACCGACTACAACTCGATGGCCGAGCGGATTGGCGTACCCAATGGGAAGGCATCTACGCGTTCGTGCGAGAATGGCTCGCAGTTGACTTTAATGGCACGACACCAGCTGACCACGTTTTTGAATTTGAGCGATCCACACGAATCTGTCTACCGCCATCTGTACATGAATGGTTGCGTTTTGCGACCGCTTCATATGGACTCGACCCTCACTTCACATTTCGTGACTGTCTCGTCGTCGAACAACTAAAGGACTACGATGCCGTTTCGTTGCTTCTCCAAGGAGAACAAGACACATATTGGGCTATCGAATCGCGGTACCTGAATGATGATAATCCACCTGTCACGGTGTTCTACCTCGACTACGACGACCCGCAGGGGCGGTTTGTGCAAGAAGGACCGTGGTCCCCAACAGTTACATCCTTCGCGTTTGATTACTTTCTCGCATACCTGCACAGCCCAGGAGGCGGTTTCCGCGTTCGTACCTCGTCATCGCATTTCAACCGTGACGCACTGGTTGCGGAATTCGGTCCACCCGTCGTCTTCGGCCACCTTGAACTATTTTGTGCAGACGGTATTCTCGCTGCGATTTCAACATTTTCGGCCAACTGGCATTCCGGTGAACTCAAGGTTGAAGTTCAACAGCTGACTCCACTCAACAAGCTACCTTCAACAATTCAACGTCTGATGCCTGATGCCCACGTTCTCGCTGGCGCACTCAGCTCATACCGATAAAGGGCAGAACAAGCCGTTGCACACGGAGCCGCGGACCGCGCGGGTTTAAAATAGAAAGTCGTTCACCGCGGCCCGGTGAACGGGGTCGTTCTGCCTTGGAGTGTCATTGAGCAATGGACGAAGATGATGAGCTAAAGAAGTTCAAGTGGCTTCTATTCGCAACGGTAGCATTCTTGATTTCCACGTACTACTCGTGGCAAGAGTTCAAGTTCTTCGTTTGGGGTGAAACAGCCCAGGCCAACATCACCAACACCTTCGAGACCAAAAGCGCTGGGCGCCGTCGAACCCCGCAGATGGCCGTGGAATATACATTCACAGATTCGGCGACAGGCCCTCGAAGTGAACGCGATGACGTTGCGATTGATTGGCAACTTGAAGGAACAACCGTTGCCGTTCAATATCTTCCCGGCGTAGCAAACAGCTCGAGGCTGTTGGGCCATTCAAGTACACTCCCAGTCTGGATTTTCATTGTCTGCCTTGGTTGGCTTGGCTACAACGGATTTAAGATCTATAAGGAAGCCAGTGAAGCGGTTCATGGCAAGAAGCGGCGGCGATGAGCTGCAAAAAAGGCAGAACAAAAGGTTGAACCGGAGTTGCCGAAGACGGTTTCACACATGGCAAGTTGACTGGCGGCAACCCGGTTAACCTAGTCGTTAGCTGCAAACCCCATATCTATTCTTGTTTCACGGAGGAGCAAGACAATGAAGAGTTTCTCGTGCGTCATCTTCCTCATGGCTGTGGGACTCGCATCGATCGGGCTGCTACCGGGGCAAGAAAAATCGCCAACTGAACGCCTCCCGTCAGATCTGTCGATGCCGTATCAGGCGCTGATCGCGTTTGACCCGGGTGCATCGACACCATTCGCGGTCAATCCATCAGTCGCTAAAGACTTGTTGGCAGCCGACGAAGAAATTGCTCATCAGGAGTTCGAATCTATTAAGGCCAAACTTGCAACGTTCATCAGACAATACCCAGACACAAAAGCCGGCAAGGCTGCCGCAGATATGATTGATCGTGCTGGGCTCTGTGCCGGACCGCCAGCACACAACAGTCTGTACCCAAAGGGGACTCACTTTGGCTACATTATCATTGATCGCTAAAGTCGCAAAAAGCAGCAGCTAACAATAAGATGCAGCCGAGTTGCCGAGTAGCCGTCCATTTCTCCGTGAAACCCCATCGTCGGCGTCTTGGTTACGCGGCTTTGGGGAGTGGGATCAGGTTATTGAGCCGTGATTCGGTGGGCGGATCGAGGCCGCAGTTTTTTGCGAGCCGA
>JBPOIW010000119.1:0-20016 GCA_052034165.1 Planctomycetota bacterium | reverse complement strand
TCTGATCCCGCTGCGCACGCTTGACCCGGACTTTCGGTTTCAACACATCAATTGGTGAGATGGAGTCTGTCATCACCGGTTTCTAGCGCAGCTCATCCCTGCCCGCCAGGCCAGATGCCTTCAAAATCTGACATACAGAACGTAAAAACTCACAACCTCTTCGGGATGAGTCTTCTTCCTGTTCAGCCACCGGCGGTGCGCCAGTCGGCGACCGCCGGCTACTCTCCTAAATCCTTTCAGGATTATTCCCAGGGAGCTCCACGGGCTATGCTCGCGCACCTGATTTTGCGTTGACCCGAACAATGTCGACTGAAGTGGGCACCTCGAAAAAACATCGCACTACGCCTGCGATGTCTCGCCGTGAGCATTCACGGTCTGCAGAATCTCGATGCTCGGGAAGCGATCTCGGTAGCGAAATTTCTGCCACCAGTTGGCTTTTCGCAGCAGCGGATCTGTCGCGTCGACAATGCGAGTCTTCCCTTTGCGAGTCACGATCGTCAGCTTGTTGCCGGGAGCAGGTCCGACCACCATCCAGAACTTGTCAACGACGTATGAATAGTCTTCGCCTAACTCCGCAGGATGGACAGACCGAGCGCGCGGTCCTGGATGAGGACTTTGCTTTGTGACGGTATAGACGACAAGATCGCCCGACTGAAATCCCTGGTTCGGCAACACGGACACGCTCTGAACTCCACGCGGTGACTTCCTGGTCACTGTAAACAGTGGTTGTGAGGACCACCGAATCTCGCAGGTTTTACCCCGCATTGCGAATCAGTACAACAGGAATCCCGGCAATGGCAGACTTCCGGCGGCCTCCGAGTGCACTTCGTAGTGCCGTCAGTAAAGTGTTTCTTTGTAGCTGGATTCGTGAGAATTCGGATGCCTTTGAGGGAGTCGCACCGAATTCTCACTAATCCGGTAACTCACAACACACACCGCTCGGACGCTAATGCGTTCCGGCTGGTCATCGGAAAACACCGCTCAATTCCGCATCAGAAACTCATCCGTATTGAACAACGCCCGGGCCACACTGGTCCAGGCGGCCAAGGTTTCGACGGGTGGATCGGTCTCAGTCCGAGTCACAAACTTAGCCGCCTCGTCCGGAGCAGACACAAATCGAGACAGCTCACGACTTAAAAAGTCCTCCAGAACTGCGACTTCACGCGACGAGGGTTCTCGAGTCAGGCAGGTCAGAAACATCTGCCGACAGCGGTCTTTGTCAGTTGTCAATTCGGAAGCCGCCAAAGTCCGCTTCGCAAGTCCCTCGGCCAGTTCCGTAAACACCTTGTCATTGGCGACGGTTAAGGACTGCAAAGGAGTATTCGAACGCGATCGGCGAGTACACACGGTACTGAAATCCGGAGCGTCAAACGTCTGCAACAAGGGATACGGAGCACTTCGATAAAACATCGTGTACATCGTGCGACGATAACGATCCGGCCCCGTTGATGTTGGCCAGTCTTTCTTGTTCTGAGTGAAATCGTAAATGCCGTCCGGCTGAGGCAGGTAAACGCTCGGGCCGCCGATTTTCTCCGAAAACAATCCGCTCGCCACGACAGCAAGGTCTCGCACAATCTCCGCCTCAACTCGAAAACGGCTCTGACGTGACAGCAGATAATTGTCCGGATCCACGGTCATGGCTAAGTGATTCTCCGGCGACAGCTGAGAACTTTGGCGATAAGTCGCGGAATTCAGAATGGTGCGATGCAGATGCTTCAACGACCAGCCATTCTCCATAAACTCGGCTGCCAGCCAGTCCAACAATTCCGGATGCGTCGGCGGAGTTCCCTGGTAACCAAAATCATTTTCCGTCTCGACGAGACCTCGCCCGAAGTACCGTGCCCAGACTCGATTCACGGTGACGCGTGCCGTCAACGGATTATCTCGGTGCACCAGCCATCGCGCGAGATCCTGACGATTGGAAAATGTCGGCGAAGAGTCCTTGCTGACAAGAGCCGC
The DNA here is from genome assembly GCA_052034165.1 of Planctomycetota bacterium. GTDB lineage: Bacteria > Planctomycetota > Planctomycetia > Planctomycetales > Planctomycetaceae > SXXK01. Next base: position 18,057 of record JBPOIW010000119.1, on the reverse strand, counting down.
GGGAACTCCGGCCTGCAGCGGCCCGTGATCCTTGTCGGGACTCAGAAAGTCACCACGAGTCAACAAGTAAGTCTCCGGCGGCTTTTCCAGATCCTTCATCACCATCTGTTTGAAGGACGCGCCCTTGGCAGGTAATGCTGCCTCCAGCTCATCAATGCGTTTTTTGATCTCCGTCAGACGCATGGCAGAAACGCTTCCCGGTGAATCAAGCGAAACACGGGCCGTCGAAAAATCGATCGCGAAGCAACCGGTCAGATAGTTCTTATTCAGATCATGTCGCATCAGCACATTCAGAACGCCATCAGTAAATGCGACGGGTTCAGAAGGAGCAAAGATGGCCTCATGAGGAGCATTCATTTTTGCTCCGGCCACCTTTTGTGCGTCGTCCACATTGATCGCCCAGCCGGTTGTGGGCAGCTCATCAATCGCATCAACAACCGGATACTTGGGCTGACTATGATCCGCCCATGCCCGCGCAAAACGATGTTCGTTGACGCCGGACTTCAGGTAAAAATCCGTCAATACAAAGTTGCCATTGCTGGCGGTGCCGGGGCCTCCGTCTGGAAGACTGGGGTCCGTCATTGTTCGCAAACGAATCGCCGTAATCGTCGTGGATGCATCCGCAACTTCTGGCTTCTGAATGGTAATCGTGTACGCATCGTTGGCGTTCGGCTCCGACTTGACCAACAGAGAACTGTCCGGATTAATCTTTAGGATAATACTGCCCGAAGCACGCACGGCGGTCACTTTGGCCGGCTGCCATTGCCAATCCAGACTGGACAGATTCGGCTGATCTGGTGCGTTCTTTTCCAGCTGTGATTTTTCCTTCTGCAGTGTCTGCAATTCTTCCAGTTGCTGAAACTGAACTTCGGACCAGCCGAACATTTCATCGGCTCGAACCTCAACCAGCTCCCCCGCACTGTTTGCGTCCGCAGAGCCATTGAAGAACGCATAGAGCCGATAAAATTCATCATGAGTGATCGGATCGAACTTGTGTGAATGACACTGAGCACACCCGACGGTCAGCCCCATCCAGACAGCTCCGGTCGTGTTGACTCGATCAATCAAGGCTTCGTGACGATACTGGTCCGGCTTCACGCCACCTTCTTCGTTGATCATCGTGTTGCGATGAAATGCGGACGCCACGAGTTGCGACTTTGTGGCATTCGGAAGCAAATCGCCCGCTAACTGCTCGACCGTAAACTGATCGAAAGGGACATCTCGATTGAAAGCATTGATGACCCAATCACGATACGGCCACATGACCCGAGGTCCATCGATTGTGTAACCATTGGAGTCCGCATACCGCGCCTGATCGAGCCAGTGCCGGCCCCAGCGTTCGCCGTAATGAGGACTCTCCAGCAGTCGATTGATCAATCGATTCCAGGCATCCGGAGCAGAGTCCTCCGAGAAAACTTTTGCCTCTTCCACGGTCGGCAATAATCCGAGCACATCCTGGGTAGCTCGGCGAATCAACGTTGCCGAATCCGCAGCCGGAGAAGGTTGCAGGCCGCTCTGTTGAAGTCGTTGCAGAATAAATCGATCAATCTCGTTCCGGCTCCAGGTGTCGTTCTCAATCACCGGGACAGCCGGCCGTTCCACGCGACGAAACGCCCAGTGATCCTGATACTCGGCGCCTTCCGCAACCCATTGTTTCAGCAAACTCATCTGCTGTTCGGTCAGAGGCTTGTTGGTCTCGGCCGGAGGCATCCGCACCTCGGGATCCGTCGCCAGAATTCGCGCCAAGAGAGAACTCTTGTCTGGCGTGTTAACATCGATCGCACCATGCTCAACGGCTGACTCACGAACATCCAAACGCAGATCGGCGGCACGGGATTCCTCATCCGCCCCATGACATTGGAAGCAGTGGTTGGAAAGAATGGGCCGGATGTCACGATTGAAATCGACCTTCGCCGGTTTGCCGGATGCCTGCTGACCAACAGCGTCACGTCGCAGGATTAGCAATACAAAGAGCAGGTTAAAAAAAAATCCGAAGCGTCGGATCCTGCCATGATGTTGCCGGAAGAAGTTTGGATTCATCGGAGGGCTCACGTCACGAAATGGTGAGGCTGGGCAAGATCGCTCGAAAAACTCGCGGACCGGCAGTCTACCAGGAATCTCATCGCGTTCCCAACAAACAAACCACCCGGTGAAAAATTGAGGGGGCAGAAAAACGGCCTTCCTGGAAGGGAACCTGCCCTTCTTTGTGCACAGTCAGGCTACAAAACACAACTTCGCACGGTAATTTGAGTAGATGACAAAATGATGAGTACAAAATGATGCCATCGTTCAGAGGTCTACAGCCTCAACTGATGTGGCCGATGAGCCCGGCGAGCGGTTAGGTGTCAGCCCACCGTGTGAGGTTTCTGCAGAGGACCGCCAACAATGGATAATGAGCGTTCTTCAATCGATCTGCTATTCAACTTCTCAACAAGTCCCTGAGTGGACCTACGCCAAACTGATTGCCCTCTCTGCGATTCATCTGTGTTTATCTGTGTTCATCTGTGGTCAAAACTGCGATTCCATTGCCAGACCTCAGAAGACAAAAATGGTCTGCCCTTTTTGATTGAGGCGGGGAAGGAAACCAGTCCCATGGTTGTTGACATACAGCGTTGAATGATCTCCAGCCTGCGGCGAAAGGCTCAAGTTGAACGTTATCATGAGGTCCCAGTATCTTTCGGTCCGGGCCATTCGCAAAACGCGGAACCCTCGACCGGAAGATTTCAGAACCGAAGAATTTGAACAACAGCGATCGAGTACTCAATGCTGAGTGTTTTCCCTCAGTGACACAAAGTTCCCCTGCGCTAAGGGGTTTCACCACTGTTTCAGTATGGCAGAACCTTCGCCGGTCAACACAACGCAGGCGTCAGAGTTTACCTGATCGGTAAATCCACTATGTGCCTCGACAACAACGGTCGATTGAGAAGACACGGGCAGATGCAAGCCGCACAGACGGCCATGCGCTGCTTTGTTTGTCGGAGAGATCAGTTCGGATGGACCGAACCGACGAACCCTAATCAGTCAGAACAAGAGTTGTTGTCATGTCAGACCATGCTAAACAGGACGCGCACGCCGCAGAAGGTCACGAAAAACCTTCTGGCGGTGGCAGCATTGTTCCCTGGATCGCGGTCGGAGTGATCAGCGCGGGGCTCGGAAGTGCGATGCCGTTTATGCTGGCGGGACAAAGTCACGCCCCGGCCGACGCGGAACATGCTGAAGAAACAACCGAAGGTGAACACGGGGAAACAGCTGCCGAGGAATCCCACGGCAGCACCCCAGCCGCGACGGCTGGCCACGGCAGTAGTTCCAAGTCAAAGAAGGTGAAGGCCTTCACGCTGCCTAAAGATGAAGAAACCATTTTCCAGCCGTTTGGTGAGCCAGACAAAGATCAACGCATCGCAGTCAATCTGAACGAAGGTCGCCTCACGCGATTCCTGAGCTTCTCGATCACACTGCAGATCCCCAAAGCCGTTGAAGAGGAATTCAAAAAGAAGGTCGATGCGAAGAAATTCGTTCTGCGAAACTGGCTGCTCAGCAAAGTTTCGGACCTAAGTATTGAAGACATTCGCGGAGCGGCCGGACAGAACCGGCTGCGTCGCGAGATCCGTGACCATTTCAACAGTGTCCTGTGTCCTGATGGCTACGACCAGATTTATGACGTTCTGTTTGAAGAGTTTAACGTTCAATGACAAATCCTGATTCACTTTCCAGTGTCGACTTCTCCGCACCGCGCCGACTGGCCGGATCGGCGAATCGCGCGCTGTCTTCATGGAATGCGACGGCCACGTCGATGCTCCAGGAATACTGGCAAGCGCTGGCTGGAGATCGAATCACCATGCAGCCAGCTCGCATCGATTCGTCGGTTGCACAGAAGGCTCAGCAGACTCTTCCGGATCCCGGCTATGCGGCTCTTCTGAAGATTGGTCCGGATCGGTTCGACGGCATGGTGGCCTTCTCGAATCGCCTCGTCCTGACTGTTGTCAGCGAAATGCTGGGAACGCTGGGTGAAGAATGGCCGGAACAGCGAGCACTCACCGCGGCCGAACTTTCGCTTGTTGAATTGCTGTTCGGCGAGATTGCTCGAGCTCTGAGCCAGGGCTGGCCGGAAGTGACTCCGCTGCCCGTCGAAATGGATCAAGTCATCGTTCGACCACTCCGCAGCCGCGTCTTTCAGCCTCGCGAGAATCTTGTTCGCATCGTCGGGTTGATTAACACGGCCGTCGGCGAAGAAACATTTGTCATGCTGATGCCTCAGGCCGGTTTGGCGTCGATTGGCATCAATGAATCTGCAATTCCTCCTGCCGTTGATCAGTCTGTTTCACCACAGATGCGAGCACTGGCGGAGACGCTTCCGGTCACCATGTCGGTCAGTCTTGGCAAAGCCACTCTGACTCTGGGCGACATGAACAACCTGGCCGTGGGCGACACTTTGATTCTTGATCAGTCATCGGGCAGTCCTCTGGAAGCGCGAGTTTCCGGGCATCTGCAGTGGTTAGGATTCCCATGTCGACTGGGGCAGCGACAGGGGTTCCGCATTTTGGCATCCAGGAAAGAATGAGGAGACAGGCGTGAGCGAATCGTCAGCCGAGACCCTCGAAGCGACCGAATCGGCGCTCGACCAGATTATGCCGGGCGGAGATCCCTCCGTTCCTGAGGCACATCCGGTGGAGTTTCCGCAGGTGTCGCGAACTCGAGCCAGCACGGCTATGCCGCTGGAACGTTTTGCAGAAGTGAGCATCGAAATCTCGGTTGAGATTGGTCGAGTCACGATGCCAATCGGTGAACTCTTGAAGTTGGGTGAAGGAGCTGTTGTCGAACTGAATCGAGCTGTCTCAGAACCAGTCGACGTAATGGCTCAGGGTGTGAGAATTGCCAGCGGTGAAGTGGTCGTCATTGATGACCGATTCGCTGTTCGTATTACAGAAATTGTGAACGCGGAAGAAGGACGAGATGCGTCTCGCGCTTCAGCCGCCAGGAAACGGTAAACAGGGCTTCAGGGAACCGGCCACGAACTGGTCATCGATATCATTAGCCGGAACGCGTTAGCGTCCGGTTCTCAGTGCAGAAACCCTAACAACCGGGGGCTAACGCCCGGCGGCTGATAGAAGTTGAAGCGACACAGGACTGAGCGTCAGGAGACGCTCTCTGAATTCACGGAAGAAGACTTATCATGCGGCCCTTCGAATCAGCATCAGTGACGACCAGCGTTCAGAGTTCAACTCTGAATCGTCGTACCGGTGCGCGACGGGCCTCGCCGATCATTCTGGTTGCCTTTGTCGGAATTCTTGCCTCAGTTCTTCTGTCCTCTTCGGCCATGGGCCAGCAGTCGCAAAGCGGCTCGGGACAATTCCGCAAGCGTTCCACCGCTGGAGCCTCGACATCATCCGCGATCGATTCAAAGCTCAAGGGATTTCTCGAACAGCAAGCCGGAATCGATCAGACTCAACAGAATGAGAAGACGCCGCAGCGCACGACACGGACACAAGTCCGTTCCAGTGACAGCAGCAGCGAATCTCACCGCAATACGCAACCGAGTTCTGCTGAGTTCCGTTCGGCTCGCTCAGCGACTTCGGTCAATGGAAGCAAGGTCCCGGATCAAACAGATGATCAGGAGATTTCGCACACGCGTGAAGAAAGCTCGCCGACCATCGAACAGGCGGCATGGGAACCAAAATCGGATGCGGCTTCAGGCCCTGCGAGCAATCCCGGTTCACTGACGGGGCTCCATCAGTCTGAAACGATCTCTGAACTTCAGCCGACTCCGTCCTCAGCGTCGGAGCAAAAGCCTGTTGAGATCTCTTTGCCAATCGCATCGTCCGCCGATGCCAGCATATTCCTTGACCTACGCCATGATGCCAAACCCGGGAGCACCTCCGTCCCGATCGGGGAACGCGGCGCTGAAGTGGCCATCGAGACCAGTCCCGTTCAGGTTTTGTCGCGTGCTGTGGCGTGGATTGTCATCGCCTTGTGTCTCTTCAGCCTGGCAGCTCTGGGAGTTCGCCGCTGGCAACGCCAACGTGGCTTACTCCCAACCCCTGGCTCACGATCACGCATTATCGAAACTTTGTCACTCGGACCGGGTCGGTCTGTTTCGCTGATCGAAATGGCTGGTCATCGAGCGTTAGTGGCGTTCGATGCTGGCGGTATCAAACAACTGGTTCTGACTCCTCCGTCGTTTCAGGATGAATTGACGGAAGCGGATGAGCCATTGATCTATGAACGTCCCGCAAAGACTCAAACAGATCTCACAGTTCTGGCCTCTGAAACACATAGCTAAGTTTTAGCCAAGTCACCTCTTTCAATCGTCTGGGTGTCGGAATGGATTCCGCACAAACAGTTCAACAAATCCTCGAGTCTGAAGCATTTCAGGGACTCTCTCCGCAGATCAAGGTCGCCTTGTTTCTCGGCGGGATGGCTCTGATTTCTGCAGCACTCGTCACAATGACGGCGTTCACTCGGATTGTGATCGTCCTGTCCTTCGTTCGCCGCGCGCTTTCGACACAGGAAATTCCGCCGACTCAGGTAGTCCTCGGCCTGTCACTCTTTTTGACGCTGTTCGTCATGGGACCTACGCTCACAAAAATAGAACAGGAAGCAGTTCGACCTTATTTGGCTGAGACAATCACTGGTCAGATGGCCTGGAACAATGGTCGCTTCGCACTCCACGACTTCATGATCCGCCAAACTCGCAAAACAGACATCATTCTGTTTGCAAGGATGGCCAACGTCACCACGATCGAACGTCCCGAGAGCACGCCGTTTGATGTCCTGATCCCGGCCTATGTCATCAGCGAACTCAAGACCGCCTTCATCATGGGCTTTTGTCTCTACATCCCGTTCATTCTCATCGACCTTGTCGTCTCCGTCATTCTGATGTCCCTCGGAATGATGATGATGCCACCGATGGTGATTTCGACACCGTTCAAGATCCTGTTGTTTGTTCTGGTCGATGGCTGGCAGTTAATCGCCAAAGTGCTGAGCCTGAGTTTTCACTGAGCACCTTCTGATCGCTGCGTTTACGACTTCTATCCCCATCTTTCGCTGAATTTTCTGATCCCTTATGTCAACGCCCGCAATAGCCATACCTCCAACTGGCAGCTGGATGAAGCAGAGCGAAACTCTGCTGTCATTTGGCATGATTGTCGGTCTGGTGGTCATGCTGGTTCCGCTGCCTCAGTGGCTGCTGGACCTGCTGCTGGCGGCAAATCTGGCGGCGACCGTTTTGCTGTTGCTGGTGACTCTAAGTGCCAAGCGAGCCCTTGAGCTGACCGTATTCCCATCGCTGCTGCTGCTGTTGACGCTGTATCGCCTGTCTCTGAACGTCGCGACAACGCGACTCATTCTGCTGGAAGGCGATGCAGGACATATCGTGACGGCGTTTGGCAACTACGTCGTGGGCGGCGAATTGGTCGTCGGTCTGACGATCTTCCTGATTCTGGTCACCATTCAATTCATGGTGATCACCAAAGGTGCAGGTCGAATCGCCGAAGTGTCGGCTCGATTTACATTGGACGCGATGCCCGGCAAACAGATGGCCATCGACGCCGAACTGAACGCGGGCAGCATCAACGACAAAGAAGCCCGTCGACGACGCGATGAGTTATCTCGCGAGACAGAATTTTACGGGGCGATGGACGGTGCCAGCAAATTCGTCCGCGGTGATGCGATCGCTGGCCTGATCATCACGGGCGTGAATCTCGTCGGTGGCGTCATTATGGGCGTCGTCAACGGAATGTCATTCGGGCAGTCGGTGCGGACCTACTCGATTCTGAGCGTGGGCGATGGTCTGGTCACACAGATCCCGGCCCTCGTGATTGCGACTTCCGCCGGTATTCTGGTCACAAAGACAACATCGGACGACAGCCTCAGTGATGAAATCGGCGGACAGCTGTTTCATTCGCCGAGATCCATGTGGATCGGAGCTGGAATTCTGGCTTTGATTGCTCTGATGCCGGGACTCCCCAAGATGCCATTTCTGGGTGTGTCGCTCGCCCTCGTCATGATCGCTTTCCGTCGCAAACCGGCTCCTCCGGTAGAAACAGCTCCCGAAGGAACAGATCCGGACAAACCAATACAGCCTGACGATGAACGCCATCTCGATGAGTTCCTGCTGACGGACCGAGCCGTCGTTGAAGTCGGAGCACGGCTGGTTCCGTTCATTCAGAGTAAACGAGTCAAGGGTCTCTCGGAGAGAATCACGGCTCTTCGTCGCGAGTTCTCCCGGTCTCAGGGACTGTGGATTCCACCGATTCGAGTAAACAGCAATTTGTCCGGTCTGCAGCCTGAAGAATATCGAATCCTTGTCGCGGGTCGCAAAGTCGCGGGCGGCGAACTTCGAACGGAACAGTTACTGGCGATCCTGCCTGAAGGTCGTCAATCCAGTGTACCGGGTGAGCCGACGACGGAACCCGCCTTCGGTCTGAACGCTCGCTGGATTGCCTCGGAAAGCCGAAGGCTGGCGGAGATTCAGGGATGCACCGTTGTCGATCCACTCAGTGTTCTGATTACTCATTTGGGTGAAGTCTTGAAACGCTTCGCCCATGAGTTACTCACGCGTGAAGCATTGAAGCAGATGCTTGATCGAGCCAAAGAGTTTGCCCCCACCATCGTTGAAGAGATTAAACCGGAGACTATCCGCATGGGAATGCTGCATCAGGTTCTTGTTCAGCTGGCCGAGGACCGTATTCCGCTGGCCGACATCACGCTGATTCTCGAATCCATCGTGAATCATGCTCCTCAGACCAAGACCAGCGAAGATCTGACAGATCACGTTCGTGTTGATCTTGGTCGGCTGGTCTGTGAACGTTTCCGCGGCACCGACGGTCGCCTGCGTGTCGTGGCAATGGAACCAAAACTGGATTCACGCATGCGGCAGTCGCTGCATCAGGATCAACTGGCTCTGGGAGCCGGTCCACTCACGCGATTGATTGAGGCCGTCAGTAAAGCGGCCAGAGAATCGGAACGAAATCAATTGCCGCTGGCTCTGCTGGTGGACCAGAAGGTTCGACGTCCTCTGAAGCGATTGCTGGCACGCACAACTCCGGACGTGGGGGTAATCGCCTATCAGGAAGTCCCCAATGATCTTGTGATTGACTCAGCCGTGATGCTGCAGTTCGACGACATCATTGGTCCGGAATCAAACAGCGATGCCGGACAACTTCGAGGCGCGGCCTGAGACGAATAAGAACAGAACTCGGACGATCTCTGAGGTGTGCCTCATCGCTCCGAACGACACGATCCCGTAATCAGAACTCGTTGTAACAGATCCTGACCCATGCATATCAATCAAATCATACTCGATCGACGTCCGTGGGGCCGGGCCTGCGGACTGCTGGTGAGCTGTGTGGTGATGATCGTCGGCATCATTCGCGACACCGGACCGGCAGAGATTGTGCTGCGAGCCTTCACGGCCGCACTTATCTCTGCCATTTGTGTTCGAGGTTTTGTGCGACTGCTGCAGACGATGGCTGACCCCGGTGCAGAGAATCGTTCGGAGTAAATTTCGGGATTCGTCAGGCCAGAATTCCGAGCCGTAATCAGTAACTACTTTGTCCGCGGTCACGATGAAGGCCATCTCTCTCCATCGAACAAACCGCGAACACTCGGCCTCGTTTCAAATTGTGCCAAGAATAAGACTGCGAAATCATCCAAATGAGCACTCGCATGCATTCCGCTGTAAAAGCGTACCATAAAGTTTGTACGATGGACCTTCGAGATCGCTTGATCATCGAACATCTCTCGTACGTTCGTCACATCCTTGGAAAACTCCTGGGATCACTGCCTGAATACGTTGATAACGAAAACCTTGAATCGGCCGGCATACTGGGGCTCGTGGAAGCCGCAGGACAGTACGATCCGGATCGAGGTGCCGCGTTCACAACATTCGCTTACCAGCGAATCCGCGGTGCGATTCTGGATGAACTGCGCCGCAACTGTCCGGTCCCGCAAACAATTCTCCAGAACTGGGCTTTGATTCGAGACGCATCTGTTCATATGGCACCTCCGCTGACTCCGGAGAAACTCTCCGATGCCACCGGACTATCAGTCCGCGATGTGGAAGATTGCCTGACTGCCATGCGGTTAACTCGTCCCGAGAATTGGGCCGATGAATTGGGAGAACTCCCGACGCCCGATCATCGCCATTCTCACGTCGACGCAGGATCACACCGTGCAGAAGAACGAATGGCCCTGGCCGATGCGATCGAACAGCTCCCTAAGAAGATGCGAATGGCGGTCACGATGTATCACATGGAAGACATGCGAATGAAAGAAATTGGGCAGGTGCTGGGACTCTCGGAATCCCGCGTCTCTCGACTGCTGGCTGCCGCAGAGTTACAGCTCAAGTCGATCATCAGACGAAAAACAGGCTGAGACACGGGTTCACCTTTGTTGCCAAAAGACTGCGGCAACGTTGTGCTCAATGACTCCCAAAGAACGCAACCGTCTGTTCAAGCGACACCTGCCCTGACTCTGACTGAATAAAACTGGAACGGATTGAAATATGAGTGCTGTGCTTTCATCTCGTGGTCGCGTCTTATCGAGCCAGCAGGTTCGATTCAGTGAAGCCCCGGTTCGCTTAGGACAACAAACTCGCTGTTCAAAGGAGCCATCCACGGTTTCTGTGCAGACCGATCCGGATACGGGAGATGTTGTCGCAATCCTCGTTCACTGTGGCTGTGGTGAAGTCACTGTTGTCGAATGTGCCTATGGTAATGTGTCTGTCCAATAAATAATGCAGGCCCAATCGGGACAGAGACTCTCCCTGGCCCTTTCCCAAATGACCTCCGTTCTTTCATGAAGTCAATGTTTAATTCTTCAGGCGTTCCAGGGATTGTTCTTCAGGCGGCTGAAACTGAAGCCTGGTGTTCGAGAAAAATATCATTCAGATCATTAGCTCCATCGTCGCCGCGCACAGACTAAAGATGCGGAACGATTGAGGAACGTTATTCCGGAGTCTCCGATGATGAACGATCGGTTGTCAGCAGCTGCATTGAGTGCAAAACACGGCGATCCTGTCGCCCGTGTTGCGGCTGACTCCGTCACGAATTCACCTCCGACGACAGTGATGTCGCAATCTTCCATGACCCTCAGAACATCACAATCGCTGCTCCTGATCATCCCAATCTGCCTCTGTCTCACCACGGGCTGCGGACTCTCAAAAAGTCTGCTGGGTAAATCAAAGCTTACTGATCCGGTTCTCCCGGCTCAGATGACAGCCAGTTCCGAGATGGCAAAAGCAGACTGTTCGGCTCCCCCAATGCCGTCTCGCGCCAAAGAGTTGACCGTATTGCCTGTCGCTCCGCAGGCAGCGTCTCAACCACAGGCCAACGTGGCTCCCGTGGACAATGGAACTCCGCAACAGCCAGCCATGCAGCAACCGGCGATGCAACAGCCAGCGATGCAACAGCCAGCGATGCAACAGCCAATCGCACAGCAGCAGCAGCCATATGTGCAACCGCCTGTGGTTCTCTCAGCGGCACCCCAGCAAAACACAGCGCCGCTCCAACAGCCGGTTCAGCCTCAGGCGTTACAACAAAGTGTTCAACCCCTGCCACCGGTTGCCGACATCGCCGCGACAACACAAGCACAGGGGCAGACCGCTCAGGCACAGGCTGCTCAGGCGGTGCCTGTTGCGACAGCATCGGTCCCGGAACAACCTCAAGTGATGACGTCACAAACGCCAGGGTTGCCACCAGCCACAATTCAGGCCGGCGCCCCGGGTTCGAAGGTTGTCATTGGGCCAGAGTTGACTGCAGCCCCCGCTTCAGCGTTCCGGGCTCAGGCCCATTCTGGATCCGCACCAGCCGTTGTTTGTCCTCCAGGAATGGTTCCCAACTACGGATACCTTGTCGAGGGTGTCTCGCCTCCAGAGAAACTAGCGGAGTGCGAGAAACAAGTTTACGAAATGAACCAGAAACTGAATGAACTTCAGCTTGATTCGATGAAGGCAAAACTGTCCATGGAGCAAATGGCGGAGCTGCAGAAGCAGCTGCTTCTCGATAACGAACGACTTCGCAGGCGAGCTGAAATGGCCGACCAGCGTTATCTTGAAGAGCTGGATTCGTTGTCAGAAATTGTTGGTGAAGTCGTTTCTCAAACCGGCTCCGCCAACAAGTCAAATTCCGCCACCAAATCTTCGCGTGGTACGAATCCACCGCGTTCACTTCCACAGTCCGCAGCCGGACAATCCTTGTGATTGCGAATTCTCACCCTTCAAGCCATCGAGCGACAGGATTCTGCGGAAGGAGTCTCCTGAGCTGTCTCGCGTTGCTGGCCGGGTGCCATGCAGGACCGTCGGCGAATGAATTGCGTGGACCGGCTGTCACGACAAGATTTACCTCGAACCCTCTCGCCAATGCAGATTTTGATCGCAATTATGTCCCGCCTCCTGTCTCCGTCCCAAGTCTCAGGCTGGGATTAAATATGCAGAGCGGTATCGATCCGGTCCACACCCACTTCGCGTCGAATCTGGGAACCGTGTTGATGCGTGAGCTGCAATTATCCTCTGCTGCGCTGGCCGTGGAGCCGCTGGTTTCTCTTCAGGCGAGATCGCATGTGCCGCCGTTTCCGCAGCAGTCTCCTGAAGGCATTATTTCTGTCGCCTTCACCTCTCCGCAGGATGGCCTTCCACCGCAATTGCCACCTAACCCAATGCAACATTCGGAGTCACTACCGCTCGTCGACCAGATTCTGGTTGTTCGCGTGATTGAGTATCGCCCGTACTATCCTCTTCGCGCGACGCTCGATGTTCAAGTCCTTGACGGGCAGTCTCAGAATCCTGTCTTCGCGACAACAGCGACATGGTCCGGAGAGGAGTATGAGTGCAAAGACAAAAAATTCAGCCTGAAGAAGTCTCTGTTCTGTCGTCAACCCGGGTGTCAGCCGGCGCCAGGACATAATAGTCCGCAGGCCCTGATCCACGAAATCGCGGGAGATCTCGCAGCATGGTACAACCATGCTTCAACCTCGCTCATGGTGACGTCAGCGAAACCGGAAAAATCGTGGCGAAACAGCTGGACGAAAATATTCAAAGAGGAAAGCTGTCCGACCGCCTCGCAATGCCCTGCATCGTCCGGATCAACCACATCGCCGCCACCTTCGACGGCCCCCGTCACACCGATGAACGTCCCGGAGACCGCGCCCGCTGTCAATGTTCCCGAGATGTTCCCTGCCGACACACCGCCCGTTCTTCCGGCTCCGCCCGCCGCGGACTCACCGCTTCAGCCAACGAATGTCTCAACTCCCGGCGCCGCGGCAATTCGCTGAATGTTGGCCGCGGAATTATCAGCAGATTTCTGCATGACCATCGTTACTACAACGCCTGCTAGCGCTGTTGAGTCGACAGACTGTCAAAGCCCAGTCAGCTGGTCTATGCATTGCGGGTTCGTGTGATCCAGTCGCAGGGCGTTGTCGCACTTCAGCAGATGGTTGTACTTAACGGCCGCACCCGTATTGAACAACACGACCGTTTCGTGGGGTGCAATCCAACCGGAATCTTTCAGCTGCTTCGCCGCCATCCAGACAGCTCCACCTTCCGGAGCACAGTGCAGTCCCTGGACTCGAGCCAACTCTTCCACGCCCTGCATCAGTTCAGCATCGCTCACGGTCAAAGCAGTCCCATGACTACGGCGGAGTACATCCAGCATGATGAAGTCACCGACCGCCGCAGGGACTCGCAATCCCGAAGCAATCGTCTGAGCATTGGGGAACATCGGAGCGGACGTTGCTCCATCACGAAACGCTTTCACGATCGGAGCGCAACCTTCGGCCTGAACGACAACCATGCGAGGTCGCTTTGGACCAATCCAGCCCAGCGCTTCCATTTCCTCAAAGGCCTTCCACATCCCGATGAGCCCTGTGCCACCGCCGGTCGGATACAGAATCACATCCGGCAATTGCAGCTCTGACGTTTTGCGAAGGTCGGCAAGATCGAATGCCAGCTCATAGCCCATCGTCTTCTTTCCTTCGATACGAAAGGGCTCCTTCAAGGTCGACAAATCAAACCATCCGAATCGATCACAGGCGGCTCGACACAGACGACCACAATCACTGATCAATCCGTTGACCAGACAAACCTGTGCGCCACCGCAGGCGGATTCCAGAATGTTCGCAGGGGGAGTATCTTCCGGAACGAAGATCACGCACTTCAGTCCCGCTCGGGCTGCATAGGCCGCCGCAGCTCCGGCCGCATTACCCGCCGAAGGAAGTGCGACGGTTTTCACACCCAACGCAGCAGCGCGAGTTATCGCGGCCGACATTCCCCGAGCTTTAAAACTTTGAGTAGGATTGAAGCTCTCGTCTTTTACCAAAAGATTCTCGAATTCCCGAAAGACGCCTCGGCGGCAACACGTCAGCAGCGGAGTCAGGCCTTCTCCCAATGAAATCGCCTGATCCGGAGAATCAACCGGCAGCACATCGTAGAACCGCCACATCGAGCGTTCAGAACGGGCTCGTATCACCGCTGGAGTCAAACGACCCTTCAGATGTCCAAGGTCGTATCGGGCTAAAAGCGGCTTCCCTGCTCGACTTAGCCCCTGCAGCTTCAAGTGGGCATGAATCTCCCCCGTGAGTGAACATTCCAGCGACGTATGCAGGGGTGTAAGGCTTCAGTCTTGAGGCAAATGCAGATTGTCCGGTAGAAAGCGGGCGTTATACTTTTCACAAATGACGTCTCAAATACATCTCAGGCAAGGATGCGATGTTCGCGTTTCTACGAAATAACTGGGAAATCGTCCTGAATCGTGTGTTTGCCGCAATCGCTGCGGGAACCATCGTCGCGCAACTGGCTGTTGGATGGCTGAGCTTGTGCGGAACTTCTGCGATTTCAATCACGGCATTAATGGTCGGCTACGCTGTTGGCGTCACTGCTGCCCGTTGGTTGGGTGATTTTCTTCCGGTGCATCTTGTGCGGCGACGCCGTATCAACGCGCCTGCGCTGGCCGTAACGCTGTCGTTGGTGCCTCTGAGCTGGCTGCTTCCCGAACTGCTGGGTGCGACCCTCCTGGCTGGCTGTGAAACAGTCGGCGCTGGCAGTTCCTTGCAGGCGATGCTCGCACTGCTGTTCCCGGCGGCCATCGTGGCCACAATGACAGCCCTGGCCGGTCTCTTCTTCCAGTCGATCACTCCTGTGGGCGGCGGACCGTGGGTCAGTTCCTTTCTCACGGGAGCACTTGGGTTCTCACTGACAACTTTGCTTTGCCTGTTTGCCTGGCCGTTGGCTTTGATTCCTACCTGCACAGTGTTCGGTGCATTTGCATTTTACACTGTGTTGAAGCTGTCCACGGCCAATACTGCAATTCCTCCGAAATCGCCGCGTTCAACGGAGAACTGCCCCGGGTGGCTCGTGCCTCTGCATTTTACAGCGGTCGGTATTCTGGTTGTTGCTGTTGCTCAGATCCTGAATCACCTCATGGCAATCACAATGCCTGTTCTGGTCATCGCGGCCGGGATCACCGCCGTGGCAACGCTGGCGCTTTCGTCAACAGCTGCGGAGCGATTGCTGCGTGTCAAAGGTATGAATGCCATCGCGCTGTGCCTGCTGGCGTTGCTGCCCGTTTTTTTTGGACTACTTGCAGAAGTGAATCTTTACATCAGCAACGCGAGTAATTCGCCGGTGCTGAACATCCTGCTTCAGGCCGCCGAATGCAGTTTCCTGGCCACCGCCCTGTTGATTCCAGCGGTTCTTGTTTCACTTCGGGATTCGCGTCCTTCAAGAGGACGAATCGAAGTCCAGGCGATCACTCTGGGCATGGCATTCGCGCTCGTTGCGATCGGACGAGGCCTGCCTCCTGCGCTCGCTCTGACTCTTGGTTTAATTCTTCATTCTGTGGGATTGTTCTTTCAGATTCGATCCGCGGATTCGGACATCGTCTGGCGTCTTCAGGTGAAACAACGCACTTTTGAGATGCGTGCTTCGACGTCGATGCTGTTGATACCGCTGTTAACGTTTCTCGGTAGTTTAGACACAGTCCGCACGTCGTCGCTTATCTTCTCTCCTCGAACTCAGGCAGCCATTGAACGTGGCGTTGATCAGGAACTGATCGCCCAGTCAGATGCCAATCGTCTGATGAAAACTTCAACCGGTCCGACCGGAGAATTTTCCGTCTGGAAGCGATCCGGCAACATCGTTGAGTTCCTCAGAAACGGCGTTTCATTGGGGAAAGTCAGTACGAACACAAATCTCTCACCTCAGCCCGCCGAGGAGATCTTACCGGCGATCATGGCACTGGTCAGTCATCCCAAGCCGTCGCGAGTACTGGTCCTTGGCGATGATACCGGAGCCTGTTTGCGATCCTGCAGCCACTTCCCGGTTCAGGAGATTGTGGCGATTCGTTCGGACGCCAGCCTGACGGATCTGGCGCATGAGTTCACATGGGGCAGTCAGGATATTCCAGTCGACAAAGATGAGCGAGTTAGAATCCTGCATGTTCCGCAGATCATCGCTCTTAAAGATCGAAGTCTGAAATCTTTCGACGTTGTTGTGGCTTCGGCGGATGCGGCTCAAAGACTATCGGGGATCGCTCAGTTGACTGTTGAGTACTACACAGCGGCCCGCTTGCGCATGAATTCAGAAAGTGTATTCTGTCAGCGATTTCGCGTGCATGAACTTGGACCACGGCCGGTTAAACAGACGATGGCAACGATGCTGCAGGTGTTTTCTCACGTGGGTGTTGTTCAAACAGTGCCCGGAGAAATCCTGCTGTTTGCCACTGACAGCAGCAGGGGACTGGTGAACCCGGAAATCCTGACGCGTCTGCAGCGAGAACATGTCCAGCAGGAAATTGCAACAACCGGTTGGGACTGGTCGCAGGTTGCCGTGCTTCCTCTCGTGGACGCGCGAGATCCCATCGGGATTTTCAACCGCGAACGTCCTCCCAAAGCCATCTCCATCAGCCACGGTGGATTTGCGATGCAGTTACCGTTTGATACTTCCAAAGCCGGCTCGCGCAGTGAAGAAATCCGACTGGCTTTTGGGCCTCATCAGACGCAGCTTCTCGCCAAAATCCCGGAGGGCGATGATCATGCCGAGGTTCAGCGACGCCTGAATGCACTGACTCAACAGCAGGAGATTCTGGCCGGTATGCCCGATCAGCCGTGGACCTATCGAAAGTCCCTGCGGATGGAGATGCAGCGAAGCCCCCGTCCCCCTCAGGAAATTATCCAAGCAGGACATGTGGTAAAAACGTCTCACCCATTGGACGTCTTTGGTCGTGAATACTTTGTGGCCCTGGGAAATGCTCTGACCGCCGCAACTCAACAATTGCCGGCAACTGATAAGATCGCAGACCTGGAGCGATTTACCACCAACCCGGAACCACTGCTCAGTCACTTTGCCCATTACGAAATCGTCCGGTTGCACGAACTGACCAATCACCCCGATCCAGCCAGTGAATTTCAACACAGGCTGCATACCGTCTTCTTTACAACTCCCACCGACGCATCCGTGCGGCCAGTGATGACAGCCATTGAACAACTGGTCCTTCAGCCGGAACGAGTCAAGGCTGATTCCGACCGATATGACATGCTGAACTCACTCGTGCAGAAGCTGATCGAACGCTGGGAAGCACGAACGAATTGGGAGCCGAAGTCCGCCGTTCGAGTCCAGCATGATGTGGACCAGTCGATCAGAGTCACGAATCTGGCTCTGGATCAGATGGAACTGCTGGCCGATGCAGCAAACGTCAGCCAGGCAGATTTTCTGTGTCGTCGACGCTACATCAACGCAGCTCTGATTGGCCCGCTGCGAGATTACCGTGATCAGGTGCTGTCTCACCGAATCAAGTCTGAAAAGCCTGTCGAAAACGATTCTGAAGATCCAAACGACACGCCTTTGTTGCTGAATCCTGACAGCGACTTCAGCACGAACTGATTTCCTTCGTGGACGGCTCATACCGTCAAACGAAGCGTAGTGTTCTGTCAACAACAGGATTTGGGGTTCAATGCGAGCCGACGGAGCGGCTCGACTAGTGCGTTTGTGAGTGAATCAAATCAGCAGGGTGTGAGTCCCTGTCAGGAGATTAGAGTTTGAAACTGTAGCTGACCGAAACTGCGTCGTCG
>JBPOIW010000282.1:0-21424 GCA_052034165.1 Planctomycetota bacterium | reverse complement strand
GGGAGAGAGCAGCGTTCTAAGACCATCTTGCTGCGGCGTTACGCCGTGGTTGATTATTCTTCCCAACTCGTCCCCAGAGTCGTTGTTCGTTTGGCCAGCTCACCTAGTGGGCTGCTCGACCAGGACAAGCGCAAGGCTTTCGCTCAGCCCACTAGGTGAGCTGGCCTTGGTGAACGCCTCTGGTCCGCAGATCGAAGTTAGACGTTGCCTCTCCCGCATTTTTTTGCTCATTGTTTGCTGCAGAATTTGTAGTCATGTTCATTCGACTGCTGCGGTTCCTGATTCGACTGGCTCTGCCAACTCCGCAACCCCCGCGCGAGATGCCTTCGTCGCTGGCTGGCCGGGATCTGTCCGGCCAACCCGGTTCGGCGACGCGAGCTGTTCCTTCTGCTGCGAATAATACGGTCGGCTCGGTTGGTGCTGCGGCATCGAAGGGGAAATCGCTGACCGGGCTTAATACTGATAAATTTGCACCAATGTCGGTCGCTGACGCTCTGTCTGCAACCGGTGCCGCCGACTGGCGATCTGCGAACTTTGATTCTCGTTCTGTCATTCCGCCTGCCGATCTGCCGCGAATTCAGGTCATCGATCGCACGATGGTGGGGATGGGTCTGATTTCTGAACAGGAGCTGGCTGAGATTCACGACATCGGGCGTGAGATGAAGCAGTTCCAGAGTGACGCGGCATTTATACATCAGGCTGGCGAACGGGCCGTTGCGATCAGTCGCGAAGAACGTCAGAGACTCAAAGAACAAAAGAAGGCCGAGGCGGAACAGAGACGAATCTTGCGACGCCAGCAAGTAGCCCACCGTCGAGCCACCGACATCGTGTTTCTGGGACGAGGTGTATCACGAGGGCTGGCTGATCGTCGTTCGAATATCGAAAAGCTGCAGGCCGCGGGGCTTCCTCTGTTGTCGAGTCCCGCTGATCTGGCCAATGCGATGGGTCTGACGGTTTCAAAACTCCGCTGGCTGGCGTTTCATAGCGATGCTCCGACCCGAGTTCATTACGTCTCGTTCAATATCCCGAAGAAGAGCGGGGGAACTCGTCGACTTTCCGCCCCGCACCAGCAACTAGCGGCCGCTCAACACTGGATTCTGACCAACATTCTGAACCTGATCCCCGTTCATCAGAACGCTCATGGCTTTGTGGCACAACATTCAGTGGTGACGAATGCCGCTCCGCATGTTGGTTCATCAGTGGTGATCAATGCGGACCTGAAGGATTTCTTTCCGAGTATCACGTTGCCACGGGTCGACGGATTGTTTCGGCGGCTTGGCTATTCACCAGCGATCGCAACGATTCTGGCCCTGTTGTGTACGGAGTGTCCTCGCGACGCCGTCACTTTCTGTGGCACGACTTACTACGCAGCGATCGGTCCCCGCGCTCTTCCGCAGGGAGCTTGCACAAGTCCGGCCATTTCCAATCTGATCGCGCACAAACTGGATCGTCGCATCTCGGCGATGGCCGATAAATTGGGCTGGCGATATACTCGATATGCGGATGATCTAACGTGGTCGATTGAGGCCGAGCCTTCGCCTTCGGTCGGCTATGTGCTGGCTCGAATTCGTCACATCGTCGATGACGAAGGTTTCAGCGTGAATCATGAGAAGACTCGTGTCCAGCGCAGAAGTCAGCAGCAGTCGGTGACGGGGGTTGTGGTCAATGACCGGCTGAGTGTTTCGCGGGACACGATTCGAGAGATCCGGGCGATTCTGCATAACGCAAAACGTACGGGCTTGGCGGCTCAGAATCGAAACCAGCACCCGCACTTCGAGAGCTGGCTGACTGGGATGATCGGTTGGATCGAAATGGTGAATCCTCAGCAGGGTGGAAAACTGCGAGCTGAGCTGATTGAACTTCAGCGAAAGTAGCAGAGAGATCCATCAAAACACCACCTCAGCAATTCAGATATTCGCAACCATGACTGAGCATTCTGACTCCCAGCATCGATTTATTCTTCCGGAAGGCTGCCAGGTCGTTGTGCTGCGAGAAGTCACGGGGCAGGGGACTCGCGTGGTTCATCCTCGCGGTGCGGTTGCGATTGTGATCAAGTCGCCTGAAGATCGAAGCCATTCTTATCGAGTACGATTTCCGGATGGCATGGAAGAGCCGGTCCGCGCCGATGATCTTATTGCACTGGCCCATTACAAGAACGCGATCCTGAAGGGCGATGCGTCAGGAGTCGAGGGGACAGACAGCGACTCGCGCAGGCTGCTCGAAAGCAATCCTCTCTTCTCTCGAGTCATTCTGCGTTGCGTGATCGGCTCACGAGCTTACGGTCTGGACGATGATGCCTCGGACACAGACTATCGAGGCGTCTTTCTGCCCACGGCGGAGATGCATTGGTCGTTGTACGGCGTGCCGGAAGTGATCGAGTGTTATGACACTCAGGAACACTATTGGGAGCTGCAGCGTTTTCTGGTGCTGGCTCTGAAGTCGAATCCCAATGTGCTGGAGTGTCTCTACACGCCGTTGATTGAGAAGACGACTCCGATTGGCGATGAGTTACTGGGCATGAGGGATGCGTTCCTTTCGCGGCTCGTGTATCAGACTTACAACGGCTATGTGATGTCGCAGTTCAAGAAGATGCAGGCCGACATCCGTAATCAGGGACAGGTCAAACCCAAGCATGTGATGCATCTGATTCGATTGCTGCTGGCCGGGATCCAAATTTTGAGGGAAGGATTTGTCCCGATCCGCGTCTCGGCTTTTCGAGAGGAGTTGTTGGCCATTCGTCGCGGCGAGATGCCCTGGGAAGAGTCAGAGGCCTGGCGTTTACGACTGCACAAAGAGTTCGATCAGGCGCTGAAAGAAACCAGTCTGCCTGAGCGACCCGACTATGAACGCGTGAACGACTTTCTGGTTCGAGCCCGCCGTTCGGCCGTGGAGATCTGAGCAGATACCTCGTATTTGATTTCGCATCGCTCGATGCTGACCTTACGGAGTGTATGGCCGATCGAAAACAGGCGGTTTTCGCCGGAAAAATCTGCATCTTGCGGCGATTGCCGGTTTCCCTGTAAAAGACGGCGTGAGAAGCTCAGAAAAGGGGTCAGACACCAATAGCCAAATGGCCCGCAGGGTGCTGCGCACTATTGGTGTCTGACCCCTTTTCTGAGCCCTTTGCGCTCCTTATTCCTTTCCCGCGAGAGCATGGATGCTTGGCTGGGTTCGAAAACGATTCTGTGCTGATCTCGCGATTGATCTGGGGACAACGTCCACTCAGATTGGTCTGCCGGGAGACGGAATCCGTATTGATGAACCTTCGGTCGTTGCTGTTCCGCGAGGTACGAACCGAGTTGTGGGACGCGGTGCGGCCGTAGGAAAACTGGCGTACCAAATGTTGGGGAGAACGCCGGAAGGAATTACGGCTGTTCGTCCTCTAAAGCACGGCGTCATCAGTGATTTCGAGCTTTGCGAAACGATGCTGCGTTACTTTATTCGCAAAGCCTGTGGGCAGTCGATGGGGCTGCGGCCACGAGTGATCATTGCAGTTCCGGGGTGCATCACACCGGTTGAACGGCGAGCCGTCTTTAACAGCGCGGAGCGCGCGGGTGCGGGGCGGGTTTGGTTGATCGATGAGTCGAAGGCGGCAGGCATTGGCGTCGGTCTGCCGGTTTCTGAACCGCTTGCCAACATGATTTGCGACATCGGCGGAGGCACCACGGAAGTCGCCGTTTTGAGTCTTGCTGATATTGTTGCTTCTCAGTCGATTCGTACGGCCGGCGAAACGATGGATGAGGCGATCGTCAAATATCTGCGACGTCGATACTCGTTGCGAATCGGTGAACAAACAGCCGAGCAACTCAAGATTGCCATCGGCAGTGCGGCTCCTCTGGATCATGAGCTGACTCATGAAGTCAGTGGGCTGGACACAGCCAGCGGGATCCCTCGCAAGGCGCTGGTAACCAGTGAAGAAGTTCGTGAAGCCTTGTACGAACCTCTGGAAGAGATTGTGGATTGTATCCGTCGTACGATTGAAAAATGT
Organism: Planctomycetota bacterium; assembly: GCA_052034165.1. Classification (GTDB taxonomy): domain Bacteria; phylum Planctomycetota; class Planctomycetia; order Planctomycetales; family Planctomycetaceae; genus SXXK01. The sequence continues at coordinate 17,436 of JBPOIW010000282.1, read as the reverse complement.
CAGCCGGAACTGATTGCGGATCTTGCAGATACCGGGCTTATTCTGGCTGGTGGGGGTTCTTTGCTGCGAGGTATCGATCGGTATCTGTCGCAGCATCTGGGCATTCCTGTGAGAGTTGCCGATTCGCCACGAACGGCAGTGACTCGCGGAGCCATGATTTGTCTCGACCATCTGGATCGATGGAAGAGCGGGCTTGATGACGGAATGCGGCAGATCTAGGGCATGGTCAAGAATGTTCTGATGAATGTAGGCCGGACCGAGCGGAGCGAGTTCCGGCATTGTCCCGGGATGCCGGAACTCACGTTGTTCGTTCCGGCCTACAACACAAGATCCCGCAATTCACGGCTGCTGAAGTATTAGTTCGGACGACACATCATGCGAGCAGATCAGATACGGCAGAGAATGTGGCTGGGGGCGACGGGAATGTTTTTTCTGTCGCTCGTGGTTGCCGTTGCTGATCGGACGGGTTTGCTGAATCCGTTTCGGCCGATGATTCACGACGCGCTAAGTCCCGGGCGACTGATTGTCGTGGCCATGACGGCTCGCGAGAAAATGAGTCCGCAGGCCGACGTCTCCAGCGGCGAGGCGTTGCATGATGAACAGCAGAAGAAGAATGAATTGCTGCTGCGGCAACTGATGATCGAGAATGCTCGTCTGCGGCGAGATCTAAAACGCGAAAAAACCGCTTCATCGCTTGTTCAGATGATCGAGCCGTTGTCGTCGCTCGCACAGTTTCGACTGATTGAAGCGTCGGTCGTCAGTACCGGAGGAATGCCAAATTCGCTACGAGAACTGATCGTCGATGCCGGGAAGTCAGCGGGTATTACTCGGTCGGAACTCGTGATCTCCGGGAACGGGATCATGGTCGATGCGGGCACGGATCATGCTGTGAACTCCGGAGATCGAGTCCTCACGGGAGCCGTAGTTGTGGGTCGAATCGACAAAGCCGCGCGGTGGGTCAGCCTTGTTCAGCCGGTGAATGCGGAAGGTTTCAAAGCGCAGGTCACGCTGCTGCGACGAACTCCGGATGGTCTGCATTTCGGAGTGACGGGAACTCTGGAAGGAACCGGCGAAGAAGAATGCCGTGTCACCGGGATTCCGCATACGGAAGCAGTGGCGGTTGGCGACGAGGTGATTTCCGCCGATGTCAACGGTGTCAAAGGGCCTCAGCTTTACTTCGGCCGTGTGACTCGCGCAGAGTTCCTGGCCGGCGGACAGTGGGATATTCGCGTTCAGCCAGCGGCGTCTTTGAGTGATCTGGAGTCGGTTGGCATTCTGCGACTGGGCCTGGAACGAGCGCTCGTAGAAAAGGATCAGAAGCCCGCGTCTGAGAGGAGACGAACGCCATGAAAGGATTGTTTCTTTGCGGATGCGTGATGTGGGTCACACTGGCTGTTGAACTCGCTAATCCGAGCCATCTGCCGCACGGTTCGTTGTTGCTGCCCGTCATTTGTGGTTGCCTGTTTTGGCTCCGTTCGACAACGGGATTGATGTTGTCCGGAACAATGCTGTTGCTCGACTGGGTTGCTCGTCCTTCGTTTCTGCCTTTGTGTCCAATGCTTGTGCCGCTGCTGGCCGTGGTCTGTCTGGCACCATTGACGCGGTCCGATGAATACTCAACCGGGCGAAGTTGGTTTCGAGTACCCGTTCCTTTGCAGTTACCACTGCTGACTCTGGCCGCTGTGATCCTTCAGTCGCTGGGCTCTTTGTCGACAGAGCAATGGCTGAGTCTGCCGGCTCAGGGTTCAACGGTGCTTGAGAATCTCAAGATGGTTCTGGTGATTGCTCTGCCTGTCAGCGCCGTGATATCGCTCACGATACGCATGGCTGACGAATTTGGTATGCGGCGAGTGTTCTCGCAGGGCTGAACTAGGGAACCATGTACAACACGCCCCACCATCCGGTCTTTTCCCCAGGCAACGAGCACGACGAATTCATCGCGCCAGGGAGCAGGGTACGTCTGTGGTTATTGGGAGGCGTGTTTTCGCTGGCGGCGATGATTGTGATAGGGCGAGTCGCCTGGGTTCAAACTCAGTTGCCCGACGACTATCTTGACTCGTTGGGTGTAACGACGGTCGAAGAAGAAGCGATCCCCGCGCGAGATGGGCGAATTCTTGCCGATGCGCTGGTGCTCGCGGCTGACGTGGAACAATACTCGGTCGAGATCCACTATCGCTGGCTGCAGGCTGAAGCCGATCCGAACTGGCTGAAGCAGCAGGTTCGTCAGATTCTGAGTCGCGAAGAGCGAAAGAACGCTGATCTTGTCGCAAAGGCGGAACGGGACTTTCAGGAATCGCAGGAGGCCATGTTTGCGGCTGTTTCTGAAGTCACCGGGATGTCGCAGGAGGATCTGCGCCAGCGTTGTGGAAAAATCGAGCAGCGGGTTCGAAAGGTCAGCGATGCGGTTAATCAGAGGGCCAGCGGTGTAGATGTCGACGCGGAAACAGACGAAGAGTCAGATGAAGATGATTCGCCTGGATTGCTCATGCTGTGGGCGTCCTCGATTCGCGAGGCTTTGACAACACCGCCACAACGAGAAGAGGCCGACCGGATCGTTGTTCGCGAAGAGGAGACCTGGCACGGTGTGCTGGAGAATGTCAGTGCCGATGTGGCCGCGAGGATCAATGAATATCCCGAGCAGTTTCCGGGGGTTCGTGTTGTCGCTGTGACGCAAAGAACTTATCCGCAAAATCAACTGGCCGCTCATGTTGTCGGAGCACGCACAAAGGTCACGGAGAAAGATCTCGCTGCTGAACAGGGTGCTGATAACGCTCTTTCAGATCAATTGCGATCTGATCAGACGCGATCAGGCCGGTTTGGCGTCGAGAAGTCTTACGACCATCGGATAGCGGGGATTTCAGGACTTCGCAGAATTGTGCGTGATCGACGACAACGTATCGTGTCGTCCGAAATCGTGCGGCGACCAGTGAGTGGACGGGATGTCGTGCTGACTCTGGATACAGAGGTGCAGAAAGTCGCGGAGCAGTTGCTGGCGGAGTCGCTCGGCGATGCCGAGAAAGAACTGCTGTTGCCTCCGCCGGAAGTTACAGACGAGTCTGAAGAACCGTCCGAAGAGCAGCTGGCCCCTCCGGAACCTGAACATATTCCGACGGGAGGTTGTGTTGTCGTGATGGAAGTCGACTCGGGGCGAATCGTGGCGGCCGCCAGTGCCCCGACTTTTGATCTCTCCATGTTTACCGAGGGCACCGCAGCTCAATGGGAAATGGTTAACAGTGATGCTCGACGCCCGTTTGTGTCGCGATTCACGGGGATGGCATTGCCGCCCGGTTCAACATTTAAGATCGTAACGGCGATCGCTGGTCTTCAGACGAACGTACTATCACCAGACATGATGTTTGATTGTCAGGGTTATCTGGAAAACCCTGACGAGCATCGATGTCTCATCTATCGACTCCATGGTCGCGGGCATGGCGACGTCAATCTTCGGACGGCGATGGCCCAGTCCTGTAATGTGTATTTCTTTGACGCCGCTCGCCGCATGGGGATTCAACCGCTCGAAGAATGGACGCGGAGACTTCAGTTCGGCAAAGCATCAGGCATCGATTTGCCATTTGAGAAGGCTGGAACAGTGCCTGCGGCCCGTCGTCAGCAAAATGATTCCGAGATGACTGGTGCAGCCCAGGCGGCTGCTCAGCGTCGTTTTGAGCGTGAAGCACTTGGACTTTCAATTGGTCAATCGAGACTTACGGTCACGCCACTTCAGATGGTTAGACTCCTGGCCGCGGTCGCGAACGGCGGATGGCTGGTCACTCCTCATATCGCCAGCGATGAAGGAGTCGCGCGGCAGGCCAGCGAGCTTGATGATTCGCCATTTCGAGTCAGCCGTCAGCGGATCCCGGGGTTGACGGACCAGATTTTGAACTCCGTGCGAGAAGGACTGGAGGCCGTGGTTGAGGAGCCGATTGGCACTGGGTTCAAGGCGGTCCGGTTGCCTGGGATCAGGATCGCAGGCAAAACCGGCACAGCAGAAGCTTCGCCCGGAAAGCCGGACCATGCCTGGTTTGCGGGATATGCTCCTGCCGACAAGCCTCGGTATGCGTTCGTTGTTGTCCTCGAGCACGGTGGTTCCGGCGGCAAAGCTGCAGGACCGGTCGCTCGTGAGATGGTCCGCTGTTTGTCTCAACAGGGGTTGTTGCAGAACGCGGAACTGACGAGCGTTGAGCCGCAGTGATCATCGCTTCTGTGAGCGGTACGGCGCTAGCCGCCGGTGTTTCCCCGTTCTTTTCTTTGTGGCAACAATCACCGGTGGCAAGCGCCATTCCGCTCACGTAGTCTTACGCTGCTCGACGTGAGATCTGGGATTCCCAGGCAACAGAACTGATGCGGTTGAGACGCTGCTGGAGCACATGCTCGCAGAGTTCTCCCAAAGAGATCCCCAGAGCCTGAGCCGACATCGGTACGAGGCTGTGAGATGTCATGCCGGGGATCGTATTGATCTCCAGAATCCAGCAGCGACCGGACGCGTCAACTCGAAGATCCGTTCGGCTGATCGCGCTGACGCCGCAGACTCGACACGCTCGAAGTACGCTTTCATTCAGGCTGTCAGGCAGGCCTGGTGGAGCAACTCGATACTGAGTCTGCTCATCGTGATACTTCGCCTGATAGTCGTACCAAGCTCCCGACGGAACGATTTCGATGGCCGGGAATGCGACACCATTGATAACTGGGACGGTGATTTCGCGGCCGACGATGAACTGTTCGATCAGGAAACGAGGGCACCAGCGAGTGGCTTCTCGAACAGCATCGTCCAACTGACTTTCCTGCTGAACGATACTGACGCCCACACTGGATCCCTGTTCGGATGGCTTGACGACTAATGGGTAGCCGACGCATCGAGCAGCTTCGTGAATCAGTGCTGGTGAAGAGATCCGATTCAGGGCGACGCCCGGCGGAACCAACAGCCCGGCGGCCTGCAGCGTTGTGCGGGTCGCGATCTTATTAAACGTCAGACGGGATGCTTCGGCACTGCTGCCGAGCCATGGAATTCCAAGCTGATCAAGCTGAGTCTGCAGGACACCATCTTCTGCTCCGGTGCCATGCAGCATCGGACAAACTATATCGGTGTCAGCGGGGATTGAAGAAAGCGGAGACTTCGCAGTATCCAGCAACTGCACGTGATGGCCTCGCTGCTGAAGAGCGTCGACCACGGTGCGGCCGCTCTCAAGGCTCACCTCTCGCTCGGCTGAATCTCCGCCAGCGAGCACAACGATACGAAGGCGATCGGCTGAGGTCTCCGCCTGAGACATGATTTCTTCCTTGAAGAGAGACTAGCCTGTTCGCCGGATCGCGTCAGCGTCCGGTTCGCGATATTAACCGGACGCTAAGGCGTTCCGGCTAATTCCGTCACACAACATCAGTTGTCGTGTGACTACCAAACCTTGATTTCCAGTTCGAGATCCACAGCGTACTTTTCAGCGACGGACTTTCGAATGCGACTAATCAGTTGTTCGATATCGTGACTGGTTGCTCCGGCTTCCGTCACAATAAAGTTGGCGTGTCGATCACTGATACGAGCTTTCCCGACAGACATTCCCTTTAGTCCGCACTGTTCGATCAGTGCACCGGCACTGAGTCCGCGAGGATTGCGGAAGATGCAACCAGCCGACTGATCGGCGAGCGGTTGAGTGGATCGTTTCATGATCCAGTTCTTCCGAATGCGTCGATTCAGTTCTTCAGAATCATCTTTGGTCAGGTTCAGCGTGACTGACAAAACCAGCAGATCCTGAAAGCTGCTTCGACGATAGGAGAACGAAAGCTCATCACCTTTGCGAATCGCAATTTCCCCATCCTGTGTCAGAACCTGAACGCTGGCAGCGAGCTGACCGATATCACCGGCTCGACTGCCGCTGTTACCTACGATGGCTCCCGCGATGGTTCCGGGAATCCCGACCAGATGTTCCACGCCTCCAAGACCAGCGCGAACGGCTTCGGTAATCAAATGGGAGAGCAGCGTGCCTCCGCCAGCGATCACCTGAGTTCCCTCAACGCGGACTTCGCTGAGCAGCGGTTCGATCACTCGAATCACGGCTCCGCGGACTCCTTCATCGCGGACGAGCAGATTGGAGCCGGCGCCGAGAATGTGAATCGGAATCTTCTGCTCGCGGCAGGTCTGCACCACCGACAGCAGTTCTTCCTCCGTGCGCGGAGTCAGAAAGTACTGCGCAGGACCGCCCAGACGCAGCCACGTATGGCGCGAAAGCGGCTCTTCAAGCTGCAGAATCTCGGAATAGTCTTCGATGGATTTCGTCATGAATTTGATTTGTCCTGCCTGCGCCCATTGTGATAACCACATCACCGGGTCGAGCCGCATGGTCTAATCTTCCCGGCACCTGGTCAAGATTCGCCATCAGGAATGCTCGGCCTCCCGCTTCAGAGATCCGCCGGACCAGACGGCCGGAGATCCGACAACACTCCGCAGAACTGGCGTTTTCCCGGGCTGGCAGCACGGGCAACACCAGGCATTCGTCGAATAAAGTCAGAGCCTGAATGAATTCTGAGAACAATCGCTCGGTTCTGGAGACCTGATGGGGTTCAAAGATTGCGATTAACCGTCGTCCCGGAAAGCAACTTCTGGCGGTTCGAAGAGTCGCTGAAATCGCTGACGGATGGTGGGCATAGTCATCGATCAGATCAACACCGCGCCACGTGCCTCGGTATTCAAAACGCCTGCGGATACCGGAAAACGATCCAAGATGACGGGAAATTTCGTCCGGTGGAAGTCCTTCCGCCATTGCGGCCACAAAGGCGGCCGTGGCGTTTTCGACGTTATGCAGCCCAGGAACTTGCAGCCCGACTTCAGCAACGGATTTGCCACAATGGAAGATTTCAAACACCTGAGCCGGGAATGGAGACCCAATTCTGGAGGATGTGGTGCGGCAAGAATCCGTCTCAAGATTTCGAATCATCCAGTCGGACGCTGTGTTTCCTCCAAAACTGAAGACGCTGCAACTGGCTTTACGCGCGACGTCGAGTGAACGTGAATTGTCGGCGTTGACGATCAGGGTTCCGTCAGCTGGGATACGTTCAATGAAGGACCGAAACGCGGAATCCGCTGCCTGATCGACATCAAAGCAATCAAAGTGGTCGGGTTCGATACCGGTCAGGACCGCAGTTTGTGGATTCAATTGCAGGAACGATTGCCGATATTCGCAGCTTTCGATCACCGAAGTCTGACCGGTACCGAACGCACCCGAACGATGAGTTTCCAAAAATTCTCCGCCAATGTATCCGGCAGGTTTTAGTCCGGACTGTTGGAGAATCCACCAGATCATTCCGGTCGTTGTTGTTTTGCCGTGGGTTCCAGCCACACAAATTTGTCGGCTATTCTTTAAGAACTCGCCCATCGCCACAGGTAGCGGAGAGACCTTCAACTTCAGCTGCCGCGCCTGGATCAGAATGGGAGAATTCGCGGGAACTGCGAGAGAATGAACAACCGTCGTGCCGCAGTACTTTTCTCCAGGCAGTTCAGTCGGCCAAGGGATCAGAGAGCAGAGTGGGTTCTTCAGAGTCTGCAGCCGAGAGAGGCCATCGCGGTCTGTGTCTGTACCAACGACCGTTTGTCCGGCATCCAGCAGCATTTCGGCGAACGCTCGCATCCCCGACCCGCAAATTCCAAGCAGCAGCCAGGCCGATCTCTTTTTGCACGGCAGTTCTCCAGCCGCGGCGTATTCAGGGGCTGGATTGTCATGGGACTGCATGGTTGTTCGCCATCCTTGGCGTGATGCGTAAGACACGGGTCACAGGGCGGCGTGAACCGACGAGGTCGGTACTGTACAGGATTTCCAGCCGAAATTGCCAGAGAAGTCATTCCCGTAAAGGATTTGCGTGATGCCGTGGCCGGATTGACGTGATCGCGAGCCGAACTTCTTCTGATTTTGTCGCCCACTCGCTTGATGATCTGACTGTCGATCGGTCTGCACTAAGAACCAGTCCCGTAATAACTTCCGTAGCTGAAGTCGTGAGACTTCAGTCCGAACTCTCACGAGTTCGGCTACCACAGGAACTTATTTCGGGACCGTTCCTAAGTATTAATTTCTATATTGGCGTAAGGAAATGGTGGCATTGTTGACAACAGGCATCGAATCACGATTTCCGTCAACAACTCAGACCCGGATCCACCGAAACATCAACACAACAGGAGGTGTTGCCGCGACATAGGATGTTCCCTCATGTTGATCCCTGAAGATTGTGAGCCAATGAAGGGAGATTCCCCATCCAACAAAGAATTGATGGGGTACTTACTCAACGAGAGTTTCAAGGCGTTTCGGACCGATGAACGTTCTGGTCGTATGCGTTCAGATTGATGTTTCTTCAGTGCGGGTTTCCCCGCATTCGTGGAACATGGTTGGAAGAACGCTTGTCATCCCGGGCGGAAAAGAATACGAAACCGGATTACTGACGTACCCGGGGGTTGAACACCTGAAGCTCGAAGCAATCGGATGTCCGTTACTCAATTTGATTCTCAGATCAGGTCGGCGTCGATGGATCTCCCATCGAACGAACACTCACCCATGTTACTAATTGATGAGAACCCCAATTCTTCACGCGGATCGAAGCGTGTCTATGTCATTGACGATGACAAGGCTGTGCTGGATACGATCCAGATGCTGCTGGTGCATGCGGGGTACGATGTCCACGCTTACCAGTCAGCGTCTCAGTTCGTTGAAGACTCCGCCAATCTGTCGCCAGGCGTGGTTGTTACCGACCAGGTGATGAAGCAGATGGAAGGACTTGATGTCCAGCGATACCTGTCTTCTCGGCCAAATGATTTTCGAGTGATCCTCGTGACTGCGTTTCCTCGAACAAGTCTTGCCGTGGCAGCAATGAAGTCCGGAGCTGTTACGGTTCTGGATAAGCCCTTCGATCGGCGTGAACTGATTGATGCTGTCGAAGAAGGTTTTCGACAGCTTCATGATGCCGAGACCGTCGACCATGCTCTTCCGCCTGTGCTGCCGGAGAACGAGACTTATCTGAAGCGACTTTCCGAACGCGAACGCGAAGTCATTCAGATGGTCTATGATGGATCAACGAATAAAGCGATTGGTATTCAGCTTGGTATCAGCACCAAGACAGTGGAAAAGCATCGCGGCAAAGCCATGAAGAAGATGCAGGTGTTGTCACTGGCCAGTCTTGTCCGATTGATGGATAGAGAACTGGGGCGCAATTAGCACTTCGGTTGTTCGTCAGTCGCTGTTTACACACACCGGACGGCTCGCGCCGTCACGCTTCAGAAGTCGGCGACTCGCGTTCCGCGGTCTGCAAAGGTTTCGATTGTCGTCTGGCCACCTGGAGTGATCTGAAAACGGACTGCTCCGGAGACGCTGGTCATCAACACGGAGTCCTCGGCATAAGTTTTCCGGAGTGCATCTTCCTGTCGTTCATCCTTGGCACTGACGACGACGCAGGTCGGTTTGGTTTGATTGGCCAGACGCGTCGTATTGGATGCCGGGCTACCGTGATGCGGGCTGACCAGCAGGCTGCAGGTTGGAAGCTTCGCCAACAACTGATCCTGTCCGTTCCCTTCCAGATCTCCGGGCAGGCAAATTCGATGTCCAAAACAACTGACGATTGCAACAAGGCTTGAAGCGTTGTCGGCTTGGTTTTCAGCTTCCGCTGTTTTGGCCTGCAGAAATTCAATTGTTGTACTCGCGAGCGAAACGTGATCACCGTGTTGCGCGATACTGCAGGGAATGTTCAGAGCTGACGCGTCATCAAGAACGGCCTGCACTTCGGGAGCCGTTGACCGGACGAATTCAGTGGTCACGACCAATTGGCCCACCGGGATGCGGTCGAGCAAACTGGAAACGGCGTTGTAGTGATCAGCGTCAGGGTGCGAGATGATGATCGCGTTAATCTGGCGATGTCCTCGCTTCCACAGAAAACGGCTGATCAAATCGGCCGTTCGTTCGCCTCGGTTCAGGGCTCCACCGTCAAACAGCAGGACATGTCCATCGGGAGTTTCCACAACGGTCGCGTTCCCATGTCCAACGCTCAGCACAGTGCATTCCAGGTTTGGTGATTCCGGGCTGATACAGACGTTGCGAAAGAGCAGGGTGACGAGTGCCAGCAGAACAACTCGCAATGACTGCCGAGTCGACGACCGGGACGCCAGAGCGGATGCTATCAGCAGGGAGTAGTAGGTCGGCAGAAACCATGTCGGTAGATCAGGGATCGTGACAAAGCCCAGCCGGACATCGGCCGAGAAACTGACCGCGCCATTAAGAACGGTCAGGCACAGTCCAAAAATTGTTCCCGGGATAATCGCTAACGGAGGCACTGCCAAACCCACGGCGATAAACACATACCCTACGATCAGTGTGGCTGTCGTGAAGGGAATCAGCAGCAGATTGATCAGCATCCCGGTCAGCGATACGACGTGAAATTGAGTTGCGACCAGCGGGGCAGACAGCAATGTGACGGCCAGCATCTGCTGATAACTCCTGCCCAGCCATGTTCGGAATCCGGAGTAAAACTCACTGAGTTGTTCCTGCCACGTCAGCGCTTCCGGAGGAGCATCACGGTCTTCACGAGCCGGCGTGCGTTCTGCCACCCAACCCAGCGCGCCGACGCAGAGGAATGAAAGCCAGGCTCCGACATCGAATGCGATACTTGGATCAAAGATCAGCAGCACAATCGCCGTGACGCCAATCAATGAGCCAATACGCATTTCACGAAGACAGATCTGTCCCAGCACATGCAAGGCGATGAAAACCGTCGAACGCATCACGGAAGGCCGCAGGTCCGTCAGGAAGCAGTACAGGACACACACCAGGCCGGCCAGCAGAAGTGATCGCGTTCTGGTAATGAGTAACAGATTCAACAGACGGACCAGAAAAACATACAGGATCCCGACATGCAGTCCTGAGATCGCCAGTAAATGCATCGTTCCACTGGCGATGAAGTCGCGTTCAAGATCGGGTGTCAGATGGCCTCGATTTCCAAGCAGTAACGCTTCGGCAGTTGCTCGGTTTTTCGGGGAAAGATTTGTCTTCAACGCCGCGACAGTTTGTTGGCGAAATGTGGTCAGCCATGACTCCGGAGACCACCACGTCGTCTTTTGAACCTGAATTGCAGCGGCGTGCTTCACAAACAGCATCGCCGAGATTCCACTTCTCTGCAGATGACGCTGAAAGTCAAACTCGCCAGGGTTGAGCGGTGGCCGAGCGGTATCCAGTTCTGCTAACAATTCGACATGATCACCCCATCTCAAGAGAGCGGTGACGTCGCCTTCGACCAGGACACGGCAAAGTCCACGGACCGCGAATGGTTCGTCAGAACTTCCAACAGCTGATGCTCGCAGCAGGAAGAGAGTTCGAATCTGCTGATTGCCATTTGATCCGGTTGGCCGGGAATCAACGACAGAATCCAAAGCCGGAATGTTGGCAACAACTCCTGTGAGACGAACAGTAGTGTCCGTCTCCATCTGTCGAGTGGCAATGAGCTGAGCGATGTCGCGTCCATCTTCAGCCGAATCTCGGACAGCCTGGAGCGTTGCTCCCAGAGAGACAATCGCAAAAGCCAACGCGATGCCTTCTGTTCTGCTGAATCGGCAACGAGCCGCGATGTGAGCCATTAAGGTCAGCAGCCCGCATGCTGAGATCGCGAATGCGCTCCGTAGACCCAGTCGATCGTTCAGCCAGATTCCGCAAACCAGAAGTCCGCCAATCGCCATAGCCCGAGGAATCTGAAAACGCCTGATCTGCGCGCGAGGAGCAGAGGTTCGTGGAGATTCCGTGGGTTCGGGTGTCACGACTCTCGCCGACGATTGTCCAGAATGGGTTGCAGCTCATCCACAAAGTCATGCACGTCCTGGAACTCACGATACACGGACGCAAATCGCACAAACGCGACTTTGTCGAGATCTCGCAGGGCACTGAAGACGAGTTCGCCGATCAGACGAGACGGGACTTCTCGTTCGCCGTCTTCGTAGATGGCCGCTTCCACATCACCAACGAGCAGATCGATCTGTTCAGGACTAATCGGGCGTTTGTAGCAGGCTTTTTCCACGCCGGAACGAATCTTTTCCCGATCAAAGGGAACTCGTGTGCCATCCTTCTTAATGACACGGACGGGAGATTCTTCAATCTTTTCGTACGTCGTAAATCGACGCTCGCAGCTGAGACATTCGCGACGGCGACGAATAGAAAAGTCCTGACTGTTTCGCGAGTCAATGACCTTGGTTTCGTCATGTTTACAATAGGGACATCGCACAGAAATTGCCCTGAAGGAGTCGGGTCCGTCGCCCGAATTGCATTGGCGCAGCCTCAGGAAAACATCCGAGTCCGCAAGCACCGTATTGTATGCGACCGTGCCGGTGCTCTTTCAAGTCACTTCGGGGTCCGAAGAGCTCCGAACCCGATTTTCGCCATTCGTCGGTGCTCCGCGTCAATGAGATGTAGCCTTCTATCCATTCAACAGCGTCAGCGACATTGTGCGGTAATTCGCTCGCAGTTCCAATCCCAGGAGAAGTCCCACGCCCAGCAATGCGCGATCACCTTCACTTTCAACCACCTCAATGCGTTTCTTTTCGCCGAACCACTCGATTAGACACGTGAAAGTGTTCAACTCAATTGCTGATCCATCTGCCAGAACGGCGTCCACGGATCCTGACGTCGGCAAATGCAGGGCCTCGATTACGTCACGTGGCAGTACAAATTCGCCCGTGAAACCGGTATCGATCCAGACGTTGACATCTTCTGTTTGCTCATCGATTACTGAATGGACGCGGATCGACAGCAACGCGCGACCAAATCCGTCAATGAACCCTTTCATCGGATCTTTCTGCCAAACTCTACCGCTGCCTTATGCCCAATACGCAATGTGTGGGCCAAACGGGTCGGGAACTTTTCGCGGGCAGCGCCAATCGCTTCACTAAGCGTCGTCCCGATGAAATATTCTCCGGAGACAGGTTCAATCGCCACAAAAGCATTCAGGAATTTTGCTTCAAGTGTTTCCCTTAACGTCGCTTCGTAAATCCGCTTTGCGGCTTCAGCAACGCTCTCAGTCGCATTCGTGACCATGTCAAGACACCCTGTCCTTTCAAACGTCCAGCGTTTCGTTCGGTATCTGAGCCGTCAATTCTATCAGTACGAGTTCGCGCGGCAAACACATTCTTTAGGGCGGCAGAAACGATATTGGTTTAGGGAAGGAAACAACGAACCGCATCCTCGTTGAGCTATGGTTGAGCAAGGGCCTTCGTCAGCAGGCATGATGCTGCTGGCACCGTGGTTCCATCGCGATAAAGCTTCAGCAATTGACGTGATTGCTGAGCCAACAGTCGGCGTACTTCGCGGCGCTCTCCCTTGATGCGAGGAATCTTCATCTGATCATAAAGCGTAGTTTGATGTCTCATCCATGCGATCACAGCCGCCTCTGCACGTTGCTCGATGGGAATTCGCTGAGTTCTTGCGACGGTGCCGCTGCCAACGGGCGTGGCATGTGCGGCAATTGCATCTGCTAATCGTTCGGCTAAAGCCTGATAGACAGGTGCGAATGCAAGGAACTCCAGCACGGAGTCGCGAAAGGAAACGACGTATTCGGTCTGCACTTTCTCTCTTCGTCGTGCTCCGGCGGCCTGCTTCTTCGCGTAGGCTTCGGTAGAACGTTCGGCTTCCAGCTGCTTCATCGCCGCAGCGATGTTGGCTTTCGGAGCCCAGACACCTTGAGAAAAGATCTTGCGACCCCGCTTTTCCTGCACGGTCCACGACGGCCCGGCCGCTTTGACGCGGCGAGTCAGGCCGGGATCTCCAGGAAGCAGAAGCGACCAGTCCTGCGGTGGAGTCAGGACCTGGCCATCCGTTGTGCGAACCGTTTCCGGGCGCGGGCCCGGGGCGACGATCAAATTTTCAGCAGCCATCCATTGCTATCCAAGATGCGATCTATGTGGCCATCCATTGCGATTCACAGAGTCGGGCTGACAAGGAATCAACCGCAGCAGCTGCCTGAACCCGGTGTTTCGGCCGCACAGCTTTTTGTGTGAGGCGTGTTCCAGAGATCCAGCAGCTTCGACGATTCATAATCTCCGGCCGTAATCTGGAAGCCCAGATCGGAGATCATGCGGAAGTCTTCTTCAGCCTTCTGGCCGGGTGTTGTCAGATAGTCACTGACAAACATCGAGTTGGCCGGATAAAGCCCCATCGTCTGCATGGATCGCAGATTGACTTCTCGCCCACCGGCAATTCGCAATTCGGCTTTCGGGTTGGTCAGGCGAAACATCGCAAGAACCTTCAGGCAGAATCGCGGATCCAGTTCGCGGACAGCCTGCAGAGGAGTGCCTTCGATCGAGTTCAAAAAATTGATCGGAATCGATTCAACATTCAGCTCTGACAGTTTGATGGCGACATCGACAACGTCTTCGTGGACTTCGCCCATGCCCACAATCATGCCAGCACACAGTTCCAGCCCGGCGCTGCGGCAGATGTCGAGCGTTTCGAGGCGGTCTTTGAATGTGTGAGTGGTGCAGATTTCTTCGTGATAGCGTTCGCTGGTATTCAGGTTATGGTTGACTCGATCCACACCAGCAGCCTTCAGCTTAAGAGCCTGCTCAGGCTTTAGCAGACCAAGGCAGCAGCAGATATGGAGTCCGTATTGATCTTTGATCTGACGCACGACATTGGCGACGTGATCGACTTCACGATCGCTTGGGCCGCGACCGCTGGCCACGATGCAATAAGTTCGAGCCTTGCTTTCGGCTGCTTTGCGAGCACCGTCCAGCAGTCGCTCGGCATTCAGCATCGCATACTTCTCAATCGGTGCTTCGGAGATCTTGGACTGCGAGCAGTAATTGCAGTCTTCCGGGCAGAGGCCGCTTTTGGCGTTTTTTAGATAGTACAGCTGGACGGTCTTCCCGAAGTATTCTCGGCGAACGCGATAGGCCGCGTCGAGGATGGCCAGCAGTTGGTCGTCGTCGGCTCGCAGAATTCTCATGGCATCCGCGCGCGACAAAGATTCGCCGGCGAGGACCAGATCGGCCATTTCATTCCAGGACAATTCGGATCGCGACGAATCAACAAATTCAGAGACTTCAGAAACAGACATTCCGGAACCACTTGAGCTGAAGAAGGAATAGAAGGAGGTGTCGGAGTCTACAGAATGCCCGAGGTTGTTTCACGCATAGAACTCCTGCCCGTTGTTGTTTGCGTCATTTTGACGGTACCATACCAGTGAATTGACCGTGAATTTGATTGTAATGGACTTTCCCGTGGCCGACTTTCGCAGAAAACGCCGTCATCTGAGCCTGCCCATCTGGAGCAGCGTCCTGTTGATGACCATCAATATTGCCCTGATGGCCGTTTTGATCGTCATGTTGGCCCGGCAAAGCTCGTGGCTCGCACTGACACTGGGATCGATCGCGCTGGCGATCAGTTTGTTCGGAATTTCGTTCTATTCGTTTCTGACAATCAAAGAGATTCAGCTGAATCGACGACAGTCCAATTTCGTGGACAGTGTGACGCATGAACTGAAAACTCCGATTGCCGCGCTCAGGCTTTATCTGGATACGCTGCTGATGCGCGAGCCGGATGCGGCTGATCGACGGGAGTTTTATGAGACGATGAATACCGAGTTGGGGCGGCTCGATCGATTGATCAATCAGCTGCTGGAGGTCGGACGGCTTGATGCCATCGGTCATCAGACGGAGCCCGAGTCGATTCATCTGGAAGATCTGCTTCGTCAATGTGCAAACGCCGCCTGTCTGCATCACAAGCAGGAATTCAATGATGTGTTTCGATTTGAAGTGGCTCCGCTGGCGTTGACTTCTCGTCGTCTGCTGTTGGAAATGATCTTCGGGAATCTTCTTGATAACGCCGTGAAGTATGGCGGGAAGCCTCCAAAGGTGACCGTGCACGCGTTTTCTCGCGGACGTAATCAAGTGGTCGTGAGAGTTCGTGATAACGGAGTGGGTGTGGCTCCTGAGAATCGGCGGCGTATCTTCCAGATGTTTGTACGAGGTAACGATGAGCTGCATCGCACAAAAACAGGCACCGGATTGGGACTCTACATTGTGCGAACGTTGGTCGGGTTGCTGAAAGGCCGAGTTGTCGTGCTGGATGCGGAGTCCGGCGGCGGATCAGTCTTTGAGGTGACTCTGCCCGGAAGGCAACTGGATCTTCCGGAGTCTGAGCATCGTGAAACTCGCAGTCGCGTGTCAGAACTGGCGTTGTCAGGAAAAGAGAAAGCGCAATAGCGATGAGTCTTTGCTCTGTGGAAGTCTTGATTCCACGAGCATCATTCGATGATTCGCAGCTTGTTGTAAGGGAGTTTGAGCCATGAGAATTCTGGTCGTTGAAGACGAAGAGGCGATCGCCAGAGGCCTGCGGTTCAACTTCGAGCGTGAAGGATATCAGGTCGATCTGGCGCCCGACGGGCCGACGGCGCTGGAGCTTTATGAGTCTGCTCAACCGCCCGTAGACCTGGTCGTTCTGGATCTGATGTTGCCCTTGATGAGTGGTTACGAGATCTGTCGCACGCTGCGGCGACTGGACACGGAAATTCCTGTGCTGGCATTGACCGCACGGACATTGTCGGAAGACAAAATTGCGGCGTTTGACTGCGGCGTCGACCAGTATATGACGAAACCGTTTTCATTGCCTGAACTGCTCAGTCGAGTTCGGAATTTGTTGGATCGTCGTCGCCGCAATCTGGAACGCCGGTCGGTTCGGCCCACGAATGATGTTGTGCGATTTGGTGACGTGATCGCAGACTTTGGGCGGTTTGAAATTCGTCACAAAGACGAAGTTCACACGATGACAACTCGTGAGCAGGAACTGCTTCGATATTTTTTGGAGAACGATGGCGTCGTCTTGTCGCGAGCCCGATTGCAATCTGATGTCTGGAAGGACTCGGCTGATATCTCCAGTCGTTCCGTCGACAATTTTGTGATGCGGCTGCGGCGAATGATCGAGGCGGATCCTTCTTCACCACGTCACTTGTTGTCCATTCGAGGAACCGGATATCGCTTTGTTCGCGAGCCCGCCTCGGACGCCGCGGATTCAGCCAGTGGTTCAACGGACGAATAGTCAGAGCATTCGTAGTGCTGGCTTCAGCCGGCATTCCACGGTCGAATCGGACACGAATTCTGGTTGACGTCGGCACCGCAAACAAACGTTGGACTTTCCGTAGTCAGTCCGTCAGTTTTGAAGTTGCGCGTTTCTTTGAGGGCTGGAAGCCCGGCACATCCTCAGCCGGTGGCGTAACGGGGAGTTGATTTAATCAGCCGCAGGGCGCTAGCCCCGGTTATTTCCCCAAGAAATTCAGGTGCAGCGCGAAATGAAGTGCGCAGATCGAAATTGTTGTTTAGACCGCTAATGAACACTCATGAACGCTAATGGTTTCTGAGGTCCGGCGGTTGCTGGCCTCGAATAACTTGTCGAGGAATGAGAGAGTTCGTGTCCAATACGGATGATGCCGTTGTTTCTC
>JBPOIW010000082.1:0-19078 GCA_052034165.1 Planctomycetota bacterium | reverse complement strand
AAGGATAAGAATCCACTGAGCTCAATCCTCTGTCGGGCTGTTGCTTGAGTCGTTTACCGCCCCGCCAACGGCGCCGGCTTTCGTGCGGGCCGGCGCCTTTGGCTGGGCGGTAAACGACTCAATCAACAGCCCGACAGAGTATTGAGCTCAGTGGATTCTTATCCTTAGATCTTTTCTTCGACAACAGGATTGGTCAGTTCCCCAATCTTTTCAATATCAATCGTGACAGTATCTCCAGGCTGGAGGAAAACGGGCGGAGTTCTTGCCGAACCCACTCCGTGCGGAGTACCTGTCAGGATCACTGTTCCCGGAGCCAGCACTGTACTGGCACTCAGGTATTCGATCAGCGTTGGTACATCAAAAATCATGTCATTGGTATTCCAGTCCTGCATGACATTGCCATTCAGTACTGTGCGGATCTTCAGCGAATTCGGATCCGGGATTTCATCGGCCGTCACCAGGCAAGGTCCCAGCGGACAGAACGTCGCAAACGTCTTTCCTCGACACCATTGACCACCACCGCCGTTCATTTGCCAATCGCGAGCACTGACATCGTTAGCGCACGTGTAGCCTAAGACATAGTTCAATGCGTCGGCCTTTGAGACATTGTGGCACCTCTTGCCAATCACAACAGCCAGCTCACATTCGTAGTCGACCTTGTCGCTTCGCAACTTGCGAGGCAGTACGATCGGATCGCCGGGATTTGTCACTGTCGTTGGAATCTTCATGAACAGAACAGGGTGCGCGGGGATTGCCTGTTTGCCTTCTTCAGCATGTTTGCGGTAATTCAAACCGATGCAAAGCACCGCAGCCGCATCCAGCGGCGCGAGGAGTTTGGCAGTCGAAACAGTCTGCCCGGTGGGCTTTAATCCCGAGAAGAGTTCGCCCTGTAAACGGTCAAACGTTCCATCTGCTTTCTGCGACGCAAAACAGATTTCGCCGCTGGGTAATTCGATTCGACAGATCCTCATGAAGCTCTCTCACATTTCAAAATGGTGGGCACACTGAAGCAAACTGGAAGGACTCGGAAAACATCGATCCCGAAGAGTATTCAATTCCGCACGATAGCGAATTCGGGCTCAATGTTGCACCTTGCTGATGCTGAATTGTTCAATGTGATTATCTCGCTCCGCCCGAGCGATCCATTGCCACGGCTCCATCCATGCCCTCAGAACGCAAGTCTCGTCATGCCAGCGAGTTTAAGCCGGAAAGAGGATGGCGGTGTGATTCCGTCGGTTGACGACTTCCTTCACCTCTGCCACCCTCCGCCAAATGGCGAGCAAAAAATGTCCTTAAAACTTCACAGGAGAATTCACGTATGACAGGAACAAGGATACTGATGACGATGGCGACATTGATGGCCATGGGAGCGAGTGCGACTGCTGAATTGAAGGACGGAGATACCATCGTCTTTCTGGGTGACTCCATTACCCAACAGGGGGCCGGACCAACGGGTTATGTGACCGTATTCCGCGAGGCCATCGAGAAAGCCCGGCCGAACTCCGGGATCAAGGTTATCGGCGCCGGCATTGGAGGCCACAAAGTTCCTGACCTTGAGGCTCGACTTGATAAGGACGTGTTGTCACACAAGCCCAATGTTGTCGTAATCTACATTGGGATCAACGACGTGTGGCATTCTAAGAACGGACGCGGAACACCTGTCGAAAAATACGACGCCGGACTTCGAAGTCTGATCAAACGATGCACTGATGCGGGGGCAAGAGTCATCCTGTCAACTCCGAGTGTTATTGGTGAAAAGCACGATGGCTCAAATGAACTCGACAAAATGCTGTCCGAGTACGCAGACATCAGCCGCAAAGTGGCCAATGAAACCAATACAACATTGCTCGACCTGCATACCGCATTCATGGGCTATCTGAAAGAGTATAACGTTGCCCAGCAGGATAAGGGCGTCCTGACCACTGATGGAGTTCACCTGAATGATGCTGGCAATCGATTCGTAGCAGTCCGAATGCTGGAAGCAGTTGGAGAATTGAAGCCAAAGACGCGTGTCCTTCGCCATGTGGTGCTGTTCAAGTACAAACCGGAAGTGACGCCAGCTCAGTTAGACGAAATCAATCGTGCATTTCAGGACTTAAAGCGGCAGATTCCAGAAGTCAGAGACTTTGAACGCGGCATCAACAACAGCCCGGAAGGACTCGACAAGGGATTCACCCACGGCTACCTGATTACGTTTTCCTCTGAAGAAGATCGAGCCGCGTATCTGCCTCATCCGGCTCACAAGAAGTTTGTCGAGCTGCTCGGTGGCAAATTGGAAGAGCCGTTTGTGTTCGACTATTGGACAATCGAGTAGCCTCGACAAGATCGTTAACATTGAATCCCCGGAGATCAGCCGGGGATTTGACTCCGCACCCTTGCTGACAATCTTCATCTATCTCGTCTGCAGCCACTCGACCATTAGGGTCACAAGTCCAATCCAGGCCAACAGCAGAAACACAAAGAGCATCAGACGACCAAACAAGCCGAGTTTTTCTGGAACGTGGAGCAGATTCTGATCAGTTGCCTGCACGTTGATCGAAGGCAGTGACTCAGCAGACGCCTCCATGTTCTCCCGCGTATCCGCTTCGCGTTTCAATCGAAGGGCAACCTCCAGAAGCTCACCGCTTCGAGGATCCGCAGCAAACACTCCCCCGGCGCCGCATTCCGTTTCAATCATCGCCAGCAGCTTTGAAAACCGGTCCTTATCTTCACAAGGATAAGACGTAACTTCTTCGTTGTGCTGCACTGCAGCAGCGGCCGACGAAGTTTCGTCTCGCTGCAGAACATTTGGCCACGAATCCTCGCTATTCGCGGTTATCGTTTCTGCGGCCTCTGTGTCAGACTTGGCAATATTCTCCGCACTGAGCGCCGCCGATAATTGCCTCTGATCTTCCGAGGAAAAACGAGTTTCGCTCTTCTGAGGGCGCTGGTCAAACTCAGCCTTGTCCGCAATCGATTCCAGAAACCGACTGAGGCGTTCGGCGACTTCACTGGCCGTTGAAATCCTTCGATTGCGATTCTTCTCCATCATCGCGTTCAGAATGGAATCCAGTTCCGCAGGAACATCTGGTCGGAAATGAGTCACCGGAACAGGAGCTTTTGTCTGATGCGCCACGAGACGCTGCACGAGCGTTCCTTCGGTGAAGGGAGGCTGCCCGGTCAGCAGAAAATAGAGTGAACAACCAAGACTATACAGATCAGCTCGTCGATCCACCGTATGACTATCGGCCGCCTGCTCTGGAGCCAGATAGTCGGCGGTTCCGAGGACGCGTTCATTGAATTCGCGAGTCAGGTTTTCTTCGCTGTCAAAATCCTGCGCGAGTCCCAGATCCAGAATTCGCAGAATGCCATCTTCCGGAACAAACAAATTGCCCGGCTTGATATCTCGATGAACGAGACCAGCCTGATGCGCATATTCAAGCCCTTCAGCCGCCTGTCGAATGTAGTCTGCCGCCAGACGACAGCTTAAAGGCCCTTCAATGTTGACGGTTTCGAAGAGATCTCGCCCCTGCATGAATTCCATGGCAATGAAATGCACCGCATCCTGGCCATCAGATTCGGAATAGAACCCATACACGCGAACAATATTTGGGTGCTGAAGCCGCTGAGTCATCGCCGCTTCGCGTTGCAACCGTGGCAAATAGGACGCGGTGTTTGTACGAGCGGGAGGGAGAACTTTCAGGGCATGGACTTCGCCCGTTTCTTTGTGCTGCGCCGAGTAAATCGTGCTCATTCCTCCGCGAGCGACACGATTCAGCAGCTTGTACGGCCCCAGAAAGAAACCTCGAAACTTTGACTGCAGAAGTTTCTCCGCATGCCATTCCGTAATTGTCCCTTCCTGAAGCAGCCAATCACAAACAGCTCTCGGCGTCGAAGTCCGTGCCGAAGCCGGGAATCTCTCTTCAACCTGCCGCAGCTGAGTTTCTGACAGCAGCCCGCTGTGGGACAGCATTTGCTGAAATGAATTGGCAGAAACTTGAAGCGACATAAATCCGATTCGCCAAATGGCACAAAGTCATCAATCCATATGCGACAAGGTACTCAAACGAAGCCCTGATCTGGCAACCTCAATCTGCCAGTTCATGGAAAAAGAGCGTGTTCCCTCCGAATAATCAGGACGTTGACACGTCGAAGCAGGGTTTGGAACGGCGGCCGTTATGCCCAACGTACAGTTCACGAAGGCCATTCATCCCGTACTTTCCTTTTCGATTCTGAAGCAACGGGCGTTTCCCCGGAGAGATTCAAAGATCGAACTCACAATAGAGAATCCAGTTCTCTCTGAACCGCTCGGTTATTACACTTACGCCGGGACCTTGAAGGGAATTCGAGGTCGCACGACCGCTTCAAATAGCGAGGATCGCCTGTGCTAAACAACGCTCATGACATGCAAAACCAGACAGCTCGTCCGTCCATAGACAGATTGCGCAACACATTGAGTTGTGCGGTGGTTTTTTCTGTCGTTCTGTTTAACTCAACAGTCGCCATCGGACAGCATCGCTACGAAGAGCAACGAGAGCAAATGGTGACGACTCGAGTTGAAGCCGAGGGAATCACCAACAAAGCCGTTCTGGCCGCATTGAGACGTGTGCCACGCCACGAGTTCGTACCCGGCGCACAGAAGGCTGCCGCCTACGAAGACGTAGCGTTGCCGATCGGGCACCAGCAAACAATCTCGCCGCCGTATGTCGTGGCTTACATGACAGAATCATTGGATCCTCAGCCGGAAGATAGAGTCCTCGAGATTGGAACCGGTAGCGGATATCAGGCAGCAGTGTTGGCAGAGATCGTTAAAGAGGTCTACACCATCGAGATCGTCAGCCCCCTCTCGAAGCAGGCGACAAAGAGACTGAAGGAACTCAAATACGACAATGTCTTTACGCTCGACGGCGATGGATATAAAGGCTGGCCCGAACACGCACCGTTCGACAAGATCATCGTGACCTGCTCACCGGAGAATGTCCCAACGCCGTTAGTTGAGCAACTCAAGGAAGGCGGCAAGATGATCGTGCCGGTGGGTCAACGGTATCAGCAATCATTTCATCTGTTCACAAAAGTGGACGGCAAGCTGACTGATGAGAAGCTGATTTCTACACTGTTCGTTCCCATGACGGGGGCATCCGAAGACCAAAGACGAATCCAGCCAGATCCGACTCGCCCTGAAATCGTCAATGGTTCATTTGAAGAAGATGAAAACGGTGACGAGAAAGTCGATGGATGGCATTATCAGAGACAGACAACAATGTGCACTGACTCTCCAATCACTGGAACTTACTGCATTCGTTTTCAGAATAAGGATTTTGGTTCGCTGTCTCATTGTCTGCAGGGATCAGCGATCGACGGGCGGACGATCGCGGTGTTGAACCTGAACTATTGGGTCCGTTGCGAAGACATTGTGCCCGGTCAGGATGTCACGGAGCAGGCCGCTGTCGTGGTCCATTTCTATGACCATGTCCGACGTGAAATCGGACAAAAGGTGATGGGAAAATGGCGAGGTAGTTTTGACTGGCAGAATGCTCGATCAACCGTCCCCGTCCCTCCCGGGGCAAAAGAAATGATCATCCGGATCGGCCTCAATGGTGCGACCGGGCAACTGGATATTGACGACCTGCAGCTTTCGATTATTCGAAGATGATTTGGAAACTCCATGACACTTAGTTTCGCTCAGCGGTTGATTTTTGCATTCCTTAGTGCCTTTGCTGTCGCCTTAACTTCGTCGTGTATTCAGGCGGACGAACTTGGCCAGGCTGTCAGAGCTGCCGTACAGTCTGTCGACGCTTCGGTCGTCAGATTGCGAGTGATCGGAGGAGAGCAATCTGTTGATGGAGATAAAGTCTCTTCTCTTGTGACCACTGGCGTTGTTATTTCAGGCACAGGGGAAATTCTGACCAGTGAGTTTGCGTTACAGGGCAAGCCTGAAGCAATTCTGGCAGAAGACATCGCGGGAAAACGCACGAATGTCGAAGTCATCGCAACAGACCATCTACGACGTCTTGTGCTTCTGAAAGCCAAAGAAGGAAAGTGGACTCCAGTTCGACCAGCCTCCAGTCAGGCAATCAAAATTGGCCAATGGTCGATTGCTCTGGGAAGGTTTTACGCGGCCGAATCATCAAATGTTTCTGTCGGGATCGTGAGTGCTCTTCATCGAATTCATGGGTTGGCGATTCAATCAGACGCAAAGATTTCGCCAGTTAACTATGGAGGCCCGCTCGTCGATCTTCAGGGACAAGTGATGGGGATTCTGGTGCCATTATCTCCACGAGGGCAGGGCAGTTCGTCGTCCGGCGTGGAGTGGTATGACTCCGGAATCGGTTTTGCCATTCCGATGGAAGATGCCCTGCGAAGTGCAGAACGGTTAAGGGCCGGAAACGATCTGAAGGCGGGAAAACTGGGGATAAAACTCGCTGCTGCAGGAGTCTTCTCTTCCCGAATCCGGATTGAACGAGTTGTCCCTAAAGGACCGGCTGACTCTGCAGGCCTCAAAAAAGACGATGTGCTGGTTTCAGTCAACAAGCGAATGATCGAGCGGATGAGTATTCTCGAGGAGGCCGTGGCATCTAGCTACGCAGGCGACTCTCTGCAAATCGCAGTCAAGCGAGGAAATGAGGAACTTTCTTTCTCTGTGACGTTGGCGGAAGAACTTCCCGTAGCAAATCCCGGTTACCTTGGCTTCATGACGACTCGAATTGCCAGGAAGACGAAGGAAGGTGCAATGCCAGACGCGGCGGCCGTCGCAAAACTCCTGCAGAATCTTCCGCTCGACCAAACGCCGCCGACCAGACAGAAACCTGAAGAAGCAACATCTGATGAGAAATCAGATGCCGTACCGCTATTGGTCATTAACGAGTCAGCAGCAGCAAAGAGCGGGCTGCCTCAACGCGTTGAACTGATGAAGATCAACGGGACGGCAACTCCTGACACCGGAGAGCTATTCACTGCATTGGCTGATTTTCAGGCTGGCGACAAACTTACGATCGACTATCGGATTCCAGGGCAGACTGAACTCAAGTCTGCCGAAATTACGACAGAATCAAGACCAGAAAACGTGACGCGTCTATCGTCTGAACTGCTGAATGAGATTTCGGTGGTCAGCGAGGAAAACCTTGCAAAACTCAAGGCTGAAAAAGACGCGATGAACGACGCTCCACCGGTTGAAGGGGAAACGCCGAAAGAAGATGCAACAGGCAACGTTGAACGACGAGAACTGTCGTTTGATGAACGTGGTCGAGCAATCGTGTTTGGTTCCTCGAATCCTTCCGGTATCCTTCCGGGAATCGTTATTTTGCTTTCTGCAGAAGCTGAGTCCGAAGAGCAGATCCTGACCAGATGGAAGCCGTTTCTCGATTCACACAAGCTCATTGTGGCCATTCCGATGAACCCTGAGAAATCTCGCCTGACTCCAGACGACATCCCGCTGGTCATGACCATGATTCAGAACCTTGCCGGCCGTTCCAAAGCCGACCTGCGTCGCATCGTGGTTGTCGGCAATCGAGAACAAGCACAGCTTGCATGGCAACTTGTCTTCGGTGGTCCATCTCCGATCCGAGGTATCGCGCTCAATAACGGATGGATCTCTGCAGCCGAAGCGGGGGGTGTCGATGGAGCAGATAAGTCCGTTCTTCTGCTGGACCAGCCCACAACCAATCAGGCTCAGGCACTGATGGCTCAATGTCAGGAAGCTCTTCGCAAGTCCGGGTTCTGGACAGCGCGTCCCATGGATTCCGAGACGGAACGAACAATCGCCGATTGGTCAATGCTGCTGCGTTCCTTCTGAAAGACGCCGACCGTCACGCTGGCAGCCTAGCATGCTCGAGGCGTCGCCAGGCTTCTGGAAGACACTTCAGAAGGTCTGATGCAATCATGCCGCGTTCCGTAAACTTCTCAGCAGCCACGTCACCAGCGAGTCCATGCGCGTGAACAGCCAGTGCTGTCGCCTCGAAAGCCGGTAACTGCTGGCCCAAGAGAGACACGACGATTCCAGTGAGAACATCTCCGGAGCCACCGGTGCCCATTCCTGAGTTCCCGGTTGTGTTGCGAAACAGTCGGTCTCCGTCAGTCACGATTGTTCCCGGCCCCTTCAATGCGACGACCAGAGAATGAGCCTCCGCGAATTCCTGAGCGATCTCCTCGCGATGCTTTTCGATATCCGCAACTGAACGCCCTGTTAGTCTTGCAAATTCTCCAGGATGCGGAGTAATCACGCAGGGATATTGACGTTCACGAGAAAACAGGTTCGCTTCCGCCGCCAAATTCAGGCCATCGGCATCAACGACCAGTGGGCACTTTGCCAGCCTCAACAGCGATTCAACCAGCCGAGCCGCTGCAGATCCTTTTCCCAACCCTGGCCCGATCGCGAGAGCATCACGTCCTTCAATCAACGAGATAACCGTCTGCTCGGAGACTTCCGACAAACCAGTCTCAGAATCATCCTTCAGTCCGATTGTCATCACACAAGGTTCATAACCGGCGACGACATTCTGAATCGCACGCGGTATGGCAGCAGTGACAAGTCCCGATCCGGCTCGCAGAGCAGCCACCGACGCTAGGCTCACGGCTCCGCTCATTCCAATCGATCCGCCAATCACAAGAACTTTCCCAAAGGTTCCCTTGTGCCCGTCCGCAGGACGTTGAGGAATCGCCGGAAGCGTAAAAGGACGCAAAATCTGTGGTTCGGCCATTGAACTCTATCCTTTATCAGATGCCCGAATACATGGAACAGACTGTTCAGAACAACTTATGTCCAATAGTGATCGAGACGCCATTTTTGGGGCTCCATCAACGACCGGCTATTTTACCGCTCGTCGTCGCAAAGTTGCACCTCCGGAGAGATTCACCACCTTTTTGAATCCGTGCTGCACGAGAATTCTTTCGGCCACATGGCCACGAACCCCGACTCCACAACTGACCACCGTTGGCTTTGCAGAGTCCAGTTCATGAAGTCGCTCGCGAAGTTCATCAACCGGTATCTCGATGACACCGCTGCAGCCAGTGAGAGGTGCCTTTGCAATTTCTGCAGCGGTCCTTACATCAACGATCTGATATTGAGACAAATCTGAATCGACATCAATAACTTCCCCAAGTCCATCCATCTGATTGCACGCCGTGAAGGCAGCTTGATGAACGGGGTCTTTGGCAGAGCCATATGGGGGAGCATAGGCCAGATCAAGACCGGTAAGATCTCGCACGGTCGCCTTGAAAGCCATGGCTGTGGCAATCACATCAATCCGCTTATCGACGCCATCTTTCCCGGTCGCCTGAGCCCCCAGAACTCGTCCCGAATCAGGACAATAGAGCAACTTCAACGTTATTGGTGAAGCACCCGGAAAATAACCAGCGTGTTGGCCAGCAATCACGGTCACGCTGCGAAAATTGATTCCCAGACGCCGCGCGGCCTTCGCTGATAGTCCCGTCATCGCAGCGGTCTGTTCGAAGACTCGAACAACAGAGGTTCCCATCACTGGAGTCGTTGGCGAACATCGTCCGGTCGCGGCATGCTCACCAGCCAATCGTCCCGCCCGATTCGCAGGTCCTGCCAAAGAGACACGCATCGATTCTCCGGTTGGTCCATAAACATACTCGCAGGCATCGCCGGCCGCATAAATGTCGGGATCGCTGGTCTGAAGAAACGCGTTTGTGGAAATTCCTCCTGTCTTCCCAATGGCCAGCCCCGCTTCAACCGCAAGTGCCGTATTGGGCCGCACGCCGATTCCAAGAACAACAAGGGAGCCCTCCAGAACTTTACCACTCTGCAACTGAACTCCAGTTGCATTGCCCTCGGCGTCGGACAGGATTCTTCGAATCCCGTCACCAAAATCCATAGTGACACCATGTCGACCAAGTTCTTCATGAAGTGGAGCCACTATCTCCGCGTCCATCAACGGCAGTACTTGCGAATTCACTTCCGCCAGCGCTGCCTGGAATCCTCGCGCGACCAATTGTTCTACCATTTCGATGCCAATGAATCCGGCTCCAACGACGACAGCCTTTTTCGATTGATTCGCCCCCGCATTCACCGCGGCACAAATCCTGTCCATGTCAGCAATATTGCGAAGCGTAAACACCCCTTTGGACGAAGTACCTTCCATCGGCGGCACGAAAGGAGAGGCGCCCGGCGACAGAATCAACTTGTCGTACGCCAACGAGTATTCCGACTGATCCTGCAGTCGGCGAATAACGACGGACTTCGAGGCTCGGTCGATGCGAATCACTTCACTCTGTGTGCGAACATCGAGACGAAATCGTCGCTGAAGCAGTTCTTTGGTCGCAACCAGCAGTTTGCCGCGTTCCGGGATTTCTCCACCGATGTGATACGGCATGCCACAGTTGGCAAAGGAGACGAATTCGTCTTTTTCCAGAAGTATGATCTCGGCATGCTCATTACATCGACGAGCCCGTGTGGCTGCCGAAGCACCTCCGGCAACACCTCCCACAATCACAATTCTGAAGCCCGACTGAGTCATCGTCTGCGTTCCCTCTGTTCGAACACCATCGCATAAAGAGTATTTCCGATGCTTCGGATTGTATCGATTTTATCGATCAGACGAATCATTACTGTCATAAGGGTTCTCAGACCTGGAAGCGTAGTCGCAAAGTCGGGATGGGTGCTTTGAAGAGAAAAGACATCACTTTGCCTGGATCGAGATCCACACTTACAACAGCTTCGTACCGCTGTATTCCGACCTGAGACTTTCAATAATGCCTACTCTGACTGCATCCCAAATCGTTTTCCTGGTCTGCGTGCTGCTGTTTACTCTGGTGGCTGCGATCTCTGACATTCGCACCCGCAAAATCCCCAACAAGATGACAGTTCCAATGTGCCTGGCGGGACTGATCTACCAGTTGGCATTTTTCCAATTGAATGGCCTCTGGACCGCGTTGATCGGATTTGCCGCCGGTTTTGGCATCCTGTTTATCCTGTGGATGGTCGGGACCGCAGGCGGTGGCGACGTCAAATTGATGGGAGCACTTGGTCCGTGGATGGGCGGCATGCTGACACTCAAGGTTCTGTTTTGCAGTCTGATCTTTGTGACCGTCGGAACTTTCGGAGTTGTTATCTACTCCGCGTTGTCCCAGGGAATTCGCCGCACCAAAAGCCAATACATCAAGAACAAAGCGACGGCCGAGACAACGAGCGAACGTCAGAAGCGTCGAGTGATGGCTTTCGCCGCGCCGGTTGCGTTGGCGACATGGTGTGTTGTTGCCGTGCAGCTTCTGACAAATCGTCCCTGGTAAGATTCTTCGGCAATTTTTTCATGAAGTCGGGGTGCTTCAGCCGAAATGACGGAAGGGAATCGTCTGTTCGAAGACGTTTCTCTTCCGTTTGCGTTTTGAGCGAGTCATGAAGATGCCGATCAGAAACTCCAGAAGACCCAATCGCAAAGGAGCAATCCTTTCGATGGAACTGGTTCTGATCCTCCCGATCTTTCTGCTGCTGGTGTTTTCAATTGTTGAATTCTCCATGCTGATGTCGGCTCACACTCGAGTCACGAACGCTGCTCAAAGCGGCTCACGCATGATGTGTATTTCGGGAGCGGGAGAATCTGAAATTAGAGAGCGTGTCACATCGCTTCTTGGACCTTCGCTCGCGCAGGATTGCGTGATCCAGGTTTATCCAGCCAGCTA
This sequence comes from Planctomycetota bacterium, assembly GCA_052034165.1. Classification (GTDB taxonomy): domain Bacteria; phylum Planctomycetota; class Planctomycetia; order Planctomycetales; family Planctomycetaceae; genus SXXK01. The sequence continues at coordinate 7,459 of JBPOIW010000082.1, read as the reverse complement.
CGCCGGTGAAATCGGACGAGTTGCCATCAGGGTTCCCATGAGGAATGCAAGCCCTGATTTATTGTGGATGACGGGCTTCAGCCTTCAGGATCGTTCCATTGACGCTGACGCCCCCATGGTGATGGAGCGAACTGCCGCCAATGAACTTCCGGCTCAATATTGAAAGAGTTTTGAGAGATTTCAGGAGTCACTGCGCAGGGATGGTGCAGACAAAGTAATGCTTGCCACGTCGTATGGCAGGCAGAATAAAACACCAACTGACAATTCCCCTGCGTTGAACTGATTGTCTGGAGATTCGTTGTGAAACTCACACCGTGGATGCTGACTGTGGCCGCCTTCGGCATTATCGCCGTGCTGGCGGTTGGATTCCTGTTTAAGAAATTAATGGCGGCACCCGTCGTGGAAGTGAAACCTCCTGAGGCGAGGATTCTTCCGATGGCAATCACGGAGATTGCACCAGGAACAGTTATCACGCGAGCTCATGTCGGGAACGGACGAGCGAAACCGGGCGAAACACTTCCCGAAGACACGTTCCTGTCGCTTGATGGTGTCATCGGCCGTATTGCAAAAGAAAAGATCACGTCAGCAGTGCCTTTGCGAGGGGCGATGTTCTACGCTCCGGGAGATTTTCCTGACCTGAAGGTCTCACCAGGAAAACAGGCTGTCGTGGTGAAAGTCAGCGAGACCACTGCTGTGCTCAGCCAGAAAATGAAGCCCGAGCAGCACGTCGATGTGCTTTTGACGGTGGATAACTTTGGAGCAGGCGACGCGACCCGACTGCAGTCGACTGGTGGCAGTGTCGGAGGCGATTCAATCGGCAGCACATCGAACTCAATGACGGCAACTCTGTTCAAGGGCGTCAAGATTCTGGCGATCAGCCGCGGCTACACAACCACTGCACTTCAGGGTGGAGAAGCTCATAATGTGACACTTGAGCTGGACGAAGAGCAGACTCGAATCATCTCCCTCGCCCAGCGAAAAGGCGAAATCGACCTGGTCTACAATGAGGGTGGAGAAGAAGGGGACGGCATCGAGATCAATCCATCAGAAAAGGATCGAATCACCCTGAAAGAAATTCTTGGATTGAAGGATCCTGCTCCAAAGGAAAAGCCGTTCAAGACGGAACATTACCGTGGTGGTGGACGTTCTCGAACCTACTTCGAGGACGGCGAGATGATCGACGCTTTTGGTAACGGTGGTGCTGGTGATACTGATGGGTCCCGTTTACAGAGCACTGGTGGCTCCGTGGGTGGCTGGTCAACTGATACCAAACCTGAAGACCGGCAGAAGAATGTCGCTCAAAAGACCGGAGTCAGTTCAGATCTCTGATGCCAGCAAAGTAGAGAACGATCTCGAAGCCCGGCTTTCCAGAAAAGGAGCCGGGCTTTTTTACGGTGAGAAGCACAGCCTCAGGGAACTGACAGTCAGCAGCTGCAAACGGACCGAATCATGAAGATCGCCCTCGCACCGGCAGAACGCCCCACCATTGTACGGAACAGAAGCGGTGTACTGACATCGTGGACGATTCTGATCATGCTCACCGCAGGCGCGATTTGCGGCGGACTTCTTAACTTGATGTGGGTGTCCGCGGTTCGAAATCAGGCACACAACTGCGCCTCTTCCGCAGCTTTGGCTGCCGGACACAGCTATCTGTCGGACGACATGTTGAGATCGTGGCAGCAACCGTTTGAATATGATGGGCGAACGGCCAGATGCCAACAGGCAGCTGTCGATATGGTCGACGACTACCGAGCGGGTACTCGACTCCCGGCCATCTCAGCAGAGTCGGTGAAAGTCATTTGGTCGGAGACTCAGGGACCAGCCAATGATCCCGCTTTACTTGTGCCAGACGCGATCAGTGTCGAATTCGGTGACGCTTACTTCACAAGTCAATTCGATCGCTTCTTTGGTGCTCTGAACGGATCACATTCAGTCCAGTCTCCGGTCCGATCCGTTGTTCTTCTGGAACATTCTCCCAGGGCTTTCCGAGCCGGGGCAGGGCAGAGCATTCCTATTCTGCCTTTTGCAATCTGCGATGAAATAACAGAGACGGAGTCTGGTTCTGCAGCAGGATCATCCGGTTACTGGACCTCCAGCGTTGAATCCGGCAAAGGCCAGGATAAGTTCAGCTGGAACGCTGAGACTCGTCAGTTTGAATCAGGCCCTGATGGTTTACCAGAGGTCACTGTTACAATCTATTCCACAATTTCTGCGGGGAATCCGGACGCCTTTATTCCCATAAGCTTCTCCAGCGGAAATGCTAATCCAGGCACGAGTCGTGTTCCGGAGTGGATCAAAAACGGGTTGACTGGTAGCAATCTACAATCCCTGGGATGCAGCGAACTGGCCTTCCCGGGGAAAATTTCTGTCGCAAACCTGAAAGCTGTGGACTTCCCGGCCTGCCGCACGGCTCTTCAGGAGAAATCGGGGGAAGCCTGTGTTCTGCCGCTTTGCTCAGCAATTCCGGATGCAAAGGCTGCTACCTCGGTGACTCTGAAACGCCCGGTTGCCGCCAGAATCGTGACAGTGTCAAACAGCGTGAGCGACTCCATCAAGGTCACGTTGCAGCCGTGCGTGATTGCAACATCAACGGCAGTCACTGCGACAACCCCGGGGGCGACGCTCAATCGCTATGTGTACAGTGTCAGACTTGCCAACTAGTGCCGCAGGACACGGAGATGCGTGGGCTCGTTGCGTCGCGGAACCAGGGCAGCAGACCAGTTGACTGTTAACTCAACATTCGGCGCCCCACCGGGAATAACCGACGGCGTGTAGGCAATCAGTCCGAAGCGCCTAACAACCTTCTGCCCTTCATTTGCACCTCACCGAGGGCTGGTTCCGAATTGCCTTTCGGACGACATTTCTTTGCATCCGTTGTTGCCAGTGCGGCACGCTTTGGCAGATTCTGCCGACTGGATGTATCTCAAGGATGATTCTGCCTCTGCGGTCCCCCTAAGACATTCTGGATTCCCCGAGCATCTTGAATCGATAACGGACTCTGGACCTTGCCGTCTCGTGCGCTGTCATTGCACAAACCTTCATCAGACGATCAGCATTCAGAACTGAGAACACTCCATGGTCGCTCCTCAAGAAACAATGGATAATTCTGTCCGCGACTTCCAGCGTCTGAAGACATCCTTGCATCGCCAGATCGTTGATGTCATCGACTTCAGCAAAGCCGAAGCGATGACAGAGAATGAGTTGCGTTCCCAGTTGCGGTCTTTGGCTGAATATCTGTGTGGTCGACAGACCATCCCGATAAGCCATCAGCAACGGGAAGCCATGGTCTCCGAGATCATGGACGAGATCTACGGTTTCGGTCCTATCGAATCCCTGATGGTCGATCCATCGGTCACTGATATTCTTGTGAACGGACCTGATCGAGTTCTGGTTGAACGGAACGGTGTGCTCGAATCAACCAACATTCGCTTCGCCGATTCAGCTCACCTGATGCAGTTTATTCACCGTCTTGTCGGTCGAGCTGGAAGACGTATCGATGAATCCAGCCCGATTGTTGATGCTCGCCTTCCTGATGGATCTCGTTTCAACGCCGTCATTCCTCCGCTCGCACTCTGCGGTCCAACGGTCTCTATTCGACGTTTCGGGAATCGCCGCCTGCAGATGGAAGACATGATCAAGTACGGCTCACTCGCTCCGGCGATGGCTGACTTTCTGATCCTTGCGATTCGCGGACGCATGAACATCATTGTGAGCGGAGGAACAGGTGCCGGCAAAACGACCCTGCTGAATTGCATGAGCCGCTTCATTCCTGATTCACAGCGTGTCGTCACCATCGAAGAAACAGCAGAACTGAGTCTTCAGCAGCGTGATGTGATTCCTTTGGAAACGCGTCTGCCAAACATGGAAGGGAAGGGGGCTGTGACTCAACGCGACCTTCTCCGCAATGCCCTCCGAATGCGTCCCGACCGAATCATCGTCGGCGAATCACGCGGTGCAGAAGTTCTCGACATGCTGCAGGCGATGAACACTGGCCACGATGGATCCATGAGCACCGTCCACGCCAATGATACTCGTGAAACCCTGGACCGACTGGAACTGATGATTGCATTGTCGGGAGCTGATCTGCCTTCACGCATCGCTCGACAGTACATCTCAAATGCCGTGGACATCGTGATCCATCTCACTCGACTACACACTGGCCATCGCCGAATCACTCGAGTCTCTGAAGTTTCAGGGTTGAAAGATGGCGAGTACAAAATGGATGACGTCTTCGTTTATCGAATCAACGGCGAAGACAAAGACGGACAGCCTCAGGGAAGCTTCTTCGCCACTGGGTATGTTCCGGCAGCACTGCGACGCCTGGCAATGACTGGTGTCAATGTCGAACAGTATCGACCACTGTTTGAGGCTCGTGAACTGAAGATGGAATAAGGTCTAGACCAAGCCTCAGAATCAGCTCGGCGTTCCGATCTGATCAACCCGGAGCCTGTCAACGTTACCACTTATCTCTGCGAGACAGCTTCACTGAAGCAGGCGACGCAGTTCATTGCGAAACACTGCACTCAATAGTTTGTCTTCTTAACTCGGATACTGCCATGATCGCCCCGAACCCTACACTCCTGTCGCTGGATCGCAGACCAGAGTTCTCGGGTCTTCTCAAGGACGACACTCAGTTTGCGCGAGGCGACTCGGACGGCATCGGCGAATCATTTAATGGCTGGTTTGACACCTTAATGATTCAGTCAGGGATTCGAACTTCTCCTTCACTCTGGCTTGGCCTGTGTCTTCTCTGCTCATTGGCCCTCGGTGGTGCTGTCTTTGTAGCAACCGAACGCCCGTTTGTGACAGCAGCGGCCGCGTTGATCGGACTGAGTGTGCCCATGATTGGTGCCTCGATTGCTCGCTCTCGCCGACAGAAGGCGATTATGGAGCAGTTGCCAGGAATGGCGGACGAACTCTCTCGCTGTGCACGTTCCGGAAGAAACCTCGAACACTCCTTTATGCTCGTCGCAGCCGACACTCCATCACCACTTGGCGATGAACTTCGCGTCAGTGCTCGCCGCATGGAAATGGGCATTGATGTCGGTAGTGCTGTACGAGACCTCGCGGCCCGCACCGGTGTTTCGACACTGACAATGTTTACGTCCGCTCTGACAGTTCACCAGGATACTGGTGGCGACTTGATCTCAGTGCTGGAAAGACTGGCCACGGCCGTGCGAGATCGTCTCCACTTCGTCGCGCGTCAACGGGCAGCGACGGTGGCAAGTCGTATGGGCGCAGTTCTCATGGTCGTCATTCCGATCATCGTGATGAGTTTCTATCTATTCCGCGACCCAAATTACCTCGATAGTCTTACAGGGTCATTTTGGGGACGCCTGTCCCTCTGGACTGCAATTGCGTTTCAGATTGTTGGTTGCTTGATGGTATTTCGAATTCTGAGCAGAAGCGCACGTTTCTGAGATCTGATGTTTCGAGATGTCGCTGTCACTGTTCTGCTGATCAACGAGCTATACGAGCACGTGAGCCGTCGAAAAGGTTGAGGAGCACCGTTTATGTACGTCATTTATGCCTTGGCTGCCATTGGTGTCCTCGTCGGCATATTCGTGGTTGTAAAACTCCTGAAGCCTTCCAGCCAGAGGACGCTGAGTCCCTTTCAGCAATCCCGTCCAAAGCCAGATCTTTCAGCTTCTGACAGCAAAGACGACCTATTCTCATCACGCGAAGCACTCTCGCATCAAGGGAGAGAACCACATGTCGCAAAGACATTGATCAGCAGTGAGCCTCCTCGGAGCCTTTTGGCGGAACATCAAGCCGTTTCGGCCTCTTCTTCCGTCAGCGTACATACACCTGCAGAACTGAACGAGCGTTCGTCAACATCTACAATTCCCATGAATTCTGACCGAGGATTCAACCGGATTTCCACATGGAATGATCGACGACTCTTCAGTGACTTCAAAGGGATCCTGAGTGATGGTGCTGATTCACTTCCACTTCCCGCTCCGGAAGATCTTCCGATCCGAGACGATGCTTTCGTTTTTGGCTCGTTGACACCGTCGATTGCACAACTACTCCCTGAAACAGATTCTCGGCGCGAGATCCAGCGTAAATCGCTCATCGCCGCCGGTTATCACTCCCGTGCTTCATGGCTGAATCTCAGTGCAATCCGATTTGCCCTCTCATTTCTTTCTCTGGTAGTCGTGGGTATCTGGCTCATCATGGCACCTCCAGCCATTGAAGCGTGGCTACTCGGCTTGTTAGTGATGGCGCCGCTGTTTATGTGGGCGCTGCCACCACTGATTGTCGCTTTCAAGGCGTCCGAACGGAAAATCGATATCGAACGAGGCCTGCCTGACGTCCTTGACATGATGAATATGGGAGTCAGCCAGGGTCTGACCGTGCCTCAGTCGCTGAAGAGGATCAGCCGTGAAATTGCAATCGCTCATCCAGCCCTGGCGGAGGAACTTCGAATCGTTGATCAGCAGGCGGAAGTGGGAAACCTGCCTCAGGCCCTGAGAAACTTTGGTAGTCGCATCGACTCGCCTGAGATCAGCTCATTCACATCGCTTTTGGTGCAATCTGAGTCGACCGGAACCAGTATTTCAAAGGCGTTGACCGAATACAGCGACAGTATTCGAGCTTCGTTGAAAGAAAGAGCCGACGCGAGAGCGAATGCCGCCTCGTTTCAACTCCTGTTCCCGGTGGCGCTGTTTCTTATGCCGTCTGTGTTTCTCTTCCTGCTGGGACCAGCAATCGTTCAGATGTCAGACTTCTTTAACAACCAGGCGGAGACATTGCAGCAGAATCGCCAGGATGCGGTACGAAGTCTCGATCAACAGCCGCAACTGGATCTGCGTCGCTTCGGCGCCCCGGGCGGAGCTCTCAATGGCCCAGTACAGTAATCCCAGGCAATGAAAGAGGATGGACCTCATGCTCAGTAACAGACAGGCTTGTGAATAGGCCGTGCTGAAAACGTGGGAGGTAGCAGACAGGACGTTGGGGCGATTCTTGATCGTTCCCAACCCCTCTCCTCGGTACGGATCGAGCAAGACGACAAAAATGAAGCGAGACAGGCAATGCCTGTCTCGCTTCAGTGTTTCATGGTATTTCAAAACCGCAACCGGCTTACTTTTCCACAACTGCCAGCCCAGGAACGGTGATTGATGTCACTTTCACGCGAGTGTATTTCTGGCGGTGGCCAGTGTGACGACGTGAATTCTTTCGCTTGCGGAGACGCTGAATTTCAAGCTTTGGGCCTTTTTCCGTAGCGATCACAACTTCAGCAACAACAGAGGCTCCTGAAATCGTCGGAGCACCGAAGATGCTCGCACCACCACCATTGGCCAGCAGCACTCGATCAAATGTGATCGAAGATCCCGCCTGTACCTCTGTTCCACGATAGTCCACAGAAAGGAAGCTGCCTTCCTGTACACGATGCTGACGATTACCGTCTTCAATCACAGCGAACATCTGAAAACCGTCCTCAACCAACTTCTGCCAA
>JBPOIW010000341.1:0-10298 GCA_052034165.1 Planctomycetota bacterium | reverse complement strand
ACGCCAATGAACGCTGATAAATACAAAAAAGGTGGAGAAACAACGGCATCATCCGTATTGGACACGAACTCTCTCATTCCTCGACAAGTTATTCGAGGCCAGCAACCACCGGACCTCAGAAACCATTAGCGTTCATGAGTATTCATTAGCGGTCTAAACAACAATTTCGATCTGCGCACTTCATTTCGCGCTGAACCAAAAAAACCGGGCCTGCATTGAGCAGTCCCGGTTCTTTCGATGATTCTGACTCTGCCGCGAAAGACACGATCGCAGCATTCAACAACCCCAATATCAATGTGCTGGTGGCAGACTGTTCTGGAAGGCTCGATTGCGGAACAGGAAGTCGATAATGTTGCCTTCGTGCGGCTGCAGCCAGTTCAGGGCACAGGTTGGAACCGGCCCGATGTTGAGTCGGTCGATATGGCGAGCATCCACGAGCTCACTGATCCACTTGTCGTTGTTCGTTATGGCGGTGCCGACCAGCGTGGAGCCAATCTTGCCCAGCATCTGATCCTGAGGACACTGCACAACAGACACGAATGGGAACATGTATTCCGTGTTGGCCATGCCGTTGTCGCAATCGCTGACATGCAGCACGGTTGGACGCAGATAATCACATCGCTCGTGCTTCACGAGGCGATCTCCGCCGCGATACTTGGCCGTCACTTCGGTGACCGGCCCTTTGATGCCGTCTTCGATCTGATTGTTCATCGCCTCAGCTACGCCCGCTGTCGTGAACGCGGCGATCGCTGCATTCGGATCTGTGGTTGGCAACGGAGCAATCGGGCCAAGCTTCTTTGCGATGGCATCGGCGATGGCTTCGGTATGGCGAGAAGCCCAGATGCCGGAGCAGTTGATGCAGCTTCGTCCGCCGTTCATGAGAACACTCTTCACGAGCACATCAAGGTACTCTTCCCAGCGATCCACACAGTCGTCGCCAATCAGAATCTTGCTGAACCCCGGCCCATGCGCCTGAACTCGAGGATTCCCGTGATACTTGTCGACGGTCGCCTGACCGCCGAAGATCATCGCGCGGTTGCAGGTCTCAAGCACCTTGTTGCCGACATCGTGCGGACCCGGATACAAACAGAACGCTTCGCGAGGAACACCGGCCGCCGCGAAGGCTTCGTACATTCGGTACGGAGTCCACGGTTCTGACGATCCTGGCTTCAGAACCAGACCGATCTGCAGAGGAATCGCAGGCAACCATAGAGTATGAACGCCGGGCGAATTCGATGGCAGAACCAGACCCAGCGTGTTGGTGGTCGCCTGGAAGCTCACCATCACATTTCGCGATTCCATACCGTAACCGCGCGACAGGATGTCGAGCGGCAATCCGCGAGTCAATGCGTCGAGCATATCGCCCATGTGCTTCAGCACGAAGGCATTCTTCGACATATTGGCTCGACACATATTCAGCGGCAAGCCGGTCGTCGCGGACTGGATGGAACAGAACTCTTCAGGAGTCTGTGTGCCTGTTCCCATCGGCAGGTTTGCGGTGAGATACAGATCCGCAGCCTGCTCACATTTCTTGATCAGCTCTGCACAGGAGAACTGTTTCAGGATTTCGCGAGCTTTTGCGGACTTGCGAGAGTCCATTTGCACGAGGCCAGCATTGGCCTGGTGCATTTTGGCCATGACCTCACCGGTCTCAAAATGGACGACATCAGCCTTTTCGAGCGACTCGTAAGGCTTACCCCAGCGAATGACAGGAATTTCAAGCATGGAAGGATCAATCAGCGGAATAGCGGAGAGTTAGGGAGGCAAAATCTGACGCTGTGTATTGTAGAGCCCAAAGCCGTCACGTCCAGGATTGGCAGACCGCAGCAGGAACTCTTCCTTCCCAAGTCTCGAAAATGCGCAGGGGGTGAGAGCTTTCTGACGACACACTGCCGGCAGATATTTTCATGTTCCGATACGCAGGACGGGAGTTGATCTCATCGTTTAGCCGAAAAGCCACAAGCGCCTGCATTTCTGCCCACGGCCGCCTTCGCAATGCCGCTACACGAAAACGTTCGATGCGAGAACAAATCACCACTGAGCATGTGAGCGGGCTTAAAACTTCCCGCAAGTTTTCGCTCGGTGAATTGTGACGAATGCGAAGATGCTGAACAATCCTCCATCCGCATTCTGACTTCCATCATCCCCGGGCTGTTCGATGGCTGAAGATAATAATCCCCAAAATATGAACAGCCCGCTTCCCATCCTCTACGAAGACGATCAGCTCGTCGCTGTTGAGAAACCATCGGGGATGTTTGTTCATCGCAGCGCGGCAGATCGTGCGGCGACGGAGTTTGTTTTGCAGACGGTGCGAGATCAGCTGAACTGTTTTGTGTATCCGGTTCATCGTCTCGATCGGCCGACGTCTGGTGTCCTGTTGCTGGCCAAAAGTTCTGAGGCCGCCGCACTTTATGCGACGATGTTTGCGGAACGACAAGTTCAGAAGACTTACCTGGCTTTGGTCAGAGGCCACACGCAGGATTCAGGAATTATTGATCGGCCACTGGTTTCCGACAAAGGTCGAGGAAAGCCGTCAACGAATCCCCATGCGGCGCCTCAGGATGCGGAGACCTTCTACAGGACTCTGGAAAAATTTGAAGCGGGCTTTGCGTCTGGTCGCCATGCAACGACTCGCTGCAGTCTGGTGGAGGCTTCTCCGAAGACCGGGCGATATCACCAGATTCGTCGGCATCTGACGGGCATCGCCCACCCGGTCGTCGGCGATGCAGATCATGGCGATACAAAATGTAATCGAGCTTTTCAGCAACACACTGGCGTGACACGACTCATGCTGGCAGCGGTATGCATTCAGTTTGTGCATCCTCTGAGCAGAGAACAGATCACCATTGATTGTTCCCCGGAGCAATCTTTCCTTCGTGTGATCGAATTACTGCGTGAGCAATCGGCCTCAAGGTAGTGAATCCGTTGGCACCTTCGTTATGATCCACGAAGTATCAGGCGGAAAAAGATTCTCTCAGGAAAGTGTAAGTATGTCCGAGTGCCAGTTTGAAGCTCAGGCGGAACTGCTGGAGCGTGAATTCTATCGAGGAATCGATCGTGAGTTGATTGTTGAAGTGCAGGGGTATATCGAACAGCATGGCAACGAAGGTGCGTCAACATTCCCTGGACTTTCCAGTCTGAAGATCCTCAGTGAATTGCAAGCGGCCGAGATAACACCGAAAACGCTGATGGCCTTCTCCCTGTTTCCATCCATTCATGTGGCATGGTCGGATGGGAATCTGGCGGATCAGGAGAAAGAGGCGATTCTGAAGGCCGCAGAATCAACAGGCGTCATTTCCGGCTCCCCAGCCTATGGATTACTCAATTCGTGGCTGAACAAGCAACCCTCGCCGGAATTGTTCATTGCCTGGAAAGATTTCGTCATCGCTATTCGCCCGGCCCTTTCAGAGGCCGCGTTTCAGGAACTCCGGGACGCTGCCACGAGGAGAGCGAGTGACGTTGCTAAAACCGCGGGCGGATTTTTGGGTGTGTTTAAAATCTCATCGGCGGAAGAGAAAGCACTCGAAGAACTTGAGCAGGCCTTTGCATTCGCCGCTCAATGAATTCACTTAATCGTTCTGTTTGATGACAAAGATCGTACTCATGACGTCTGTGCATCCGTTTCGGGACTTCTGGCAGTTGGATCCCGATTGCGTTTATCTGAATCACGGGTCGTTTGGTCCTTCCCCGATCCCTGTCCAGGAAGCTCGCGCGCGGTGGAGTGATCGGCTGGAGCGTCAGCCGATGAAGTTTTACTGTGGAGACATGGAAGAAGAACTGGAACGCACCGCCCAAGTCCTGGCGCGGTTCCTGGGAACTCAGCCGGATCGTCTCGTACTGCTCGACAACGCCACGTTCGCAATGAATGTGGTTGCTTCCAGCGTGATGCTTAAGGCTGACGACGAAGTTCTGTTGACCGATCATGAATACGGGGCCGTCAGGAATATCTGGCAGGCGAAGTGCCGCGACTCGGGCGCAAAGATGACAACTGCAGTGTTGCCGTTTCCTCCTGAGGATGACGGGACCGTGCGAGCCATCGAAGCGGCGATCACTCCGAAGACAAAACTGATTGTGATCAGTCATGTGACGTCGGCGACCGCGTGCATCCTGCCCGTGAAAGCCGTGTGTCAGATGGCACACCGTCACAATATTCCTGTGTGTGTGGATGGTCCGCACGCCATTGCGATGCTGGATGTGAATCTCAGCGATCTCGGTTGCGATTATTACTGTGCAAGTTGTCACAAATGGCTCTGTGCGCCGTTTGGGAGCGGCTTCCTTTGGGTGCATCCAAAACATCAATCGTCCATCCGGTGTCCGATTGTCAGCTGGGGTGGAAGCATTGCCGGTCGACCGGCTTCCTGGAAAGATCGCACGAACTGGTTGGGAACTCGCGATCCCGCGCCGTTGCTCGCTATTGCAGATGCGATTCAGTTCTTTTCTCGGGAAAGGTTGGCTGCTTATCGAACGCATTCGCATGAGATGGTCACAAAGGCCCGCCGAGCTCTGCTGGAGATTCCCGGCGCGGATGTCTTCTGTACGCCCCATGAATCCGATTATGTCAGCATGGTGGCCGTCGAGCTGCCTCAGACCAACGGCTGGACGCCTGGGTATCATGGACATCCGGACCTGCTGCAAACGACTCTGCGTGATCAGCATCAGATTGAATTGCTGATGGGCTCCTGGAGTGGCCGCCGTTTTATGCGAATTTCTTCACATCTGTATACGACGGAGGATCAGATCAATAGACTGGTCGCTGCTGTTCGACGACATCTGTGAGGATCACCGTGTCAAAAGTTAATGGGCCAGGAATCGAAGAACTCCGTCGTGCGTTAACCCATGCGGATCCGTCAGCCTTTCTGGTGGAACCGCGAGTGATACGGCGCGTCATTCGGGAACGCTTTGGCTTCGCCCACCTGTCAGGCTCAATCCCCCATGCGGAAAGTCAGATCGTCCCCGCCGATGATGTGCGGCACCTGGTACATCCGGATGAACTTGGCTTAACATCGTTTGTTGACCTTCCGGCCAACTGCCTGTTGATTTGCCAGCCGGATGAAGGGGAACTGGAACATTGGCCAATGCAGGAACTCCTGCAACAGGTTTGGCGACGTTTGTTTCATGCGCAGATTGATCGCGAGTTATTGCGTCGACTGCACACTGACATTCATCGCGCGGATGTGCAGGAGCGTATCGCGAACATTGGTCAGGTGGAATTTGACGAAGCGCACTTTGTGTTGCGTAATGAGCTGCGGCTGGTCGATGCGGAATCACGCATTGAAGCCTGGCGAGAATTCGTCGCGTTGTATCTGGAGATGAAGCACTTTGAACCGGACCTTTTGACGGTCTGGTTTCCATCCGTCGTGGAACGGCCGCAGATTGATGATGTGCTGGCTCGCGATATCAACGCTGTGGAGATCCTCAAGCGGACGCAGCTCTATGGGGCCACAAGCCCTGATCTGACACCGCACGTTGTTCGCGACGAAGCTCGATTGATCAGCACGCGACGTGATTGGTCCCTCGGAATTGGAATTGTCCCATCCGACCGCGCTTATGTGTCGCAATTGCGACGACGCGAACGGGCCAATGAGCGAGGCAATACGGTCGCGGCGGCCGTCTGTGCGATCCGCGCGGCCCAGCGAGCAACCTCGGACGACAAACGAGATGCGGCTCAGGAGAAAGCTCGGGCGGATGTTCGTTATCTGGTCGAACGTTTACGACGCGCCATTAGTTTTCCGGAGCAGGACACGGAGGCCTGGCAGTCCTCGCTGTGGGAACTGGCCACGAACTCAGTCCACGGATTCTGGAACTCGGAGAAGCGGCTGCTGTTCGACTTGCAGAAGGTCTGCCTGGATCACGAACGCGTGACGTATAAAGTCGATCTGGTGAAGTGGGTTGTGAGCCGTGGACGGCGACCGCTGCGACGGCCATTAAACAGCCTGCGCGAAGTCATGATGGCCAAACATCTGGCAAGTTCGGCTGCGAGACTGGTTTATGTGCGACTGAGCGGCATTGAACGCGAACGTCTCACGGCATTGTTGCAACGGGCGGCTCGACTGGCTGAACAGCAAATGCGTGAGCGGATGCGGCCGGTGATCCAGCAGACACTGCGAGATGTGCAACTGACACCATCCAACATTCCGGAGCAGGTGGCGTTCGACAAGTTGACGGAAGATTCGCTCGACTGCATCGTGGATCGTGGTTATCTGACGATGGGTTATCTTCGAGATCAAATCAGCAAGAATGATCTGAAGCTTCCGGACCTTACGCAGCTACATGAACTCTGGCGTGGCGACCACTTGTTGCGGGCCGACGATCGTCTCGATGTGGCATTGGACGGGGTTTATCGTCGAGGCGAATTTTATCTGCGTCTGCTGCAGATCACGAGCTCTCTGTTCTTTGGTACGCGAGCCGGTCGATTTGCCACATTGTTTCTGCTGATCCCGTTTGGTGGAGCGGTGGTGGTCGTGGAAGGTGTCAAACACATCGTCCATATGTTCCATCCGAAACCGACGGCTCAAAGTACCGAGAAGAAAGATTCAGATAACTCCGACGCAGTTGCCGGCGATGATTCCGTCGCCGACTCGCCCGCTTCGTCTGGCGCGACCGCGTCCGAATTGATGGAGGAGTTCCTGACGGAGATTCCGCTCGCGAAGAACGCTTCGTCCAGTGCGGAGATCAATTCGGCTGTGGTATCGTCGCTGGCTGAAGGCGATCGTTTGAGCTTCGCACAGGGAGCAACCGAATCGTTGGTTGTGAATCCGGTTTCGGATTCTGTGGTGATTTCTTCCGCGACGGAGAGCTCAACGGCTTCAGACAGCCGGGAGAAAGATTCGCCCGAAGCGACTCCTGTGAACTCCGGGGACCTTGATTCGAAGTCTGCGCTGGATTCGCGGCCGATTCTGGACCCAGACCTGGGCGGCGAATCTCTGATTGCGGAGTCGACGGGAGAAGGCGGGGCAGAGGCTGGTAACGATACCTCTCCTGGCGAGACATCGAACGATGATCAGGATGTAACGGCAACGCAGGAGTTGGTCGCTGTTCCGCCGGAGGATGCTCGAGAAGCCATCGATCAGATCGTTAATAGTCGAATCGAAACGCTTTCGTCGGTACTGCTGGTTGGCTTCCTGCTGATGGCTTTGATTCATGTGAAGCCGTTTCGAGAATGGTTTTTTGCTCAGTTGTTTCGAGCTCTAAAACTGCTGCGAAGTGTTCTCATTGATCTCCCTCAGAAGATTCTGCATCTTCCCGTGGTGCAGAAGCTTTGGAGAAACCGAACCTTTGTGCGGATTCGACGAGTCGTGTTGACTCCGGTACTGATTTCCGTGATTGGATGTCGCCTGATTCCCTGGCTGCTCAACGGCGTCGCCTTGAGCTGGTGGTGGGTGAGTGCAGTGACAGTGCTGTCCAGCCTGGCATTAAATTCCCGATTGGGCCGCGATACACAGGAGCTAACCGCCGAGTGGGTTGGGAATACCTGGTACAAGCTGCATGCTCGAGTTGTCATGGCGGTGATCGACTGGGTGATTGACTTCTTCAGGATGCTGCTGAATTTTCTCGAACGATTCCTGTATGCCGTTGACGAGTGGTTGCGATTTCATAGCGATGAGAGCTGGCTGTCGATTGTTGTCAAAGCGGTGCTGGGAGTCATCTGGTCGTTCGCTTCGTTCCTGATTCGTATCTACGTAAATCTTCTGATCGAACCGACGTTTCACCCGGTGAAGCATTTTCCCGTGGTGACCGTTGCTCACAAAATGATTCTGCCGGGATTGATCTATCTCGAAGGCAGCATGGTCGGTGTGCTCAGTCCCTACCTCGGCACCGCGTTGGCTCGGTCGGTGACCTGGTTTAACATCTTCTTTATCCCGGGTATTTTTGGTTTCGCCGTTTGGGAACTCAAAGAGAACTGGCGACTCTATTTGGCAAACCGCAAAGAGAATTTAACGCCGGTGCCTGTGGGAAGTCATGGAGAAACCGTCGCAAGATTGTTGCGCCCCGGATTTCACTCGGGCACTTTGCCGAAGTTGTTCAGGCGATTGAGACGGCTCGAGCATCAGTCTGCGTCATTCAAACGCTTCAGCGCTCGCCGCGCGGCCAGAGGTCGACTGGAGCATGTGGAAACGGCCATTCGGAGCTTTGTGGAGCGTGATCTGGTTCGGTTAATGGAACTATGCCCGGTCTGGTCAGAGACGGGTCTTCGTTGTGGGCACATTCACGCCGCATCGAATAGCTTCTCTGTGGAAATTGAATGTTCGAAGCTTGGCGAAACGCCCGTCGTGCTGCTGTTTCAGGAGCAAAGCAGCTGGGTTGTGGCATCGATTTACGAAACAGGCTGGCTGCGATTTGCGTCGGCCGATCAAATCCGTTCGTTTCAAAATGCGATCGAAGGTTTCTATCGCAAGGGCGGGATCGATCTTGTTCGGGAGCAGCTTGAATCGAACTTCATTCACCATCATCCCTACGACATCAATGCGGAAGGACTCGCGATCTGGCCGAACGGAATGTTCAGCTACGAATTGCAGGTGGACCTGAATCGCACCGGGCCGATTCGTCCGGTCCCCTCATCGGAAGCCGCGGCCGCCGGAATCAACTCCGCAGAACGAGCAGCCGTGGTGTTCTCAGAATCACAGACACCCTGGATCGAATGGGAAGCGTTGTGGACGATTCCAGCCAACAGTGCATCTCCAAAATCACTCCCGGCCGCATGTTCGCAGAAGTCCTCATTACCGGTCATTCCACCGATCCGATGATTGCCCCAATACTTTGGACTGTTTGCAGCCTGCTGCAGCTTTCCTCCCTCAGCAGCCTGCTGCCGAGGCTTTTTCCCTCAAATTCCGATTCCCCACGTCTCTTGAATCCTGACAGGACATCTTTCTGATGATTCGTTTGCTGCTGAACACTGTTGTTGCCCTCTGTTTGATGCTGATCACGCCCGCACTTCGTGGTGCCGAGCCGACTCGCCGGTTCATTGCGGCCGACTCATCAAAGAGCCGAGTCGCGATCATTGGCGCAGATGGCAAGACAGAATGGGAGCACAAAATCGGACCGCTGCATGACCTGCATGTTTTGCCAACCGGAAATGTGCTGCTGCAGATCACGTGGACGGAAGTGCTGGAAATCAATCCGAAGAATGATGAGATCGTTTGGCGATACGACGCAGCGAAACGAGTAGAAAACCAGGGGCAGCGACTGGAGATTCATGCTTTTCAGCGACTGGCTGACGGGACGACGATGGTTGCGGAGTCCGGCCCCGGGAATATCATCGAACTGGATTCCGAGGGTAATCTGCTCCGGAGCATGGCGATGACGGTGCGACAGCCGGATCCTCATCGCGATACGCGACTCGTCCGCAAACTGGCATCCGGCAATTATCTTGTCTGCCATGAAGCCGAAGGTATCGTTCGAGAGTATTCGCCGGACGGGAAAACGGTCTGGGAGTTTGAAGTTCCGCTGTTTGATCGTAAACCGGCGGGAGGGCATGGCGTCGAAGCCTTCGGCAATCAATGTTTCTCTGCCGTTCGGCTTGCCAATGGAAACACCCTGATCGGCACTGGGAATGGACACAGCATTCTGGAGGTGACTCCAGCCGGTCAAACAATCTGGAGTCTTCACCAGAATGATCTGCCGGGGATACAGTTAGCATGGGTGACTTCACTGCAGGTTCTGCCCGGTGGAAATATCCTGATCAATAATTGCCACGCAGGCCCAAAGAATCCTCAACTGATTGAAGTGGATCGCCACAAGAAAGTAGTTTGGTCGTTTCTTGATTTCGATCGCTTCGGAGATTCCCTGACGAACTCCCAGATGCTGGCCGTTGATGGCAAGGCTCTGGAAGGCGCCCAGCTTGTGCGATAGCCCACCTTTGCGTTGGACAACCATGATGTTTCTGAAAAGTCTTTTCTGTAGCCCATGTTTCGTGGGAGACAGTTTCTGGCTTTGCACGCGCGAACTGCAGGAGTCGTAACTGCGGGTTCTCCAGAAGTGGAGAGAAGTGTAGCGGTTCGTCAAGTTTTGATTTGGGGGTTACGGCGGATCCCATTTTCGCCGACGGAGCGGAGAATCTACGTAGTCGAGCCGCTCCTTCGGCTCGCATTGAACCCCAAATCTTGTTCTTGTCAGAACACTCGTGGCTCGTCAAATTTTGATTGGGGGGGTTACCGGTGGATCTCATTTTCGCCGACGGAGCGGCGAAACTACGTAGTCGAGCCGCTCCGTCGGCACGCAGTGAAACCCCAATCTTGTTCTTGAAAGAACACCACTGGCTCGTCAAGTTTTGATTTGGCGGGTACCGGTGGCTCCCATTT
>JBPOIW010000023.1:0-20682 GCA_052034165.1 Planctomycetota bacterium | reverse complement strand
TCGGCTCGCAAAAAACTGCGGCCTCGATCCGCCCACCGAATCACGGCTCAATAACCTGATCCCACTCCCCAAAGCCGCGTAACCAAGACGCCGACGATGGGGTTTCACGGAGAAATGGACGGCTACTTGCTGAAATCCTTTCTCCATCCACGGAAAGCAAAGATCGAACGGCCAAGAGAGATCTCTACGAACAGCAGGGCGTGCGCTTTTATCTGCTGATTGATCCGCGAAAGAAATCCGCGGAGGTGCTCGTGTTGAATGACAGCGGCTGCTACGAACCTCGACCGATCGTTGACGAAACCATTACTCTTGACTGGGGCACGGGCTGTCGCGTCAGTATTCCGTTGAGTGCTGAGTTTACTGAATGATGCTGCCGATTACTCGGTTCTTCGTTGGGGTCCGCAACGGTTTTTCCGTTGTCGCCGAGCCGTATCAGGCCGCGTCTGAGATGGCTTTGACTGGTTTAGGTCCGATCGATTTGGAGCCATCTTTGTGACGGGCTTTCAGGTCAAACAGTCCAAAGATTTCTGAGGCGTTCAGGCTGAGCGTGACATTCTCGTTGTCACCCTCGCCAAGGATCGCCTGAAACAATTCGCGTTTTTCCCGCAGCACACGGTCGATACGTTCTTCGATCGTGTTCTTGCAGATGAATCGCGTCACAATCACTGGATTCTTCACCCCAATTCGGTGCGCGCGATTGATGGCCTGATCTTCAATTGCAGGATTCCACCAGCGATCGTAGAGGAACACGTAACCTGCGAACTGCAGATTCAGGCCTACGGCCCCAGTGCCATAACTCATGAGCAGAATGTGGGCATTGGGATCTGCTTTGAATTTTGCGAGGATTGGTTCGCGTTGCTTTGTCGGTACCCCCCCGTGATAAATCAGCGGATTGAATTCCTTCAGATGGGGCTCGAGCCAATCGATGGTTTTCGTCCACTGACTGAACAGGATTGCCTTGCCTCCACTGGCTCCAATCTCCTCCATGTCAGCCATCAGACGTTCCAGCTTCGCGCTTTCGCCTGTCAGTGGATCGTAATTTGTGATCTGCTTGAGTCGTAGCACCAATTCAAAGACGTGCTGCACCGTGATGGAATCACCGAGATCATTTAGTTGGACAACTCCCTCCTTCTCAGCAGTCCGATAGGCCAGTTCCTGAGCGTCGGTTAGTTCCAGCTCCGCGTCTCGGTCGATTCGAGGCGGCATGTCTTTCATGACAAGATCTTTGGTTCGCCGCAGAATGTATTTCTTCGCGAGCTTCGATAATTGGCGAAGGTCCGGACTCGCCGCTTTGGGAACGACTTCCATGAACTCGAACAGAGCTCCAAGTTCTTCCGGACGGTTTTCAATCGGCGTTCCCGTCAGAGCCCAGCTTCTTCGTCTGCGAATAGAGCGAGCGACTTCAGCCGTACGGGAATCACGATTTTTGATACGTTGTGCTTCGTCGAGCACAAGAAGGTCAAACTTGGGTTGCTCCTCTTCAGGGATCTCTGCAATGTCACGGGCCATTAGTTCATAATTCGCCAGCAACACAGGGATACCGGGCATGGTCCAGAGCATGCGACGCCGTGCGCCGTTGCCCTCGACGGTTACGATGGGCAATTCTTCAGCCCAGGTCTTAAATTCTCGCTGCCAGTTTGGAATCAGCGGCTTTGGGCAAATCAGAACGATCCGTTTTGCTTGACCACTTCTCAATAGAAGTCTGATTGCAGTGATGGTCTGCATGGTTTTGCCAAGGCCCATCTCGTCAGCCAGTAAGGCCGCCTGACTGGCAAAGAGCCAGGCAATGCCTTCGTACTGATACGCGAAGGGCTCAAACGGCATAATGAGTTCCTGGCCGGCCAGCCAGGACTCCAGCGGAGGCTGAAGCAGATAAAACAGGCGGTCCTGCAATGACAAGGCATCTGCCGGAGGCTTGATCCGTGTTACTTTGCGAGGCTTATCAGGATCCTCAGGCTCGGCTTTTTCTGGTTTCGGCGGAGCAATCTTCCGTAGTTGTGTTCCGTCGGAAGTGGTCGTCGTATCCAGCTTTGGTGGCATGAATTCCATGCCGTCCGGAAGTGTCAGGCCGATACACTTCATCGGAATACGTCGCGCGGTCCATGATGGAACGAAATCGAGTACTGTGTTCAGAGAGTATCCCTGAGTCTCGATCGTTGGCAGGCGCCCCAGAGCGGGATTGAAACCGGTCTGAGCGACATCAACCTTTGTTGACCTGCGTGCTTCTTCAAGCAATGCTGGATCGATGGCGAGCAGATCACTCGTTGTGGTTTGCTCGGCATTCGTCAGCACATCCGTCGTTTCATCCGGCCAACTGCTCATGACGAGTGCCTCAAATCATTGCCTGACGAGGATGTCCACAGATCATAGGTTTCTGCGTACATTATCGTGCGAACACCGTCTTGATTGTCTCCGCAAGCGCTTCTCGAACGCGCTCCAGTGGCTCAGCTAAATCAGCGCTGTCGGGAAGGAGATGTTTCTGCTTTGACAGAAGTTCCGCATCAACACCGTGAGCCTCATGGAATCTCAGAATGTTGCCACCGATGCGGAGGGTACCGCCCTGCTCCGCGATTTTTGCGCGAGCATCATTGGTGCAAGCCACTGGAATGTGTGTGTGATTGCGAAGTTCCAGCAGATGCTGGTTGCTTGTCACAATCAGGCCGGGTTTGATTGCGACACGATCCAGTAGAGTGCAGCCGATGAGTTCTCCCAGCAGCCATGGACGCAGCGTTTCCCCGAAAAGAATTTCCTGAGTTCGATTCGGCTTGACCGGCGTTGTGCACTGGAATTCCAATGGCCGCCCATTCTGATTCGTGATGAGCAGTCCGCCGATATGGCCGCGTCCTTCGACTTCCATGGTCTCCATGAAGCCCAGTCGCAGTGGATCAGTTTTCCCCGCCCCTGACATTCCGTCGTCTTTCCTCGGGACTTTTGCCGATGTTCGTATTCCGGCAATCCATGCCGGTCACCCCCAGGTCCGGTCGCTCAGCAATGACTGGCAACCAGCTTTATCTTTTGACTGATCGTCGCGACGTCGGGGAAAGCTTTAGTGAAGAGCCCCTCAGTCTGTCAGGCCAACAGGAGAAATCGATGAGTGACGAATCAATTCAACATGACACGTCAATGTGAAAGACCGGCAGAAAATGCCGGTACGTTTTTTCACGGCGATGTCACTGATTCTTGAACAGTGCGTCACTTGTCAGAGTACTGATGTGGCATCATCGGGCCATCGTGGCCAGTGAGGGGTGGTGATGATTTAGTGCTCGCCCGTTGACGGCACAGTTATCGAGCTCTTCGATGAACTTCACTTCGCCTCGATGCTAATGTGAAGCAAGTACGTGCATATTGAGCTGCCTCGATCAGTCGCCTCAAGTACAACAACTCGATAAGTGTCGTCTCGCGGCAACGTGGCCTTCAGGATGGCATCACAACTTCCCGGAGAGTCATCCGCGATTTTCACGATTTGCCCTGACGAATCAAACAGCGTCAATTGAGAATCACACGGTGAACCGATTCTGTCCGCGGAGACATCTGCCACAAGAACCTGGCCTGCAGTTCCGTGAAATTCGTAGACATCAACATCCCTGGGTTGCGAAATGATAGCCTGAATCGTCGTGCCGATCTTGATTGGCTGAGCTTTTCTGAGACTGTCATTTGGTTCTGATTCGGCAACCAGATTCCCTCCGGAAATCACGGGGATCTGGAAGTGTTCAGAGATGCCATACTCGCTGCTAACGGTGATTGTCAATGAATCTCCAGTGAAGTCGGCAGGAATGCTCAGAGAGACTTCAGCCTGAGTGTCACCAACATCGTTCGCCTCTACCTTTTCTGGTGGACCCGATTTCTCTTTTCGGACAATACCAAAGGAAATGGGCATCGTGTCTTCGGTGCAACCAATCGCCGTGATCTGATCCAATTGAAGTCCGCGAATGATCAAGGACTTTGTTGTTGTGGGGTCAATCGCCGATGGAATCGTCATCTTGATCGCCGGGGGCGTTGTCGCTGGTTTTTCCTCGGCAAACGCAGATCCGAGTTCGCCACCGATTTGCAAGCACAACATGGCGATCACCGCGAGACTGTGGACGTTTGGGATGCTGCTCACGAGTAAAGTTCCTGAATCAATTCTCCCTGATCCAGAATCTCAACCGGACGACCATCGGGTGTATGAATCTGCCGGCGCGGCGGGATGCCCAATGAGGAGTAAATTGTATAGGCCACGTCTGCGGGGCGAACTGGTCTCTTAATCGCATAGCCGCCATGCTCATCGGTGGCACCTATGACCTGTCCGGGCTGAATACCTGCACCCGCAAACAGCATGGAAGCCGCAGGTCCCCAGTGGTCGCGTCCTTCGTCTTTGTTCACTCTTGGACTTCTTCCAAATTCTCCGAAACAGGCGACCAGTGTATCGTGCAGTAGGCCTCTTTCGTCCAGATCCCGAATCAGTGAAGAGAATCCCATGTCGAACTCTGGCAGCTTCTTGTCGAGGCTGGCAAAGATCTTTCCGTGATGATCCCATCCGCCGTAGTTGATTGTCGTAAATGTCACACCGGCCTCAACAAGTCGTCGGGCCAGCAAACAGCTTTGACCAAACATGTTTCGCCAGTACGAGTCGCGAAGCGCTGCTGGTTCCTGCTCAATATCGAAAGCCGTGCGAGCCTGCGGTGAGAGGATCATCTCGCTGGCTCGTTTCTGGAATTCATCGTACGTGGCGATTTGATCGTTCCCTTCAACCTGCCGCGCCAGTGTATCGACCGCCTGCAGAAGAGTTCTGCGTCGCTCGATGGATTTATCTGTCAGAGCTGTCGTGCGAACGAGATCCCGCACGCGATATCCCGCTTGATTGGGATCACCAGCTTTAAATGATTCGTAACGTCCACCCAGAAATGCGCTCTTGCCAAGTTCCCAGGTGAACGATGGATTGTGTGGAATTGAAACGTACGGCGGGATCTGGCTTGAGAAGCCCAGCTCGTGAGCGACGACAGCTCCGATGGCCGGGAAGTCTCCGAAGGCGGATCCGAACCGTCCGGAAAGAGCCCAATTCGTTGCCGTTTCATGATGATCATTGGTATGCGAACCAGATCGAATCAAGGCGACTCGATCCATGATTCCGGAGATCTTCGGCAACAGCTCACAGATCTGAATGCCTGGGACGCATGTGGATACTGGCTTATATTTGCCTCGAATCTCTTCGGGAGCATCAGGCTTCATATCAAAACTGTCATGATGTGACAGGCCACCGCCAAGGTAGACAAGGATGACAGATTTCGCGCGCAGCTGAGGAGCTTCGTCAGCAAGGATTGATCGCTGCTGAAGCAAGTGGGCCATGGTGAGGCCGAGAGGGCCCAGAGTCCCGACTCGCAGGCAATCTCTTCTTGATTGGCCATTGCAGAGCTTGCTTATCGATTGATTGAGATTAATGTCGAACATTCTGGATCCTTAAGTTCTGACGATCGCAAACGGTGTCATTTTCTCTGGCTTGTTGTTGATCATGAATGATTGATGTTGGATGCACTCTTTGTCAGTGGTTGAAGGCGAATTCTTTGGTGTTCAGAAGTGCCCAAAAGAGATCGCGATACGCTTCTTCACGTTGCTCGCTGCCTTCGAATGCTGCCTGGATCGATGCCTGTTCTTCTGGCGTTGGATGACGACTCAGTGTGGCGAGGTAAATCTGAGGAATTGCAGCGTCGTCGTCAGGGAGGTTATTAAGGATCTGCTTTAAGCGTCCTTCGGGATCGTCAAATTTCTGTGCGAGTCCATCTCCACACTGCAGGTGCAGAAGTTGCGGCAGCGTTACTTCGCCGGATCGTTCGCAGGCACAGGCTGTGACTCGTTCACTTCGTCCGAACATCGACAGGAACGGTGAGGCGACTGTTGAATCCGGAAGCTGGATCGCTCGCATGCCGACTGGGTATCCCGGGAAAGTATCCGGGACAAGCGTGCTTTGGCTGATAGCATCCAGAAAGACTTCGGCTGGCAGACGACGAACGTAATAGTGCGAATAGAAACCACGTTCCGTAGAATTGCCTTTCAATGTTGCGGAACTCAGTTGGTAGGCGCGTGAGTTCAGGATGAGTCTGATAATATGCCTCAGATCATACTTATGACTCACAAACTCCTGATTCAGTGCGGACCACAATTCGCGATTGCTGGGAGGGTTGCTGATTCGCAAGTCATCGACCGGCTCGACAAGTCCCACGGCAAAGAAGTGACGCCACAGTCGATTGACCATACTGCCGGAGAAGTTTTCGTTGGCAGGGTTCGTCATCCACTGAGCCAGCAATTCTCGCGGATCCTGCCCCGGTGCGATGTTTGTCTCAGATCGATCCAATGGCTGAGCGGAAAGTTGCTGGTTCGTGCGAGGTTGCCGGACACGCGGAATTCTCATCCTCACTTCTTCGAACTGCCGCCGTTCGTTCTCCAGTTGCTGTTTCAGCTCCGCAATTTGTTTCTGCAGAGCTTCGAGTTCCGCGCCCTGCTTATTGGCTTGATCCTCTGTCATCGCTTTAAGTCGAGATTCCTTTTCGGTGATTTGCTTTTGAACGCGTGCTTCTTCTTCCGTCGCAACCATTAAGGCGGTTGCTCCTTTGTGAGACTCCTGACGCTGAAAATTCATCCGCCCGAAAAATGCTGCAAAGTGGTAGTAGTCATCCTGAGTGTATCGTTCGAGCGGGTGATTATGGCACTTGGCACAACCGATTCGAGTTCCCAAAAAAGACTGGGCCACGGAAGCCACGACCTCAGAGTCTTCTACCTGACGATATTCACCGATCGACACGACGTAATAACCGATCTCAGGTCGGGAGACGGAATCTCCAGAGGCTGTGATGACATCGCGAGCAATCTCATCCCATGGGCGGTTTGCCTCGACTTGTTCTCGAACCCAAGCCTGCATCGCGCGGACGCCTTTGGTGCCGCGGACATCATGGTCACGCTCTTTGCGATTCTGCAGTAAATCACACAGGATCAATGTCCAGTAATCCGCAAATTCGGGACGTTCCAGGAGTTTATCGATCAGGGCCTTTCGCTTGCCGGGATTTGTGTCATTCAGGAAAGCCTGGACCTCTGTCGGTGTCGGAAGAGTGCCGATCGTGTCGAGGAAGACACGGCGAAGAAACACAGCATCGTCTGCTGCGGGAGACGGAGGTATTTGAAGAGCAGCCAGTTTGTTGAAGACGTGCTCGTCAATGAAACCACTGCGTTCGGCATACAGTTGTGAGTCAACAGCTTGTTCAAACGGAATGGTCATTGTGGTGACCGCAACCTGTCCTTGAAATTGAACTCGAATCACTGATTCCCCGGGGCGAAGGCATGTAACCAATCCGTCTGGTGAGACCTCCAAAACACTTGGGTCGTTTGAGAAGAACTGAGCCAGCCATGTGACGTCTCGTACTTGACCGTTTGAATACTTTGCAGTAGCCGAGATCTTCAGAGATTCACCCGGCCGCAGAGTTTGCGAGGCTGGGGTCACGGCAATTGACTCAACCACGGGCTCATCAGGAATAATCCCCGGAGTCCCCGCGATGATCCAGTCTGTCAGCACTTTGCTGGCCGAGCTGTCAGCTTCAAAAAGCTTACCACCACCGTGCGGGCTGATGCCTGCCGGTTTCGTTACAAGCAAGCTGTTGGCAGGAGCTGCACGATCGATTCGACGGCCAAAAAACTCGCGAGTAATAGAGTCATAATCCCAGTCCGGCGCGTAACCACGAAGTGAGAGTCGAAAACCATTTTGTCCTGCCAGCTTGCCATGACATGCGCCTTGGTTACATCCGAACCGAGTCAGGATCGGGAGTACGTCCTGCTGATACGACGGTGGCGATGCAAAGGCTCCGTTACTCTGGTTAACGGCATCATCGGCTGTTGCTGACACCATCAGCCCACAGCTCAAAGCAATAGTGGTCACGACAGAGCTGAACGTGAGCAATCTGAATGGGTGGAGGATACTCATGTTTTCGAGGCTGGTAATCCGGATGCAATGAAATGGGACCGGGCGGCCAAGAGGCAGGAACTCAGGCAAGCCGAAGCCGCCTACCGAGATTCTAATCTGCTAAGTGTGGACATGCACACAGAACCTTCGAGATTTGTCTCCGTAGTTCCGTTGGTGTTGCGGCCAGCCGCCGTTCACTTAGTCGTTTACCGCCCAGCGTGAGGCGCCGGCTTTCGCGCTGGCCGGCGCCTCAGGCTGGGCGGTAAACAGAAGCCTGCAGGATGCGACTAAATCAACAGCCCCGTCGCGCTTTAGTTCAATTCATACACGCCATTGGGATCAGCCCCAGAGTTTCGAGATCTTCTTCCGGATTTCCGTCGTGTCGGCCTGAATCAGGCCACTCTGTTGAGGTCCGCTCTGGCCAGAGCCGAAGACCATGCCCTGAGATTGACGCTCAAACAAAGCCTGAATCTGCGGCGTCAGAAAACGTGTAATCTTACTGAGTGAGTGCTGGTCACTTTTGCGACGGTTATGAAAGTAGTAACGTTCGGGACGAACAACACTCAGTTGATTCTTTGCGCGAGTCATCGCGACGTAGAACAAGCGGCGTTCTTCTTCAATCTCTTCCGGGCTACCGGTCGCCATGTCAGATGGGATATTGCCGTCCGCCGCGTGGATCACATAGACCGAATCCCATTCCAGGCCTTTGGCCGAGTGAATCGTGCTGAGGATCAGATAGTCCTCATCCAGAAACGGATCGGCCGGAAGTTCCTGTGTAGAGCTTGGTGGATCCAGAGTCATCTCAGCCAGAAACTCTGTGCGGCTTTGATATCGCGCCGCAATGGCTTCGAGTTGAATCAGGTCATTTAGGCGAGCCTGCACATTGTCATACTTTGTTTCCAGCAGCGGAGCATAAAACAATCGAGTCGTATGGATATCGGTCGCCACTCCGGCATCACTCTCACTGCGATGTTCCATTTCTTTCAGCAGATGCAGAAGCCTTGGCCAATGATCTTTCAACGCGGCGGGCGGGCTCCAATCGGCCCACGTGTCGAAATGTCCGCCACCTTCGCGAAGAGTTTCCAGCAGCGATGCGGCTTTAACCTGACCGATACCAGGAAGCAATACCAGCACGCGAAATCCGGCAACAGAGTCGAGCGGGTTTTCCGCAAGACGAAGGAAGGACATCAGATCTCTGATGTGGGCGGTTTCCAGAAATCGCAGACCGCCGTATTTTACGAAAGGCACATTGCGACGTCCGAGTTCTGCTTCGAGAGCCATACTGTGATGGGACGCCCGAAACAGAACCGCCTGTTGCTTCAGAGCGATTCCTTTTTCACGTCGATCCAGAATCTGGTCAATCACCCACGTTGTCTGAGCGTCTTCATCGCTGCAGGTCACAAGAATCGGCACGCTGCCATCACCACGTGATGACCAAAGTTGCTTGTCGTGGCGTTCTGTTGACTCAGCAATGACTCGGTTTGTCACGTCGAGAATCTTTTGAGTACTCCGGTAGTTTTGCTCCAGAGGGATCAGCACCGTTCCCGGATATTCGTCGGGGAAGTCAAGGATGTTACGGACCGTCGCGGCGCGAAAAGAATAGATGGACTGAGCATCGTCGCCGACGGCCGTCAGTCCTTTTCCATTCGAACAGATGTTTTTCAGAATCTGAGCCTGCAGGATATTGGTATCCTGGTACTCGTCGACGAGAACTTTCTGGAACTGCTGACGCAGCATCTGGCCGCCGTCTGGGTTTTCGGCGAGTGCATTCCAGAACAGAAGCAGATCGTCGAAGTCCAGAACGCGTTGCTGTTCTTTGGTCTCGGTGTATCCGCTAAAGAGTTCGCCCAGTCGTTCCTGATGCTCCAGGCACCAGGGAAAGTATTTCTTCAGAATGATCTCAAGTGACTGTTGAGTATTGACGCAGCGACTGTAGATGTCGAGGCATGTCGCTTTCAGCGGAAAACGATTGTCTGTTTTCGACAGGTTCAGTTTTGATCGAGCCACATTGATCAGGTCTTCCGAATCACTGCGATCCAGAATGGTGAAGTCAGGATGGAGCCCGATGAGATTCCCATATCGTCTCAGCACGTTCGTGGCGACAGAGTGAAACGTTCCACCGGCAATGCGTCGAATCGATGATCGTGAGCAGATCGTGGGATCTTTGACGGTTGATGGATCAAGTTGAACCAGAATGTGTTCGACTCGCCGCAGCATTTCGGCGGCAGATCGGCGAGTAAACGTGAGCAACAGAATCCGCGATGGATCGGTGCCCGACACAATCTGCCACGCAACACGATGAGCCAGTGTCGTTGTTTTTCCGGTTCCAGCTCCGGCGATAATCAGGAGTGGATCATCACCGTGCATCACCGCGGATCGCTGCTGCGGATTCAGCGATTGCAGGAACTCAGGGATATCAGAGGTCACAGGAGCGGACATGGTTCACGGTCAATCGATGGCAATGAATTGGAACAACGCGAAGGATACGCCCTCGGATGGTGATGGACAATTCACGCGGGGAATCAGCCGTTCCCTGCCAAACCACTGGAAAAATGCTCGAAATCCGAGTTTAATTGGAGCGGTGAAAGTGGCGTCCATCCGGGAGAAGAAGCCATGCCTGACTCGCTTGAACGTAAAGCCAGTGTCCTGAACGGGCTAATCATCGTTGGTGCCTGTGCGCTGGGAGCTTTTGAGGCGACACGTTTCTGGGGCATCAGTATCGCCACCTTCATGGGGGCCGGGCTCATTTTCTCCGGCTGGGCCAACTTCTGCGGGTGGTACCGAATTCTTGGTCCTCGTAGATCAAGTCATACTGGCCAGGCCACATTCTGGATCGGCGGCCGAGAGGCTCACCGGAAAGGATTGAACACGTTCTACGGCACGCAAATCAGCGAGGCCACGAAGCTTGCAAACGAGAGCACCTCGGAAGTCGAAAGGGACCAGCATCTTGATGCAGTGAATCGGCTTCGCGCAGAGCATCATCTGAAACTTCAGCAATCAGATCACGCGGTGTATTGAGTATTCATCGTGATACAAAATAGCCCGGTGTCTCTGAACGAAACCCCGGGCTTTTGTTTTTTTGCAAAGTTATTTGAGATTTCAGATTTGAAATCTCAAATTCACGTTACGACAGCTTACGTTCGCGAATCCAGTCGGTGTGGAACTTTTCGCCGCGAGGCTTGTCGGTGCGTTCGTAGGTGTGAGCACCGAAGTAGTCTCGCTGAGCCTGCAACAGGTTCGCTGGCAAACGGCCTCGGCGGTATCCGTCGTAATAGGTCAGAGCGGAAGTGAAGCCCGGGACAGGGAGGCCTAACTGAACTGCCATCGCGATGACTCGACGCCATGATGGCTGAGCCTTGTTGATGGCCGTTTTGAAGAAGTCATCCAGCAGCAGGTTTTCCAGGTTCGGATTCTTGTCGAAGGCCTTCTTGATATCTTCGAGGAAGACCGAACGAATGATGCAACCCCCGCGCCACAGGTAAGCGATTGGCCCGTTCTGCAGCTTCCAGCCGAACTCTTTGGCGGCTGCGTCAAGCTGGACATAGCCCTGAGCATAGCTACACAATTTAGATGCGTACAAAGCCCATTTCACGTCATCGATGAACTGCTTCTTGTCGCCGGTGAACTTCGTGTCTGGTCCAGTCAGGACAGCTTCAGCTCGCACGCGAGCGTCCTTCTGAGCGGACAGGCAGCGAGCGAACACCGCTTCTGTGATCAGAGTTGTAGGCACACCGAGATCCAGAGCATGCTGGCTCATCCATTTGCCGGTACCCTTCTGTCCAGCAGTATCCAGAATCAGGTCAACAAGGTCCGCGCCCGTTTCTTTGTCTTTCACCGTGAAGATGTCACGAGTGATCTCGATCAGGTAGCTCTCAAGTTCGCTTTCATTCCATTCTTTGAAGACCTGATACAGTTCGGCGTTGGTCAATCCGACACCATACTTCAGGATGTAGTAGGCTTCGCAGATCAGCTGCATGTCGCCGTACTCAATGCCGTTGTGCACCATTTTCACATAGTGCCCTGCCCCGGCTTCACCGACCCATTCGCAGCAAGGAATGTCGTTATTCGGACCAACCTTCGCGCTGATCTTCTGGAAGACGTCCTTCACGAACGGCCAGGCTTCCGGATGTCCGCCGGGCATAATGCTCGGGCCCTTCAGAGCACCTTCTTCGCCACCGGATACGCCGGTGCCGATGAATCGGAATCCTTCTTCCGCCAGTTGCTTATGGCGTCGGTTCGTGTCGACGTAATCGGCGTTGCCGCCGTCGATAATGATGTCACCCTTTGCCAGCAACGGCTTGAGCTGATCAATCACGGCGTCGACGGGAGAGCCCGCTTTGACCATGATCATGACTCGTCGAGGTGACGCGAGGCTGTTGACGAAAGCTTCAAGCGTATCGTAACCCTTGATGCGGTCCGGTGTTCCCGATTCCACCACTCCCGGAGGCCGACTACCAAGGCCACCGATGAATTCATGAGTGGTCTCGGTCGTTCGGTTGTAAACGCCAACGGAGAACCCTTTATTGGCCATGTTCATGACCAGGTTCTGTCCCATAACCGCCAGGCCAATCAGGCCGATATCGTGTTTTGACATAATCTTAGTTCATTTCAATGAGAAGAATTCAGGAACCGCAAAGGCGCGAATGACGCCAAGCATTTCGGAACAACGGTCTATTGCCTTGGCGCTCTTGGCGCCTTGGCGGTTCAATTTGCTCTATCGCTGAACGCGTGCCGATCCGCCGGACGCGACCGCTTCCACCTGGCTGATCGTTGCCATCGTTGTGTCGCCTGGGAAGGTGGTCAGCAGTGCTCCGTGAGCCCAGCCAAGGTCCAAAGACGTCTGTGGATCTTTGCCATTCAGCAAGCCATAGAACAGACCAGACGCAAAGCCGTCACCGCCACCGATGCGGTCGATGACGTCCAGCTCGATCGTCTTGGCTTGATAGGTTTTGCCTTCCAACCACAGCACCGCGCTCCAGGAGTGGCGATTTGTCGAGTGAACTTCTCGCAGTGTCGTCGCGACAGCCTTCACGTTTGGAAGCTTCTTCGCAACTTCTTCCATCATGCCGAAGAAGGCAGCTGGGTCGAGCTTACCATGAGCTTCAACGTCCTGACCCTTCAGGCCGAGTCCCTTCTGCAGGTCTTCTTCGTTGCCGACAAGCACGTCGACATGCTCAACGATGCGGTTCAGAGTTTCCTGAGCCTTATCGAGTCCACCACTGATCTGCCACAGCTTGGCACGATAGTTCAAGTCGAACGAAGTGACAGCACCAGCGGCCTTGGCGGCCTTCATGCCTTCGATGATGACTTCAGGAGTCGTTGGTGACAGAGCAGCAAAGATTCCACCGCTATGGAACCAGCGAACTCCGCCCGCGAAGATTTCGCTCCAGTTGAAGTCACCGGCCTTCAGCATACCAGCGGCTTCGTTGCTGCGGTTATAGAATACAATTGGACCGCGGACGCCATGTCCCTGGTCGCTGTAAACGGTCGCCATGTTTGGTCCACGGACGCCGTCATGCTTGAACATCTTGTAGAATGGCTTCACTCCCATTGCGCGAACGCGTTCGTTGATGAGGTCACCGATCGGATAGTCAACCATCGCGGTTGCGATACCGGTCTTCAGTTGGAAGCAGTCCGCCAGATTCGCCGCACAGTTGAACTCACCACCGCTGACGTGAACGTCGAAGTTTGTGGCCTTGCGAAACGGAATAATGCCTGGATCGAGCCGATTAACGAGAGCTCCCAGAGAAACGAAATCCAAAGCACCAGACTTGGGGACGTTGAGCATTGAACAAATCCTTTAGGACCCCCGCAGCGGACAGCCGCAGGCTTGATGAAAAGACGGGAGATTATCGGCCTTTGGCCTGTTTAACTTGAACTGGCCGCTTGACAGGCGTTTTTTCGCCGGATTGGCCGCGTATCGTAAGGGGTTCCCGAGCGGATTTCAAAACAAGTTCTTTTCCCAGTGATTTCATTCCCATTCGAGCCACAGTAGGCCGACCTGCCCTCGGGTCGGCAGTGTTAGCGTTCATCTGTCAAAGTCGCGTGTTCTTTGGGGGCCATGTACTGCAACTTTGCCCCGCCCGGAAGTTGCGTTTCTTCGGCAGGTGACGTGCAATCACGTCGATCTGAGACAGATCGACCCGCAGTAGGCCGACCTGTCTCAGGTCGGTGTCTGGTGCCGTAAACCTGATGATTTCCGGCAGCGGAAACAGTTTCTTACACTGCAAGAGTCTCATAGTCACGTTGACAAATTCGGAACACCACAATGCAAAGAATTCTGCTGCTTCAAACGATTCTGCTGGTCGCGTCCTCGGCCGTGAATGCTCAACCGCCGGAGGCGAAGTTGCCCCCTGCTCCGGAACCCACCGTGCATCCGCTGATCTCCCGCATCGCATTCGGATCCTGCCAGACTCAGGACGAGCCTCTGCCGATCCTGCGGACGGTGCTGGAATGGGAACCCCAACTGTTCATCTATCTCGGTGACAACATCTACGGCGACACCAACGACATGGCGGTGCTCGAAGCGAAGTATGCGAAGATGGGCGCGAAGAAAGACTTCGCTGCTCTGCGAGCGAACGTCCCCACGATTGCCACATGGGATGATCACGATTACGGAGCGAATGACGCGGGGAAAGATTATCCGTATCGAAAGGAATCGAAAGAGATCTTCCTGAAGTTCTGGAACGAGCCCAATCCCAGTCCGCGGCGCGAACGAGACGGCATCTATACAAGTTATCGATTTGAAGACAAGACGGCTGGCAAGACGCTTCAAATTATTCTGCTCGATACTCGCACGTTTCGCGATCTGCCGCTGGAACTGCATTTAACATCATGGAAGAACGATTATGTTCCCGATCCGGACCCAACAAAGACAATACTTGGCGACGTCCAGTGGAAGTGGCTGGAAGAGCGTCTAAAGGAACCCGCTGATCTTCGCATCATTGGCAGCAGCATTCAGTTTTCGCACGAGTACAACGGCTGGGAATCATGGACCAACTTTCCCCGCGAGCTGTTGAAGATGGTCGATCTGATCAAGTCGACCAAAGCCAACGGAGTTGTCTTCATCAGCGGCGATGTCCACTGGGGCGAACTGTCTGTGCTGCGGCCGAAGGATTGTTATCCGATTTATGATCTCACCGCGAGCGGACTCAATCGCGACTGGGACAATGTCGAACCCAACCGCAACCGAGTCGGCGAAGCGTGTTCCGATTTTCACTTCGGAATGCTCGACATCAACTGGTCCGGGGATCCCTCCGTCACCTTCCGCATCCACGACATGACCGGCCGGGCTCGAGTGCGAAAGTCGGTGAAATTGAGTGAGTTAAAACTGTAGCCCGACCTGTCCTCAGGTCGGGTTAAATGGCATTGACTGGAACTTGTCACAAAGATCCCAAACGATGGAGCGCATGGCAGACTCATCTGCGAGCCCTGATCAAAATGAAGGCCGCAGTGCCTTCAAGCGTGGCGATCTGTTGATCTTTGTTGTGTTTCCGATCGTGTTGATCCTTGGCTTTCTGCTCTTTCTGTGGTGGCGGAAAACGCCTGCCGATCCGAACCTGAGATTGGTGGCTCAAGTGACGGATGATATCTCCATGGAGCTTGTGGCCGTCGCGAGCCAGAATCAATCCAACGCCGGGCCAACGATCTGGTGGAAGCCGAATGGCCTTCCCGCGTCAGACGTTAATGAAAAGGCTACAGGAAAAACGTTTGGAGGCAGTGACCCTCATTTTCATTTTCTCTACCACTTCAAAGATCAACGACTTGGCAAAAACGCAGTGGTGACAAACGCAGGAGGAGGATCGGCGTGCATCTCCTCGGAAACTGGCGATAGCAGCAGCGGAAAGCACGTCATTGTGGGTACCCATGCGAAGCCCGATTTCTGGAACTCAGTCAACGCGGGAGTGCGAATCTCGACTGAAGGCGATCAATACGTCGGTGAGCTGACTCCGGGAAACGCAAAGCTCTCGACGCTTGTGGGAGGTCGTGCGGCAACGATCGAGGTCCTCAGTGGCAAGGCCCTGACCGATGTTACGCAGTTTCGTGCATCTCCCTGCGTGCTCAAAATCACTGAGCCGATCATGTCTGAGTGGAAAGTCAATTCCACCTTCTCCGTGGAAGTCTTCGACGAAGCAGGCGAAAAGGATCCGTCCATGACAAAGACTGTCGGGCAAAGAAACAGCAACGACTATGAACACCTGTGTTACTTCAACTGCGTCAAATGGTCTCGAATTGTCATCCATCGCACGGTCTATGATGCTCACGTCACGTTTGATTCCGTCTCGGCCCAAGTGAACGCCTTGACGTCGCCGCGAATTGGCGAAGCGAGCTACGTCAGAAAGAAATAAGTCGTACTCGCCGCGGCGAATTTTCTTCCGGGCAATCATCACGCCACCGAATAGGCTATTCGTCAATCGCACTCCACTGCTTCAGGCCAACAACAGGCAAGGCAAATGCTGCGGCCTCAGGCCATTCTGGCGTATCGGCTTTGCGGAATAGCTCATAAAGATGCCGTGGGCGATCGGGCTCAGAAACGGTCCCCGGTTTATTCGTCCAAAGTCCCAGTCGCAGACCGCCCTCGTGAGCGTGATCAACGTGTCGATGCCAGATAAGAGCGTCGATGCCGGGCTGGCGAGCGACTTTTTCCCAGACGTATGCGAAGCCCGCCGCCTGCAGAGTTTCCCCGTCCTCGGTTTGAAGACAATGCAATCCCTGTTCGCTGAGAATGATTCGACGAGGCTTCTCCTGCCAAAGCAGTTCCGGGCTTTGCAATGATTCGCAAAGCACTTCAAGATTTTTAAACGTGATATGCGGCGAGTCAGGCGTACGCGTTGCCTGCTTGTCGAGCCATGTGCGTGGATTGCCCAAGTCATCCGGATAAGGATGATGAGCCACATGCCATTCGAAGTCGCCTCGTTCCCGAGCTACCCGAGCAAACTCATTCAGAAAGTCTCGTGTGGGATACGACTCCTGGTCAGAAACGCCCGGCATTCGCCCTGTCCAGAAATGATCGAACGACAAATAGCAGCGACCATGATCGGAATATTCGCGGACCGAATCATGAGTGGCTCGCACGGCTTTTTCATACTCCGACGCGGCTTCAATCATTGGCATCTGGCCAAGGTTGTACCAGATCTTTTGTGAGTTCACTTCGTTGCCAACGATCCAACCCCAGACTCGTCCTGATTCCGGATGATGTCCGCTGTAACGTTCTGCGAGAAATGCGATGATCGCCCGATATGTCCGCAGACCCTCTTCGTCGGCCGTGTTGAAGCCTGCAATCGTGAACTCACCACTCGCCTTTGGATGCAGCATCACCGCATCGCGGGCTTGATCACGAGAGGGATAAGCCAGCAGGATCACATAGACGACGATCTTTGCTTCGCTTAGAGGCTGAATTTGTCGATCGAGACTTTTCGCGTAATCACCGTTGATCAGCCATTCTCGGTCTTTATGTCGAAATCGGATCGTGCTGTCACTGGGTTGCAGTTGAAGCAAAGCAGTCAGATTGATGTTGATGCCAGCATGATGGATTCCCAAGGCAATGGCGTCGTCCACCATCTGCACCTGCAGCCCTTTCTTTCCGGGGGCCTGCGGGAATGGCTGAGATTTGAGTTCATCGGCCGATGCCATTGCCGCGTTAATGCTCAGGAATGCAACGACAAGAGCAATCGTGTTTGGTGCAATTAGAGTATTGAACATCAACTGTGTTTCGAAAAAAAACGGAGATCGCGGTGTGCAGCGTTCTGATCACGAGG
Source organism: Planctomycetota bacterium (assembly GCA_052034165.1). Lineage (GTDB taxonomy): Bacteria > Planctomycetota > Planctomycetia > Planctomycetales > Planctomycetaceae > SXXK01. Next base: position 3,000 of record JBPOIW010000023.1, on the reverse strand, counting down.
GCAGTTCAACGCGGCAGCAACATGAGGCGTGAATGCTGCCGTGTTGAGTAATCGCGGCGGGAATCAGAGTTAAAACAGAGGACCAAAGCCCATAAGTCTGCGCAATGTGGAAAGCTGCCCAAGGTGAGTCGCGAAATGGCTTGAAAGAATATGTGCGGTCAACTGGCCTTTTGTCTTCAAGACTGTGTGTTTCAACAGTTCGGCTTCGTGAGCCGCGTTGAGATGCTTTTCGGAGGCGTTCTTCAGCGAATCGCACAGCAGAGAGTATCCGTTGTTGATAACTGACATCAGCTCCTCTCGGGACGGCTGGACTCTGGCAGCCGTACCTGGTTCAGTCCCCGGACCATACGCGGCGTGCCATGCTCTTGGGCATTCGAAAGGCATTTCCAGTTGCTTGAATCCGTAGTCGACGACCACAGCAAGGTGAGCCAGAATCCATCGGGCCGAATGCAAGCCCGGAGCGGGCTGCTCATCCAGCTGCTCATCGCTCAGGGACGTCAGCAGACTCTCAAGATAGGCACGATTAAATTCGTTAAGGGTAATCTCCATCTCAAACATTGCAGACCTCTTTCCCGTGAATTGACTCAAGCCTCTGATCCGCCTCAAATGCTGCGGTTGAATTTGCAGATTGGTTACCAATTGGACGGCCGTGTATGTCTTTAGCAATTGAATGTCGGCAGCTTACGAAGACGTGGCCCGGGAATCCACCGGTGGAAGCGGTGCGAGGTGTCGATCTGCAGGTCGAACGCGGGACTTGTTTCGGAGTTTTGGGGCCGAACGGTGCCGGGAAGACGACCACGATCGAGATTTGTGAAGGGTTAGTCCAGGCAACTAGTGGCGATGCATTTGTGCTCGGTAAAAACTGGGCGACACAGGCAGATGAGATCCGACAGGAAATCGGGATTTCTCTGCAGGAAACACGACTCTCCGAAAAGCTGACAGTGCTCGAAACGTTAACCTTGTTTCGCAGCTTTTATCGGTCCGGAATGAATCCTGAAGAGGCCATCGCCAAAGTCTCTCTGCAGGAAAAGTCGAATGCTCGCATCAAATCACTGTCCGGAGGTCAGAGGCAACGTGTTGCCGTGGCGACTGCTCTTGTGGGGAATCCACGACTATTGTTTCTCGATGAACCGACAACAGGACTGGATCCACAATCACGACGCGACCTGTGGCGAATCATCACGGAGTTTCGAGAGGCGGGTGGGACCGTATTGCTGACGACTCATTACATGGATGAAGCGGAAAGGCTCTGCGACAAAGTGGCGATTTTTGATCGAGGGCGAATTCTTGCCATCGATACGCCGCAGAAGCTCATCTCTGATCTGGGAGCCGAACAAGTTGTTGTGTTTACGGTCAGTGGTGAATCCGCGACGGATTTGCCGGATGATTTTGGAATCAGTCTGCCGGGTGTCATTTCTGCTCGTATCGAAAGTGAGCATCGCTGTCTTTCGGTTCGCGAGCCCCATGTCGCGATTCCCGCTCTGCTGACATTGATCAACGAAAGATCGCTGAGACTGACGTCGTTGACGACAAGACAAGCCACTCTGGAGGACGTTTTTGTGCATCATGCTGGTCATCGTCTGACTGACGAAAACTCGGGAGCTGTTCGATGAGTTCGTCGTGGAAGCTGCACCCCGTCACCCAGTTATTTCTCGCGCGGTTTCGCGAGTTTATCAGACAGCCGGAAGCTGTCTTCTGGTCCTATGTTTTTCCCCTCGTCATGATGATCGCGCTGGGACTCGCTTTCCGCAGCGAACCAATGGAAGCCATTTCCATAGTAGTGCAGGACGGCGAAGGAGCAGAATCACTGGCTGAGTCACTGCGCGGCAGCAAGTCGCTGATTGTCTCCCGCGGAACAGAGTTTCAATGTCGACAGCAGCTTCGCGCTGGACAAAGCGAGCTGATTGTTGTGGCGGAAACTGACGACTCTGAAGCGGGTTATCGTTTCGTCTTTGATCCCACTCGTCCCGGCAGTGTTCATGCTCGTGACGTTGTTAACGATGTCCTGCAGCGTGCCGCGGGCCGACAGGATCCTGTGAAAACGACGGATGTGGCGATCGCTGAGCCTGGAAGTCGCTACATTGATTTCCTTGTGCCAGGCCTGATTGGTATGGGGCTGATGGGCGGTGGCGTCTGGGGTGTTGGCTACGCCATCGTTGACATGCGAATTCGCCAGGTGCTGAAACGGTTCATGGGAACTCCCATGAAGAAGCCTCATTTCGTCGCTGCCATGATGTTCAGCCGAATGATCTTTATGATTCCGGAGATCATCGTGGTGCTGCTGGTGTCGCGATTTCTGTTTGGAGTCATCAATCACGGCAGCTATCTCAACGTCATGTTGTTGATCGTGTTGGGAGCGTTCGAGTTTGCCGGGATTGGGCTGCTGATTGCCAGCCGCGCGAAGACGCTGGAAGCCGTCTCCGGATTGATGAATCTGGCGATGGTGCCGATGTGGATTGGTTCGGGGATCTTCTTTTCGGCAAAGCGGTTTCCGGAATTTGTGCAGCCCGTGATTGGCCTGCTTCCTCTCACACCAGTGATCTCCGCGCTGCGTCAGGTGATGCAGGAGGGATCAGGAATCGCGACGATTCTTCCGGAGATTGCCGTAATTGCCGCATGGGGTGTGCTGACATTTGCGGTCGCGATTCGCATCTTCCGTTGGGAATGATGGCTGAGGAATGGTCCCGAAATAACTTCCCGTGCTCGTCGAACGGGCGGATTCCTGATTTGCTGGTGTGATGTGACCCAGCTCCCTCAGGATTTCTTTCTCAGTCATGTGGACAAAATGATGGTTACAAAATGATGAAGAGCAACACATGAGGGCGCGTCTGACTGTCTTTTATCATTTTGTCTTTGATCATTCTGTCCCTAATTAACAGTGATTGACCCGGGGGCGGGAGTGTGACGCAGAATGGACTGGCCAAGCCCCCTCAGGTCTTCACTGAGGCAAAGGGAGCTTTCACCCAAACCAATTCAAACCCTCTGCAGGTTTCCCGACAA
>JBPOIW010000206.1:0-10630 GCA_052034165.1 Planctomycetota bacterium | reverse complement strand
TCCGGGCGTGGTCGGACCAGGGGCCGCGAGAATCGTATTGCAGATACTGCTTCCAGTAACTCACCGCTTCATCTGCACGCTCGGTTTGTTCCAGCAATTGAGCGTAATGCAGAAGTGCATCGGGGTTTGCGGGGTGGATTGAAATCGCGGTGATCAGCGATGTTTCGGCTAGCTCCAATTGGCCCTGTTCAGACTGCAGGCAACCCAACTGAGTCCACGCTTCAATAAAATCCGGAGCCGCCTCAATCGCACAGTAGTAGCGTTCGATGGCCGCGTCGACTCGACCCGCTCGATACAACGCATCGGCCAGATGAAAGTTCAGATCGGCTGGATCAGGAAACAGCGTCGTCTGTTCATCATCAGGAGATGAAATTCCAGATCGGATCGAAGACATTTCCGAAGCCAGCAGACTGAGGCCATTGCGAAACGAGTTGATTGCGGATTCGAATTCGGCTTCTTCGGTCAGCCGACAGCCTTCATGAAACCACTCTTCCGCATTCCAGTCGGACATCTGCCGTTCTTCACGCTGCTGGGCGGCAGAGAAAGGCAATGAGACAGGATCGTCATCGTCGGTCAGGTCATCATCCAAACCTTCGGACTCTGCTGAGTCCGACAACTTCGGTTGAAAAACCTCCAGCGATGGTTCGGCAGCGTCGAAGTCCAGCAGTCGTTGACCGGTGCGAGGATTCAGTACGCCACGGTCATCTCGCATCAAAACTTTCTCATCCTGCACAAGAAGATTCAGTTGTGCGAGTGAACGATCGGTGCCGGCAATAGTCAGGCTGAGTTCCGCCAGGCTCTTCTCAAGCGTCTGGGCCGAAACGCCCTGCTCTAATAGCGAAGCCAGGCGTCGCGCGCTGGCCACTTCACGATAATCAAAATACGGCAACCGGCAGACTCGACGAACCGGTTTGATCAGTCCGAGTCTTGCCCAGCGGCGAATCATTCGAACGGGAACATCCAGTAATCGACTGAGCATCGCCGGAGTATGCGCGCGGCGGATTTCTTCGCGGTGGTCGTCCAGACCGAGCAGTTGCAGCCAGTCGGACTCAGCGAGGATGCGAACTTCCAGGCCATCGGCAATCATCTGCATAACTTGCTGAAGCTTCTGAGATGCACCGCCGTCATCTTCCAGAGGCCAGCCTTCTTCTCCGATCACCAGCATCGTGGTGGAACCGCTGACCGACTGGGTCGCTCGCCCACCGTATTGTTCAACCATTCGAATGGCGTCGCGATGGATCATGGACGCCAGGGTCCCCGTGAACGCAACGGTTTCGCCGGAGAGTGGAAGAGAACTGACAGCCGTCGGTAGTGGCAGAGCAGATTCGGCCACGGCGGAGGCATCGGCTGCTTGCTCATTGACGTGACCGTTTTCGTCACTCGAATGAAATTCGGCGTTGGGCGGTTCAGCAGACACTTTTGATTTCCGGTCGATCACCGGCCAGCTTTCGTATCGATCAAGGAATTCAGATCACTGAGGAAGTTTCGAACTTTGGAAACTCCCTCCGTTTTGCTCGAAGATACCGTCGAAAAAAGACGAAGGGTAGCAATCGGGCGATCTACTGCTATAAGAGAGTAAAGTCCTGAAAAGATCTGGCACCGTGGCTGAAATCGAGTGATTTTTCAGGCGTATCTGCGGTTCTCGCTTGAATGCCGCCGGAATTCAGATCTCATCTCCTGTCGTTCAATCCACCAAGTTATTGTCGAAGGTCCCGGGAATGTCCTCTCTGCAGTCGTCCGATCCGTCCATTTGGAATGCCATTGTCAACGAGCGCCGTCGTCAGGTCGAAGGTCTCGAACTGATCGCGTCTGAGAATTACACCAGTGCGGCCGTGATGGAAGCGGCTGGTACGGTGCTGACCAACAAATATGCAGAAGGCTATCCGGGCAAGCGTTATTACGGCGGCTGTGAAAACGTCGACGTGATTGAAAACATTGCTCGTGAGCGAGCGGCCGAACTTTTCGGCGCGGAGCACGTCAATGTTCAGCCTCACGCGGGTTCACAGGCCAACATGGCGGCCTACATGAGCGTGCTCAACGCGGGCGACACGATCCTCGCAATGGACCTGGCTCATGGTGGGCATTTGACTCACGGGATGCATCTGAACTTCAGCGGCAAGTTGTACAAAGTCTTTCATTATGGCGTTCGTCAAAACGACCACCGGATTGACTTTGATCAGGTGGCTTCTTTGGCCAAAGAGCACAAGCCGCGGATGATTGTTGCGGGTGCTAGCGCGTATCCTCGCGAGATTGATCACGGCAAGTTCGCCGAGATCGCAAAGTCCGTCGGCGCGATGCTGATGGTTGATATGGCTCACTATGCGGGACTCGTAGCGGCCGGGATTCATAACAGCCCGGTTCCTCACGCGGACTTTGTGACATCGACGTCGCACAAGACTTTGCGAGGGCCTCGATCTGGTTTCATTCTTTGCCGCAAAGAGCATGCGGCGAATGTGGACCGCAGCGTGTTCCCTGGAATTCAGGGCGGCCCGCTGATGCATATCGTTGCGGCAAAGGCTGTCTGCTTCGGAGAAGCTCTGAAACCTGAGTTTAAGGCCTACGGTCAGCAGATCGTGGATAACGCGAGGACTCTGGCGGAAACGCTGATGTCAGGCGGTCTGCGATTGGTTTCTGGAGGTACCGACAATCACCTGATGATGTGTGATGTCACGGCAATCGGGCTGTCCGGAAAAATCGGTGAGCATGCTCTGGACAAAGCTGGCATCACCGTCAACAAGAACATGATTCCTTACGATCAGCGTAAGCCAATGGATCCAAGTGGTGTTCGAATCGGAACAGCCGCGCTGACGACTCGCGGGATGAAAACCGACGAAATGAAGCGAGTTGGTGGATGGATTCTGGCGGCGTTGAAGGGGCATGATAACGCGACGGAGCTGGAGCGAATTCGTCTGGAGATTGCCGAGTTTGCTCGAGCGTATCCAGTGCCGGGCATCGTGTTGTAGAGCGTTGTAGGGGACGTGAAGCGGAGCGTAGCGCACCAACAGAAAGCGTTGCGATGGTGTGTTTCGCTCCGCTTCACACACCCTACTTGGCTTGATGCGAGGCGATACGAAGTTGACAAACAAAAAGAGCCCGGGACGAATCATCGTGCCGGGCTCTTTTTGATTTGTGATAGCAGGATGGGCTACTTGCGAGCGTTAATCGTCGCGAGTGAGGACTGGACCAATCGGCGAGACTGAACAGCTCCGCGAATTGCATTCTGGAATGCTCCGGCATCAGCCACGCCTGACAGCAGCATGATGGTCTGGCCGCTGGCTGCCTTGAGTCGGATATCGGCGGCACGGAAGAACGACTGCCCCGGCAGTTCATGCAGTTCGACACTTGCGATGTCATTCAGGTCAACCATACTGGTTCGCTGGCTCCCCATGGTTGACCAGATCTGAACAGATCGATTCGTCAGGATGTAACGTGATCCAAGACGATTCAGCAGGAATAAAAGCAGTCCCAGCGGAGCCAGCGGCAGTCCGAAAATCACGTAGGACAACTTCACCCCGCAGATTTTTGCTGGGATCGAATCCAGCAACTGACCAATGAGTCGACCAGGGGCTGTAGCACCAATGGACGGAAACTCCGTCATGATGCGAGATTCCAGAGTCGGGCTGACACCAGCGATAGCCTGAACTGACATGGCGGACCTGTGTATTTGCAGAGCAAAAACAATTCTTCAAGACCAGGGGCGCAAAACGCCCTTAAACGTCCCGAGAACTTACCACGGCCCCGCCCAATTTTCCATCGCACCTGTCGAACGGCACGCCCTTTCGTGGCATTGAGAGATGTATTACAGCCCCGATCTGCTCAAAAAGGCCAATTTCCCGAGGATGTTGGTTCTGTTTCGACATGGCGTCAACGAGTCTCGGCCTCTTTCTGAACCCGGCGAGCGGCAGGGTGTCAGCCCTCCGAGTGCACGCGCGAGCCGCGATTAATGCGATTTGCTGTTTTCATGACGGTGGACAGTTTTGTGGTTTGTCTACGTCCGAAGAGAACGCTCGGAGGGCTGACGCCCTGCCGCTCGCCGTTGTTCCGCATTCGCAATCACTTCATATGCAGTGCGCGGAAGAGCCGGATCAGAGAACCCATCTTTCGGTTCAGCTGATGACGGAAGTGAGGACTTTTCGACGTCGATCATAGGCAACCAGCCAATTTGAGATTTGGAATTCTGTATAGCGGATGTTAGCCTGTTCCCTCAGCATTCTCCGTGAATTGCAGGCCCTTTTTCTTTGGACGCACCCTGGTCTCCGGACCTTGGTCACTCTCCGCAGAAGTTTTTCTGTCGTGAGGTGACAGGCTCAGAGCCGATCGAGAGATCAGTCTATGCAGTCGCCGGTGGCAGCACAGGATTTCTTCGACCTGATCGCGAAGAGCGGTCTGCTGACGGCTGCGCAAGTTAGAAAGGTGCAGGACAGACTCCAGCTGGACGAGTCTGCGTCGGCCGAAGAGACGGCTCGGCGAATGGTCAAAGAAAAGCTGTTGACACCTTTTCAGGCTGAGCGACTTCTGGAGGGGCGATATCGCGGCCTCGTGATCGATCGATATCGGATTCGCGAGTTGCTGGGCTTCGGTGGGATGGGATGTGTGTTCATCGCCGAAGATCCCGACGAAGATCGCAAGGTCGCTCTGAAAGTGATGTCGGCCGAGCATTCTCTGGATGCGGGAATGTTGGCACGGTTGAAGTTGGAAGCCGTGGCCGGGATGAAATTAACTCACCCGAACATCATCAAAACCTATCGCCTCGATTCGACCGGAGCCGTCCACTTCCTCGTGATGGAACTGGTTCGTGGGATCAGCCTGCATGAACTGGTGGCCCTCTATGGCGCGATCAAATGGCCGATGGCCTGCGACATCATTCTGCAGATTGCCGAAGCGTTACAGTCAGCTCATGATCAGGGAATTGTTCACCGCGACATCAAGCCGGCCAATTTTCTGATCGAACAATCAGGCGTCGCCAGAATCCTGGACTTTGGTCTGGCGCTGTTGAAGGATGGCGGTGACGAAGAGTTTTCGCTGTCGATGGTGTTTGGTCATGATTGTCTGGGAACTCCCGACTACATCGCACCGGAACAGATCGTCGATAGTAGTAAGGTTGATCATCGAGCTGACATCTACAGTCTGGGAGCAACATTGTTCGTGGCTCTGACCGCACATGTTCCGTTTCCAGAGAAGACGAATAAAGCCAAGCTGGATGCCCACCGAAACAAGCCAGCGCGACATGTGAGTGATCTGAAGCCCGAGATACCTCGCGAAGTCAGTGATATTGTCGCGCGGATGATGGAGAAAGATCCTGCCAAACGGTTTCAGTCGATGACCGAAGTGGCAGAGGCTCTGCGACCGCTTGCCAAACGAAAAACGATTACGTTTGATTTTCGAGAGCTCGTCACACTGCGGGCCAAGCAGGCGAAAGCCCGAGCAGAAAATCAGGGCAAGAAAGCGGCCGCTGCACCGAAGTCGTCCATTACATCATCAACAGGATGGTTGCAGGCCAATAGTCATCATTTCGCTGACGGGACCAGTGGCTTTGGGAAAGTCGAAACTCCACCGCTGCGTTCGGGCGATTCGGACGTGGTTCGATCGGAGGTTCCAAAGCCATCGTCAACGGCGCCGATTCGTCCGGTAGCGTTTAAGGGGCCTGCTCCCTCGGGATGGCGGTTGGAATTTAAGGGTGGCAAGCAACGCGTTCCGCTGGTGAAAAGTCGGAATCTTGTGGGCTCTGGTTATTCGGCCGATGTGCGTGTTCCGGACGAGAAAGTTGATGCGACCCAGTGCTGGATTGAGTTCAATGGTCAGAACTGGCAGCTTCGCCAGGAATCTCGCATTCACCCGACCTATGTAAATGGCTCTGCGGAAGCCTACTGCCAGTTAAAGCATGGAAGTCGACTGTCCTTTGGTGGTAAAACCCAATTACGGCTGATTAATTTGACTCAGGAGCAGGACAATCGCCGTCGCGTGACGATTGCCCTGATATTGATCGTCCTCGCATCAGCGGCCGGAGCGGCTGCATTCTTTCTGATGCGATAATCACGGTCTCGAGACCCGCGAAAAGACTGGTTGCCTGGAACGAACGGGCCGAGTGTCTACAATCGCGAGAGATTCTGAACCGATTCAGGTTTCGGTGCCGGGACAAATCAGTTGCCCAATCGATGATTTTCCTGGTTGCCAAGCCGCGACGCCGCGAATTTGTGGGCAAACTGCGGCATGAATGGGTTCTGTCCCCGTTGTATGGCCTGGTGCTGTCAGCGGCGTCTTGTTTGAACATTCATGGAGAACGAAGATGAAGACGTTTTGGCGATCACTCTGTGTGGCGTCCGGGTTATGTGTGGCCCTTTCAGCGACACTCGCGCAGGCGGAAGAGACTGTTGTGCTGGGTGAAGACGATACGCTGGCTTCTGGTATTCCCGGAACGGGAACGCTGACCAACGAGCAGATCGAAGAGTGGCTGGCGAATCCTGCCAATCATGAGCCTCTGAAGGTGACCCTGCCTCTCGGCATGAATCTTGGGGAATCGCAGATCAAGGGACTCGACAAGAATCCGCTGACTCGTGCCAAGATCGAGCTGGGGCGACAGTTGTACTTTGATACTCGGTTGTCTGCCGACAACACGGTCAGCTGCGCATCTTGCCACCATCCGCAGGAAGGGTTTTCACGGCACACAGCGACGGGCGTCGGCATCAACGGACAGAAAGGCGGACGTAATTCACCCGTAAGCTACAACCGGATTCTCAGCGGAGCACAGTTCTGGGACGGTCGCGCTGACTCGTTGGAAGCTCAGGCGGTTGGTCCGATTCAGAATCCGATCGAAATGGGATATACCCACGAAGCCTGTGTGAAAGCTTTGAAGGATATCCCAGGCTACGCGATGCAGTTCGAAAAGATCTTCCCTGGCGAAGGATTAACCATCGAAGGAGTCGGTAAGGCGATTGCATCTTTCGAGCGAAGTCTGGTTACAGGGCCTTCACCGTATGACTATTACGAAGCCTACAAGCGATTTGCCTCTTTGGAGGAAGAAGACCTGGCAGAGCTGAAGGATGATTCCCCTGATACTTATGCTCAGTATGAGCAATTGCAGATTCAGGTGCAGACGAATCCGATGTCAGACAGTGCTGTTCGAGGATTTGATCTCTTCTTCAGCAAGCGAGTCGGTTGTTCAGCCTGTCATGTTGGAGCCAATCTGGCTGACGAGCAGTATCACAACCTTGGCATCGGCATGTCTGCGAAGGAGCCAGACCTCGGACGCTTTGTTGAAACCAAAGTGGAAAAAGACAAAGGTGCGTTTAAGACACCAACCGTTCGCAATGTCGCCTTGTCAGCTCCTTACATGCACGATGGAAGTTTGCAGACGCTGGAAGAGGTTGTCGACCACTACAATAAGGGTGGCGACAAAAACAAATGGCTGAGCGACAAGATCGTACCGCTCAAGCTGACGCCGCAGGAAAAGATTGACCTCGTGGAATTCATGCGAGCCTGCACCGGGACATTTCCATTCGTCTCGACAGCACGTTTGCCACAATAGGCTTTCGACGCGGAACGAACTTAAGCAGCATAGGCCGAAAGCCCCTGAGAATCTCAGGGGCTTTCCTGCTTCATGAGCGTATCCGAGGTCGCGTGATCGGCAACGAGACTTTCCACTTAACATCCGCCGGTATGCACCGGCATCCGCTTTGCAATCGACGCTTCGTCGTCCAGAATGGGGGCTCCACGTGTTTTCACTTTTCAGGAGCACCTTGTGATGCAGCCCACCTCATCTCAGTCGTTCAGAGTTCGACTTGTTTTATTTTGTCTCCTTGTTTTCAGCCATGGAGTAGTTTTCGCGGACGACATCAAGCCGGTCCGCGCGTTGCTCGTTCTTGGTGGTTGTTGCCACGATTACAACGCCCAGAAGGATTTTCTGGCGAAGGGAATTGCTGAACGAGCCCACGTCGAAGTGGTTATCGCGCTGGATAAGGATACTTCAACCGGGCACATGAATCCTGTCTATGAAAAGGCCGATTGGGCCGAAGGATTCGACGTGGTCATTCACGATGAATGCTCGTCCGATGTGAAAGATCTGGCCATCATTGATAGAATTTTGGAGCCGCATCGACAGGGACTGCCAGCCGTGTTGTTGCATTGCGGCATGCACAGTTATCGCAGCGAAGGATATCCGAAAGCGGTAACGCCCTGGTTCGAGTTTACCGGGCTCCAGACGACTGGCCACGGTCGTCAGACTCCGATTCATGTGAATTTCAATGATCCGTCGCATCCGATTCGGACCGGGCTTTCTGATTGGACCACCGTCAACGAAGAACTTTACAACAACAGCGAAGGCAAGCTGCTGGAAACCGCTACTGCGTTGGCTGTGGGGCAGCAGGAGGGCTCCAGCGACGCCACCGTTGTCTGGACTAATAATTACCGCATGAAGACTCGCGTTTTTGCGACGACTCTTGGACACAATAATGCCACCGTCGAAGATGACCGCTATCTTGATCTGGTGACACGTGGATTGCTCTGGTCGTGCGACAAACTGAATGATCAGTACTTAAGATCTGATGCAAAGTAGCGAAGCACTGGGTGAGTCAAAGAACGGAGGGCTCGCGGGTTGTTGATTTAATCAGCCGCAGGGCGCTAGCACCGGTTGTTTCCCCAGGAAAGGCAAGGACTTTCAACCGGGGCTAGCGCCCATCGGCTGATGGAACCACTAAATCAACAACTCGCTCGCGCCCTTTCACTACGTGAGAAATGGTCATTTAAACATCGAGCGATCTTCGGGATTAATTCGTTGTCCGACAGTCTTTTACCGTCAGATCCACGTTCTGCTGCGATCTCAAACCAGAGCGGTTCAGGAACTCGTGTTGATCTGCGTCACCTGACTGTGACGGCGGGAACAAAAGTATTGCTTGAAGACGCATCGATCACATTTCCTGCTGGCGAACTTATTCTGTTGCTGGGCTGGAGTGGTGTTGGTAAGTCGGTGCTGTTGAGAATTCTCGCGGGACTTATCGAACCCACTCATGTCGGAATTCGATATACCGGAACGATCGACTTTGTCAGTGCCAAAGGGACACATCGACCGGAATCCGACAGCACTCATCCGGTGGCCGTTGTCTTTCAGGATTTTGCTCTGCTGGATGAATTGAATCCGCTGCAGAATGTGCAGATTGCTCTGGATCATGTGACCGGTCGAAAGCAATCTTCTGCCAACAGAGCCGCGGAACTGTTATCCGAGTTGCGTGTACCGACGGATCGACCAACCAGTGTACTCAGTGGAGGACAGCAGCAGCGGCTGGCGATTGCTCGCGCGATTGCATCAGATGCTGATGTCGTCTTCTACGATGAGCCCACTTCGGGACTTGATCAAAAGACGGCCCTGCAGGTAGCCGAGTTTATCCGCGAAACTCAGCAGAGTCATCGGCGAACGTCGATTCTGATTACGCATGATTACGAGACACTCAGTCGAATCGCGGATCGGATTATTCTGCTGGATCATACTCAGAAGAAATTGGTTGAGCTTCCCCGTGAAGAATGGGGCAAGCTACATGAAGCGCTGGGACCACCGCCTGTCATGACGAATGATCTTGCGAAGGTTTCAATGATCTCGCAGGCGGGCAGTGTTGTTCGAACCGCAATGGAGGAGTCTGGTCAGTTTGTGGAATCGGTCGTTGGCCTGCCGTGGTCATTGCTCCCGCTATGGAAAAGTCGCAAGTGGGGCCTGCGATATACGCTCTATTATTTGAAGCTGGTAGCTGGTCCGTCGGCGTGTGTCTATGTGGGCGTCGCCGGTATGATCCTTGGCTTTGTGGCTCAGGATTTTGTATTTCGCTATTTGCCGTTTCGTCAGTTCACGGAACCCTTGCTGACCGAGAACCTGTTGCACGCGACCGGATTTTCACTGTACCGCTTTCTGGTTCCGATTCTCGCCACCATTTTGATTGCCGCAAGGTCCGGGGCGGCTGTGGCTTCGGATGTCGGCAGCAAGGTCTACGGAAATCAGCTGGACGCCATGAAGACCATCGGAATAGATCCGTACCGTTTGCTTCGAACGCCGGTCCTCTATGCCTTTCTGATCGGAACGCCGTTTCTGGCGTTTCTCAGTTATGCAGTGTCTGCCGTGGCTGCCTCCTTTGCGTTCTTGATGACACATGCGGAGCTTGGAATTGGCTTCTGGGACGCTCATTTCCACCGCGAGCTGATTCTGCCGACCGGCTTCCTTTACAAGGGTTCATCCTGGCTGATCGCCAAACTTTTGACGTGCGGGCTCGGGATTGCCATCATTTCGTGGCGTTGTGCAGTCACGCCGAAACTCTCCGGATCTGAAATTAGTCATGGGGTGACTCGAACAATTCTGTGGGCGACGCTGTTTGTCCTGTTTGTCCATTTCGGCTACTCGCTGTTCGAGTTTAAGCCTCAATCATGATCTCCCGGGAGCCGGAATCCGCTGTTTCTGCGGGCTTTGGGTCTGTTTTGCTGGAGAGAATGCGACATTTGGCCGATCAGGCTGGAAATTTCGCGGGCTCACGATTATCCTGCCCCGCTCGATTCACTTTGAGCGACGGCGCTCGCCCTGCGTTTGAGCGTTTTTTCCGCCTTTTGACACGTTTTCGACCTAGTTTACGCCATGCCTAATTCAGCGTCTGCAGAA
>JBPOIW010000203.1:0-5448 GCA_052034165.1 Planctomycetota bacterium | reverse complement strand
GCCGCCCGCTTGCTGAGTTCGCCGGTCAAAACCCGCCGCCGAACTTCGCTCCACAATTCCATGTCGGTGATCACCCTCGTCACCTGTCTCCCCCGGATTCCGCCGCCGGAAACACGCCACAATGACGTCTTTCCAACAGAATCTGAAGTCAACAACTGAACAAACGGGCGCTACACTTTTCCACCGCCCACCAACCCCCCCGCCCAGCGCCACGGTTTCTCACCGCCGTTTACAGATCGAATAGAACGTATGTTCGGGGATCGGCGTGGAGCGGCGATAACTCCGTCTCAGGGCTCCGGGATTTTTCAGAAAACGAGCGATTTAAGCCGTCTGAAGGAGCTTCGGAGTTGACAATACGAACCTTGATATTCGTCGGTTCTGATCCGGTATAAATGAACTGTCTTTCGGGAGATGTCACTCCGATTGTTTCCTGGAATCGCTGCCTGTCAGCCCAATATTGATACTGCAGCAGGGTGCCGATGGAATGATCGCGTGTCGAGATCCAGAATCCGTCCTTTTCCGTCTGCAGCAGCTCAAGCATCATGCTCGTGGAGAATTCATCAATGCCATCGGATTGGCGATGTTTAGTTCGTGACGATCGTCTCGGCATTTTGATCTCACGCTCTTTTCCCGCATTTGAAGTCCCATAGCGAATCAAGGCGAGAATAATCAAGGCGACAGCGAGAGCCATGGGAAGACCTCGAAAACCATGCGGCATTTCAGGCGGAGTTAGTTGCATTGATAGACTCATGATGGCCTCTTACCAATCGCAGGTATCTTTGAGCGGATCGTCTCAATGTAACGATCGCCCCTGGGGGTCGGCAACCGCAACGGAACGTGATCGATTTTTTCGAACTGGCTTGAGCGTTCTTGTTCAAGAGCGTCAAGATTCGTTACCACGTGTGTCTCTCTGATCCTCTGAGCATGGCATTATCGATCTTCGCGGTCTTTGACTGATTGAAGACCAAAGATCTCTGCGTATTGATCAGCCATCCGTTTGACAGTGAAGTACTCGCCAACTCGCGTACGCGATTGATGCCCCATCGATTGACGCAGGTCTGCTCGTTCGGCGAGATCGCAGATTGCTGAAGCGAATGATTCCGGATCTCCGTCCTTGATGAGTCGCCCATTGAGTTGATCAATAACCTGCTCGCTGACTCCGCCGACGTCTGTGGCAATCACCGGCAGGCCAACAGCCATCGCTTCCATTGATGCATTTGGACAACCTGCAGGATGAGAAATCATCACGAAGACATCCAGCGACATCAGGAAGCTGTTCATATCCTGAACGTCATTCAGCCACACGACCGAAAGCCCCTCAGCCGATTTCTTCAATTCTTCAGCATACTGTTCACATCCCCATTCGGGGGCTCCGGCGATCCGCAGTTCATGGGGCGGCATTTTCGGATGAGCGAGACGCATTGCTGCAATCAAATCTTCAAGCTTCTTTTGTGGACTGATTCGCGCGGCTGTGCCGAGGATGATGATCGTTTTCTCCTGATGCTCAACGGATTTGTCGGGAATCACCACTCCGTTCGGAATAACATGGATTTCGGTCTGCAGTGTTTCGCGGGCTACCGGTAACTCACGATGAAACTTCACGACAGCTCCCGCCAGTCGGCAACCGTAGTCAGTTCCATTTTTATAAGGCAGTCCGGGACGCGGTTTGGCGAAATACTTTTCCAGCGACTGAAAGTTCATCTCTCCAGGGCTGACGTCGAAGACTCGATAGCCGTATAACAAATCGGCGAGGAGAATCTTGTACTCCGCAATGACGTTCCATAACACGATGGCTTCTGGCGGACGTTCATCGATCGCCCGCAATAATGGCTGGATTGCCGTCTGTGGATCGATTTGCCCGGCGGGAACGAGACAGATCACCGAAATCCCGGCCGCCAGCAACTCCTGACGTCCCGGAGTCGGTTGATCAGGGAGTTCCTGTAACAAAGCAACACGCACATCGTGGCCTCGCCGTTTGAATTCTCCAAGCAGCCGACGAGCACTCGATTGGGCGCCTCCGGTGGACAGATTATTGATCACCAGCCATAAGCCGCTTCGACGTGTGCTCCCGTCGGTGCCCATCACGCGTTGATAGAATTGACGATAACGCTCCGCCATCAGCGACATGGTGAAGCAACGCGGGAATATCGAAGGAGACACGTGATGTTTCTGACCGTCGACTGTATCAGGAGGCCCCCCGCCCGGCTCAACAATTTCCTTTAATCTTAAAACAACCAACGCGGCAAAATCGTGGTCCGATGCCTCCCTGGGCAGCAGCGTTAAACGCGGAATTTTTTCTGCAATCTCTGGTGTTCCGCCGACGGCCGTGGCGACTACGGGGACGCCTGCGGCCAACGCTTCCAGATGAGCGAGGCTCAGTCCTTCATAGTCGCTGACACTGACAAACAGATCCGCGGCGGCGAGTAGATGACGAACCTCGGTCAGACTTCCCAGTCGATGAACTCGAGCGGCCACTCCACATTCTTTAATGGCCCGGCTTAAGTGTTCTTCAGACTGAGCGGACAGTTCGCTTCCTGAAGATCGTTCTCCGGCAACCAGCAAATGGATGGGGCGATCCGACGTTGAGCCCTGCAGTAACTTTTGAGCTAGTTGCAGAATCCTCGGCAACCTTTCCATCCGCTTCTGGGGACGCACATTGGCTACCGCAATTAATAGCAAGGCATCCTCTGGAATCTCCAGCCGGAACACCATGACTCTGCGAGCGACGCGTCTCTCGTCGTCTGTGGAGCGATACAGCGAATGATCAATTCCATTCCAGATTGTTCGACAAGGCACGGGCATTCGCGCATCGCGAATGTCGTTCTCCACGGCCATGGAACATGCAATCAGAAGCGACACATCTGTTGGCGTTAGATGCTCAGTCTCGAATGTCCAGCCCGGGCGAGCATTGTGAATTGTTACGAGCTGGGGTACTCCGCTGCTCGCAAGCCTTTGCAGTTCGGCTCGATGCAGCAAGTGGCTGTGAACAAGATCCGCCCCAAACGCTGGAACAAGATTGGTGGCCGCTTCAACACGAGCCGGCCTGGATCCGCGGCGGCTGAGTTCTAGAAAGGCTTGAGGATTAGGAAACGCGTCGCGAGTCGGCGCTCCCAGAGCTACCAGCATCGGAGAAAAGTCCGGCAGCGTCAGCCAACACTCGTGCAGATCAATCGCCAGACGTTCTGCGCCTCCGCGCTGCAGACTCGTAATGAACTGCATAACTCGTCGTCGTCGGTCAAAGCCAACATCCAAATCAGGCCAGAAGACAAGACGGTTTTCGGGATTCTGCATTTCGCTTTGAATCGCCTGCTCCAATTCGAGACCATCCTGAAAGCTCTTCAGGAGACGAGCCGCTCCCCGCGAATCAATCCATAGGCTTGCCGGAATGATCGAAGGATTCTTTGCACGCCAATAGGATTCCACGTCACCCTGAGACTCTCTGCGAACTCTCTCCCAGTCTTGAATTTCCTCGGAAGGCCCCGCTCCGAAGGTCGATGGACGAGGCAGTCCGACAGCAATCAATGACCGCCCAGTGCTGCTCTGCGGAGGACGCCTCCAGCGAGTTTGCAACCAGGATCCTGCTTGAAGGATCCATAGTGGAACGTTGTTGGCAATAGCGTCAAGCGTTCTCTCCACCGCGTCACTGTCATTCGCCCTAGACATTAAATGAATTCGTGATTTACAGACGCCGATGGCCGTCAGAGAACGCACTGTGCGCGCAGAAAGCCATCGAGGTGCCGCATTCGCCAAGATCAACACCTCTCCTGCGAAAGTGTTCTCTCCCTCCATGACATTCATTGCCATCAATAGGCCGGTGGAAAACCAACGCCCTGATTCGTCGTAATCTCCGTTCCCGGGTCATCATCACCACGCTCGGAACTCGAACGCACAGGGTTTAATGGATCAACGAATACGTACGTTTGAGGATTGTTGAGGGGCGGTGCTTGTTGCGTACTGGTAGTCCATGACTCGGGCGGATTGGAAGCGTTCGGATCTCCGGAGCGAGAGACGGAGTCGGCGATCCGAATCCTGATGTCGGTCGGTAGTGATCCCGTGTAAACAAACTGCTTCACTGGAGAAGTGACTTCGACCGTTTCATTAACCAGCTTTTTGTCCGCCCAATATTCACACTGAAGCATAGTGCCGATGGAATAATTCTCGGTGGGGATCCAAAAACCGTCTTTCTCGGTCTGCAGCAAACCTGCCAACACTCCTACCGCGAATCCGTCAATTCGATAAGGCAGGTCCGGGCGCACGGCGGGGCGTGGCTCTGAGGTCATCGATAACGCCTCGGGCTCACCTCCGGCAAATGCTCGATAAATTCTACGGCCAAGCCAACCTATGACGGCCATTAACACGACAAAGAAGATGAAGCCTCCTGCTCCGGACGAAGCATTCTCCGGCGATACCGAAGGATGTTGGTTGACAAATCTCGCCGCCCCCCCGGCGTCTGCATTCGGAGCGGGCTCGACTGCTGGAGGCAGACTGTTCTCCTCCGCCTGAGGCTGAGCGTTCCCTTTTGCCGAAGCAACAAGAACCTGAAGATCCATCGTGGCGACTCGGAAGCCATTCTCCGCATTGCGAGTGCCTGGGGTTGCACGATAACGGGCCGCTGAGCGACAGCGTTTCGGAAGTCGCATCCACGAGCCACCTCGCAGCACGTTGCGAATCTTCTCGCCGGGCTGTCCCTGCACTTGCAGCGGATCGCTTTCTGGATCCGGCGGGTAGAGATTGTAAATGTCCTGACACCATTCGTAGACATTGCCTGACATGTCGTAGAGCCCAAAAGCATTTGGCTGCTTTTGCTTCACGGGCATCGGCGAAGAAGGAGCGTTCTTCGCTGACCATCCGATCGCATCCATCGCCGCGACATCGTCGCCGTTGTAAAACGGACTGATGGAACCAGCTCGGCAGGCATATTCCCATTGGGCCTCGGTAGGCAGGACCATAGTTCTTCCGGACTTGTCACTGAGCCACTTCAAGAACGCCGTTGCATCAGCAAACGTGACGATGGTCACTGGATGTTCATCGGTCTGGGCATATCCGGGGTTCTGCCAGTTGAACTGCGGCTGCTGGACGAGTTCTCCACCCACGATGCCAAAACCTCCCGAAGGACCGGACTCGGCTTCTGTCTTGTAGTTGGTTGCCGATACGAAACGACGGAATTGCCCCACGGTGACGGGCGTTCTGCTGAGATAAAAATCGCTCGACAGGATCACCTTGCGAACCACCTCATCCGCTTCACGTCCCTGTTCCGATTCAGGCGATCCCTGCACAAACTCCGCCTTTGGAATTCGCACAAGCTCCATCGGAACGCCCTGGCCCAGCTCAACCACCAACGGTTCCTCAGCCGTCACAGGAGGCTGAGAAAAACAGCACAGTGAAATTAGCGCAATCCGAATTCGAAACATGAAGGGTGATCCATATAGTATTACATTATTGAACACA
>JBPOIW010000232.1:0-3778 GCA_052034165.1 Planctomycetota bacterium | reverse complement strand
TCGCAGCGGAATCGACAGCCGCGAGCGAACTCGACAAGGCGAATCGGCAGGTATCGCTTGCCCTGAAAGATGGAACGATCCGGCGTGACCCGCAACTGAGGTCGCTCTTTGCTTTGATAAAACGACTGTGGGCAGCCGTGACGATAATCATCAATGACCTGTTCGAAGAGTCCTTCGGCTTCACCAACGACAAGTGTGTCAGCGTACAGACCGACCTCTTCCGGACAGAGCGTCGCATGAAACCCGCCCATGACAACCGGCACACCGCGCTGACGGTACTCGCTGGCAATCTGGTAGGCGCGTTTGGCGGTATAAGTTTCTACACTGATGGCCACCAGGTCTGTTGGTTCATCAAACGGGATTGGTTCGAGGCGATCGTCGTAGAACTTTTTTTCGACGTCTGGCGGAGTCAGAGCGGCAATCATCGCCGCGGGAAGACATTCCATCTGCCAGGTTCGGATGTAATGCTTCATGCCTCGTGGTCGACCAACGCACGGATGGACGATCGTGAGTCGAAATGGCTGTCGGCTGCTCATGACTCCCGCATTTCCAGGGAGACAAGGACCTCGTCAGCCTTTGTACCGCAACCTTCTCGACGTGCCGCTGGTCGGTCTGGCAATGCAGTTGGATTCGCCGCTGATTTCGTCAGAGTTGGCAACACCGGGACATCACAATTGTAGAATCGATCGAGGTGATAAGCGTAATAGCGATAGCCAATATTGGTCGTCAGAGCCAATGACCAGGCTGTGGGCGAATGCCACAGTCTTCGTGCGATGTTGCCCCACGAATAAGCATACTTCCAGGCGTGCTCTGTGCCCTTCTGCAGTTGGTCGACAGTCATCTGAGCTGGTTGAAAGACGACGTGTTGTCCGTCGTAAAGTTCCCAGTTGCGTGTGAAAATTCGGTCCTGAGCACTCAGCTCATTATACAGGCCTGTCCCCGGAAACGGCGTCACGATTGCAAATCGAGGCAAGTCGATGGCACAACGAACCGCGAAGTCAGCCGTCTTCTGGAATACATCCGGAGTGTCATCATCAAGCCCAAAAACAAAACAGCCCTGAAGAGCGATCCGACGTTTGTGAAGTTCGCGGACGATTCGAGGATACTCCTCCGGGTTGTTAAACGCTTTGTGAGATCCCTTCAACGCCGTATTGGAGATGGACTCCAGTCCCATCAGTAAACCTCGACAGCCACTCGCGGCGGCCAGGTCCAGCAATGGAATATCGTCGCAAAGTAAAGTCGTTGCCAAACCGTACCATTGAATCTTCAGCGGGATCAACGCTTCGAAGAGTCGAGCGGCGTAGCCTTTGTCGGAGATCAGGTTCAGATCAATAAAGATGGCTCGCCTGGCTTTGCGACGGATCAGATCTTCGACGACAGCTTCGACAGGTTTTTGCCAAGGCTTTCGTCCCCATGCTGCCGGAACAACACAGAACGAACAATTGTGGACGCAGCCCCGAGTCGCCTCAAAGACATCCGCCGTGAGGTATCGCTTCTCCGGCAAAACGGAACGATCCGGCAGCGGTCGTCCCGTGAGTTCAAAATCTGGTCGCTGTTGATAGCGAGGTTTCATGCGACCGGCTACGAAGTCGTATAACAAACGCGGCCATTCTTCTTCGGCGTAGCCAACGACGATGCTGTCTGCGTGCTGTTGCGCTTCATCTGGCAGCAGCGTCACGTGAGGCCCACCCAGAACAACCTTGATGCCTCGCTGGCGAAACTCAGCGGCCAGTGCGTAAGCTCGCGGAGCTGTTCCGGTGATCACTGTCAGCCCGACCAGATCGGCTTTCAGATCCAATGGAACGTCAGCAATGCCTTCGTCGAAGCATTGAATTTTCGCACTGAGTTCCGGAGGAACCAGTGCTGCGAGAGTTGGCAAAGTCAGCGGCATATAGCGCAGAGATTTGCCGAAGATTCCTCCCCGATGCCGATATAACGGCCCTTTGGGAGAGATCAGTGCAATTCGCAGCGAAGGAGGATTAACATCCACAGGCGTTGACTCACGCAGCATTTCATTCGTCGTCCAACACACGAGGCGGAGTGTACGATGAGGAGCGGTCTGAAGGAATTGAAGCACCGACAGCTTGATGAAAATGAACGAGAGTGATCATCGCAAATACTGGGGCTGGCCAGGAGCAAAGAATCTGGCCTATGCCTACTTCGTACTGGGCATTCCAAGCTTTGCCTGGTTCGCGTTCGTCTACGCTGGTGCCGACTATTGGACAGCACGGCATCAGTATCGAGTGCCTCTTTATCACAGCGCGGAGTTATTGATCCCGCTGATTCCGGCCACCACAGTGTTCTACAATTCTCTGCATCTCATTTATGCAGTAGCACCGTTCATCCTGCGAACTCGGAGTGAAATGAATGCTTTGGCCATCGTTTGGTATCTGATGACATTGGTTGGGGGAATTTTCTTTCTGATCATTCCATTCGAGCCCGGTTTTCTCCCGCCGGATCCCGCCAGCATGGGGATATGGCGAGGGATGTATGCGTTTGCCGACAACGCCAATCTCAGATTCAATTGCTGTCCGTCGCTGCATGTCGCCTGGGGAGTTGCGACGCTCGACATTTATGCCCGCGCCACCACTCGAAGCAGCAAGGCTCTTTTGTGGAGTTGGGCGGCCGGTCTGAGTCTTTCGACCTTGTTCCTGCACCAGCACCACGTGATCGACGTTGTGGGTGGGCTGATGCTGGCGGTGTGGGGTTCACGAGTGTTGTATCCGGGATTCTGTGGCAAATATTCGTCAACTCGCTGAGATCGCTGTCACCTACGACGCAAGTGAGTTGTTCTGCCTTCAGAGAAGAGCTGACAACGTTGTTATTCATTGGACCGTGATCACCGGACGGTGATCTCGATGGGTGAAGTCTTTTCGCTCACTATGAATGCGGCCTGGCTGAAGGAGGGTGGCCCGAATGTTGAGCGGGCGTTGTTGGAGAATCCGTAGGGTTCGATCGGCAAACCAAAACCGTTCTTTGTCAGTTTTCCATCACCGTTGAGATCCTGAAAGATGGCGATGCCGGTTGGTGAAGAGTTTGGCAGCGAAAGTGAAAACTCCACGCTTTCTGCATCGACAGGTATCGTCGTTGTCGTCCTGCTGTGCTCGGGTTTGGGGAATCCTTCTGCGGAATCGAAGATCGCGACATAGAGTTTTGAGGACTGGTTCTTCAGGCCAGAGACATAAATCGAGACGGTTTGCGTTGATTCACTGGCAGGCACAGCGGGCAAATTTGCTTCAGGATTTGCGTGCGCGGTGGTTTCAGTTTCGCTGGCAATGATTGAGAACTGGTCACTTGCTGGTTTTGTGTACCCCGGCAGAGGCTTGACTGCTGCCAGTGGTCCTGAATCTTCTGCCACGACGGGCGTGCTGCTGCGGTCGAGGTAAAGCAGAACACTGGCTGCAATGCCTATAAATGTGATTAGTATTGCGACTGGATTGAGTCGTCTCATGAGTTGATCTTTGGGATTGAATTCTGAGCTGAGATGTTGAGTTTGAATTAACAAACCACCAGTGTCATGCCCCGCTGAGTTTTTTTGAGAAGTTCAAGCACTCTCTATCCGCGTTTCCAGCGTCCGGAAAACAACAGCGTGAGAATACCCATGATCAAAGAACTACCCAGTAACACGGCGACTTCATTTTGCAGGCTTGGCAACGGGGACTGAAACCAGAAGACCTTCTGATAGCCATCCAAAGCCCAGGCATTGAATGTCCATCGGCCGATTTCTTTCATCCGATCGCTCATGGCAAAACGAGGAATCATGCTGCCGCCGACAGCC
>JBPOIW010000125.1:0-2880 GCA_052034165.1 Planctomycetota bacterium | reverse complement strand
AAGCGAACAATCAGGAGCAGTTGCGTCAGCATGGAATGATTGTCGACGAGGCAGATGCAGCGAGCGAACTCGCTGCAAGGTGATGACTGAAACTTTGTGATCATGACCATCGGTTAAGTAGTCCGCTATCACCCAAAAGAGCAGCGGAGTCATTTTCGGGAGTCGGTACTGTGAGCGGATATCAAAAGGCTGTGAGTCTCGGTCTGACGGGCGCAATTAAGCCCGGAACCAATCCGGAACGCGGTTACACTGACGCTGAAATCGTTGCGATTTTGCAGACGCTGACCACTACCGACATCATCGGAACTAAGCTCGGAAAGTGGCTCGGGGAACGCCAGTTGCTTTCGTGGGATGGTTCTGGCTGGTTCGGCCTGCTCCAAACGCTAATCGACAACGGAACGATCACAGGTACAGCTCTGGATGGCATCAGAGAACTAAAGGCCGTGCTGGTCGGGCCGCGTGGCGATGGACTCGAAACTACCTCGCCAGTGTGGGCACCGATCGTTTTTCAGACCATCAGCGGCATTGCTCAGGTGTCAGACGACGCGGCGGCAATGATCGATTCGTTCTATGCCCTTGACGGCGGAAGACCTTACAAGGATTTGACGGTTCAGGCGTTCTCGTCGCAGCGAGCGGCTGCAATCGCAAAGGATGCCATAAAGCAAATATGGGACGCAAAATCTGCCGTGGTCGCTGAAGGCATCCACGACGGCACAATCACGACGATTGAGCAGATTCTCGCTGTGATTGGCGGTGCGTAATGTCGTGGACGACGCTCAATGACATCGCGACGATTCAAGGCTGGTACGAGCCTTCGAAACTGACCGGATTGAATGACGGTGATCTCATCTCAACGCAGTTGGATAGCAGTGGATTGGGTCGCGATGTCACGGCATCCGGTGGAAGCAGGCCGACTTACAAGACAAACATTCTCAATGGTTTAGCGGTAAGTCGTTGGGCCGCGTCCGGGAACATTATGAGTTCCGCGAGCTATTCGCTGTCGTCCGTCGAGATGTCATGTTGTGCCGTGATTAATCTGTCTGTGCTACAGAATTACAACTCGATTGTGAACGTCGACGAGCAGGCTCCACCGTCCAGCACGCCGTCAGTTTTCGGCATGTATGGCATGAGCAATGCCACTGGATACCTAGAGCAGGGGGTAACGCAGGGGGTAACGTATCGTGGGCACGCGAATATGTTTGTCGCTAATGCCTGGCACATCGTCACGGGCATTTATCAATCGGGGTACATTCAGGTTCGGTGCGACGGCAAAGAGCTGATCGAAAACGACAGGACCGCAACGCTTCCATCGGCAAAAACGGTGACTGCATACACGCATATCGGGGCGTCGGGTTACGGCGGATCAATTCGCGGAGACCTTGCAGCGTTGGTTTTGTGGCAGGAAACATCGCTGCGAGAACACATCTGGATTGAGGGGTATCTGGCGCATCGATTCGGGATCACGCTCGACAGCGGTCATCTGTTTAAGGTTGCACCGCCGAATGCGGCACCAGCAACCTACAACGCTGCTGGAATAGTTGGCTTTACAGGTCTCTCAGGAGCCGGGAGGCTCGGAACATGATTAAGCTCAATTACAGCTACACGATTCTTTTTACGTCGACGGTTGCTGGTGTTGGTACGGCGGCAGACTCGACTCCAACGGCAGTTCTTTGGCGGAATGGATCGGCCAGCGGCGTTTCTGTCACGGTCAGCACAACAGCACAGACTGGACTCTATAAGGCTGTTTTCACGACTGATTCAGGATGGTCTGCTTCTGATTATTTGGAGCTGTATGCAGTAGCGACGATTGCGGGCACTCCCGGATACCTCGCCAAAGTCTGGTCATCGACTGACATAGGAGCAGCGGAACTGGACTCCTCTGCCCTTGATCCGGTGCTCGAAGCGATCGAAGCATTGGAATCAGCATCGGGCACGTGGACCGAAGAAGAGAAAGCTCAGATCCGTTACCGCCTCGGCCTCGACGGCACGGCGACAGCTCCGGAAGAACCGGACGTCGATCCGATCGTGATCACACCTGCGACGGGCATCATGACTACCGGTTATTTGGTGATTCGCGTGAAGGGAGTCGCGACGGCCGGCATCACCATCCGGTACCAGCAAGCTCAGGAGCCAGCCGCCGATCGCGGCTCGTCGTATGATGACACCGTCTGTTCCGCGGTCTCGAACTCTGAAGGCATAGCTGAGCTGAGCCTTGTTAAGGGCGGTCTGTACTACGTCTGGCGATCAGCTTCGAGTCGACCCATGAATGTTGCCGCGTTCCGTGTCCTAAAGGCAGACGGTACACTTCCGGACGCAACGCTTGCCCTTCCGTCTCATGTAGGTTCTTGATGGATCAGTGTACTGTGAGCACCTCGTGTAGGTGGGACAGTCCCGCTTTCAGTGCTGGCTCGCCATAAATTTCCATGAAGCCCGCTGTTCTGGGCGATACTGCAGGCGGGTGCTGATCTTGCCGCGACGTCCATGACTCGATGGCGATCCTTTCCCGGCCCCGTCGCAAGGCGGGGTTCTTCAATTTTTCTTCTACTCGTTTTCCCTGCTCAGAAAAAATTCCTTCACGCACGAAGAATTTCACAAACTACAGTTTAACTGTTCAAGTTAGTTAGTGGTGCCGAGCAGTCTTTCACGGGGGCTGCTCGGCATTTTCGTTTCAAATCTTCGGCAGTGATGTGACCATCTCATCCACGAATTTATTTAAGTCGTTCCACTGAAAGAAAGTGTGTCTACAAGCACGGCACCACCTTACAGGCAGTCGAATTCGAGACACGAAAAGGACCCAAAGGGGGGGCCTGATCTATTCGATCGATCTTCGTGCTGCTACATTGCCCGCGTCATGAATGACGCGAGTGATGTTGCCTGGCT
>JBPOIW010000165.1:0-6144 GCA_052034165.1 Planctomycetota bacterium | reverse complement strand
CAGCCTCTGCTGACCTTAGATTGGCCATCAACGTCGCTTCACTGATCTCCGCCGCGTCTTTAACTTCGATCGCTGTGAACTCAGCCGTTGCATCGTAGGTCCAGACATTCACACGCCCCTGAGCTGGACGAGGATTCGGCAATGAATAGGTGAGTTGTGATTCGCCGTTCAGCAAGATCTCTACTTGTGCCCCGCGAACTTTCACCGTCATCTCATAATCACGATTCAGCTCAACCGCCCTAGGCTTTGACCCATTGGCCGGATACTGATCGGCTCCATTGACTCGATGAGCAATTTGCAGCTTCGAACCACCCGAGCTGACATAGAGGAACGTCAGGTTCTGGTCATCAATAACATCAAATGCAATACCCGCAGATTTGAAGACGTCACCGCCAGTGATTCGAAACTTCACTCGTGCCGTAAAGTCACTTGAGATGACCTGTCGCCCCTTCATGCTGCACATTGTGTCGGCAGCATCAATTTGCTTCAGACATCCGTCTTTATATTGCCAGTTGCCGGCGCCTGCTTCCCAGAGCTCCGGGCGAGCTTGGGAAAAATCATCTATCAGGAGTGTCGCTGGCTCTGCAGGCCCATCAGGTCGATTCCTGAATTCCGCGAGCGATGCTTGAGCTTTCTCAATGGCGACTTTTGCTGCTGCCAGGGAATCATTAGCCGACTTCAGTTCCGCCTCGGCGTTCTGCCGTGCTTCTTCGATCACGAAAGGCTGAAGCCCGGGGTAGTAAGAACTGGCTGGAAGACTGACCGGTTCAATCGGAAGCTCCTTGTTGCCAAAGACAGCGGGAACGAGCGGAGCCAGAGGCTTGTCCTTCAGAGGATTCTTCTCATCTCCCCGAACAAATAATAGCGTCTGAGCAGCGGTGTTCGCGTCGTAAGCGCGCACAAGCCCGTCCTTCGCGATATCACTCTGGCCGGGTACTCGATCCGTACGCACGTCATGAGGCTCGAACACAGCGCGGAGATTGTAGTACTCCGTCTGGCTCATCGGATCAAACATATGGTCATGGCAACGCGCGCAGTTGAAAGTGACTCCCATAAACGCTTTGCCGGTATGTTCGATGGTATTGTCGAGCCATGCGTTGCGATTGAAAACATACCAGTTACGAACAAGATACCCGGTGGCTCGCGCGGCCTGCAAATCATCTGGACAAGCTTCATCAGCCGCCAGCATTTCGACGACCATCTGATCGTAAGGCTTGTCAGCGTTCAATGATTCGATAATCCAGTCCCGCCAGCGCCAGATGTGCGGCTTGCTTTCACGAACTTCGGCTCCGTAGCCGTCCCAGTCGCTGTATCGCCAGACATCCATCCAATGGCGTCCCCAGCGTTCGCCGTAATGCGGGCTTGCCAACAACTGGTCGACAACTTTCTCGTAAGCATCCGGCGATGAATCGTTTTCAAAGGCAGCAAGTTGTTCCGGTGTGGGCGGAAGACCGATGAGATCCAGATAAACTCGTCGAAGCAAGATGTGTTTCGGTGCTGGAGCAAGTGGAGTGAGTCCACGAGCCACATGTTGTTGAGCGATAAACGCGTCGATTGGATGAATGGTCCCTGCTGCGTCTTCAACGGCAGGCACCGGTGGACGCTGTGGTTTCAGAAACGCCCAGTGAGTAATCTGGTTTTCGTCGTCAGGAATCTTCGCCCCCTGATCGATCCAGCGTCGCAGAATTTCAATCTGAGCTGGCTCCAGAGGCTTACCTTCCTCGGGCGGCGGCATCTTCAAATCGCCAGTCTGCACGACGGCTTGAATCAATCGACTCTCAGCACTGTTCCCTGCGATCAGCACAGGACCGCTGTCTCCACCCTTCATCACGTGAGTAACCGCATCGAGCCTCAGGCCACCGCTGGGTTCTGCTTCATTGTGGCACATCGCGCATTTTGCGCGGAGGATTGGACGGACATCTTTGACATAGTCCACGGGAGCATTGGTTGCAGACGCTGATGATTCGACCGGCGACTTTTCGTCCGCGCGGAGACTCAGATTGGAGCCGCAGGACAGCAAGAAGACGACACACTGAATGGCGACAAGCACTGGTTGCATAGGATCAAACCAGACGTTTGTAATAAGGCGAGAAATTGAG
The DNA here is from genome assembly GCA_052034165.1 of Planctomycetota bacterium. GTDB lineage: Bacteria > Planctomycetota > Planctomycetia > Planctomycetales > Planctomycetaceae > SXXK01. The sequence goes on along the minus strand of JBPOIW010000165.1, from coordinate 4,045 downwards.
GCGGGAGGCATGCCGAACCGAAAGAGCCTGTTCGACATCTCTGGATGGTACCCTCGAAATCCGCCAAAGCCAACGATGGAATTCCGGGGACACGCCCAGCAAGGGCCAAATTTGCTGTGAATGCGAAAAGACTGTCCACCATGCCTTCGACGGATTCAGCGATTTCCACAACATCACCGCCGGTCAATTGTGTTGCAGCATGCGGGTATGATATTCCTCTGCAAATGCTCGCCATTGGAGTCGCGAGCACAAACGTGAGTTAGAACCCGTTACACAACCGTAGCTGAGCTCGTGAGAGCTCAGAAACTGCTCCGAATTCTCACGAATCCGGCTACGCGCACATGTTTTGTTAGGCGTTCTTGAATTGGGAAACAGTTTTCAGTGGCGAAAAAGAAAAGCGCACCATTAAAGACAACGACGAGAACGGCACCGCTGGATCCAGACGAACTCTTGTCGATTCGTAGACAGCGAGCGAAGTCGGTCATCGCGACTTTGAAAAAGCTGTTTCCCGAAGCGGAATGCGCCTTAAATCATGAGTCGGCATTTCAGCTGCTTGTTGCCACAATTCTGTCGGCTCAATGCACCGATGAACGAGTGAACCAGGCGACTCCGGAGTTATTCAGAACCTATCCCGATGCTGCTTCGTTGGCCAAAGCGACACAGGACGATGTGGAACGTATTGTGAAGCCGCTGGGGTTCTTTCGAAACAAAGCCGCCAACATCCGGGGCATGGCTCAGGCACTTGTGGAACGTTTCCATGGCGAAATCCCGCAGGACATTGACGAGTTGATTACTCTGCCGGGAGTCGGCCGAAAAACCGCGAGTGTTGTCCTGGGAACCTGGTTCGGGATTCCCTCCGGAATCGTTGTTGATACACATGTGAAGAGACTCACGAATCTCTTGGGGCTAACGTCATCAGAGAACCCCGAAATCATCGAGCGTGAATTAATGGCGTTCATTCCGAAGTCCGAGTGGATCGAGTTTTCTCATCGCCTGATTCATCATGGACGACGCACCTGTATCGCTCGTCGGCCTCAGTGCACCGAGTGTGGCCTGTTGCCACATTGTCCTCGAACCGGCTTAAAACCGCTGGAAGAACTGTAAGCAGAGTTTCTGAAAACATCCCGGCTCCATCGTTACCGAGAGTATTCCTCAATGTACAGATCTTCAAAGTCGTTGTCAGGCTCTGTGTTAATTTCAGAAACTTTCGACGACGTCAGTCACAAAACGAGATTTCAATTCTGGAAAACCATTGCTCTTTTGCTGCTGATGTCTTCTCTGACCAACGCTCAGGAATCAGACCCCGCGATCGAAGGCGCACTAAAGTCCGTCACTGATCGTCGTGATGCAACGTGGCAGATGGCGCAGAAGATTTGGCTGGCTGCGGAGCCCGGTTATCAGGAAACTCAGTCCTCCGCATTATTGGCTGATGCTGCGGAAGCAGCCGGCCTGAAGGTGACTCGTGGAGTTGCCGAAATTCCTACAGCGTTTACGGCCGAGTTCGGCTCCGGAAAGCCCGTGATTGGAATCCTTGGCGAGTTCGATGCTTTGCCTGGCCTTTCACAGCAGGCAGTACCAGAGCCGCTGTCGCGTGACGATGGGAACTCATTCGGTCATGGCTGTGGACATCATCTATTTGGCTCAGCGTCACTGTCGGCTGCAATCGCCATCGCTGAACAGATCAAAGCCGGCACGCTCAACGGCACGGTGCGATTTTACGGATGTCCGGCGGAAGAAGGCGGCAGTGCGAAAGTGTTTATGGTCGAAGCCGGACTCTTTAAAGATTGCGATGCGGTTATGCACTGGCATCCGTCCAGCAAGACATCCGCGGGAGATCGTTCAAGCCTTGCGCGAGTGGCCGTGAAGTTCCAGTTTCGTGGCCGGACAGCTCACGCGGCCGGATCACCGGAACAGGGACGCTCAGCACTGGATGCCGTGGAACTGACCAATCACGCGGCCGAACTGATGCGTGAGCATACTCCGGAGGAAACTCGCATTCATCACGTCATCACCAGTGGTGGCGAAGCGCCGAATGTGGTGCCAGCCTTTGCTGAAGTCTACTACTACATTCGACATCCCGAAGCGAAGTTTCTGAAGCCTCTCTATTCGCGACTGGAGTTGTGTGCGAAAGCCGGAGCACTGGCGACCGAGACAGAACTGACGATTCGCTACGAAGGCGGCATTCGAGAAATCCTGCCAAATCAGACGCTGTCGAATATGGCTCGCCGCCGACTGGTTGAGCTCAATGATCTGTCGTACAACGAAGAGGAACGCAAATTTGCCGCGAGAATGCAGCAGCATCTTTCAGAACCTGTGTCGTTGGAAAGCCTGAGTCGCGTCGAAGACGTCGATGGAACAATCGGCAAGGGTTCGACGGACGTCGGCGATATTTCCTGGGTTGTTCCGACAACAGGTTTCAGCACATCCTGCTGGGTTCCCGGAACGCCTGCTCATTCATGGCAGGCTGTGGCTGCGGGTGGAACGACAATTGGTGAAAAAGGAATGCACCTGGCGGCTAAAGTGTTAGCGACGACTGCAATCGATATGTTTCGCAGTCCGGAGCTGCTTCAACAGGCGAAGGAAGAGTTCCAGAAGCGCTTAGGCGAACAGAAATACGAGTCCTTGATGCAGCCCAATCAGAAGCCTCCGCTGGATTACCGAAACGCGCCGAAGTCCTGACGAGGAACGTTGATCATGCTATTTGCTAATTGTGGCTCACACCAATTGCCGGGAGCCAGCTTGTTTCACAAAAGGCCGTTGCTGTTATACGTCGTATATGTCGTATGCGACCTATTCGCAGGTCCAACTTTTTTTTCGGGGCAAGGCGCCTTCACTGTGGCCGCATCAGAGAAAGCCCCGGATGAATTCATCTGGCTAAGGAATGACAAGCTCAATGTAGGGCTTAGCCCGTCATCAGGTGGCGCGATTGCCTGGATCAGTGCTGCTGGTGCTGATCGCAGTCTGATTAACAGTTTCGATCGTGGTCGACTGGTTCAGCAATCCTGGTACGGCAAAGAAGATGGATCGATGTGGAACAAAACACCATGGAGATGGAATCCAGTTCAGGGCGGGGACTGGCGAGGCAAGTCGGCCATCATTCTGGAACAGAAGCACGAACCGACAACTTCATGGGTGAAGTCGCAACCGTTGCACTGGGCGACAGGTGAGCTGCTTTCGGAATGCACGATGGAGCAGACCGTAACGCTCACGGATGACATGCTGCATATTCGTTTTCGTTTTCACTATGCGGGAACTGAGTCTCATCCGGCTCATCATCAGGAGTTGCCAGCATTCTTTGTCGACTCTCGACTTGCAACATTGGTGTTCTACGACGGCGATGCTCCGTGGACTGGTGCTGCCGTGAAAAGAACTCAGCCTGAGTTCCCAAACGAATACAAGAAAATCACGGAGCATTGGGCGGCCTATGTCGGCGAAGATGACCGAGGCATCGGCTGCTACGTTCCGGTCGCTGACGAACTGACCTGCTACCGGTTTGGCAAAGACGTGAATTCACCCGGAAGCTGTTCGTACTTTGCTCCGATCAAAACAATTGCCGTTACACCCGGTTTTCAATGGGAGTACGACGTCTGGATCACCTTGGGTTCAACTACCGAGATTCGAGACCGGTTTCTGCAGGTCGCTCGGGATAGTCGGCAGTCAGGGATTTGAAGCGTAACGACGGGAGCCGTCCGGTGGGTGTTTGGGCTTCAGTCGGCGTCGTTGCTCAAGTGACCGTTGAATTTTTGGCCAAAGGAAGCAAGAACTTCTCTCGAGGCAGAGTGAGATGTTTCCTCGTAGCCGGATTCGTGAGAATTCGGATGCCATCCACAGAGACCGTCCGAATTCTCACGAATCCGGCGACATTCAGCCTACAGCTTTCAGGTTCTCGCGAACTTTCATAGCAAGGGCGTTTTGGACGGCACTTGCTGTTCACGAGAGACTCGGTAATTCGAAGCCGAACGGCCGTCAGCAGCCTTGATTCGGAGACCAAAAGTTGTCATCCTTCGCCGCTTCGATTTTCCGCGCACACCTTGCGCCGGGCCGC
>JBPOIW010000222.1:0-17944 GCA_052034165.1 Planctomycetota bacterium | reverse complement strand
GGCGTCAGCCCTCCGAGATTCGCGCGACGTTGCTCGGAGGGCTGACGCCCTGCCGCTCGCCGAGGAAGCTCACAAAGATGCGTGGCGTAATCCGGATCCTGATCGAGTCATCCCGCATCTTGCTGTGAAAGCTATTGTGCAGATCAAAGCCATTGACGCTTGTCTGGAAGCTCTCAACGGTCCACACCGTTCCGGGGCCATCGCAGCTTTGAAGCAGATGCACGATCCGAAGACTGTCGACGGGCTGTTCAAAGTCCTGAGTACCAGTCGTGATGAAGCACTGCGACGCGAAGTCTGGACGACTCTGATTCGGCTTTATCATCAAGAAGGCGAGTTTACTCTGGAGAGCCCGAAGTGGTGGGGAACTCGACCTGATACGACAGGCCCGTACTATGATCGACAGAAGTGGAGCGAGTCAGATCGAATCGCTGAAGCCGTGAAAGTCGCGATGGCAGAAGCTGATGTATCCCTTAAGACTCATCTGACCGAGCAACTCAGGAAGCACGTCGTCAATCTTGACGGCTTGTCGGCCGATGTGGCGATGAAGGAAGAAGAAAAGGCGATCGTACTTCCCAAGGCGGATCCGAATGATCCGAATGCCATTGCGAATCTGCTCTTTGATGATGTAGCGGCTCGAGCCGCAGCAGCCCCTGGTGATGTTGAAAAAGGACGAATGCTGTTTCGTCAGCAGTCGTGTATCAATTGCCACACGTTTGCCAATGGCCAGCAGCCCAAGGGCCCGCATCTCGTCGACATTGGTAAGCGTTATAAGCGAGCGGAGTTGATTGAATCTGTAGTCCAGCCCAGCAAGAAGATTGCTCAGGGATTCGACACCTGGGCGATCGCTATGGACGATGGCAAGATTTACACCGGCTTCATCGTGCTGGAAAGTGCAGAAACGGTAACGCTGCGAGATGCCACCGGGATTTCTCACGAGCTGATTCAGGATCAAATCGAAGATCGAGTCAAGCAGGAGATTTCTATGATGCCTCAAGGCATTGTCGGAAACCTCGACCCTGAACAATTGGCAGATCTGCTGGCGTATTTGGAATCGCTCAAGTGATCTTCCGTGATGGTGTACGTACCAAAGATATGAGCCAATTGTGATCAATTCTCGTTCATCTCTCGTCGCAATTGCAATTCTCGCAATACTGCCATCCCATTTCGGCACGTCACTGCTCAGGGCTGATGTTGCCGATGGCGAGCGGGAGTTTGTTCAGCAATTGCTGGATCGAGCGATGTACGGGCTTGCGGAACAATTTTGTTATCGACAGCTCGAAGGTCTGCACGACGTCAATCACCTCGCGACGTGGGAAATGATGTTGTCGGAATGTCAGCAGCAGCATGCGTGGAACATGGACGCCGACAGTCGTAACGGCATGATTCGCGAGTCGGCCGAACGGTTGACCGAGTTTCTCCGCAACAATGCACCGTCGGCCGAGAATGACCTGATGCTGCGAGTTCGCCAGATCGAACTTCTGTCGGCCGCGGGCCTGATGGAAGAGATCATTCAGTCGCCGATCTCGAGTCTTCAACTGCTGCCTGCAGCGACGGCCATGCCAAACGGAAATCTTCCACCACGACGAGTATCTCAGGAAACCAAATTCGCCACCGAGGCCATCAATCAGGCTCGGACACTTGCGGAATCATTGTTGACACAAATTGAGGAAGTCCGCCGCGAAGTTGATCGCGATGCGGTCCGTGCAGTGCGCGAGCGAATTCGAATGGTGCTGACAGATGTCGCCTTCGTGAGATACCGGCTGGCTGATGCGAAGGAGTCAAAGAAGCTCCGGGAGGAAGCTGAAACACTCATTGAACAGATGCAGAAAACGACATCGGATGATTGGCTTCGGTTCCGGTGTCGAGTGATGCTGGCTGAAATTCAACTGGATCTGAACGACTTCGATACGTTTCGACTTCGTTACGGCACCACACAATCTGCAGCCAACAGTCAGAATGAAAAAGCCAGCGCGGCCGCATTGAAGATTCGTTCGCTGCTGCAACAGGGATTGCCTTCGGAGGCATTGCAGGAATTCGTGGAAGCTTCGAAGAACGGACTCGCACTGACGCAGGAACTGCAAACTCTGAGACTTGAAGGGCTTCTGCAACTATTGGAACTTCTGTACCAGCTTGATGAATCGCCTCAACGGACGGAGTTGGAAAACAAAACGCAGCTTGAGTTTCAGCAACTCCGTGACAAAACTCTGACCCTCACCACGGGAGTCTGGCGGCAGCGATGCGTCCGAATTGCTGATCACTTTGACCGCGTGTTACAGGTCGGCCCTGATGCCGCACTGGAATTGGAATATGTCGCGGAGCTCGTCGATGTTGGCGATGTTGTGACCGCTCGGCAGCGACTGCAAAGTCTGGCTCAACGACTGTCTTCAAAGTCTCCGATTCTGGCCGCGCGTGTCCAGCTTCAGGCCGGAAACCTTTCCATCCGCATGCGAGAATGGCCGATTGCGAAAGCTGAGTTGCAGCTTGCGAAAGAGAAGTTTCAGACGGCCAACGATATGCCCGGCGCTGCGGCCGCCGATTTGCTGAGTGTTTATGTCATCGGACAGCAATGGAATTCGGGCTCATCCGGCGACGTCACTGAAGCGGATTATCAGTCAGCGATCGAAGCTCATTTGTCTGATTTTCCCGGGCAAAAGACGGTGACGCAGGCCAGAGACTGGAAAGCCCGATTGCTGAGGGCCACGTCGCCGCTCAAGGCCGCTCGCGAGTTCCTTGATCTTGCTGCACTGCATCAAACATCATCAACGAACTCGGCTGCAGAACCGGTTCAGGTGCAGCCGATGTCCTCGGAGCAATTGCTGCGACTCTGTCTTGCCGGAGATTGCCTGATCGATGCGTTGGGGGCGCCAGAAAAATCATTGGTCGATGCTGACAGGTCCTATGTCACAGAATTAAAGACTCTTCGAGACGAGTTTCTGGTACGTGCAGCGGAGGCAGCGATCGAGCAACCAGAGCTGTCGTCTCTGTATTCGCTGATCCTTAAGTGCCAGCAATCCGGATTAGGTCTTTTGGAACCTCTGCCGACAACAAGTGACTGGTCGGAGATGCTGATCAACAACCGAAAACTGCTGGAGTCGCTGCCGCTCCATGAGCTAGCGGCTCCGGGGCGGCCCGACGCGGCCAGCGAGGAAACTACGTCAGCAGATGCCTCAACCTCAGCGCAGAAGTTGTCGACGAGCAAGAACACCGATCTTCATTCCCTGCAAAGCCGCGCGGAAACGATCTGCCATACCATGATTGTGCTCTGCAGTGTTCGGCAGCTTGCGAATGCTGCTGACTATCAAACTTCAATGGCAAGACTCACGTCATTGCCACGAAAAGATCGACAGGCTGTCGCACAAAGCCTTGCCCGTCAAATGAATTCTGATGCGGCTGCAGTCCCAGGTGATGTGCAGTTGGCATTATTCCTGATCAGTCTGGTCACGGAATCCCCGGAGTCGTCAAGGCCAACGCTCACCGTAGATGATCGCCTTGTTGAACTACAGTTGCTTCAAACCCTTGGCCGCGTCGCAAAATCGACCGCGGCTTATGACCAATGTTTGGATGATCTGCTGGCCATGACTCTGGATGATTCGCAGATTGCACGGACCGCAGACATCGTGACTCAGTCCGCCGGAAGCCAATCATCAACAGCGTCGAAACAAAATGCCAAACGATTCTGGCAGTCGGTGCAGAAGCGAACGAAAGCCGGTCAGGATGCGTGGCTGGAATCGTCATTGCAGCTCGCTCTGATTGCGGAATCCTCCGGCGATAAGAAAGAGGCGGCCAAAATCCTGGGTGTGGTCGACGTTCTGCATCCGGAATGGGGCACTCCAGCACGAAAAACACGAGCGAATGAGCTGCGAAGTCGGCTGGGGGCGAAGAAGTGAAAACGCCGTTCCTGCGATATCGATCCGGTATGATTCAGGAATCTCTGAACTCCGTCGTGGCTAAATTCGCTGCGGCTGACACAACCGCTCGCAATAAACCTTGGGCGCCGCTGTTGTCTGGTCAGATGCCATTGTCAGTGCTTTCGCTGATATCACAAGTCACACCGTTTGCTTCCGTAAGATCGGCAGACGAAGCAACCAATTTCGCGGCCGCTGGATTTCGCTCTTTCATTCTGACACGCCCTGTCGTTGATTCTGACTGCTTGCGAACGTTGAGCATTCTTGCGAAAGACTGCGATGTTTGCGTGACGATTGATCACTTTCGTCATGCGGAACTACTCTCTCAGGCTATGGTGGTTGAAGATCGGACGGTCCGGGTTTTACTGGATGTTGACACGGGGCATTCGCTGACTGGGGTTCGCCCTGGCCCCGATTCTGTGCGACTGGCCACGGCAGTTAGTCAATTGCCCGGGCTTCGATTGGCCGGAGTCATTGTTGACGAATCGACTATCACTGAATCTGCAACCTCCAGCAATCCCGGGAGCGTACTGGCACAGGCTGTTGCTGTCGCCAAACACTGTCAGCGAATGATTGAAGCGACAGGTCTTGCGTGCAGAGAACTCGCCGCGGGCTTTGATCACTTCGCAGCGGCACTCACCGACCCGGATGTCACGCGAGTTCTTACAAGTCCATTCAAAACAGACGGAACCGTAACTCCTCAAAGCGGACTTGATAAGCAGCGACCAGCACTCAGTCTTGTGGGCCGAGTAATCTCGCGCCCGTCACTGGAGTGGTGTGTAATCGATATCGGCACGGGCTTGATTGAACAGGCATTCCAGACGCAGGTTTCACATCCGGCCGGAGTTCAATTACTGAAAGCTCACCGCGACATTTTGTCGCTGCAGCTCTCCAGCGAATCGCTCGATCTGCGGATCGGCGATGAAATTGAGTTTGCTCTGAATGTCGTGCCTGAAGGCTTCCATGTGCCGTGTGTTGTGGAAGACTGAACGCCGGTCAATGAGTTTTATCGCTGATAAATTGGCAGATAACCATACTCAATCGCCAGAGCCAGGACCGAAAGCGAAGTCGAATAGACCTTACCGGCCTGTCGTTCCGTACCGTCTTCTGGATCCCAATATCCAGCGGGGTTTTGCATATTCAATGTCGTGCGATACAGCGACTCTCGAGACTGCTGCCACTCGTCGCCACCGACTTTGTACATTCCCACGGTGCAATAGTAGACACCGTAGTAAAAGTAGTGCTGCCCTTTCGTCAGCGGTCGCGACAGAATCATTTTCGCAGCCGCCAGAGTTTCCTTCGTCCGATGTTCGCCACACACTTCCAGCGCGACAATCCCAGTGCCAGCGCGAGTCACTGTGCTGCCATGGCCCGACATATAGCCAAAGCCACCGTCGTATTGAACATGGAGCCGCCGAACATACGCGATCGCTCGGTCAATGTTCTCGGCCGGAACATCACAGCCGATATCTTTGGCGGCACGCAGAGCCAGCAGCTGCCAGGCCGTGACACTCAAGTCCGAATCGCTGCTCGTGGGCTGATAACGCCAGCCGCCGTCATGTTCTGTCGATTTGGATTGATTCTGGGCATCAACAATCAGTTTCACAGCCTTCTGCAGAACCTCGCGACACTGCTCCGCCTGCGTCGGATCAACCATGCCGATCACTTCCGCCAGCATCAGCGTGGCGATCCCGTGACTATACATCGGCCCGTCGCTCCGCTGGCGTCCCACGAGCAATCCGTTTTTCTGCTGCTTGGACAGCAACCAGCCGACGCCGCGAGTAATCTGCTGACCGTACGGCCCTTCCTCCGGAACATGTCCGGCCGCCAGCATGGCCATGATGGCCAGAGCAGTCGTCGCCGTTGACTCACCGTAGTCGTTTGTTTTCCATGCTCCGGATGGTTGTTGTTCCGAGGCCAGCCAGTCGATCGCACGCCGTATTCCGGCGTCGATGGCCTTTTCCAGTGGATCTTCAGACTCGTCAGCAGCAACGCCCGTGCGACACCAAAGTCCGGAAGCCACAGCCGTAGCCATCAGTGCTGTTCGGCGAGTCAGTCGGACAGTCATGGCTTTGTCTCACGGCTGAATATTCCGGTGATACTTCTCTGGGCGAAGTTATTCCACGCCTGACCTGTAGGTTGGACATTCCTGTCCGACTGCATCTTGATGGATGGGAATGCCCATCATGTAAGTCAAATCAAACGTCGGTTTCCGGCTTGGCCTTCTTTCGTCCTCGCGTCTTCGGTGCTGGAGGTGCCGGTGTCGGAACACTTCTCAAGGATTGTTCCAGCGCGGCAATCTCATCTCGCAACCGTGCAGCCGCTTCGTAGTCTTCTGTTTCAATGGCCAGACGTTGCTCATTCCGCAGCTGAATCAGTTTTGCCTGGTCCTGAGTTCCCATCATCGTGCTGCGTGGCTTCTTGCCAATATGAGTTGTGTCTTCGTGGATGTTTTCCAGCAACGGCAACAGCTCCGTCAGGAACTCAGAATAGTCGTGCGGACATCCAAAGCGACCACTTTCACGAAACTCGTTAAACGAGATGCCACAGTTGGGGCAAGCGGCGGGAGATTCTTCACTTTCGGCGATTAATTCTTCCAGCTTCGAAGCCAGATCCGTCCCTGGCGCCGAGCTGCCACTGTCGGTGGTCGATTCCAGATACTCGCGCGCACAAGTTTCGCAGAGATGCACGACACCGGCATTCCCGTTGCGAATCTCCGTGATGTGGAGCGTAGCTGGTTTAGCGCATCGACGACATTTCTTCATGGAGATCTCTGAGAGCAGGCAATTCAGCGAACGAAGACATGGAAACGCGAGAAATGATTCTCGACTGAAATCTTCACAACCGTCGCCGGGTGACGCAAGAGCCAGCAGGGGCTTTTCGATGGCGTCCGGTTGTTGGTATTAGGCCATGGCTTTGCAAACAGGCAAACTTCTGACATCGGTCCTGCAGCTTCCGCCGATCGTAATTCTGGCTGAGCAGATGGCACAATCCTCAAATTCCAATTGTGAGACAGACCTGCAATGCCGCCGGATTCCTGATTCAGGCCGCATTGAACCCCCAATCTGAACCTGATCGAACCTGAGTGCGTCAAAACGTGTCTCAAAACCGATGCGGAAACTTGATCGAGCAACGGGAGACGGTTAGAGTGTTGAAAGCTTTGCAGAAGTCGCCGTTTTCAGGCACGTCCTGATCTGAACGGCAGTTTCGTCAGAAGCGTTGTTGGGGTTCCTGAGAATTCTCAGATGCGAAACTCAACAGGATGGTGGCTATAGCTCAGTTGGTTAGAGCGCCAGATTGTGGTTCTGGAAGTCGCCGGTTCAAATCCGGTTAGCCACCCCTTTGAAGCCTCATTCGTTTTCACAGCGAATGAGGCTTTTTTTATTTGACGCATTTGTGGTCCTTTCAGGCGCGTGCTAATACGCCGCAAAGACCCTGACGACCGCATGATCATCTCGCCAGCGATCGCTGAACAGATCCCCATGGTAACCGCCGATTCGGCGTTCGGTTCTTACACGGTGACCACACTTCGGTCAGAGACGAATGGGGCCATCGCCGTCATGGTCCCACAATTGTCAGTGGTGCCGTGTAAATTGGCTGAACGATGCCAGTAGTCACACCAGGCAGGCTGATATTGGTCGCCTCGTTGTTGTCGAACAGACTTTCGATTGTGAGCGTGCCGAACTTTGGTTTCAGCGAGTCTGGCGCGCCGGGAATATTCTGAATCAGAATGGCGGCCGGAGCATTTGAATCCACGATATTCGTCGTCGTACTGTTGATCTCTCCTGTTACGTTGTTCAGATGGATGCCGTGATTCGCTCCGGGGCTTTTTTCCGACTTCAGCGATAAGAAGTTCAGTGCCGTCTTTGTGTTGCTCAGATCGAGCACAGGGCCAGACTGAGTTTCTATCGAACTCAATGTTGTACTGCTGACATTCAGGTTCGGAGAGGTCGCCACAAACAGACCAGGACCATTGCTATTAAAGATCCTCGCCACACCGAGATTCAGGTCACCCGTGGAATTCTGAATGGAAACGCCAGCACCTTTCACATCACCAGGCGCTGTGCCAACACCGAGCAGGACTGCGGAAACCGGATCAATCTCAGGCGTCAGGGGATTGGAGTCGAATGTCACAGTGTCGAACAACACGCCTCCGGTGGCTGCTTTCGTGACCGAGTTGCCGGCGAATCCGCTCACCCACGTCGTCCCGGTTCCAGCACTTCCGTCAACAACGATTCCGGCACCGGAAGTCGAAGAAACCGCCAGCGTGTTGAGCAAAACGACCGCGCTGCCGGTTGACCCGGCGCTGGTCGAGACATTGACGGCATCCTGCTCAACGCTAATGGTGTTCGTGGCAGGTGCGGCACCCGGGAGAGCGGAAAGACCAAGCAGCAGATTGCCAGCCCCGGTCACGTTGGCATCAATACCTCTGGTGTTGCTCACGGTGTTTGTAATGTTGAGGCCCGATGCCGCGACAATCCCGCCGATGTTAGTGGTATTAATCTCAAGTGCGGTGTCGCCAGAATTCTTAATTGTCACCGTCGACAGGTTTGCCGACGAATCGTTCAGCAGGATCCCTCGACCGGTCGGATTTGTGATCAACAGATTATCCATGCTCACACCAATGGATGTATTCAGCTCCACGGCCGTGTCGCCAGAATTCTGAATTGTCACCGCCGACATGCTTGCTGCCGAATCGTTCAACACGATCCCTCGCCCTGCCGGATTTTCGATCAACAGATTATCGATGGTCACACCAATGGATGTATTCAGCTCCACGGCCGTGTCGCCAGAATTCTGAATTGTCACCGCCGATATGCTCGCTGACGAGGTATTCAGCAGGATCCCACGCCCCGCTGGATTTTCGATCAATAGACTATTCATGCTCACATCACCGGATGATGTGAGACTGATCGCGTCTGTCGCCGACGATGCAATTCGATTATTTGTGAGGGAAACACCCAGAACGTTCGTACCTGAGATTCCGCCCTGCACATCAAACCCATTCAGGGTCGTGTTGTTTGCCAGAGTGACGTCGCCCACAATCGATGACGGCAATGCCGTCAGGGAACTGTTGACGCCTGAGAACGGCAATGGGACAGAACCAAAATTGGAAGTGACGAACTGAGTCGGCCCGTTGGAGAACAGAGTCGAACCCGGTGTCATCGTTACGTTTTCTGTAAACGTGCCTCCGGATGGCGTGTAGATGACTCCTGACCCTGCAAGCGGATCGAGCATCGCGGCTGAGATCGTTCCATAGGGATTCTCAAACGTGCCGTTGCCCGCTCCACCTGGGACAACATGCACGAAGTTCAGGGGAGCCCCGCCGAAGGTTGCCGGACGAGCACTCTCTTCGTTCAACACAATGTTTTGCCGACGATGCACAGGATCTGCGAGGCGGTGTCGAACTGTTTGACTATCGCTCGATCCGTCAGGATCACGAAACTTGTGTCGCATGGATCGTCGTGCGAGTGTGGCATGGTGGAAAACTGTGTGGCGGAGTTCGATCATACCGTTGACTGTCTGGCCGAACAGGTCATCATCCTGCACCGAAACGCCAACAACAACACAGTCTCGAAACATAGCCTCCGCACGAACTCGCCACCCGGTGGCTGCAATCGTATGGTTCGAATCGTAGTAATAGCCACCGCCAAAAAAACTCGTTGAGATCTGATAGAACGCCGGGAAATTGACACCTGCTTCCGCATCCATACCTGAAAGTGCGGCGGTCGAGGGAACAAAGAGGCGGTTGTCCTGAAAGTAAGCGTTTCCCAACTGATGCTGATACGCATCGTTGACCGCGGGCGTGTAACCGTTGGCTCGAAAGTCAAAGATCTGCCCGAGCGATTCCACGCCAATTCCTGCCTGATTGAACAGCAGCGAATTGTCGTCGCGTGTATCCCAGTAACCATTGATGCCGTAGATGCGATCCTGATCTTCGAGGAACCAGCGATACCCGGTTCCTACATTGCTTCCGCATTCTGCGTCGTTGAAAATTAATGCGTGAAAGTCTCCGAACCACATGGTGGAATCGGATTCGGCGGGTAACAGTGGAACAAACCAGTCCAGAGAACTGTAGCTGGTCGTGTGTCCTACTCCGTCCCCTGCGACATGGCGTGCAGAGAATCGGGTCATCCACGGATCCGGAGCGTCCTGCGCTGTGGCCGTTTCTGCCGTTGCGAGAGTGACGAGGATCAGCAACAAGCGTTTCATGTCGACCTTGCAACGGCGCAAAGACAAGTTAATCGGGTGGTTCCTGTAACTTCGGCTATGACAATTGTGCCAAACAATTCAAATTTGAGGGCTCAGGAATCTGCCGAGAGAACTCAGACAAAGGTTCCATTTCGGAGAGCAGGGCATGAATTCATTGACGCCGCAGGACAGCGAGTATTGGCAATCTGTTCGGGCAGGAAAAAGACAGAGAAAGAAAATGGACACCGGAGATCGATTTTGCTCAAGCAATGAATTCGACTTGCCGGATGGTTTTAACGGCCGATGAGACAGGTCTGCCACCCTCCACGCCATCAGCGACATACCGAGCCAGCCGCTTGTATCCAGTCTTTCGAGCCACGCCGAATTGACCACACAGTTCACTCGAATGGGCACCTTCAACCGACGCCAATACAAAAAGTTTTTCTGGCTGAGACATCAGGGACACTTCTTTCCAAGCTGTTCCAATCCTCCTTTCCAAGGATCAACAGCTTCACATAAAAGTGTTACCCATGTCTCCGAACACCTGTTACCCATCTCTTCAGTCTCAACAGCAGCGACACGGCTACGTTGAAAACTGCTCGGGACAGAACAGGAACGTTTTGCAACCCGGCTCACGACCGAAGAACCATCAGGAGACGCAGCAGCGTATGCCCACAACGGCGATCAAGGTACTCTCAATCGCTCCATATACTGCTTGAGATTTTTTCTCGCAACGTCCTACGCTTTTCGATGCAACGTGCAGCGTAGCCCGCATTCGGCAAGGGCTCCGATGATAATCCCAACGGTATAACAAACGAGATCGGTCCACAGGAAACCGAAACCCAGTACCAATCCGCCCAGCGTTGTGTGGCGAATGCTGTCGATCCATGGGGCATGGTACAGTTGGCTGATCTCGACAAGGAACGCGAGAACCAACGAGATCGTCGCGCGAGACATCACGGTTCGTCCAGCGAGCAAAGTACTCACCAGCAGGAACAGCATCAACGCCCAAAGCGTGTCACCAGCGTACTCACCAACGAACACGGGCAGGACGGTTTGATAACGACGCGACGCAAGGCCAATGAACGTGACCGCGACCGCGCAGAGAAAGAAGGTGATGCGAGTCCTGATCAATTCTGAATGACTCCCGAGTGCCGACGGTCAGAAACTTGCGACAAAAAATTCCAACCGTGGTCGCCGGCGAATCGAAGCAGTGTTGCACGGTCTTGTCTAGTGTCGGCAATCCTGACGGTTGCACTCAATGAGCAGATCGAGCAGATCTACTTCGACCCCAGCAGTTTCTGTGAGACTGTCAGATCTGCGGACGTGGAGTCAGCCGTCCAGCTCAGCTTGAGCGGAGTTGACTGAGGACTCAGGTACTCTTTCGGAAACGCGATCGAAGGTCCAACCGATTCCAGCGTGAAAACGTAATCGCCAGGTTCCAGCCAGAGAGGTCCGGCTGCTCCGGTTTGGTACAGGATAAATTTGCCCTCGATATCCGTGAGCCCAAAACCGATTGGTTGAAAGCTTCCTGCCGAACTTCGATGGACGGTGATATTGATATCGCTGGTCACTCCATCACCAAACGTCAGAGTGCCGGGCGTGCCGCCGGTCGCTGGAGCAGGCGCGTCGCTGCATCCGCTCAACAACAAGACGGTGAACAGATAGACGCTCAGGATACTGTTGAATTGTCGCATGATCAGTTTCTGGTTTGCACTTCGCAGGAGTGCATAGAGGTTAAGAACGCCTACCAAATCATGCCCACGTAGCCAGATTCGCGAGAATTCGGAGGGGGTTCTGAACTCTCACGAGTTCAGCTACGGTTTTGTAATGTGCCCTAAGTTGTAGCAGGCGATTTTGTGATCAAACCCAGCCAGTTTCGCACAGGAGTGATACGGCTCAGGATCAACCACTCCAGCAGCAGAACAATCAGCAGCGAGGCCGCAAAAAGTGGCAGACAGATTCCGATCAACACAATGATGGAAATAAGTCCCCATGATACGCGAGGACTCAACGCTGGTTTGGGTGCTCCGAGCACGCCCTGATCACGACGTTTCCACCACAGGATCACACCGCTGACTGACAGCAGAATCAAACCCAGTGTCGTGAGTACTCCCAGAACCTGATTTGGCCAGCCGAACAAGGCCCCTTCATGAGCTGCAATGCCGACTCCCACGGCGCGATCGACCCAGTGTCGATCTTTGAAGTCTTCCCGACTGAGAATACTGCCGGTCTTCGGATCCAGCTCCACGGTGACTCGACGAGGTCGGTTGGGAGTATTCGATTTCGCGTTCCAGGTTTTCGATCGTCCGCCGGGTGCAGAGATGATGACTGGTGCATCAAGCTTCAGCGGCACCACGTTGGCAACCATGATATCGATGGCTGAATAGTCAACCGGCTTCGCTGGCGTCTTGCCACCTTTCGCGCCATTGGAGCTTCCCTTGCTGCCGCCATGATCACCATGCTCGCCACCGCCGGACTTCTCTGATCGACCACGCCCAGCATTTCCGCTGCTGTTGGACCAATCCTGTTGTGCGACAGCGGTGCCGGTGACCTGACGAACCTGCTTGAAATAGTCGCCCCAGAATTTGGCCCACGGCAAACCTGTCAAAAGTAGAAAGATGGCGCAGAAGGAAATCCACATGCCAACGACACTGTGAATATCTCGCCAGAACATCCGTGATCCGCCGAACAAACGCGGATACAGGACGCCTCCCAGACCATTCACATTTCGCGGCCACCACAGAAAAAGTCCTGTGATCAAAAGTACGATGGTCCAACAGGCTGCTAACTCAACGAGGTTCGATCCACGATCCCCCATCAGCAGTTCGCCATGCAGCCGAAAGATCCAGCGCATAAAACGTTCGTTCTCATTGACCGTATGCAGAACCTGCAATGTTTCCGGATGAACATAGGCTCGAATCGACGCGTCTTCGTGCTTCACGACCACGCGAGCTGACGAAGCAGGAGACTCCGGCAATTCGTAACTGCCGAAAGTTGACCCAGGCATGGTCGCAATCGCCGCAGCGATTTGTTCAGAGGCTGGTTTCGCGGGACTGGACAATTGCAGATTGTCGTAGTGTCGATCGTTCCACGCTTCAATCTGCGGCTTGAACAGATAAATCAAACCGCTGATCGAGAGCACAATCACAAACGGAATACAGAGCAATCCGGCATAGAAGTGCCAGCGCCAGACAGCTCGATAATCGGGCCATGATTTTTCGGACATACAACACCTGGGGACGTTGGCGGTTGATAAGGTGAAAGTGGTGCAGAAGCCGTTGAACCACCGGGGTGAACCCGGTGGCGGAAGGGAGTGTTGGCGAACTAGAACTCACCCAGGACTTCGCCGCCGTTGCGGCTGTGCATGCCGCGGTGCAACATGGCGTCGATGTTGTCGCTGAGGAATCTCACAGATCCATCACCAAGCAGAACCTGAGCACCGCCGGTATGAAAGCTGCGTGGCCCGAAGAATCCTGTGAAGTGCACCACAACATCGGGAATCTTACTGTTCGGAGTGTTATAGCCGTTGGTCAAAGTGCTGACCGCTCCGGAATGAGCCCATGACACACCACGACCTCGCAGCGCCGCGCTGGATGCTCCGCGCCAACTGGTCATGGTTGCCGAGATCGCAGCAAGGTTCGGATTGTTGATGACACCGCCAGGACCGTTGCTCCAGGCTCCACCAGAAGCGGCAAGTCCCTGTACGGCCTGCAGATTGGCACTGACGCCGGATGAACCATTCATCGTGGCCTGGTAATTAAACTTCGGCAACGTGCCGGCGGCCAGAGTAAAGTCGGCTCCTACGCTGCGAATCGCTTCGCTCATCACAACCGTGTTTGAAGTTCCGTCGGTGATGTCTCGTACTTTGGCATTTGAGTTCTCATACACAATTCCGTCCGTCGGCCAACGCAGGTCATAGTTGGCATTCATGCCACTGCCGTAGCTGATCATGTAATTGAGACCCGCGTAGATTGCTCCACCAGCACCAGTGTTCTGAGTGGGAGCAGGATCGCTGGGGCACAGCATGACCTGAAGCGGCGTGGCAAAAGCGGCCGCAAACTGAGGATTTGGGACCAGATTATTAAAGGGGCCACTGAATCCATACTGTGTAAAATCAATCATATTCTGAAGATTGGCCTGCTCCATATAGGGCAACAGTCGAGCCTGCGGTGAGAAGCCCTGAGTGTTCGGAAGATAGTTCTGAGCATTGGTCATCGGGTAGACACCGAACGTGCCTTCGTAGTTATGCAGAGCAAGACCGAACTGCTTGAGGTTATTCTTGCATTGAGTTCGGCGAGCAGCCTCGCGGGCCTGCTGAACAGCAGGCAGAAGCAATGAAATCAGAATGGCGATAATGGCGATGACAACAAGTAGCTCGATCAACGTAAAGCCGCGTGATCGATTGCGGGAACGAGAAATCATGATGAAAACGCTCCAAAGCGAATTTGAATGAATCTGAGGAAGTGCGTGCTATTCGTCGCGTGCTGCTAAGTTCTTACACGGTCCTGCAGCCCCGGTTCGCACGCTCAACACAAACCAGACGGATCACGATTGTGGAGAGCGAACCGAAAGTTCGGTTGAGCGCGCGAACGCGGGCTGAACAAAACGCGGGAACTGAAGGGGCTCGCAAGTGCGATGCAACATGCGCAATAACGACAGTCTTCACCTGCGACCGAGTCAAAACTCGAGCAAAGTGAAAACACAATGAGGCAGCAAGAGTGCTTAGCAGCCTGTTGATTTAATCGCGTCATCAGCCGCAGGGCGTTAGCCCCCGGTTGTTTTTTCTGGGTTTCAGAGGCGAAAACCGGTCGCGAACTCATTCCGGCTGATTAACTCAACAGGCTGCCAGACGATCTTTGGAGGAGGGAGCGGCGGTCGAAGAGTTGTTGAGCTCAACCGTTCTGAGATTTCGTGCACGACTTCTGCCAGCTCGACGGAAGTCGTGACTGGGACAATTCGAGCCGGAATAATCGTGGCCGGAAAGCACATCGTTGTCGAAGGCTGTCCCTGACATTCGGCAGCATAAACCGAAAGAACCCACTTTGATGTTTTAGTGCGGGTCAAAGTTTTCGGAGACTGAGCCGCTGAGGTTTCAGACTTACTAGTCTTTGAAGCGATTGACTCTTCGCACTTCGGCTTCTCGCCGTTGTCCTTTGTCTTCGAGCACAGAGCACAGGACTTCTTTACGGCTGCGGTTTCTTTTTTGGCTGCAGCAAGGACATAGTCCGGCAAATCGACTCCGTTAGCCTTCGCCCAGGCAACCTTTTGAGAATTGGTGAAGCAGCAGCACTTCTTCCAGCATTGTTCGGCAGAACGACATCCGCAGGGACGGTTCTGACACGGGAACGGTTGAGACAAGTCTTTCTCAACACCATCGGAGGGTCGCAGGCTGATCGGTATTGGCAAGAGCACCGCGCACAAAACGAACGCGACCGACAGGCAGCTCAGCCAGCGGTACATCGGATTCGTTAATTTGCGAAACGGAGTTCTCATCAAACTTCGACGGGGTCAATCCCACACGCTGACGGTATCTGCCGGCTCGCTCTCCACGAAACGCATCCTATCCACCGATGAATCCAGGGTTCGAACATCAGTTGACCCCGGTAGTTAATTCTCAGTCCTGGGAGCGGTCGATGGCGGGATGATTCGCTTTCAGGGTCCAGATTGCGTGCTGTTCTGACGACGAATCCGTACAACTTCCGCACCCGGAATACAGCGAGCAGGGTTTTCGAGAGGTTTT
Source organism: Planctomycetota bacterium (assembly GCA_052034165.1). Taxonomy (GTDB): domain Bacteria; phylum Planctomycetota; class Planctomycetia; order Planctomycetales; family Planctomycetaceae; genus SXXK01. The sequence goes on along the minus strand of JBPOIW010000222.1, from coordinate 2,104 downwards.
TATGCAGGTTATTGAGACACGGCAGTTGTGCCGCAGCTATGGGGCGCGTCGAGGCATCACGGATATCAATCTGAAGATCTCGGCCGGTGAGATCTTCGGTTTTCTTGGCCCAAATGGCGCCGGGAAGTCGACGACAATTCGAGTCCTGATGGGGCTTCTTCGTGGTGGCTCCGGAGTGGCCAATATCTTTGGACGCGATTGCTGGAGTGAAGGGACGGAGATTCGCCGCGAGGTTGGTTATGTGGCCGGAGACGTGCGCCTTTATCCCTGGCTGACGACGCGCCGAGCTCTCGCGATGCTGTCCCGAATTCATGGTCGCAGCCTGAATCAGAAAGGCTTTGAACTTGCGGAACGATTTCGCCTCGAGCCTGACCTGCCCGTGCGAAAGATGTCTCGTGGCAATCGACAGAAGGTTGCTCTTGTCCTGGCACTGGCTCATGAGCCGAAGCTGGTGATTTTGGATGAGCCAACATCGGGACTTGATCCGCTGATGCAGGACACGCTGATGAGTTGTCTGCGAGAAATGGCAGCGAGCGGACGGACAGTGATGTTTTCCAGTCACACTTTAAGTGAAGTAGAATCTCTGTGCGATCGGATCGCCATCGTTCGTGATGGGCGAATCGTAGAAGACTCCACGGTGAGTCGGCTGAAGGCTCAGGCTCCTCGACAGATCGTAGTGACACTTCGCGATGGGCAGGATCATCGGAATCTGAAATGGCCTGACAGCGTGGTGGTGAAAAGTACTCCGGAGATGTCGCCGCAGCAAATCGTTGCCGAGAGTTCTTCGGAGATCGGAACAAATCGTGAGCAGATCTGCGTGCTGGAGCTTATCGGCTCGTCGGTTTCGTTTATGTCATGGGCGGCTGCTCAGGGATTTGCCGACATTATGATTGGACCGCCATCGTTGGAAGTGTTGTTCCGCAAGTACTACGAGACTTCATTGGAGGCAGCGTAATGTTGGGGCTTCTGCAGAAGATCTGGATGGAAGTTCGGTGGCCGGTTCTCTGGCTGAGTCTTGGACTCTGTGCCATCATGGGACTGCTGACCGCTTTGTTGCCCAAGGTGCTGGGCAATATTCATCAGATGTTTGACAAAATGCCCATGGTCAAACCTCTGCTTACGGCCTTGCTGGGAGTTGATCCGGGCGATCAGGTGTCTGCTCAGTTGTCGCAGGCGTTCCTGTGGGTGCATCCCACGGTGTTAACGCTGTTGTGGGCGCATGAAGTGATGTACTGCTCACGGATGCCAGCGGGTGAAATTGACCGAGGCACTGCCGACTTCCTGCTGTGCCTGCCTGTTTCGCGATGGAGCGTTTTCTTTTCCGAAACGATTGGCTGGCTGGTCAGCGGGCTGATGATTCTTTCGCTGGGATATGTCGGCCATCTGGTAGCATCTCAGTTTGTGCAACCGGGCATGCGACTTTCGATGCTACACACATTGATGGTGATGGCGAATCTGGCCGCTGTGTATCTGGCTGTTGGAAGTTTTTCATTTCTGATTTCTGCGTTCAGCGATCGACGTGGCCGTGCGATTGGAGTCGTCTTTACGGTGTTGCTGGCTTCGTTTCTGCTGAACTTCCTCGCACAGTTTCAGGACTGGGCCAAGTCCATTTCGCCGTGGCTGTCCGTGATGGAATATTATCGCCCGGCAATCATTATTCAGACTGGAGAGTTCCCCTGGGGCGATGTCAGCGTGCTGCTGGTTTCATCGGCAGTGCTCTGGCTGGCGGCAGGAGTGGTGTTCCGAACGAGAAGCATCTGCACGGTGTAAGAGCAGCTAGTTTGGGACTGACTGGTCGAAGCCAGTCCGAGTTGCCTAACTGGACAGCGCCATGTTCACGAAAACCATTGAGAATACAAGCCCGAAGCGCCAGTGAGTGAATGAGTTGCAAAGTGTTCACTCGCTGGCGCTTCGGGCTTGTAAGGGAGCCGAACATGCGCTGTCCAGCTAAACAGGACGCGGTATCTGCGACCGTAGCCGGATTCGTGAGAATTCGGAGGCCCACCACTGCCAGGCACCGAATTCTCAGTGGGTAAGGAGGAGGCTGAGTCACTCAGCCACCTCCTCCCCGTTGTCGCGATGGGGTTGCTTCCCCATATTGACC
>JBPOIW010000364.1:0-20470 GCA_052034165.1 Planctomycetota bacterium | reverse complement strand
GAAGGCGCCGGCTTTTGTGTAAGCCGGCGCCTTCGGCTGGGCGGTAAACGATGAAGATCAACGATCCGGCAAGCTCGATGCGGAGCGTTGCTTTATTTGTTTAGCGCTTGATCAAGATAAGCCGTCAGCCATTCTGCCATCCGTTCAAACGATTGCGGTGAAACGCTGTGGCCTTCGTGATGATTCAGCAGACCAAGTCGAGTTGGTTCGCCGTAAAGTTTCCAGACGGGAAGAGCCGCCTTCATCAGAGGCCAGCTGCGATCTCCGTCGGCCGCTCCAGGGCCGGATTCGCCGCCCAGAATCAGAAATGGACGAGGAGCGATCAGGCCCAGTAACTGATGATGATTCAGCGGAAATTCAGAATCTCGAATAGCTTCACCGAGATACCAGGAGGCATCCCAATTCGTCGACCGAAATCCGATACCACCTTCGCTGGCAGCGGCCGCTTTGATTCGTTCATCGAAGGCCGCAAGATACAACGCTTCCTTCGCACCAAGCGAATGGCCGATCGCACCAATTCGTGAGCGATCGACCTGCGGCAGAGATTCCAGAACATCGACACCACGCATGGCATCATACAGCATCTTGGCCATGCCGGTCGTATTGGGATGTCGCTCACGATGTTTTTCAACGGCTTCATTCAGGCTGGTCACATCCTGCCACAGAAAGCAGCGCGGACAGAAGACAATGAAGCCTCGTTGAGCAAGCGCCAGCCCGAACTGTTTTGTATCCTGTCCGCTGATGCCCGCGATGTCGTCGATCGTTGCATTTGTTGTGGGGTGCATGGCCAGCACGGCGGGAGATTTTGCGATGCTATCCACAGCCGCTTTGGGCATTAACAGGTAGCCTTCGACAAAAATCCCAGGTTCGCCCTCATAACGAATCAGTTGTCGGGTAATCGTGGGGAGTGATTCCGTCTTGAGAATCTCAAGAGCCACTGCGGGACGAGGCTCAGGCATCGGTCCAAGGAACTTGATCCATCGCTCACGAATCGACTGGCGGTGCTTTTCCCAATCCTGAATCGTTGTTATAGATTTTCCGTCCGCATCCTGCAGAAGCTTCTCAACGGTGCCGAGACCTTCTACCGCTGGGATCTTTGGGGCTGTTGTCACGTCTTTCAGCCATGGAACATCATCCGCTTTTCCGCTCGCAGAGGAGAAGATCGCACCAGCGATAAACGCAACGGTATATCTGGCCATGGAATGAATCACGTTCCATGATCCGCGATCACTGAAATTGCTCATAGAGACTCCTCGACAGACGCCACCAAAAATACGGCCCGACAGGAGTGTCAGGGATCGCGGCTTAAGGAGTCAAGGCACGACCTGGGAGGATCTGCCGGCAAGTTGCAGAACCATACACGTTTTTGAAAATCTGATTTGTAATTGAACGGGAAGTGTTTTCTGCCGAGCAGAAGAACTGAAAGGAGGTCGCAGTTTCCCCGGAAAATCATGAATAATCGCCTGCTCGAGCAAAAATGGCCCTTGGGAACCAAAGTTGCGGATTGAATCTCCAGTAATTCTGTGGCAATACTTCGTCCGGATGCTTTTGTTTATCGAATTTCGGAGTTGGTAGTCATCGACTGAGCGATTGCGGTTGGTTTCTTCGGTTTCATTATTCTTAAGGCTTGTGGCCAGTTCAAACAGTGTTTTTCGAGGGGAAAACACACTGAAGGAAACGCGAAATGAAGCGACGTGCGCCTGTCCAGCGTCGATCCCCGTCATCCGGGTTCACACTGATTGAGCTACTGGTTGTCATCGCAATCATTGCCATTCTTATTGCCCTGCTTCTTCCGGCTGTTCAGCAGGCTCGTGAGGCCGCTCGCCGAACGCAGTGCAAAAATAATCTGAAGCAGATTGCTCTCGCTGCTCATAACTTTCACGACGTGTATCAGAGATTTCCTGCCTCAAATATTCTGGAATGGTATACAGAGACGGGTCGAGATGGAGTTTTTGAGCCATCTTCCGCAGGCTATCCCGATCCGGACACATCACCGGGAATTGGAGTTCTGCCACAGTTGCTGCCCCAGCTGGAGCAGTCGAATCTTTACGCAAAAATGGGTACGACCAAGGGGTTTGATGATCACTATTTGTCCGGGGGTGTTGTTGGGAACTACAAGTCTCCCGGAGCGGCCTGGTACAATGATGCGGCTTCATTTGCTCTGGCACAAACTCGAATGCCAATGTTCGAGTGTCCGTCTGATCCGCAGGCGGGCAAAGATTTCGTCTTGTGGCATGGTTCCGGGTACTTTCCGACGTCCGAAATCTACTGCTCCAGTGGCTTTGTCCTGTTTGGTGTTGACGATCCGAGTGATGACAATCTGAAAGCGACCAACTATGTGGGAGTTGGCGGACTCATCGGAGGCGGTCGTTGCAACGTGCAATGGGATCTGAACGGTGATGGCTCGGTCGATGTCCCTAATCTCCATGACTGGAAAGGCGTGTTCAGCGTCTCAAGACTGAAGGTCAGCTTTCACGATTTGACCCGCGGCACCAGTAACGTGTTGATGTTTGGTGAAGCGACCGGGGGAAAAAACCTGGGGTTTTCGTGGATGGGGGCGAATTTCATTCCTTCTGTCTGGAACAAGTATGTGGACAGCGCGGGGCTTCCGGATCCTGCTAACCCAAATCCAGCCAACGTTGCTTCCACCGATGCTGCGTATGGTTTCAGCAGTTTTCATACAGGTGGATATCAATTTGCTCTGGGTGATGGTTCCGTCCGCTTTATCTCCGAGAACATGGACAAGAACACCTACTGGGCGATTTCGGCAATGTCCAACAATTGGGTGACTGGCGAATTTTGATTAACGAAAGGCGTGCTCTGTTGATGTCTCGAATCCTTCTGACGCTTTGCCTGATCGGAGGCCTCTGTGGTTGTGGGGGTAGCGGCCAGCCTGAAGAGCCGACCAATCCGGATCCACCTCCTGGGGCAAAATTCAACGCATCCTCAGCCAGCAGCAAGACTGGCATCGGTGAGAAATAAGGTCGTTCGCCATTTCCGCGCTGGCCGACCAGCCATTGGCTGCTTATCGCGGAGGCAGTCGCCTTCGTTTATGCCTGAATGGCATCTTGAGTTCGTTTTGCACAGGCAAGTGTGCGGAAAATCACAGCGATTCTCCAGCCACTTCCGGGATTAGCATCCGGTTCGATCTTGACCGAAAATCGCAAAACAAGCAGAGTCCAGGGCACTGGAGATCAGAAATCGGCGAGGAATGCCACTCCAGCTTCTTTGTTGATATGGCCCTGCCCTGCCTGTTTCGCTGGAAACTGATGGGATGCTGATCTTAATTCACCTGCCATGGAAGGATGGTGAAAAATGCAGATTCGACGTATGGCCTCTGGCCTGTTTATTCTCGCGTATGTCATGTGCCTTGCCTGGGGCGTTGGAGCCCATGCACTGAAGGTTGGTCTGGCCGGAAATACAACCAGCTATTTCTGCGTCTGGGATATGTTCTGTGGCTGGCAGGCCTATGACAATCGGACTCGCATCATCGGAGAAGACTCCAACGGAAACTACTACGCCGTTGAAGAGCCCTGGGGAGCTTTCACTCCTTTTGGCAACGTCGCACGAGTCAACTATGACGTCAGTAACAATCTGATTTCGCGCCACATCAAGAATGTGCTGGACCATTCACAGCACCCCGGGATCGACCGAGTTTATGTGGTGCAGGAAATCTGGCCGAAGCAGTTTAATGTGCCGGATCGGCTGTGGGCTCATTACTTCCATGAGCCCAAGGACAAGACGTCCTATTACAACCTCCGCGCAATCTGTGATGCCAGCGGGATGCCCGTTGAAAGCTATCCCGATTGGTTCAATGCTCAGACGTTAAGCGGCATCGCCGACAATCCGCGACTGCAGCGTGCTGCCGAGCGTGCGACGCCGTATTACAACACGTTTTTCAATCCGAGCGAGTTGAAGGCACAGCGATCGACGTTTCGGAATTCTGCCGACGGGCTGAATACAAACTGAAATGATGGTTCGAAATCTGTAAGACGTGGCGATCGGCTTTTGTTCTGTCAGCAGGAGGCTTAGGACATGAAAACAACAACATCAGAGACCTCATGGTTTGGAGGTCTGAAGGCATTCTTCTTTGCAGAGCAGTCACCGTATGGTCTGGCCCTCGTTCGAATGTTTCTGACATCCGTCGCGCTCGTGCCGATGATTCGCAGATTTCCTCGCGTGCGTGAACTGTTCTCCTCCGACGGTGCGCCACAGCAGCTGGCAGAGCTGTTCGGTCAGGGACGACCGCTCCCTGAGCTTCCCCCAGCATTTGCAGCAGCTCTTTATGGCGTGATGATCTTCGCGCTGATCTGCGGGGTCTTTGGCTTCAGAACTCGCATGGCATTCCTGATCGGAACGCCTTTGTATGTTTATTTCAACCTGCTGGATGCTGTCAGCACAATGACAAAGTACTCGGTCATTGCTTCGCATATGTTTCTGATGCTGGCTCTTTCCAACTGCGGGTCTGTCTGGTCCATTGATGCCATACTGCGGCGCTGGAAAGAAGGCCCCGCCGCGACCGCGATTCCTCCACGATTCCCTGTCTGGCCCGCTCGCCTGATTCAGATGCTGTTCTGCTTTGTTTACTTCGGAGCTGCCATTACCAAGATTCAGACGCAGGCATTTTTCAGCGGCGAACAGATGCGCTACTGGATGCTCAGCAACTGGAATTATTCCAATCCGGTCGGTGAAGTTCTTGCCATGTGGACACCCGTGCTATTGGCTTGCGGATACATCACTGTCGTCTGGGAGATCACTTTTCCGTTTCTCGCCTGGCGCCCGGCAGGTCGTTATTTTGCACTTGGGGTCGGTATTCTGTTTCATATGATGACATGGATCACTTTGGGTCTCTACATTTTCCCGCTGATCTGTATCAGTGGCTACATGTCGTTTTTGATGGAAGATGACATCGTCGCCATTCGACGTTTCGCGCACCGACTCCGAATACCCACATCACTGCTTGGATTCCCTCGATTCGCGATCGCTCGCATGATTGAAATGCGCCCGCAATCGGTGCCCTCATCAATTCTGTGGATTGGCTTCGCTGTTTTGGTGGCGGTGGCATCAGCAGAAGCAGATTATCGCATTGATGTCTACGGAATTCGCGGGAACAACGGGCCGCTGGCCCTGCGTAAGATCGACAGCCGTGATGCTCTGGCGATGATCAACAATCCAAAGCCACTTCGTGAAAAGGATAAGTTCTTTTCGTTCGATATTGGCAACATGATGGTCGGTGGGCAACTGGGTAATCGACGAGACAAGTTTGAATTTGGCGATACGATTATCGCTCATTGCAACATTAATCCACCTCACGAAGATATGTGGGTCGATTGTGTTGTGGAAGATTCGGATGGTCACATTGTCGACAGTTCAGGACAGTATGTGACTCGAGAACAGCTCTTCGCGAACTTTAATTACGACGCCGGAAACAAGCTTGTTCCGGGCGAATACTGGATGGTGCTGAAGAGTTCCGGTAATGAAGTCGCTCGTCGCCCGTTTACTCTGGAAGGTGATCCTGAGGCACTTCCGACGATGAGCGATTTCGCGACGAATTGATCAGAGGTAATTGTGGTGTGAACGATGTCCGGAGCGATCTTTCCTCTGAAGGATTTCTGTCCCGGCGATCGCGAACAGAATCGTCAATCGGCCAGCAGGCAATGCTGTTGCCGATCCAGTTTGGGGATGATCGTGAACTGGTCCAGCTGACTACAGAGGCTGATGTCAGACTCATAGCCGAGGCTCACAAGGTTTCGGCCGCCCTGAGTATCACGCATTGCGAAAGCCAGACGTTCACTGATGGGATGTTGCTGATCGGTAGGCTCCGTGATGCCCGGAGCGACATCACCAACCTTTTGTCGCCATAGTGACCAGGCCATAACCGCGCTGTCATTGACAACCCAGCGTGGAGAGATACCGCTGTGGTTTCGAGGCGTAGAGGTCCCGATCAGTGCATCAACAATCGCTCCGGCAAACAGAACGTCTTCCCCAGTAATGATCCCATCAGTGCCTGCACAAATGAGATGAGTGTGGCGTTGCTCCTGAAGCAGCCGATCAACGATCGCCGCACGATTCAGGAAGGCTCCGATCAGAATGGTCGCGGCGGATGATGCTTTCAGAATCGCTTTTGTGCCATTGGTTGTTGTAAAGATGACGGTGCGCCCCGTGACAGCGGCCCTGCTGTACTCTGCAGGGGAATTCCCAAAGTCGAATCCCTGAATCTTCACGCCGCCTCGTTCGCCACCGAGTATGACTGACTCGTCAGGCGACTGCTCTCGCAGGCGAAACGCTTCGTCAGTGGTCCCGCACGGGATTACTCGCTCGGCCCCGTTCTGAAGGGCCGTGATCATCGTCGATGACGCGCGGAGAATGTCGATAATGACCGCGGTTCCGCCGATCAATGCGTCTGCTTCAATTAACGATGGCAGCAGGTGAACGTGAAGTTGAGGGCTCATGAAATCCAGTCCTTCGCGCAGCAACGCTTCTGCCAGACTTTTGCGGCAGTTGGCCTATTGTGGCAGTCGACAGCAGTGAGGGCTGCAGGGGCCGGCTTCTGGCGGAGGACATGAGGACGCCATTGAGAGACTGCCGGACGCCACGCGCCCTGCCGAGGCACTCATTAACTTGTCCATTTTCTTCGAGCCGCATTTCGGGCAGGCAGGCTTTTCGGTGCGTCCAACCAGAAGTTCAGCGTGGTGTGAGCATTCCTCACAGAAAAATTCAAACAACGGCATTTTCGAGATCCTGTCTACAGGCTTTACTGGTTCGTGGCGGGCTTACCGACCGCGAACGAAATGTTCTGAAATTGCAGCGACTGGCACAAATCATACACATCGATAAATGGTTGTACTCGCACATCATCATGGATGTTCAAAATGATCCTGGATTCCGGATCGACGGCCGCCAGTCGCTGGAGCCGATCCGTCAGTATTTCCGGGCCAGCGAGTCGTTGTTCATCAAGAAAAATGGCGACAGAATCCTGCTCAGGTTCGATCCGAATCCGGATGGCTGGCCGCTGCCATTCGTCTGGGTCTTCTGCAGGTTCCTGCGGATCCGCCGGCTCGGTCGTTCCCTTGAGTTCCGCAGGTAATAATCGATCCGCAGTACCTCCAACGGAGGCGCAGATGAAGAAGACCAGCAGCAGGAAAACAACATCAATCATAGGAGTCATCGTGTCGCCATCCTGCGAACCCAGATGCTTTGGTCGGCGAGGGATCTTCATTCGACATCTCCTTCTGTCGTCAGATCGCGGTTTCACTCGGAGGCGAATGAAATTCATTCCAGCGTCGCCACGCGTAGCTCCATTCAATCCACATTCGCATGACTGACCAGAGTAATCTCATGCGTTCCAGTTGATCGGCGGGCAATCGAGTCTGCAGGGCCTGAGCTTCTCGAGCCGCCATATCCAATCCCCAGCGGCGCGCGAGAAGTCGGCACAGGCTGTCGGCGGAGAGATCCATTTCGTTGGAATCTTCGTCCAGATCTTCGAAGGCGGCCACTTCTCGATCGTCCTTGATCAGTCCAGCACCGTCTGCTGTCACGAAAAACTCAAACAGGCGTGATCGATACGGATCGACTTCCAGCGGTCGAGTATTCGCCTGAGCTTCCTGAATGAGTGTTTCCAGTCCGTTCAGAATTTCACGAGCGATAAATCGAGCAGGGTTGTTCTTCTTGTTATCGTCGCTTGTCGAAATATCCTCAGAATTCATGGGGAGCCCGGCGGAAAAGGTGAGTGAGCATAAATTGCGGTGCAGTTCAGAATGTGAGTCAACTCTCGCTGGACGGTGTGCCGGAAGACGTTGGCTGAGGCGCCCTGGAGAGATTCTGCTGCAAAGTTGACTGAAACGTTTTCGCGTATCGACACGAAGTCTTGTGACTCGGCAGCATTCTAACTGCCTTGCGTACGCGTCGCAATATGCGCGAATTTTCAGGAGTTGCTGATGAGATCTTACGGGCGGCCTGCGAATTACGACTCGCCTGCAGGTTTCTGAGGCTTAGCGGGGCGAAAAAATCTTTTCGATTCGTTTACGGCCGTGCGACGAGTCGTCATGCGGACGAGCAATGTCATGAGGTAATTCTTCCAACCCGGCACAACATACTGTCGACGTTTCTCCAGAGCTTTCAAGGCGGTTTTCACGACCTTCCCCGGGGGATGCGAAGTATGTTTTTCCAGCCAGCCGGGGACGCCGGCGAGGTCAAAGAATTCCGTTCGGGTGACTCCGGGGCAAAGAGCCATCACAGTCACGCCGCGGCTGCGAGCTTCTGCCCACAGGGCTTCGCTGAAATGAAGGATGTAGGATTTGCTGGCCGCGTAGGCGGCCATGAAGGCGACAGGTTGAAATGCCGCCTGAGAAGACATATTGATAATCGCCCCGTGCCCTTGAAACAGCATTCCGGGGAGCACTCGATAGGTCAGATCAGTCAGTGTCATCAGATTCAGATTCAGCATCTTCCGGACTTCTTCCGGAGTTGTTGTTTCGATCTGTCCGATGAGCCCCATTCCAGCGTTGTTGACAAGCAGTTCAATTTGCACACCGAGACGTTTCACTTCTTCCATGAGTCGTCGACCGGATTCAGGATCCGCGAGGTCGACGGCGACGATGTGGCATCGCGTACCATGTCGAGTATTCAGGTCGGTCGCAAGTTCCGTCATCTTGTCTTTGCGACGAGCTGCCAGAATCAGATGCATTCCGCGACCGGCCAGTTGCACAGCGAACTCCGCGCCAATTCCGGATGAAGCACCGGTAATCAATGCCCAGCGATCGTTGTAAGAATCCAGCACGCGGCGAATCTCAGAGGGGTGAGTAGACCGCGGTTCGTGGAGAAGACGGCCTGTTCGTGAATTGCGAAACCAGAGTCTAATGCTTTTCGCACATCTCGAAAAGTGGTCCGAAATCCTTGTTCACGCAATCGTCAGGATCGGCCGACACAACCTTTGACGACACCCTTCCAGCAGTTCATATCGAACGGCCAATAGAGTAAAGAACGAGCGTACCAGCCTATCGCCTGCCGTGGTGACGAGGAAGCCAGAAACCATGCCGAGCATCGTTCAACATTCGCGAGCGCTTTGCGACGAACAGACCACGACACCTGCTGACCGCGCTCAGAATCAAGGGCTCGCTGCAGAGCCAGCAGCCGCAGATTTCGCATTCGGACATGATTTTTGGAGAACGAACCGGCTCGCCAGCGATACATGGTGACGGGTTCTGAAACGGCGGCGAACTGACCACCGGCCGCCGCAGCTTTGAGCCAAAGATCCCAGTCTTCTGCAAGCACGGGCGATTCCGTAAGCCCCTGAATCCTGTCAAACAAAGAACGTTTCATGATCGTGCTGGACATCACAATAAAGTTGTCCATCAGCAAAGCTTCGAACAGATCGCCTTCAGGCATTGCAGTCGAATCGCTGCGAAAGTCACTGACGCGCGAGACGTCTCCAAAGTTCCGAGCGTTCGTGTAGACAATGTCGGCCGATGTTCTCTGTGCGGCCGCCAACTGCAAAGCGAGTTTTTCTGGTTCCCACAGATCGTCGTGATCAAGAAACGCAATCCACTCACTGGATGATGCCGCGACCCCGTTATTTCGAGTTCTGGAAAGACCGGCGGCCCCCAGGTTCTTCTGGTGAATGGCGATGATTCTGCTGCCATACTGATCGATCACATCCCTGGTTCCATCTGTAGAACCATCGTTGACCACGATCACTTCCGTTTCACAGTCCCGCTGATTCAATGCACTTTCAATGGCACCAGGAAGATCCTCGGCGCCGTTGAAGACAGGAATGACGATTGACACTCGGGGATTCGACATAACGCTGTTGGTGATTTCTTTGAGAGAACTGATTGTGGTCTGGAAGCTGCTTATGACTACACGAGAATCAGTTCGGAACCCGCAAACTCCCTGATTGGCTGGTGCGAAATCAGTTTTTGCGATTTCCGGACTATTTCTCGAACCCCGAAGAAGAAACAGGATCCTGTCCTGCCGCGACGCGGTGTTCTAGACTATTGAATCTTCCGCGGAGATCGGCCGGAGGTTTCTGACAAATGTGCAGGTAAAGCTGACCAGGCGACGTCAGTTATAGTGCTGGTTAGGATCGGATTTGATTGTTGGTTTTTGGCAACATGTGTGGGATCGACTCTGAGATATGAGATCTGCAAATGAACTTCTCCAGCACTATTTCGGGTATTCGGAGTTCCGGGGAGCACAGGCGGAAATCATCGAACACGTGAATGCGGGTCGACACAGCCTGGTGATTATGCCCACTGGAAGTGGCAAGTCGCTGTGTTTTCAGATCCCGGCCCTGATGCTGCGCGACAGTAATAATGGTGGACGACCGCCAATCACACTCGTTCTTTCTCCGCTGATCGCCTTGATGAAAGATCAGGTGGATGCCTTGCAGGCGAAAGGGATTTCCGCCACGTTTGTGAATTCATCGCTGAGCCGCAAAGATCGGGAGAAGCGATATGCCGCAGTGGCGCGAGGTGACTACAGTTTGCTGTATGTGACTCCGGAACGGTTTCGCAAAGCGGAGTTTCTGGAGGTCATTGCAAAACGAGAGGTGAAGCTGCTGGCCGTCGATGAAGCCCACTGCATCAGTGAGTGGGGCCATGATTTTCGGCCCGACTATACTCGCGTGGCCGAGTTTCGGGCCATGCTGGGAAATCCCGTCACGATGGCGTTGACTGCGACGGCGACACCCGACGTGCAGCAGGACATCGTTCGTCAACTGGGACTTGACGTTGCCGACGTCCGAACATTTCATGAAGGGATTGATCGTCCGAACCTTGACCTTCGCGTGGAAGAAGTCTGGGAGGCCGACGAAAAGGAAGAATCGATGCAGGCCGTGTTCGATCGCTGGCTGGCCCCGGATTCAAAAGGGAGCGGCATCGTCTATTTCACGCTGATTCGAACGCTGCTCGAATTCAGTGAGCGGCTACAGTCGGCCGGCGTGGATCATGTCTGCTACCACGGGGATCTGGATCGGCATGTGCGTCGCAATATTCAGGACGACTTCATGAAGGGGCGTTCTCGGCTTGTCCTCGCGACCAACGCTTTTGGAATGGGAGTCGACAAGGAAGATATCCGCTTTGTGGTTCATGCAGACATTCCTGGTTCGATGGAGTCATACTATCAGGAAATCGGCCGCGCGGGTCGAGATGGCAAGCCGTCGGAGTGTACTTTGCTGTATGACCAGCGAGATCTGAATACTCAGATTGAATTTATACGCTGGACGAACCCCGACGCAGAATTCTGCGAACGCGTTTATCATCATCTCACGCACAGCACAGAACAGATTCGCGCGTTTGGTATCGAATGGTTGCGGGAGCGTCTCTGTGACCGCCAGCGTCATGATCGACGGGTTGAGACCGTCCTGTCTCTATTGCAAAGACATGGCGTCATCGAGGATGAAATTGATCTTTCCAACCTGATCGTGGAAGGCGACCTGCCTGAATCGCTGGCCGACGAAGAAGGTCGCGCTGCTAAGCTCCTGCGAGATCAAAAGAAGCTGTATGCGCTCGTACAATATGTGCAGAGCGCAGACCGCCGTCAGTTCATTCGGGAATACTTTGGAGTTGCGTGATCAATGCCTGATCCGAAGAAAACTCACCATCAGCGTTCAACAACGGTTGCTGATTCTTCGCCAATCAGGGGTTCTGAAATCGACTCGCTGGCGACTCGCAGACGCAGGCGATGATTGCCTTCCCGCAGGCAGGTGGCTCGAATGGAGTAGATAATCTCTTCGTCCGGAGCGATCGTTGGCAGAGAACGGAACACCATAACTCCGTTCTCAGCAATGTGTTCGGATGGACCTTCTGCGTCCACGAGCTGAATTCCTGACGGCAACTCGCACGACATCCCCACATTCGATGCTTCGCGACTTCCTGTGTTGCGGATATGCACTTCCCATGTGACATCGTCGCCCTTGGCCAGATCCCGGCTGCTGGACACAATCTTCAGATCCAACGCGGCCATGCCTTCCACAACAGTGTTGTAGTCACACATCGTGACCTGGCCATGTTCGGAAATTACACCGGCCTGATGCAATAGCTCACCTGGTTCGGTGGCTCGCAGAGTCAAACTGAAATCACTCGATCCATCCGGCTGCAACGTTCCCACGAACCATTCGATCGAATGATCCGTCTTGCTGTATTTGCCGCCTCGATTGGCAGAGACGAATTCGAATCCCTGTGGAATGCGATACTTGGCCCGAACGTTCTCCGATGGAACGCCACCAGCATTTGAGACGGACATCGTGTAGTCGCTTGTTCGTCCGGCCAGTTGTTCTTCCGGCCCGTTGATCGCGATCTTAAGCTGAGGCTCAGCAATGGTGACGGTCGCCGTGGTTTCGTCCGTCAGATCGCCTGATGCGATGGCTCGCACGGCAACTTCCTGAACGCCGCCTTTGACCGCGGTCAGGCTAAGCTTTGCCTGACGCGATTCTCCCGCGTTAAGCGTACCAATATCAATGGACAGAATGCTGCCGCTGCGATGTTCCAGTCCCTCGGGAATCGCGGCCTGAATCACCACGTTGTTGGCGAGCCCTGTTCCGGGGTTCGAGACTTTCACTACGTAACCGGCCTGCTGTCCGACTTCGACAGTCTCAGGTCCGCTGACTTCGACGCTGATCAGCGGCTCCTGTACGGAAAATTCCGAAGAGGAAAAGCCGGTCATCCGTACGAACGCATCAAGACGAACGTCGCCACGTTGACGTGGAATAACCTTCATCGCAACAGTGCGAGTTTCCCCGGGCTTGAGTTCTCCGAATGTCCAGGTCGGCGTTTCTGAGCCTTCCATGGCCGGTGGCTTTGCTTCAACAAGTTCAAGCCCATCCGGAATGTTGGCTTCTGTCATCACGCTTCGGACAGCGGATTTGCTTGTATTCTGGACGACAAGATCGATGTCACATTCCTGGCCCACATTGAACTCGCCACGACGAACCCACTGGACCGTAACCCCAGGCGACTGAGGACCTGAATCTGCACCAGCAATCCCGGATCCCTTTGCCGACGATGCTTCGGAAGATCGAGTTGCCGATACGGCCTTCACTGCGACCGACTTCGCCGGGACAGATTTGGACGGAAGAGCCTTTGATGCGGCAGCCTTTTCGGCGGGCGTCTTTGTTGCGGCAGCCTTTGATGAACTCAGTTGGGCGCCGGGCTTCGCGATGGTCGCAGCTTTTCGAGAAGCAGGAGCTGATTTCAGAAGAGCCTCCGCCTTCTCTTCCTCGTCTCCCGATGCGACGTCTTCACTGAACTCCGGAGGCATCTCGGCAGATTTCTTTGAACTGGTCGATTGTTCAAGATAGTTGGCGAATGGATTCTCTTCTTCTGCTGTCTCTGATGACTCAGAGTCCACCTCGAAATCGGCGTCAGACTGACTCACCTGAACAATCTTCGAGCCGGAGTTTCGAGGAGTCTCCCCAAAAGCTGCTGGCATCACCTTTCCCGAGGATGCCTGCTTCGGCGATCGGTCCGGGGAGGTCTTCGTTTTCTCATTGTTCTTCAGCTTTCCTCCTGCCGTGGACACATCCCACTCGGCGACAGGACGATCGGTGTCCACTGCAGGCTTCTCGGTGTGGCCGGAGGCAGAGGATGATTTTGTTCCGGGCCTGGCGGCATTCGCGGAGGCGAGGGATTTCTGCGATGCCGCAGCCTTGTTTGCGGTCCCCGACTCGATACGTTCACGCATCCGCTTGCGAGCGACCTCGAAGGCCCTGTTGTCCGGTGTGTCTGAAGGTGCATTCTCGGAAGAGACTTCTTCCTCAGACCCCGGAGAAAAATACTTCACTCCCGTCACCGGCGCTTTTGTTGCAGCCTTCCTGGCAGTGGGGCGCGGATTCTGTCGGTCCCATTCCGCAAATGGGTCATTCTGCTGACCATGGAGTACTGCGGTTCCAAAAACCAGAAGTCCAATGGCACTCAGGACGGACCTTCGAATCGGCATCTGCATTCTCCAGCGACAAAGCTCGCTCATACTCCAAACTGCGGTGCAATGGTCGCACGACACATCGCTCGCTCTTCGGTTAATCGAAAGATCCAACCTTTCCGCTTGAGTGGATTTGGCGGTTTGTGGGGATTTTGCGGGTTGTGCCGGTCGCGAAGACGAAAATATCGCCGGGAAAACAATTGAACTGAACGGTTCAGTGTCTATGATATAGAAACTAAACTGAACCGTTCATTTCTGGTGGACTATGCGTAAAACCTTGATTTTTGTTTTCTGTTCAGCGGTCGTCATGGCAGGAGCCCTCGCTGCGAACCGGTCTCTTCCTGCTGCCAAGCAGAACGCCCTGGCCCCCGTAGCCCCTTTATCAGAATTCCGCGTGGGAGCGCTGGGGCGAATTGAACCGCAAAGCGAAGTGATCCACGTCAACGCGCCGTCAGTGATGGAGCCACCTGTTGTGGAGAAGATCATGGTTCGCGTCTGCGACCGAGTTCATGCCGGGCAAGTGCTGGCAATTCTTGACTCCAATCGCCGAGAGCAGGCCGACGTTGATCTCGCCAAAGCCTCCGTGTTGCTTGCGGAGAAATCTCTGGCTCAGATCAAAGCTGGCGCAAAGGCTGGTGACCTTCGAGCCCAGGAGGAGCTGATTGCACGGACTCGCGAACGCCTGAAGCTCGCCGAGAAACAACTTGAGCGTGCTCAGGAGCTGCGAAAGAATAAGGCTGTTTCTGAGGATGATCTGGATACGCGAGTTGCAGACGTCGATGTGCTCCGGCGTGAACTGGCCCAGCATGAATCTGCGCTGGTGGCGTTGGCAGAAGTTCGAGTTGTCGATCTTGAAAAAGCAGAGGCCGAAGTCGCGAGGGCTCGTGCGACAGTGCAGCGTGCTGAGGCGGATCTTGAGATCTCAATGATTCGGAGTCCGATCGACGGAGAGATTCTGAAAGTTCATACGCGTGTGGGAGAACGAATAGGATCAGAAGGGGTGCTGGATCTTGGTGATACACGCCAGATGGATGTTGTCGCCGAGGTTCACGAGTCAGATATTTTGAAAGTGGCCGTGGGCCAGCCGGCAACGATTTCGATGAGAAATCTTGACACAACGCTGCGGGGACACGTCATTGAAGTCGGCCGCTTGATCGGCCGCAAGGATGTGCTTTCGAGTGATCCGGTTGATGATACCGATGCTCGTGTTGTGGAAGTTCGAATTCGACTGGACGACAAAGACGGCCAGCGAGTTTCCGGACTGTCGTGGGCCAAGGTTGAGGTCACGATTGAAACTTCCAGGTCGCATTCCTCAAGCACGGACATGACTGATGCGAGTACTCCGGCCGGACCGCAGGGGCTGCCACAATGAGTCAGCGAATCCCGTTGTCGTGGCTGCAGCTGAAGCATGAGAAGATGAAGCTGTTTGCAGCCGTTGCCGGAGTTATGGTCTCTGTTGTATTGATGTGGATGCAACTGGGATTAATGAAGGCTTTGTTTGCCAGTGCCGTGGTTTTTCACGGTTCAATGAACGGCGAACTGGTGATTGTCCACAGCCAGTATGAACATTTGCTGCACAGCAAGGTCTTCTCCAGTCGGCTTCTGTATCGTCTGCGAGGAAGTCCTGATGTCAGTGACGTCTATTCAATTTATCTTGCTCCGGGGGAATGGAAGAATCCGTGGAACGGAGAGATGCGGTCGATTCAATGTTACGGCATTGAAACCGATCACGCGTCACTCAAACTGCCCGGTATTGAACAGCATCTGCAACAGCTTCGGAACACGGACGTATTCCTGTATGATCGCATGGCGCGACCCCGCTTTGGTGACGTCGTGGGAGCCGTCGAAAGACGCGAGCCTGTAGAACTCGAACTCAATCGACGTCGCATGACACTGGCCGGCGTTGTTGATCTCGGAGCTTCGTTCGGGGTTGACGGCAATGTTCTGCTGAGCCATGCCAATTTCCTTCGACTTTTCCCGGAGCGAAAATCCGGGGAGATCGACGTGGGTGTTGTAAAGCTGGTGCCCGGAATTTCTGTTGCCTCTGCGCAGGAACAGTTTCAAAAGCTGCTCGGAAAAGAAGTCCAGGTTTTGACTGTGGAACAGTTCAAAGAACTGGAACTGATCTACTGGCGCTCCGCAACACCGATCGGAATCATCTTTACTGCTGGGACAGTCGTCGGATTCTTTATTGGTTTCATCGTCGTGTATCAGATCCTTTATACGGATGTCACGAATCATCTGCCGCAGTATGCCACGATGAAGGCCATGGGATTCTCCGACGGTTATCTCTTTCAGCTCGTCCTGGGGCAGTCCGTGCAACTGGCCACCATGGGATTCATCCCGGGATCAATGGTCGCGGCCGCCATGTATGCAGGCCTGCGCAAAGTCACTCAGTTGCCATTGTACATGGAGCCGATGCGAGGCCTTTTTCTGATCTTCGCAACTATTCTGATGTGTACGTTTTCCGGAATGCTGGCCGTTCGCAAACTGCGATCAGCGGACCCTGCGGACGTATTCTGATTCGGAAAGTGAGGTCGTGTATGAGAACAGAAGATTCACACGCTGTGATCACTGGTCAGGGAATCAATTTTTCGTTTGGGCAGGGTGAGTTGCGCAAGCAGATTCTGTTTGATGTGGAACTCGCCATTCAGCCGGGTGAAATTGTACTTCTGACCGGGCCATCCGGATCCGGCAAGACGACTCTGCTGACGCTGATTGCCGGGTTGCGGAAGCTGCAGGAAGGGCGACTTGATGTGCTGGGCCATACGTTACACAATGCGTCGCAAAATGATCTGCTGCAACTGCGCCGTAAGATCGGTTTCATTTTTCAGGCACACAATCTTCTGCCCTACCTGACGGCCCTGCAGAATGTGCAGGTGATGTTTGATCTGCAGCCGAGCGTTAGTGTCAAAGAAGGGCGTGAACGGGCTGCTCACATTCTGCAGCAGGTGGGCCTGGGAGAACGAATGAATTATCATGTGTCGCGGCTGTCCGGAGGTCAAAAGCAACGCGTTGCGATTGCAAGAGCCCTGGTGGGACGGCCCGAACTGGTGCTTGCCGATGAACCCACAGCAGCGCTGGATGGGACTTCGGGGCGTGAAGTTGTCAATCTGCTGCAGAGTCTTGCGCGAGAGCAGAAGCGTCCCATTCTGATGGTAACACACGACGTACGAGTTCTGGATATTGCGGATCGAATTATCGAGATGCAGGATGGCCACCTGACGGCCAGTTCTCGAGGATCTTCATCTGCGGAAAACCACCCTGCGAAAGGAGTGCAATATGAGCCTGACATTGCCGCCGTTACCTTCTGAAGAACCATTAAGCCGGTCAGAACAGAAGCGACGCCAGATCCTTGATGCGGGGCGTGAGCTGTTTATGGCTCAGGGTTTCGCGGATACGAGTATGGATCAGGTCACCGCCAGATCCGGAGTCTCCAAGGCGACGGTTTACAATCATTTCCCGTCCAAAGAAAAGCTCTTTGAAGAGGCCGTGAAAACACGGGCTGAAGAGGTTTTTGCGTCATTGCCGGAGCTGGATGCAGATCACATTCATCCGGAGGAAATGTTGACACAGTATTTTCACGCGCTGTTACAGATTCTGTTGTCAGAAGATGGAGCGTGTATGTGCTTTCTGCTGATGTCGGAGGGACGCAGATTCCCGGACAATGCGCGACTGATCTACGAGACGGGTTTTGGGCGAGGTCTTCGGGAGATGGCGATTTATCTGTCTCAACTTGATCAGAGCGGCATTCTTCGCATCCCGGACGCGCACTGGGCGGCGGCACGACTTCTTGGACTTGTCATGCCACCGTTGCCCATGATGTGCGCGGGATTTCAGCCGCTTGAGATACCGCCCGCTGAAGAAGTCCGAAAGTCGGTCCGATTGTTTCTGCGAGGAATGGACGCTGCTGCGTAGCTCTTAATGAACAGCTGGGCCTGAACGCAATCCCGGGGACGTTGCAGGATGCTCAGAGTCGCACGCCTGCAAGGTGATAGCCGGGTTCTTTGATGAGTTCACAACCGGTAAGAAATCCATCGTCCTGGCCGATCACCCAGCGTACGACGCCGTCAATCCGATGTTCTTCTTCTTCCGTCCACCACACAAACTGTGCATCACACTCTACAGGAACCGCAGCCGGAACCTGCATACACATTCCGTCTCGCGAGTAGTTGATCACAACTGCGGGTTGAGATTTTGGGCCTCCGTCAATCCAAAGCATTTTGCCATGGATTCGGCAGGCATACCGGATGCTTTCTCGTTCGCACCCCGGCAGCTTCAATGCGATTTCGTTGGGGATTGGTTCCTGCAGCGCAATGCCTGCTTCTGTGCCTGTTCCATCGGGATTCGCCCAATGAACAATGCCCGGAATGGCAATTTCCGGCCCACGCGAGGAAGAACTGACGATGAAGGTCAGATGCTGTCCAACGGCCAGGGGAGATTGTGACAGGACATGAACATCAGTCCTGACGGCTCCCAGGATCGTGACCGTCTGCTGTCTGAGCCCTATGCTGATGATGCCGACAGGTTTGGGGGCCACATGGCGGAGAACACTGGAACCGCCCAGTCGAAAGCGGCGATCAGTTCGAGTGTGTGGAGCGTCGATCATACCTCAGGCCCTTCAGGAGACTGTTGTCAAAATGCAACATCCTGAGTCTCGAAGCGACGCTGATAGTTCTTGCTGTCAATTCCGTCACGCGGGCCTGAATTCCTGAGACTCGCCGCACGGCAGTTCCGGCCGTGCAGCGCTACTGAGTTTCCAGCAGTTTCAGTAATTCCAGTTGACACCGACGCTGAGCGTATTCTGGAACAGGTTGCCACGCTCTGTTTGAATCGTCGGGAAGACGTTCAGAAGTGGACTGGATTGATAGAGAATTGATTCGTTGGGATCAGCAACCTCTCCAACCCACAACCAGGTCCAGCCCAGATTCAGATTGGCCTCTTCCAGCAACTGGATATCTTTCAGAACAGGTACGCCTCCGAAGATCGGCAACTGCACATTCAGCCCCTGCTCAAACAACGGCGACAGATGCACTGTGGTGTCCTGATCCGTAAAGGCGTTCTGAGATGGGCCCTGCGTTGTGTTCGTGTCGAACATTCGAGTCAGCAGATTGGCTCCGGTGACGGGGTCCGGTGTCACTTCAACACCCATGAAGTTGCCGATATTGTCGCCACTCAGGTGAATCTTTTCTTCGTTAAACATAGCAGCGACGCGTGTCGTGCCCGAAAACCTTACGCCCTTGCGATCACCCAGTTCATATTGGAAACCGAATTCGGGGCCGGCAAGGCTGCTTGTCACGTGGCTGTTGATGAATGACTTAACAATCAGATGAGTTGTATTCGTTGGTGCTCTGAAATCCGGGGTACCGCCCTCTCCCGGAGTATCCGGAATGAGGGAAGTGTTATTTCCGGTTCCACTGACTCGGCCGTCGCCAACCGGGAATACTTTCGCGTTCACAGGAGAATCCCCATCCGCTGGGCCGTAGGCCAACAATGTTGATTCGCCGTAAAAGTTGAACGTCTCGTCGATGCGGTTATAGCGACCCCCGAAGATCGGTCGGACGACAAGATTGCCGCGATCAATTGTCGGTGAGAACGCCCAGTCCATCGATCCACCATAGGTGTTCAGTTGATGCCTCAGTATGTACTGAAGATCGTACGGGACAGTTCCGCCATTCTGCTCATTCGTAGCCAGCTGTGGATCGCCCGTTAACACCGGCATGCCGTAAAGATTAAGCACCGTACGGTCAAGGATATCAAATGTCGTCCCGTAAAAACCGTAGCTTGTGCTGTCGGTGCTATCGAAAACAACACCAGGAGCAAGAATATCGTTTTGCACGATATCATAGTCATTGCGACCTCCTGCATTGAAGGCCGCTCCACTTGGCCTTCCAGCAGAGGACTGCATTTGAAGTGCTGTCAACGTATCCAGTCGACCAGCCAGCGCGATCGCTCGGGCATCGAATGTGGCTGTCTCTGCTCCGCTGAATTGAGCGTTGAGTAAAAGCCCGGAGCCATCGGCGTTTGTGAATCCGCCGGTGAGCCGCATCCCGTCATTATCGAGCTGAGGGATCAGCGACCCGGAGCCCGCATCAAAGTAGTTATAGTATTCCAGGCCCGTGACAAGTCCGTCGCTGGCCGGATCATTCTGTTGCAGATAAGTTTGAACGCCCTCGGCCCCGACAATGCCTCTTAACTTGCGAGTTCGAGTTCGTGTGTAGTCGACTCCAAAAGTCCATTTGCGCGGACTGTTGAATGGTCCGAACCCGTTGTTGGAGTTGTTGAACCACAGCCCATCAGAGTTGTACGTCTGATCGAAGAGGTTCTGATAGGGCGACTGCGACGGATACGGACTGTATCCATTCGGGTAAGCCCCCTGCGGCATCGGCTGCTGTGGACCTGGAGGGCCATACTGAGCCTGGACGCTGCGCCCGGCTGCCAGCATGAGTATGAAGGGCACGAACGCCTTGAGTGAGTGCCGAATCCGCATTGATCCATCCTTGGAGAAGCTGCAGTAAATCACTGCCTTCGCTGATGTTCTCCCGATTCCTGA
>JBPOIW010000362.1:0-9059 GCA_052034165.1 Planctomycetota bacterium | reverse complement strand
AGTACGGACCAGCCTGGGTAGGTTTCGGCCACCATCTCTGACGACCTCTCCGTTTATTGCCATCCACCTTTCAGCAGATGACGACTCAGTTCGCAAGCCCTGCGGCTCGCGCACGTTTCGGGTTGGGATGGTTCCAAATCCGCAACTTCAAGACTGACGCTGCAGGGTGCGAATCAGTCAACAGCCCCTTATTGAGTCTCTTTCTTCGCGGCCCCGGAAGATTGGATCACTTCGTCCAGCCATTTTCGGAGGCGATCGCGGGTCGACGACGGTCGCAGGATCCATTGGTCGGAATGGTTGCGAAATCCGGTCGAGGCATAGGTGATGTTTTTAAGCTCGAATGACGCCAGATACTTTCGCGTCTGTTCAGTCTGATCTCGTTCGCCGCAAATGAACTGAGGTCGGCCCTCGAGTCTCTTCAGTCGAACGGCCGCGGAAGCCGCATCATTGTCAGGATACGGCCAGCGACGCACTCCGTCGTAATGACTGCACGGAACGAAGGCTCGCCACAATTCGGCGGTTTCGTCGTCATAGAGTCCCAGATAATTGCAGGCGATCGCTCCGCGTGAGAAACCGGTGAGAATCACACGGTCTGTATCGCCTCCGAAGTTGGCACACACATCCTTCACGGCCGCTCGACAGAACTTCAGAGTTGGCTGAGGATCATAGTTCGGCAGATTGCCCCACCAGGTCAAAGCGAGCTCGCTACCTTCGTTGTTGAGATATGGCAGACAGATCCAGATGAATCCCTTGCCCGCCGACATACCATAACCCAGATTGCAATCTTCCGGTCGGCCGCTGCATTCATCGCCCAATGCATCGCGATATCCGCCATTGCCGGCATATTCCACAATCAACGGATACGATTGCCCCGGCCGCCAGTCAGACGGCAAGTAGAGCGAGCAATAGACCTTCGAATTAAACTCCGACAAAGTCCGTCGAACTCGCAGAGCTGCTCCGGGCTCCGCCTCCACCATCGCCGGCACGACTAAATCAGTCGCGACGCTGCGGTAATCCGGCCATTCATCCGTCTGCGCAAAGAGGGTGCCTGCGAGAAACAGACAGCAGCATAGTGCCCAGCCACGCACAAGCATCACGATGCTCCTGTGATCCGATGAGCAACCACGATCGCACCTCGGCCTGCAACCTTTGCAAAGATGATAACTCGCGGCGGGTCGGAACCCGTGGGAAGCTGTCGTCGCACCAAATCCGCTTCAATTGAAATCCGACGACACTTGACCTCATAGTGCTGCGAAGGACTCTTGCGAAGATACTGTTTGAGTTCCTTCACGCTGTTAGATAGAACGGCTTCAATCCTGAACGCGGTCACAAACGCCGTCCCCGGAATCTGATCAGCCGTGAGATATTCTTCTTCAGCATCCAGTCGCAACAAACTGTTTTGCTCGGCCATCACGTCCAGCAATCCCGATCGGACAATCGCCGGATCCGGGTCGAACAAGTAGGCACCGGGCGTCGGAGTTGTGTTGGTCCAGGCCGACAACGGATCTTCGCTCAGCGATTCTCCGGCCGGAAGCACGGTGGCTCGGAACGTATGCGGGCCCGCCATTGATCCGAACCAGACCGTGGCTTCGCGGCATTCTCCGTGCAGACTGATTAGCTCAATTTCGCAGCCGGGAAACTTTTGCAGGAAGTTACTGGCCGGACCAATCTTGATGCCGCCACCTGTCGCCGTCCGGGTCAGCTTCTGCATCCATTCGAGGTTCGGCTGATACAATTCCAGGCGTTTCGTCGGACGATCACTGCCTGCTCGCCGATCCGGATCGACATGCACAATCTTGTCGGCCCATAAGTCGCCGGACACATCCTGACAGCGAGATTCCATGCGACTGCCATGTCCCCAGACATCCGCATTCCAGGTTGTCCGCAGGCACATCGAAGGCTCATTATCCACGGCGACTACATTTGTATGAGCCGCGATGTTTCCGGCATCGACGCCAACGCCGCAGCACAAATCGAAGACCTGCTCGGCTGACGCAAATCGCTGGGCCTTGTGTCGAGCAACCTCCCAGGCCGTTGATTGTTCCAGTCCCACTCGCGTGAGCCACAGTTGTTCTGCGTTCGGCAAGGAACCCATCGCCTTCGTTCGGGCTTCATGCAGCGACAGTGCGGCTCGGACCAGTTCCTGATCGAAGTGTTCTCGCAGTTTTCGCTGGCCGGAGAGTTCTGCGGCCGAACATTCGGAGATCATTGTGAAGATCTCCGGCGTGGCTCTCAGTCGCAGCAGAAGTTCCGTTTCTGCATCAGCCTGATCAAGATTGCAATGAACCATCAGCTCGATTTCTTTTTCATGCGAACGATTCCGTCCCAATCTGCAGGCGACTTGCGATCATGCTGCGTAATCAACATGGACAGGTAATCCTGAGCTCTGTCCTCGGCCGGCATGCGATGCAGAAACTTCCATGCATCTCCCCACTGCCCGGCGATAAATGATGTGACACCTTTTTCAAAGTCGGCCAGATGCTGATCCGTCAACATCGGCAAACGATGCTCGGCCGGAACCAGTTCACTGACCAGCAGCGGTCGGTCCATGCCGTATGGTAGCACTTGCAGCAGCCGACGAACACGACCTTCGCTTGGTGGCATCTTCTGACGGATCTGTTGATCGAGATATTCGTCGATCAGAACGGACACGTGCAGTTCGCGAGTCATACTTTCCAGACGACTTGCCAGGTTCACAACCGGCCCAAAAACCGTGACTTTGACCTGCTCGCGAGTTCCAATCTTACCCGCGACCGCTCGACCATGAGCAATCCCGATGCTGGTTTCGAAATCTTTCAGAGGATTCTCGGGATCCGCCTGAGCTTTGCTGAATTCTTCGCGAATGGCCAGGGCCGCTCGACACGCATTTAATGCACTCTCGTCGGAATTAATCGGCCAGCCCCAGAATCCCAAGGCCGCATCGCCCTGGAAATCTCCGGTGACTCCGCCAAACCGCAGAATCTGACTGGTCATGACTTCCAGAGCCAGACTGACTCGTTCAAGCAACCCGGTGAGATTGTCTGATTCTTCTTCAGCTCGATGACTGAACCCGCGTAGATCGCAGAACAAGACCGTGACGTCGCATTCACGAGGCTCCAGCAGCGATGTGTCCAGATCTCGTCCCAACGCTTCCAGAATCGGTGGGGAAAAGAACTGACGCAGGCCGGATTGCTGACGTTCGAGTCGTCGCTGCCGTTGCAATGATCCGACGATGTCAGCGATGAATTCCGTGAACTTGATGTCTGCATGCAAGCGGCGTTCACCGGCTTCCGGATTGTCCGGTTCACTACGGCCCGTGATATAGAGTGCTCGATCGCCGCTGAGATCTGCGAACGGAGTACAATAGGCCCAGCCAAAGCCCGCGACCTGTGTGTAAAGCGAATCCGAGGCGTTGCTTTTGTCCCAGACATGCAGCACCGTCGTCTGCTGTTCCATGGCGTTGGAGATCAAACGCACGCTGGGCTGCATCAGAGTACCGGTTTCGAATCGCTGCTCCTGATGAAAGACTCGCGGCCGCAGGTTCTCGGACAATCCCACGATCGCAACGCCATCGGCATTCTGCACACCGGCCAGCAACAGACTGGCCAAGCGAACGTGCAGGTCACGTTCAACTCCTGATTCGCGAATCACGGCCGGCAGGCTGGTCAGTACTTCAATGCGTTTGGCAGCGTCATCGTAGCGCACTCGCTGAAGTTGCTGACGATCAATCGCCAGTTGCTGCACGATCTGATTACCAGGCGAATCCGTCTGAGTCACCTGCTGCAATTCAAATCGTGACGAGCCAATGACAAACGACTGACCGGACGACAACGATGAGTTGCTGACTTCTGCACCGTCGACAAAAATCGGGTTGGAAGCGTCCGAAAGGCGAGTCAGCTGGACGCCGGTCGCATCGACAGTAATCTCCACGTGGCGTCGCGAGATCCGATCGTCCCATGTCGTCTGCAGCCCCGCATCATCCGCGCGACCGAGCACGTAACTGCTGTCACTGACCAGCAGAAACTCGCGATCCAGTCGTCGTCCATGATGAAAAGCCAGAAGGCGAAACATGAGGTCGTTGTTCCAAAGGGCGAGCCCTCAACGAAACTACGCCACCGGGTTTATCCCGGTGGAGATAGGCTTTTGCACTACTCCCATCCCAAATTCAGGTGCGACCGGCGTAGTGCAAAGGCCAGTAAACCACCGGGGTAAACCCGGTGGCGAAAGAAAAGTTCGCGTGTTTCGGGACTAACCCTGCGCCACATCACTCACAAAATCAAACAGCAACTGCAACGAATGTTTAGCATCCTCATCCGTCATGCACATCGGAGGACTGATGCGAATCACGCAGTTCGCCAATGGGCCGAGCAAGTGAATCCCGTCATTGTCCGCGTTGCCTTTGTAGCAGCGCTCGACGATCGCGTTGGCGACTTGATTCGGAGTCTTGTCGCCGTGTGGACCGCACTCAATGCCAAACACCATGCCTTCGCCACGCACGTTGACGATCAAGCCGGTCTGCTTCAAGCGTCGCAGGCCGTCGACAAAGATCTGATTCAGATGCTGAGTTCTCGCGATGATGTCGGTCGTTTCAAATTCGTCCAACGTCGCCAGCACCGCCGCAGACGAAAGCGGGTTAGCGCTCCATGTGTCCGAGGTTGCTCCGTAACCCATCGGATCACACACATCGCGTCGACCGACGGCCGCACTGACGGGAACGCCATTGCCAAGACCTTTTCCGAGACAGACAAAATCCGGCTCGATGCCGTACGCTTCGAAAGCATACATCTCGCCAGTACGACCAAAGTTGGCCTGCACTTCATCGAGAATAAACAGGATGTCATGCTCACGGCAGAACTGCTGCAGCATCGGCAGGTAGTCCTTCGGTGGATGAAAGCTGCCGCCACCGCCGAGATACGGCTCCGTGATCAGGCAACCGATCGTGCCGTTGGTCTCTTTCCAGATGCGTTCCAGTTCCGCTCGATAAGGAGCCGGATCAAACGCCTTCTTTGGATTGTCGATATCCGAACATTCTTCTCGCGGAAAGCTAATGAAGTGAACTCGAGGATCGCGATCCGGATCTGATTCCGATCCCGTCACCGCGCCGCTGAGACCTTTCTTGCCGTGGAAACCGAAACGAGTCGCCAGGATGCCTTCGCGTTTGGGGTCACGCTTCATGCAGGCCCAAAGTGCTTTCTGGACGGCTTCAGAACCAGATGCGGACCAGATCACCGTCTCCAGACGATTGCCACCTTTGCTGGCCTGCAGATTCGCAACAAGGCGTCGGCTGGCTTCGGCTTCAAGTTCAGTGATGGCGTTGTACGCTGTCAGCGAGACAGCCTGAAAGAATCCGTCTTCGTGAGAATTAAAATGAGATGGATTCCACCCGAGGTACTCGGTGAAGCGAGCCATCCAGCGTTTGGGGTTATGGCCGAGATTCGCGACCAGCACACCGGACGTGAAGTCGAATAGTCGGCGACCTTCCGGCGTCCAATGGAACACTCCAGCGGACTTCGCGAGAACCGCCTGGCTGGGCGTAAACGTTCGCAA
This sequence comes from Planctomycetota bacterium, assembly GCA_052034165.1. Taxonomy (GTDB): domain Bacteria; phylum Planctomycetota; class Planctomycetia; order Planctomycetales; family Planctomycetaceae; genus SXXK01. Next base: position 3,533 of record JBPOIW010000362.1, on the reverse strand, counting down.
CGAGTGCGGCTCACGAGTGGCGATGACATCGCGAACGGCGTTGGAACGATCTTCGCGATCAAAGTGGATAGAAAAATTGGGGGCAGTCTGCGGCATGATGATGTTGTCACACGAAACGGAGGCTGGAAAACAGGAGGGACACGAAATCGAATGGCGGGTTACAGGAAGGATGAGACTCAATAAGAACTGCGTGGATCAGAAATGTCGTCGGACTTAGAAGATATTGAAAAGCAGCGGATCGATTGAGGTGACTTTCACAACCCGAAGCATGACAGCCTGTTGAATTAATCAGCCGGAACGCGTTAGCGTCCGGTTTTCGCCTTTGAAACCCAGGAAAAACAACCGGGGGCTAACGCCCTGCGGCTGATGAAGCGATTAAATCAACACGCCGGTGAGCGAGGAATTGTGGTTTTGCGGTTCGCCAGTGTTTCCGCAAATCCCTCGCTGACACTTCGGGTTGTGATTTGACCAACAATCTGACAGCCCGTGTTCAGGACGCACCGGCAATCGCAAATACCACGAAACTTCCTGCACGCAGGATTACAACGGCGACGAGTCAATCTCAAGTCCGCTTTCCTTCCAGCCTCGAAATCCTCCATCCATGGAAATCACATTGGTATATCCCATGAGTTGCAGGTTATGTGCAGCCAGGGCTGAGCGATAGCCACCGCCACAGTAAAGAACCAGCGGTGTCGCGGGATCGGGAATGATTTCTTCGATATCACGTTCGATCACGCCCTTGCCAATATGCTTCGCCCCTGGAATTCGCCCCGCGCTGAATTCACTTTCCTCGCGGACGTCGATCAGGACAAATGAATCCCCCAGGGCCTGCCGTCGCACGACATCCTGAATCGTGCACTCTTTGATCAGAGGACGCACCGAATCCACAATATTGACAAATTGAATGCCGTGACTTTTGGCCATACCAAGCCGCCTCGCCTGTGACAGAGTCATGAAAAATGGCGATCGGATTCTGCTCGCCCCGTGGGCTTTGTTCGAGACACATCCTGCCATCCCCGAATAATAACCGAGCGTCACAGGAACTCAAAACGAGGCGAATCGCTTGGCGAGGGGTGTTCGTTTTGGGGGCATCACGGGTGCGAAAGGCGACCTGGCTCGCCGTTTCGCGGACGATTTCTGGGACAAAATGATGGGGACAAAATGATGTCGCGGGCTTTGGCGGAGGGTGGTCGATTGAGAGGGCCGTTACTTTCCAGAATCCTCGTACGCTTCGTACCGTGTGGCGAGAGAGGCTGTTCGGATGCAATCTTCGCGGAGGATTGCTTTAATTCTGAGAGCTGTCATTTTGCCGAGCCGTCTCAGAAAGCCAGGATGCGGATATCACTGCTTCGTCTGCTGGTTTTGTGACCGGGTGATTCGGTCCCTCCTTTCCATTTCTCACCATTGGAGAATTAGAGTGAAAATTCGATTGTTCACCGTCCTTGCCGTGCTGTTCGCAGCTGCGAACGCACAAGCGGCTCTTAAGGTCCCGAACGTGTTCGGCCATCACATGGTTGTCCAGCAGAAGGCTCCCATCAAAGTCTGGGGCTGGACGAATCCCGGCCAGGAAGTCACCGTCTCGCTGGCCGACAAATCAATCTCCGGGAAAGCCAACGCCGATGGTCGATTCGATGTGTCGCTGCCCGAACTGACCGCCGGTGGACCTCACCAGCTGACAATCAAAGCCGATGAAACAATCACCTTTGACGATGTTCTGGTTGGCGAAGTGTGGATCTGTTCCGGCCAATCCAATATGCAATGGAGCGTCAATTCCTCCAATGATCAGGATCTGGAGAAACTGACAGCGAAGAACACTCACATCCGCATGATCAATTTTCCTCAGGTAGGCACCCAGGAACCAATCCTGACTCACGATCGTCAGTGGCAGGTCACGAGCCCGGAAACCGTCGGCGGTTTTTCAGCTGTTGGCTACTTTTTTGCTCGCCAGCTTCAGGAAACAACGGGCGTCCCTATCGGCATGATTAACAATGCCTGGGGCGGCTCCGCCTGCGAAGCGTGGATCAATCGCGATGTCCTGAAGGCAGACGAAAAGTACGCTCCACTTCTTGAACGCTGGGCCGGCATCGAAGCAAAATTTGCGGAACTGTCCGCCAAGACAGAACTGACCGAAGACGAAAAGAAAGCCCTGCAGCAGCTCAAGAATCAAATGAACGGGAACAGCCGTCCGGCAAACATCTACAACGGCGTCCTGAAGTCTCATTTGGGTTATACGATCAAGGGAGCGATCTGGTATCAGGGCGAAAGCAATGCCAGTCGAGCTTACCAGTATCGCGATCTGTTCCCGTTGATGATTTCCAATTGGCGCAGTGAATGGGGGCAGGGCGATTTCCCCTTCTACTGGGTTCAGCTGGCCGACTTCAAGGCCGAGCAGGCTCAGCCAATGGAAAGCGATTGGGCGGAGTTGCGTGAAGCGCAGACGATGACGATGAGCAAACTGGCGCACACCGGCGAAGCCGTTATTATCGACATTGGTGAAGGCAAGGATATCCATCCGAAGAACAAGGTCGACGTTGGCCGTCGACTGGCTCGCTGGGCACTTGCAAATGAGTACGGCATTGACGTTCCGTTCCATAGTCCTCAGTACAAGAGCATGGAAAAGCAGGAAGCAAAGATCGTCCTGACGTTTGACTACGTCGCGCAGAGCGACAAGGGCTGGCGTCCGTTTGATGTGGCTGCTCCTGTCGGGTTTGCGATTGCCGGAGAAGACAAGAAATTTGTGTGGGCGGATGCAAAGATTCTGCCTGACGGCAAGATTGAAGTGTCAAGCCAGAACGCTCCGAATCCTGTCGCCGTTCGCTACGCCTGGGCTGACAATCCTGTCTGCAACATGTTCAGCGCTGCGGGCCTGCCGTTGACTCCGTTCCGGACTGACGATTGGCCTGGAGTAACGAGCAATAACAAGTAGTCGGGGAGGTCGAGCGTGAAATGATTTTCGTGTAACACTTTGTTGCCGGAGTCATTTTTGCTTCGAGTGTTTCCTTGAGTACAATGAAGGCCCGACGTCTCGCAGGCGTCGGGCTTTTTGTTTGTTCCGACCATTCTTCAGCATCATTGTTTGCACGCTGGCCAGAAGATCTCTTCATGACGCAACTTCAACAAAAGACACCTTCGGATGCCCGCCGTAAGTTCTGGGTGCAATTGCTGGTGTTCGCAGCACTGGCGTTGTTGTTTTATTTGAAGCCTCGAATTGAATCGTGGGTCCTGGCCCAGCAACGTGACCCGGCGTTTGGGGAGACGACGGTGGTTACTCCGGACGGGACATCAGAGAGAAGGGGCTCAACGACGCAAACGGTTGAAGAGCAGTCACCTTCCCTTGGTGCGGAGGAAGAGGCGGAGGTCAAATCAGACGCCAAAACATCGCCAGCACCGACAGAGTTGGTTGTCGTCGCATCGGCCGAAGATCAAAAACCGGCAACTACGGAATTGAAGCCCGCCGCTCCAAAGAAGAAAAGTGGCAGTGATTCTCCCATCAAAAAGATGGAACGCACTCCGGAGAAGAAACGGCCTGAGCT
>JBPOIW010000189.1:0-24707 GCA_052034165.1 Planctomycetota bacterium | reverse complement strand
ATGAACATCGATGGTCGCTTCAATCGATTCAGTGAGGGGGGAATTCATGTTTTTCAGTTCACGGCAAGGCGAAATGGTCGACTTCTCCTTCGCATCCGGCCCCTTGCCAGCGCTTCGATGTTCAACTCTGTTCCGGTCGACCGTGGGCGGAGTCTACTCATCTTTCCAAAGATTTGAAACCGCGGCCGGACATCCTCCATAAAAAGTTCGTCGGACATTCAAGGCCGACAGGTTTTGTGGCTGTCAGGGTTCTCGCGACTTCATCAGGTCGAATGTTAAGCCTTTTCGATTGGGGAAATCTGCGGGAACAGCCCGATTCTCCGCATCGTCGCCCGCAGCAGATATCTGTCATAAACGGAAGCCGCTGAGGAATCGGTGCATCATCCCGGGCACTTCCGGCACGCCTGTGAAATCTGCTGCGGCAGTTCATCGCAGCAATCCGAAGACATTGATACCGGTCAACACGGTCGTTGACAGCGGGGCTTTTTCTGAAGTCAGGATGACATTCATGGTTCGATTCGCTTCTCTCTGCGTTTACGTCGTTGCGATTTTGACGGTACACGCCGCAACCATGGCTCAGGACGCCGGGCAACCACCTGTTGAAGGTTCGCCCTCGTCACAGCACCCGAGGCCAACTAATTCACTCGCAAAATTTGCGGCGGTGAGAACCGGCAGCGCCACTCTCCCGACCGGCGCATTCAATGGTTTTCGTCAGATTCGAGTGACCCCGGACCTGGGTGCTCCCGGTTCTGCGGGAAACGGATTCAATCATTTTCCGTTGCCGCTCGACAAGTACACGAACTGGTATCGGCCGCGAGCATCGTCGCTGACCCAATATCAACGCTGTGCACCGGACGACTTTCGACCACGCGGCTTCGGCCACTTGTTTGCTCGTCCTTGCGATGGCTTTCGTATGGAATACGAGCCCTATGCGATCAGCGACGGCATGTCGAACTACGGCCCCGCCTATTTCTCTCGCCTGCCGAATCCACAGTGTGAACACTGTGATCATTGCGATAAGGACTGTGAAGAGTGCAAGAAGTAATCTTCTCAATGCGTCCAGGACTGCGTCTGCTTTTCATATCGGGGCATGTCGCCGCAGATCGCTACATCAACGTTTCTACAGGCAGTGGAATCGGAAGCAGTAGAGCGTCGATTTACCATTCGGAATGCGGAGAATTTTGGGACCAATGTTTGTGAAATGCACTCATCCCTCCTTTGAAATCAATAACCTCACAGCCTCGTTGCGCCCACCACAGAAGTCATCTTTCTGAGCCTCAGGATCAGGGCACCTCGCTGGTTGTCCTTAACCTTCCGTAAACGACATTGGTTCAGGCCTTCGTTGTTTCAAACGTGCCGAATTCACGTCACGCGGCGCCAGCAAGATTGTTTCTCAGAGCAGATTCAGGATTTCTCCTGAGAACAGGTCAGTGATGACATCATCCGTGGCTCGGATGAACCAGTCTACGCCGGTGCCACCGGACAAGACATCATCCTCACCTGCGTCGTTCAGAACGTCTGTCCTGGCTTTCAAGGAAACCAACGGACTGCCGACGCCCGCTCGCAGATTTGTAATGCGAGTTGCGTAGAGGTTTGCAGAAACCCACTGGGCGCGAAGTGTGTTGAGATTGCTCACACTGGTATCACTCGTGGTGCGCCCGGCGATCAGGATGTCATCGCCAGCGTCGCCCTTGAGGATATCCAGTCCCGGACCGCCAATCAAGATGTCGCGACCGCTGCCCGCCTCCAGAATATCGCCAGACTCCATGCCGACCAGTATGTTATCGCCAGGACCTCCCGTCAGGCGGTTCGCCACAGCATTCCCCAGCAGCGTATCGCTGCCGGTGCCACCCACCGCATTTTCAAAGGCACTCAGAGAATTGAGCTTCAGCGTACGATTCGAATTCACCGTCTGAATCGATGTCGAGCCAAGATTCAGCACAACACTGGTCGTCAGATAAGCGAAGTTCAGGGTGTCAACGCCTTCGTTCGCGTTCTCCGTCACCTGATCCGCTTCGGCGGCGTTGCTCGGAACAAACATATAGGTATCGTTGTTGGGCCCGCCGAGCAGTACGTCGCTGCCCGATGACCCGAGAAGTTTGTCGTCTCCGGCATTGCCAGACAACTTGTTGTTCAGAGTGTTGCCGAACAGCGTGTCAGCACCGGCACCTCCCACGATGTTCTCAAAGACAACAGCGGAGTTCAGCTTCAATGTCCGATTCAGATGCACCGACTGAATCGACGTCGCGCCAAGATTCACAAGGATGCTGGTCGTCAGATACGCAAAGCTCAGCGTGTCCGTGCCCTGATTCAGATTCTCGCTCACCTGATCGGCTTCGGCCGAAGTAGCCGGAACAAAAACGAAAGTGTCGTTGTCGGCTCCGCCCAGCATCACGTCGTTGCCAGCGGCTCCGATAAGTTGGTCGTCACCGGCACCAGCAGTCAGAGTGTTGTCCAGACTGTTGCCGAACAGAGTGTCAGCACCGCTCCCGCCGACGATGTGCTCAAGCACAGAAGCGGAATTGAGCTTCAACGTCCGGTTTGTATGCACCGTCTGAATCGCCGTCGATCCAAGATTCACCACGACGCCGGTCGTCAGATACGCGAAGTTCAGTGTGTCGATGCCTTCATTGACATTCTCCGTTACCTGATCGGCTTCAGCGACGGTTGTTGGAACAAAAAAATACGTGTCGTTGTGCGTCCCGCCCAGCAGCAAGTCGTTGCCAGTCGCTCCAATAAGTTTGTCGTCCCCGGCACCGCCAGTCACGGTATTATCCAAACTGTTTCCGAACAGTGAGTCGGCACCAGAACCACCGACAAGATTTTCGAAGGCAACAGCGGAATTCAGTTTCAATGTCCGATTTGTGTGCACTGACTGAATCGCGGTCGTTGCAAGATTTATGACGGTACTGGTTGTCAGAGTAGCGAAGCTCAGTGTGTCGGTGCCTTCGTTCAGATTCTCGGTGACACTGTCAGCTTCGGCTGCAGATGCCGCACCAAAGATATACGTGTCATCGCCGAGTCCGCCGATCAACGAATCGTTGCCAGCATTTCCGGTCAGTCTGTCGATGCCGGAGTTACCAGTGAGGATATTTGCCAATGCATTCCCAGTCAGAGTATCACTGTTCCCGCCACCCACGGCATTTTCAAAGGCATTGCCGGAATTCAATGTCAGGGTCAGGTGGGGGTTGACCACCTGAGTCGAAGGTATTCCAAGATTCAAAGCGACCGCTGACGTCGAGGTTGCTGAGAAATCGATGGTGTCTATGTCTTCCCCTTCTTCTTCGAGCCGGATGGTTCCGAGCAGAGCATCCGCATCAAGTTCGTAACGGTCCGCGCCCACCTTGCCGGCAACTGTGATGGCGGCAGGCCCCTCAAGGACAAGGCCTGCACCGTTAATTTTGAGAGTCGCAGCTGCCACTGCGAACACGTCGCTTCCTGATGTTCCCACAATTCGTACGGAATCGCTGGATTGTAGAGTCGAAATAGTGACAGGCGATGTCAGAGGATATGTGCCCTGATTGACGGGAGCGCCTCCATTGACTGCTAAAGTGATGGTCACGTCCACTAAAGTGTATGTCAGAACGAAAGCATCCTGGCTAGCAGTTCCATCAATCTCATTGATAACAGATATTTGAAAAACGTGTTCAAAATTTACTCCGCCCTGATCCGTGGTTCTCACGCGAATCGAATAGCTGGATTGTGTCTCGAAGTCGAATGAAGTTGTTGTCTTCAGCAGGTTTCCGCTGATCTGAAAATTGGCATTTCCGCCATCGCCAGTTCCCGACACAAGCGTGAAGGAGTAAGTACCGTTAGCATCGGGATCAATGGTGGTTAGTGTTCCGACAATTGACGACGAATCCGCATTCTCGCTGATTGTGGAACTGGAAAGCACGATTCCGGTTGGACTTTCGTTTTGATTCGTTACGTTGACCGTCATTGACTGCTGGTCGGAGAACCAGCCGTCGGTCACTCGAACGATGACCTCATATCCATTGTTAAAATCTGAATCCGCGGGTTGCTCGAAATCCATGGCTGATTTGAAACTGAGTACGCCTGTCACGGCGTCAACTTGAAATCGGCCCGCATCCAAACCTCCTGTGATCTCAAACTTCAATGGATTCGAATCCTCATCTGAGGCATTGATGTCACGTACTGTCGTAAGTCCCTCCGTGAGTGATATCTGTACGGAGGCCTGCCCGCCGTCAGTTGTGATTTGCGGCGCGTTATTCAGTTCGTACATGGCGACGATATCACCACTGACCACGAGAAGTTTTCCGTCCTCGGTAATCGCAATTGCATCGGCCCCGTTATCGCCAGAAGTAAGGACAGAGGTATACTTTCCGTCTGCAGAAAACGATGGATCAAGATTGCCGTTTGGCAGGAGACGCATCAGGGCCACTCTGTCGTTTGAGGGTCTGTCCTGGATGCCTGCCACTACGATCGCGCCATCTGGTTGCACGGCCGCCGCATAGGCCCGATCATTGTAGCCCATGTCTTCCACGACCAGGCCGTCACCACTGAACGTCGTGTCCGGTTGTCCGGTGGATGTCAGTCGACGCACGATGAAGTCTGTGTTTGTGGTACTTGTGGTGTACCCCGAGATCAGGATTCGGCCATCGGGCTGAACGATCAGGTCGGTGACATAATCATCATTTGAGCCGATTGAGGTTGTAACAACTCCCCCGGTTCCGAAACTCACATCGAGCGTCCCGTCGGGAGAGTAGCGGGTGAGAATGATGTCGATATCGGATGTCAACGATTCTGACGCGACGACAATCTTTCCATCCTGCTGAACTGCAACCCGACGAGCTGTTGCATTGGTCGAAACTGAAACTTTGCCATCCACGGAGAATGCGGTGTCAAATTCTCCAGTCGGTGTGAGCTTTGCCAGCACTGATACAAAAGGAAATTGGGTGGCAGGGAAGTTTGCCTGTCCCCAGACGGTTGGAGCAGTCCAGCCCACGGCCACGATGCTGTTGTCGGGCAAAAGAACAAAATCTTCAAGGTCGTCACGCCGATAAATGCCGAAGGAACATCGATCATACGAAACGACAGTTCCCGAACTGTTCAAGCGAGAGATGGTCCAATCATTGTCTTCAGATCCAAGGAATTCCTCACCTAGAATTACGAGAGAACCGTCAACTGCTACGCCACCTCCAATTGTGCCCCACAGATTCGACCCTCTCGTGTGGTACGCTGTTCCGTCTCTGCTGAATTCTGTATCTGGCAGCCCATTAGTTGTAAGGCGAGTAATTGCGACGTCGGAGACATTGTAACCAGTGATGTCTTCGGGATATGGGGCAAGACCATTTCCCCACAGATAGATGCCATCTTGCTGGACGAGGATTGACTTATAGCCGTCGTTCTGACCGCTCTTCAAAAGTATTCTGACAACACCGTCACCCGAGAAGCTGGAATTCAGTACTCCTGTTGTCGTCAAGTTGATGATGCCGACATAGCCACTGCTGTGGCCACTGACAACGATGTGTCCATCGGATCGCAAGGCCACGCCCGACGCGGCACTATCAAATGAATTTAGCGAGAGTGTGTATTTCCCGTCGCCGGAAAAACTCGTATCAAGAGTTCCGGACGAGATGAGTCTCGCTACAGCGAACGTGTCAGTTGTCCCCTCCAGGACTCCAACTGCGACGATGGCCCCGTTAGGTTGCACGACCAGATCGTGGATCTCATCATTGCCTGTGCCCATCGCAACGGTGGTTTTCCCATCGGAGGAAAAGTTCGTGTTCAGAGTGCCACCGGAGGTATACTTCGCGAATGCAAAATCTCTGCCTGTGGCCGTCGGGCTGTACCCGCCCACGATGACGTTGCCCTGGCTGATCGTTACGGCCATTGCTACGTCATTCAGCGTTCCGATTGCAGTGGTGGCAATTCCATCGCTGCTGAATGATGAGTCGAGCGTGCCGTCAGTCTGATATTGAACAACGGCAAAATCATCCTTCCCTGCCGTTGAACGGCTGGACCCGGCAACGACGATTCGCCCGTCCACATGGCATGCAACGGCGTAAGCGTAATCATGACCACCACGGACGTTTGTAAGAACTGTTCCCTGTAAACCAAAGGAGAGATCCAGCGTTCCATTGTAGTTGAGCCGTGTGACTCGAAAATCACTGTTTGTCCCGTTGGAATCGTGTCCCGCGAGCACAATGCGTCCTAAGTCATCAAGCGTGACCGCGGCTAGTACCCCAGAACTGGAACTTACCCATCCCTGTGTGCCGAAGGTGTGGTCCAAAGTCCCGTCCGTGTTGTACCTGGCAACGGTAAATCGATTTAAATTGTTGCCAGCATTCCCTGCGGCAATAATCCTGCCGTCCGCCTGCAAGACGAGTGATCGAACGACACCGGGAAAGAACGGGACTACTCCACCAGCACCAAACGATGCATCGACATTTCCATTTGCTGCGATTCGAGTGATGACACCATTCTGCGCGACGACGAGTTGGCCGTCTGACTGGATGACGACATCGCCATGTGTAATGTCGCTGTTTGTCCCGTCATAGAATCCTCCGATATGCAGGCCATCTGTGATGCCGAAAGAAGTGACGCGATTTCCCGCCGTCAGCAAGTCGCGAGTCTCAAGTCTGTCAATCCGAGCCGCAATGTCGCTGTTGGTTTTTCTGCGTCGAGATCGCCACTTGGTTACCGAGCCGTTAATGGAGATTACGTTTCTTATTTTCTTCAGAAATTCGGACACGGGGTAGTCTCGCGAAGAAGAGATGCTGAACAAGGATGCCTCAGAGCGGTCATGAAGAAGTTGGTCCGCTGCCCGGATGTTTGAGACGGGATGTTCTCAGTCGCCTTGCGAGACCGCACACCCCGACGGCTGCACCAAACAACAGAAACGAAGAGGGCTCGGGCACCGCGACGGGGTCCTGAATCAAAACGAGTCCTGCAAAATTATTGGGAGTCAGCAACGTCTGAAGCTGATATGCATCATTGTGTCCGACGTGTTTATATGATCCGGTCAGGTGCGAGTCGCTGAAGCGAAAAAAGTATCGGACTTGACCTTCCCATGTATAACCCAACCAGCCGCCCTGGCTGTAGTAGACGTATGGAAGAGGCGTAAAGCCGTTCGTACCAAAGATCGCGTTTCCCTCTGCTGTCGATGCCCAGTGGAACCCCGGCAATGGTTCATAAACATCTCCGATTTGCCACGTATTGGATTGCGAAACGGCAAACCAGACGGTCGGGTCATAGGTACTCTGCCGAAGTCCGCCAAGAGAATCCGTCGCTAAGTGCCAATTGGCCGCGGTGATTACGGCGGCTGAGGCCAATTGGTAATGAAAAGCAAAAAAGAATACCGTGGAAAGCCTAATCAAAAGTCGGGAACGATTCATATTGTTTCCTGTCAAGTTGCTGACAACTATCATCCAGCTTCCAAGGCACGATTCCACTGCCGACATTACGAGAAAAGTGTCGTTTTCCTGGCGTTGGCCCGACATTGGGAAATGAACGTTTGCAATTGAGAGTCAACCGAATGAAGATTGCGGAGAAATACTTCATCTGAATTCGCCGAGAATCGTGCCTGAGAGGACAGAAGACTATGTCGATTGCGGAAGTGTCGGCAGCGCAGCCGGATGAGCGACTGGTGGCTCTGTTGATTCAGGCTCAGGAAGGGTCCAACAGTAGTCTGGGTGAGTTGTTAATCGCTTATCGGGACTATCTGCTGGCGATCGCGGACGATGAACTCGGTTCTGACTTAAAAGTCAAGGTGAGCGCCTCGGACGTGATTCAGGATTCCTTCCTGGAGGCCAAGAGGGACTTCTGTCATTTTGCCGGCAAGACTCCGTCTGAGTTTCAGTGGTGGCTGAGACGTGTCCTGTTGAACAATGTCGCCAACGTTAACCGGAACTATCGAACGACCGCGAAGCGAGATGTCTCTCGTGAAGTTCCAGTCGCTTTGATCGATCGATTTGATCGGGACGGAGCATTGGTTGCTGAGAACTCATCGGCCAGCAGCATTGTCCAAAGAAATGAATTGCTGGATCGTGTTCAGGCTGCTGTTCGGCGACTGCCGCAGCACTATCAGGATGTGATCCGGTGGAGAAATCTTGAGAGACTAGCGTTTGATGAGATTGGCCGACGTTTAGAACGTTCTTCCACAGCAGCACAGCAACTTTGGGTGCGGGCTCTGGACTCGTTGCAGCAGGAACTGGACTCTGGCGATGACACAACTCCCTCCCGATCAAATGGCGCGACTTAGCCAGTTGCTCGTTGAATTTGACGAGGCGCTCGCGGAAAGTTCTGATCCTTCCATCCTGCAGAGCACGGTCGTCGTCGCAGATTTGTCCAGCGATGACATCAAGGTCAAATTCCGGCGTGGTCGGCAGTGTCTGGAGTTGCTGGAACAATTGCGAAGACGGCAGCTCAGCGATGTCGGCTCCCAGCGTGTCTGCTGTGAATCGGAGGCTCAAAGTACAGCGGAGTTCAATCCCGGAAACTCGCCGGGAAGTTTTCACTCAGATTTGTCCTTAACGGGGTCTGAGTTGCTGGTGTCAGGCTCACCTAAGATTGGTCGCTTCCGGCTGCTTCGACGTATCGGCTCTGGTGGATTCGGTGTCGTGTTCCTCGCTGAAGACCCGATTCTGCAGCGACTGGTTGCCCTGAAAGTTCCTCGCCTTGAGACACTTTCGACGCGAGATCTGCAGCAAAGATTTGTTCAAGAATCTCAGCTCGCGGCGAGGCTGACTCATCCTCATATCGTGCCCATTTACGACGCCGGGCAAGCGGCCCCCGTCAGCTATCAGGTCATGGCCTATTGTGCAGGCGGCAATCTGGCCACCTGGTTGAAGAACTCGCAGGCTGCGGATGAATTGTCGAAGGAGACAACGTCACCAGTGCGCGAGAATGAACAGTTACCACAAAGTCAGAAGCAGTTACCGGTGCGTGTGGCGGCTCGGCTCGTGCTCGCGCTTGCAGAGGGGCTGAGTTATGCCCACGAACACGGCATTTTGCATCGTGATTTGAAGCCCAGTAATATTCTGCTTCGTCCGAAGCTTGAGTCGGTCGCCAAAGCGGATGCATTTGATCCGGGGTCCGCTTCGCTGGCGGACCTGTGCGACGTGTTCCAGCCGATGATTGCAGACTTCGGACTAGCTCGACTTTTCGATGACCACGGTTCAGAGCCTGCCGCAGGGATTCGCTCACAGGATCACGATTGTCACGAAACACTGCTGGCCGGAACGCCGCAGTATATGGCGCCGGAGCAGATTGATGGGCGAGTCGCAGAGTTGTGTCCGGCTACCGATATCTATGGGTTGGGAGCAATCCTGTACGAAACGCTGACTGGACGACCGGTATCCCCGAAAGGCTCGGTAGAGCAGATAAAGAATCGAGTCCTTCGCGAACCTCCCGCCGCCCTGAGCAGCAGTTGTCCCGCGATCCCGGCAGATCTCGAAGCCATCTGCCTTAAGTGTCTGGCAAAACGCTGTGGCGATCGGTACCGGAGTGCCCATGAACTCGCTGCAGATCTCCGAGCCTATCTCAATGGAGAGCCAGTCAAAGCGCGTCCGCTGGGCTGGTATGAATCGTTCCGGAACTGGTCAAGACGTCATCCGGCCGTCGCCAGCCTCTTGTTATTGTCAGGGGCACTCGTCACGGGACTGCTCTGCTTCTCGTTCTGGCATGTTTATCGATTGAACGATCTTAATGGCCAGTTGAATACTTCGGTGATTAAACTGCGTCTGCAGACAAAGGCCGCGACGGAAGCGGGCCTTCAGGCCGAAAGGCTCGCGAGATATGCGGGAACTCGAAACTACGCGACAAGTATGATACGAGCCAGCGAACTCTTCCGAACGAATCAGCGGGGGCGAGCGGGAAGCTACCTTCAGGAATTTCTTCCAGAGACGGGCGGGAGTCCGGATTCTTCTCTGTGCGGGTTTGAATGGAGATATCTCTGGAATCAGACGGCCAGTCATCGAGAGTTGCATGGCCATACCCATCGTATCCTTGCGGCGGCAATGGGTTCCGGCGGTACTCATTGCCATTCAATTAGCAAGGATGAAACAATTCGGCGATGGCACAGCGAAACGGGGCAGTTGATGGAGACATGGTCGATTGGTCCTCCGGCCACTAATTACGCTGCCCGGATCAGTCTGGATGGTTCGCGAGCGATCATCGCCAGAGTTCCCTCGGATTCCAAAGTCGCCGAAGTCGTGATATGGGATCTGGCGGGAGGAAAAACATTGCAGCGGCAATCGATTCCGAACGCCTCCGTTCTTTCGCTGGCCGTCGCACCGAACGGAACGTGGGCCGCTGCAGGAGGCAGAAAGAATTCAGAGAATACGCCTTTCCTGTGTTTCTGGGACCTCGAAACAGGAGATTCTCAATGGGCAAAACTGCCGATCACAGAGGGGGATACGTTCGACGGCCTCAATGAGATTTCAGTCACATCGTCTGGAACGTCCGTAGCACTCTGTCTCCAGTCGGACCAATCCAACGGCACATTTCGGCATTGTATTTTTGTTGCTGAGCTGGCTTGGCCGTTCGGTAGAAGACAGGGGCAGGGCATCCCCAAGATCACGTCCTGGAGTTCCGTTGCTGAACTCAGGGGTAACTTGAATACGATGGCTGAGTTTTCACAAGATGGAACATTGCTCGCATTTGCATCAGAGTCGCCGAACCGGGTCTGCGTATGGGATATTAAGGAAGGCCATCTCGTCGATGAATTGTCTGATCTTCCAGAGCCTGTTGACAGCCTTGCATTCGACGCTGACGGAACGACGCTGGCTTTTGGGGTTAGTGATATCACTCTTGCTTCTGCCACAAGCCGTCTAGCGACACAGAGTGGAGATGCGGAACCCGCCAGTGATCAACTGATTTTCTGGAATCTCAAAACTGGACAGATCTCCGCAACCGCATTTCGTGGACTGCAGAGCCTTCACTCGCTCGGATGCAATCAGAATTCCGGATCGTGGATTATTGGCGAAGGTGGAGGTCGGCTAAGTATTTGGAAACCCGATGTTCTGCCAACTCATACCGAACTACGCGGACATTCGCCGACAGAAGCCTGGGGACTCGCTTTTTCTGGTGATTCCAGGACCCTGTACACGGTTGGGGACGACCGGCTGCTAAGGTCGTGGAATGTGGCCACAGCGACAGCGGGCCCATCAGGTGAATCGCACACGGCGCTCGTTTCCTGCATCGCCGCTTCCGGCGATGGTCGTTGGGTCGCGACGGGTGGCTACGACAAGAACGTCGTTCTTTGGGACGCACGATCGATGACGGCTCGCCGGGTGCTTGCGGGACACCAGGGCGATCTACGCGCCGTGGCATTTTCACCAGACGGCACCAAATTAGCCAGTGGTGGTCGAGACAATCAGATTCGAGTATGGAATGTGGAGGATGGTCGCTTACTGAAGTCGTTAACAAGAGGCGGTGAGGCTATTCGCGGGTTGGGGTTTTCTTCTGGGAACGATTTGTTTGAGGCAAGTGCTGACGGCCAACTGGTCCACTGGCGAGTCGATGGTTCATTCGAAATGGTTGCCAGCGAGAGCGAAGAAATCCACTCGATCGTGTTACCACCTCGAGAACTGCGACTCCCGACGGCCGTTGCTTCAAAGGGATTAATCCCTCAATCAGCAACAGGACTCGCGGGATTTAACGATGAGGCGACGGTGCTTTATGGGTGCAAGGGCGGCAACTTCAGAGGCCTGCGAATTGGGCATCAACTACTTCGGCGCTGGCTTGACGGCAGTCAGGGAGGCGCGGATATTCGAACGGTTGATATCGCTCCGGACGGTTTGACGATTGCTGTGGCCGGTGATGACAATTCCGTACATCTTTGGCATGTGGAATCTGGTCAGGAACTCCTGACGTTTGCGGATCTTCCGGCGGCCGTCAATCAGGTCCGATTCTCACCAGATGGTCAGCACCTCGCTGCAGCAATTCATGATGGAACAGTTCGCATCTGGCGTGCCCCTGCTGGGGGCAGTTTACTGAACAATAGATGATGACATATGCTGAAACCTTAAACCGCCATCCAAAGTATTGGGTGAGCAAGAGAATCTGGGAACTAAACGGAACTGTCTGCGACGGCTTTGGCGGGCGTTGCGGAGTTGAGTCTGTCTGAATCATCCAGAGATGACTGGCAAGCAGTTATTCCTTCGATCAATCTGTTCATCCATCTTAGTTGGACTGCGACTGCCGCATCCGACGGAACTGCCGGAGGTTTGATCCTCGCCGAAACAAGGACGGTGACGACTTCATGACAGCCCAATTTTCGATCGCCTCTTTGTCCCTGAGCTTTTTGGTTTGGCGACGGGCGTAGTCGCGACTGATTGTCCATGGAGGTCCTTTCTGCCGGAAAGGATTCTCGTATTGCCGTAAGGCGACCCCTGTCTGCACATCGTGGAGGCGTGTGGGCTGCCTAGCACAAAATGCGTGCACCAACATCGCAGCAAGCCACGATGACCTGCCCGGAAAGGCTGCACCGATCGAAAGACCCGGCTACACCCTTTCATCCGGTATGTTGCCTCAACCATTGTTGATTCAGAGTGTTGTGTAGTAACATGCAACCGTAACCGATCACACGCCCCCTCAGTAATGATCAGCTGATGCCGATAGGGTTTGTACGACGTCAGGATTCATCAGGGGACAGTGTCGGTTTGTCTGTCGGAGAGTAACCATCATTCTTCCTTCGCTCATGCCGTGAGTCAACTCCAATGAATCGCCTGAATACTATCCTGAGCGCACTGTTGTTCGTCGGCTGCGTGGAAGTTTCTGAGACCGAGGCTCGAAAGCCAGGTCCTCCTCCAGCGGCCGGTGAAATTGGCGAGTTTGATCCGAACGCGGGAAAAGAGGTCGTCACGCTCGACGCAAAGGTCACTGATCCGATCACAGGACCTCTGGAGATTCTGAAGAAGGCCAGAGTAGAAATTCCCATGCTGGCCATCGAGCATGCTCTGAATCTCTATAATGCGGCCGAGGGACGGTTTCCGCATTCACACGATGAGTTTATGACGCAGATCATTTCCGCGAACAATATTCGGCTGCCGGTTCTGCCGAGCGGACTCGCCTACCAATACGACGTGGAAGGGCATCGGCTTGTGATTGTGAATACTGCCGACGGGAAAACCGTTGAATAAGGCGTTCTTCCCCTGAGAATTTGCCATAGTTGGCGATTCTTTACAGGTCCCGACGAACTCTTCAGATACGATTCCTCCGGACAAAAGATTCTTTGCGGAATCTGAAGCGACGTGCGGTCAGGATTGAGGCAAACTACAGTCGGTGTCTCGCGAACACCGGGCCTTTATTTGTACCGTTCGCAGCATCATACTCGGATTCAGAAGATATCACCCGCCTTCAAGTTCCTGCCTGCATAAACTAGTCATCGACGTTGGCATCCGGATCAGCCGGCCCAATGCTCATTCCACAATCGAATGAAAAGTTCCACATGAGGCGTTGAGTCTGGTGTGGGACAACAGTTCGGGCTCAAGCTCATGATGATTCAAAACTGTTCCCAACGCGGCTTCCATGTTCCTCTCTGGTCGATCGTCATGCTCATGACGCTGACGCAGTGTCGGGGCAGCGTTGCGTATGCCGATGATCGCGGCGATTTTTTCGAGGCCAATATTCGACCTCTTCTGCTTGATCGTTGCGTCGAATGTCACGGCGGAACAAAACAGGAGCACGGTGTCAGGCTTGACCGCCGAAACGATCTCCTGCAGGGCAAGGCGAGCGATCTTCCTTTGATCGTTCCGGGAAAGCCCGAGGAAAGTCGGATCACAAAAGTGCTTGAGCATTCGAAGGATGACATCGCGATGCCGCCTTCGAAGAAATTGTCGGACGCTGAGATTTCGGCCGTTCATAAATGGATCGCCGACGGAGCCGTCTGGCCGGAAACATCTGATCTCGAAACAGAAGCACGACGGCGGGCCGAGAAATGGCGTGAGCACTGGGCCTTCCAGCCAGTTCAGTCGCCGGACCTGTCCAACATTCCCGAAGGTCAACACCCGGTCGATTTTTTTATCGATCAGGCGCTGGTGCAGAAGAATCTGCAGCGATCTCAGCCGGCTTCTGCAAGAGTGCTCGTGCGACGACTTGCGTTCGCCTTGACGGGGCTTCCGCCAGAGTTTGCGGATCTCACATCGGCGGAACAGGCGGAAGCCGCTGGCCAGCTGAACGAATGGAAGTCTTCCTACATCGATCGCCTGTTGGCGTCGCCGCAGTATGGTGAACGCTGGGGACGCTATTGGCTGGATGTGTCACGATATTCTGACACCAAGGGCTACGTCTTTACGGAGGATCGAGAATACCCTGATGCATGGCGATATCGCGAATGGGTCGTTAACTCGCTGAACAGCGACATGCCCTACGACGAGTTCCTGAAGCGTCAACTGGCGGCAGATCGCATGCCCGGTTCAGACGATCCCGCTCAATTAGCGGCGATGGGTTACCTGACTCTGGGGCGGCGGTTCCTGAACAATACTCCTGACATCATTGATGATCGCATTGATGTGGTCAGTCGAGGAATGTTAGGACTTACGGCTTCATGCGCGCGATGCCACGATCATAAATTTGACCCGATTCCAACCGCCGATTATTACTCCTTGTATGGAGTCTTTGCATCCTCAGATGAGCCAAAAAACGAACCGTCTACGTTACGTCTTGTCGACCGTCCTCAGCCTGTGGAGCCGGTGATCTTTGTTCGAGGTCAGCCTCATAACCATGGTCCGCATGTTCCTCGAAGATTTTTTACAGCTCTGTCGGGCCCCAATGCGGAGCCCTTTAAAGATGGTAGTGGGCGACTGGAACTGGCCGGCGCGATTGCTTCATCGGCGAACCCGTTGACCGGGCGAGTTGCCGTGAATCGCATCTGGATGCACTTGTTCGGGAAAGGCCTTGTCGATTCGCCAAGTGACTTTGGAGTGCGAACCTTTCCGCCCACTCATCCGCAACTGCTGGATTATCTGACCAACTATTTTGTGAAGCATGGATGGTCGCAGAAAGCTCTCATTCAGCACATTGTGACGTCGCATACGTGGCAGCAGAAATCGGATCGCAGACAGGATGCAGAGAAGGCAGACCCGGAGAACCGTTTGTATGCTCGCATGCATCGCAGTCGGCTCGACTTTGAAGCGCAACGCGATGCGATCCTGGCGGTGTCCGGAAAAATGGATCGAACGATTGGCGGCAAGTCAGCGGACATCGCGGCCGATGCCAACAGTCTGCGTCGGACCGTTTATGCCAGGATTGATCGCCAAAACCTGCCCGGACTGTTCCGAACTTTCGATCTGCCAAACCCGGACAACCACGCTCCTCGACGATTCGAAACAACCGTTCCTCAGCAGGCCCTGTTTCAGCTCAATAATCCCTTCGTGATGAATCGAGCTGTGGACATCGCGGAGCAGACAAAAGGTGCTACCCTGACGGATAACTCGGGTGCTCGAGTTCGCCAGATGTTTCTCCATGTGCTTCAGCGACAACCGTCAGAGACGGAACTGGTTGAGCTGACAGCTTTTGTTAAAGAGATTCAGGCGAAGCAGGACATTGGCGGCGGCTTGCCCGGCTGGTCGTATGGTTACGGAACTTTCGACGAAACCTCGAAATCTCTGACGGCCTTCACAATTTTCCCGTTCGCGGGCGAAGGGAAATGGCAGGGGGGCAAAGATCTGCCTGATGCCAAACTGGGCTGGGCCACGCTCAACAAATCCGGAGGCCATACGGGGCATGGTCTTGCCTTCTGCGCCGTGCGACGCTGGACATCGGAAATCGATTGTCGAGTTGCGGTCAATGGTGTGATTGGCCATCAGCAGGAAATGGGTGACGGCATACGTCTCCGAGTTTTCAATTCACGAATGGGCGTCCTGCAGGATGTGGTGGCGGAGAATGCAACTTCGCCTGTTGCTGCGGCACCGTTCGATATTCGTGCGGGTGAGTCGATAGATTTTGTCGTCGATTGCCGAGCCGACGAGAGTCACGATTCCTTTCGTTCGAAGTTTATGATTACTCAATCGGTCGACGGAAAAGTTCTCCGCGGCTGGAATTCTGAAGATGATTTCCGAGACCAGCCGGGAGCCAGCCGATTAGACGCATGGGCTCAGTTGGCTCAGGCTCTGTTGTTGACCAACGAATTTGTTTTCGTGGACTAGAATCCGCGCTGAGGTGTTTTATGCATACGTTCTCAGAATCAAACCCACAGTCAACAATCGCAGTGGGACGACGAGGAATGTTGTCGCGTTGCGGCATGGGTTTTGGCGCATTGGCGATGACCGGTTTTCTGAACAACCAGGCCGTGCACGCTGGACCTCTGCCGGAAACGACACTGAATCCGATGTCACCGAAGCCGGCTCAGTTTCCGTCGAAGATCAAACATGTGATTCACCTGTTTATGAACGGTGGGCCATCGCATGTTGATACATTTGACCCGAAGCCCGAACTGCAGCGTCGTGGTGGCGAATCCATCTCGGCGGGCAATCTTCGCACCGAACGCCCCACAGGAGCACTCTTTCCGTCGCCGTTTCGTTTTCGTCGTTACGGCGAAAGCGGAATTGAAGTGAGTGACCTTTTTCATCACACCGCACAGCATGTCGACGATATGGCCATCATTCGGTCCATGCATGCGGATGTGCCGAATCATGAACCCTCATTGCTGCTGATGAATTGTGGCGAAGCGAGGCTTGTGCGACCAAGCATGGGCTCATGGCTGACGTATGGGTTGGGGACCGAGAATGAGAACATGCCGGCGTTCGTGGCGATGTGTCCCGGCGGCTATCCGATTCAGGAGTCACAGAACTGGCAGAGCGGATTTCTCCCTGGTGTTTTCCAGGGCACATACATCGATACGAAACATACCGAGATCGAAAAGCTGATTGAGAATATTCGCAATGACCGAGTCAGTCGATCGGAACAGGCTGCTCAACTGCAGTTGCTAAGAGGACTCAACAAAAAGCATCTTGAAGAGCATCCCGGCGATGCCCAGCTGGAAGCCCGAATTCAGTCGTTCGAACTGGCTTTCCGCATGCAGACGGAAGCCGCTGATGCCTTTGACGTCAGTCGCGAGCCAAAACATATCCGGGACATGTACGGCGATGGAGTTCAGGCTCGACAGATTCTGATTGCTCGTCGGTTGATCGAACGTGGAGTTCGTTTTGTGCAGGTCTGGCATGGCGAAGGCCAGCCGTGGGACAATCATGACGATATCGAAGTCAATCATCGCCGATTGGCCCGGCAATGTGATCAGGCCATTGGCGCGTTGCTGACAGATCTCAAGCAACGAGGCATGCTGGATGAGACACTAATTATCTGGGGCGGTGAGTTTGGAAGAACTCCGGTCGTGGAATTGCCCAAAGAAGGTTCGAACGCTGGCAAGATCAACGGGCGCGACCACAACCACTGGGGATTCACAACCTGGATGGCGGGCGGCGGAGTCAAAGGCGGCTACGTTCACGGAGCCACGGATGAATTCGGCTTCAAGGCTGTGGAAAAGCCGGTCCATGTTCACGACCTGCATGCCACGATTCTTAAATTGTTTGGCTTCGACCACGAAAAGTTCACGTATCGCTACGCCGGGCGAGATTTCCGCCTGACCGATCTGCACGGTGTCGTTGTGGATGAACTGATTGCGTAAACACGTTTCGCTTGATGTTCTGAAATGCCCGGAGGAATGTGTTCTCAACAAGGATTTTCGAATTTGCCGCATCTCCAGGGATAACTGATTTTCATTCAGTCAGGAAATTGATCAGACTTCCCGACAAGAACTCCTTAGGAACTGGGCGAATGACTTGCCGCGAGTGAAGCAACCGCTTGCCTGACTTTTGAACGCATGTGAGAACATGTCTGACGATGTGATTCAGGCCTGCAATTTGTCCAAAGTGTTTCAGCTTGAGGGCACAGACGTTCCGGCGTTCACGGACATATCGCTGACCATTGCACGAAGTCAGATGGTGGCGATCATGGGGCCCAGCGGATCAGGCAAGAGCACGCTCCTGCATGTGATGGGAGGCATTGAACCGCCAACGTCCGGCGAGATTCGAATTGATGGTGCGAACGTTGCCGATCTGGATGATCAGGCACTGACGCTGCTGCGACGGCGAAGAATCGGCTTTGTGTTTCAGTCGTTTAATCTCGTGCCAACATTAAGTGTGATTGAGAATGTCACGCTGCCGCTGATTCTGGACGGCGTTTCTGCTCGGGAGGCCGAGCCGCGAGCGATGCAGCAACTGGAGCGAGTCGGATTATCGCATCGTTTGAGGCATCTGCCTTCGCAGCTGTCAGGGGGCGAGCAACAGCGAGTCGCGATTGCTCGTGCACTTGTGATCAATCCTTCTCTGATTCTGGCCGATGAGCCGACTGGCAATCTGGATTCAGTCCGTGGCCGCGAGATTACTCGGCTGCTGTGTGATGTGGCTCATACCGGGCAGCAGACGGTGGTCGTTGTGACTCACGACATACGAGTCGCATCGCAGGCCGATCGACTGATCGTCCTGCTGGATGGTCGCATTCGATTTGACGGCCGGCCGGGGACCGATACGGAATGGATGGCCGCCCTGAAACTGGAGATCGACGGATGATTCCGTGGAGCTTCTCCTGGAACAATCTGCGGCTTCGCCCCCTGAGGACTCTGCTGACTGTACTCAGCATCGCTGGCGGAGTCGCCTCTGTCGTCGCCGTGTTGCAGGCCATCGCGGCAACACGCGGACAACTGGATGCGATGCAGGAAATGTTGGGGGAGCGACAGTCTCTGGAGATCGTGACCGACGACAAGTCGGCTTTCCTGCTCAATGAACTGCCGGACCTCACTCAGTTTCCCGGGGTAAAAAAAACCATCCCGATCGTTCGAGTCTTCACGAAGATTCTCCTGGGAGATGAAGAAGCACGCGGGATCGCTCTGGGTGCGAATCTTGACGACTATCTGAGCGGCAAAGAGTTTACGCTGATCTCCGGACAGGTTCCGAGCACTGCGAATGAAGTTTGTCTTGAGGAAAGTGTTGCAGAACATCTGCACGCGAAAATTGGCGATGAGATTAGAATCGGAGCCCGTGGGCTCCCATGGCTGCTGACAAAGCAGATCACTGGAATTCTGAAGTTTGAAAAGATGTCTGGGGTAGAAGAGACGGCTTCGATCTTCATGCCCATTGCCGATGCGGCCCGGCTCGGGAAGGCTCCCGGGAAAGCCACATCGCTGCAGGTCCTGTTGAACGCAGACTCAGACGTTGACGAACTATCCGACTTAATTCAGAGCACTCTGCCGTCTCCGCTGGTGGTAAACAAGCCCGCGTCGGCCGCTGATATGACACGCCCGACGGAAGCCATTATTAACATCGGCCTGAATGTTGCGGCGTTGTTGTCTGTCGTAGCGGCCGTGTTCATTGTCATCAACACGTTTCAGATTTCCGTGACTGAGCGACGCAAGCAGACGGCGCTGATTCGAATCGTGGGAGCAACCACCGACCAGGTGGGAGCGTCGATGTATCGCGAAGCCTTTGTCCTGGGGAGTATTGGCACACTGGCGGGAATCATCTTCGGCATTCTTGGCAGTGCGGCACTATCAAAAGGGATGGACGGCATCTATGGCTTCGATCGTCCCCTCACGGTTCCGATCCAACCACTGGCCATCGTTGCCGGATTTATCTTTGGTCCGATTGTGACGCTGATTGCTGTTTGGTATCCGACGCGCATGGCGTGTGAACAAAGGCCGCTGGCCGTCCTGAAATCGACCTCCGCGCCGCATCGGGAGTTTCCCGTTCGCCGAACGATGCTGTGGGGAATCATTCTGCTGGCAGCAGCTTTGCTAATGTTCGCCTGCACGGCGTGGAAAATCATTCCCGATGTGACGTCGATTCTGGGGATTGCTTTTGTGCAGATTGCAGGCGTCATCTTTCTGCCGGGTCTAATCAGACCCATCGCGACGGCTCTGTATCTCTTTATAGGGAAAGCATACCCGGTTGAAGCCCAGCTGGGTCATCGTCAACTCCTCGATAACTTCGGCAGGACCTCACTGACAATCTCTGTGATGTTCATCGTGTCGGCGACAAGTATCAGCGTTGGCAACACAACCCTGGCGATCACACATGATGTCCAGTCATGGCTGGACCGCACACTCACCGCCAACTATCTGCTGCGAGCCAGCAAGCCGCGTGTGGATATGTCAGAAGCCGAACCTCTTTCGCCAGAGCTAGCCGCGGAGGTTCTTGCGATTCCGGGCGTTGAATCAATCGACCCGGTCGCGTTTTCACTGGCCTCGATCGATGGCATTTCCGCAACATTAATGTCCAGAGATCTGACGGGGCTGGAACCTTTGCCAGTGGATCTTGTGGAGGGGCAGTATTCCGGACTGCGGGCGAAGATGATGGCCGGTGAGGCTGTTATTGGCAGCGTTCTTGCGCATCGGCTTGGCGTGCAACCAGGCGGAGTCATTCGTCTTGAAATCGGAGGAATCAGCCACGTTTTGCCCCTGGCCGGTATTGTTCGAGAATACACGGCCGGTGGGTTGATGGTGATTATGGATTCAACCGCTGCGGCGGAATTGTTTCCCGTGCAGCCCGCGCAGATTTTCGGTATCAAGGCGAGTGCGACGGCGACGAAAGCCACGGGAGAACAGTTGCAGGAATTCTCCCGCAACCATGGCCTGATCTATCAGTCGTATACTGATCTCAAAGAGTTGGTGCAGTCGTTGATTCTGGGACTGACGGATCGCTTGTGGATGATCCTGATTCTGGCGTTGGTCATTGCCGGATTTGCCATCGTCAACACCTTGACGATGAATGTGATCGAGCAAACTCGTTATCTGGGACTGCTTCGAGTTGTCGGGATGACTCGCACGCAGGTGATCCGCATGTTTCTGTTTCAGGCGTTTGTACTTGGCAGCCTCGCCTTGTTGCCCGGGGCGATTGTCGGAGTTTTAATGGCCTGGCTGATCACCGTTTCTTATGCGGGGGTGATCGAGCATGGCGTCAGGTTCGCCATCAATTTTCCGCTGCTTGGTCTCTATCTCACAGCAGGAGTTATGCTCTCTGTTCTCTCCGCCGTGCTCCCTGCCATCCGCGCGGGACGATTGAAGCCCCTGGACGCGATTCACCAGGAATAGAGCGAACACAGAGGCCGAAAGAGCAGGCGTGCTTCTCTCTGTGGCATCCCGCGATCTTTGTGCGGCAGATCAGCCGCACATTGGTAAGCTCGATTCTTCCGCTCAACTAATACGTCTGTGCCGATTCTTTGTCGCCGATCTTTTCGAGAACCTGCTTCATTCCCGTCAGATTCTGCTGCAGGCTTTCTTCGGCATCAAGCTGTTCTCGATGGTCAATGATTCCGATTGGTCCTGTGTAACCGGAGTTTCGAATCATCCCGATGAGTTCGACGTCGTGTTGCCCCTGACCAATCGGCAGAATTTTCGGGTCAGCGTTGTCGTTCATCCCATTCAGATTGAGACACAAAAGATACGGCTGCAACATTGCCAATTGGTCGCCGAAGTCTGCAATGTGCTCATGTCCATGATGCAGGTTGTAGACAATGCCGACATGGTCAGCCTTATGGTTCTTCCGCAGGTAATCGCAAACGGCGATCATATTTCGAGGCTCACCGCTCCAGCCGCCATGGTTGTAAAGTGCCAGTTTGAGATTGTACTTCCGGGTTTTCTCGACCAGTGGCAATAGTCCCTCAGCGGCCGCCTTGATTTTTTCCTCTTCGCTTCCTTCCTGAGGAGCACCAAACATCATCCAGATCTGCGGATGGATCCCGTGCTTTGCAATCAGCGGTTCAAAGGCATCGTGCCAGCCCCAGAAGGCAAAGAATTCAATGTCGTGCTTTTTGTACTGAAGGATTTCTTCTTCAAACGTCGCGACATGCGCATCACGCCAGTCGTAGGCCACTCGTGTCATCCCGAGGCCACGGACCATGATCGCTCGAGCTTCCGGCCCACGCTGTTTCGCATCAAATGGAACGATGCACCACGCAACCAGTTGATCGCGATGAAAGTTCGTCTGATCCGCGGACTTTGCGACAGTCGTCTTTTCAACGGCCACTTTTTCGTCGGCTCTGACGGAAAGAATTCCGCTGGAGACGGCATAGAGTCCAACCAATGTCAGAACGCAACAGATCCCTGAAACAACTCTGCGACACATAAGTCTGCCTTTATAGTCACGTTACCGTGAATCTTTTCCTGAGGATCTACCAGTGGCAGTGACGACATCGTCACCAGCCACCGTTTCCCCGGTCCCACTGTCGCGGTAGAGAACTTCCACGACTTCAAATCCCAGCGAACGATACAGCCGAACGGCCGCCTCATTCAATGCCGTGACTTCCAGCATCGACCAGCCCATGCCGCATTGAATAAAACCACGCAACGCCTGAATGACCATGGCCCGACCAATCCCCTGCCCACGATGTTCCGGAGTGACCCCGACGTTCTGGATTGCTCCGATGCCGCCATTGCGAGTAATCCCCTGAATTGTTCCACAATCACACGCAGGCCAGTCGGGCTCCGGCTGATAGACGACCATCCACGTCGCCGCTGCACAGAACGTATTCTGAGAAGCGATCTCTCGCATCAGCTTCAGGCAGCCTTGAGCGGCCCCGAGACAGGAGAAGACTTTGCCATCAAGGTCGTCTCGAAAAGCACGCCATTTCACCTGAGCATGTCGCTCCAACAGCAATGACCGCCATGACAGCCAGCGATATCCATCCGGTAACTCCGGAGGATTCAGGAAGAGATGCCGCAGTTCAAGCTGCATCCGAAATCGCTTGTAGGACGTCTTGGACATTCACTGACTCAGAGAAACGCTTTCGCGACGAAGTTCACCACGATTCGCATTATGCCGACAATAAGTCACCACCGGAATTGCATTTCCTTCGGCTTTTCGGCATTTCATGGAAGACAAGTCCCGACAGCAGACTACGCCAGAATCTCGTTCACAACATGCCCATGCACATCGGTCAGGCTGACATCTCGACCACCAAACCGGAACGTGAGCTTCTTATGGTCGATTCCAAGCTGATGCATCACAGTGGCGTGAATATCCTGAATCATCAGCGGGTGTTCGACCACGGAATTTCCGAATTCGTCCGTCTGACCAAAGGCCATTCCGCCTTTAAATCCACCGCCCGCGAGGAAAATACTGTAGCCATTCACGTGGTGATCTCGACCAGCCGTTTCGGAAATCGCAGGCGTATGCGGCGTGCGTCCCATTTCTCCGGCCCAGATCACGATTGTTTCATCCAGCAGGCCACGTTGCTTCAAATCGAAGATCAGGGCCGCGACTGACTGATCGGTGATCATGGCATTTTCAGCATGATGAAGCTTCAAATTGCCATGCTGATCCCATGGAGAATTGTTGGCATGAGTTAACGGGCAAGTGATCTCGACAAAGCGAACTCCCGCCTCCACAAGCCGCCGTGCGCGAAGACATTGCAGAGAATAGTACTTCTGGTAATCGTTCGAACTGTCAAGACCGTACAGCTTTCGAGTCGCCTCGGTCTCTCCCGAAACGTCGGCCACTTCCGGCACAGCTGTTTGCATGCGAAAAGCGGTTTCGTAGTTCTTCACAGCCGCGTCAATTAGCTGCCGTTCCGGTGTTCCTGTTGCAAATGTTCCATCCTGCTCTTTCAGCAATCTCAGTTTCCGACGCTGCTTCTCCAGCGAATCAGCCGGTTGAATATTGTCGACGGTGGCCCCTTTGGCTCGAAGCAGTGTGGCGGAATTCGTCGCTGGCAGGAACGCACTGGAGAAGTTTTCGAAACCACCGTTCGGAATCCAGTCATTGTTCAGCAAAACGTAGCCCGGAAGATTCTGGTTCTCTGTCCCAAGTCCATAGCTAACCCACGAACCAAAACTGGGGGCGAGCCCGGTGACTCGTCCGGTATGCAGCAGGAGATTCTGTTGACCGTGCAGCGGTTGCTTACCAACGAGTGAACGGACCACGCAAAGATCATCAGCGAGCTCGGCCGCATGCGGCAGCAGATCACTAACCCACAGTCCGCTCTGACCTCGCTGCGCAAACTTCCACGGACTACCGAACCAGACTCGCCCGGCACTGCTCTGGGACAACTTCGAAACCTGAGAGTCCCCAATGGGCTTCCCCTGCTGCTTCAGAAGTTCAGGCTTATGGTCAAACGTATCGACGTGACTCGGCCCACCATCCATAAAACACAGGATGACATGTTTTGCCCGAGGAGTCCGCAACGTGCCCGCACCCGTGCGACTTGCTCCTTTCGCATCGGATAACAATCCCGCCAGCGCGAGCAAACCAAATCCATTTGAGGACGCAGCCAGCATTTCACGTCGCGAATAAGCCATCTGCATGCGCTTGTCCTTACCATTGCGGGGGGACGTCTGACGAGGAACTCACCCCAAACGCCCTCTTGATTGCACAAGATATCTCGACATGTTCTACGCCGAATCTCCCGCCAGTGCCAGTCGGGAACTTCTGTGCGTGCTGACCGTAGTTGGCCGCAACAAAGTGCGGTGTCCCCGTATTTGTCTCCTCCCCGTATTTGTTTCCGTTGTTGAACGAAGGGATTGAGGGGGAAATGGAGGGCAGCTCGCAAAGCCTTGTAGCGAAGCGGCTCGATGCGGGAAACTGTTGGCTGGTCAAGCTTTGATTGGGGGGTTACCGGTGGATCCCATTTTCGCCGACGGAGCGGCGAAACTACGTAGTCGAGCCGCTCCGTCGGCTCGCATTGAACCTCATGTTTTGTTCTTGTCAGAACACTGGTGGCTGGTCAAGTTTTGATTGGGGGGTTACCGGTGG
>JBPOIW010000109.1:0-34365 GCA_052034165.1 Planctomycetota bacterium | reverse complement strand
TTCAGGATCGCAGAGTTCAAACGACCGGCGATTTCGCTTCTCAGATTCCGAGTAGTACAGGCGATGAACGAAACGACACGGACGCAATCGAAGATTATGCGATTGAAATCCGAGACCGGAACAACGGGGCCGAACTTGATTGCGAGTTATCGCTGCCAGGGATTCACACTGAAGCGTATGAGATTGGAGATCTGATCACCGAGATTGACGGTCGAGAAGTCTCATTGAACGCAGCATCGACCGAAGACCCGACACCACGCTATCCGCAGATCACGGAAATTAGAGTTGAGATCAACGACGACGGACCAAAGACAATCCTTGTCGTGGACCGAGGAGCGTGAAATGAAGCGACGAGAATTCAAACAACTGCAGGGAGGCGGTAAAGGGGGAACCGGAGTTCTCACAGTGCGATTCAGAATCGTCGCTGCAACAGCATACTGTGCGGAGTGCTACGCGACTGCTCGCGTGATCTCTGGACCGCCCGATGCAAATCCAGATTCACTGCCGGGAAGTACATTTAACTACGAGGCGCAGTATTACGTAATTCGCGTCTACGACATGGGCGAAGGCTGGCTCAATTATCCACCGGACGATCTGCTGAACATGATCGGGCACGCGACCTGGTTGCGATCGTATGAAGACGGCCCATGCTCTGAGGTGCCGAGTCTGCATTGGGAAATAATTGATATGCAAGACCCTGAAGAAGAGGTCTGCGAATGAAAGGTCTCACTCCCTGTCCAGCCTGCATGATTGTCGACGGTTGCGGTGGAATCGGTCACGACGCTATTCCGAATCACTGTTGCCGATGTATTCCGAATCGCGTCTGCGTTTCGCTATCGACGGATACGGACGTCTGCTCATCAGATAAATGGGCAGACGGGGATTCGATTCTGGACTCGGTAGAGGCACAATGGATCAATCCTGTCGACGGCATGTGTGTTCGGCGATATTCCGGCACGCTTGGCTGCGGAGTGCTGACAATCGATTTCACGATCGAGTTTTATCGGCACCTGTATTCGAACGTCTGCTATATGGCTCTTGAGTCTAATGCCCTCGGGTACACGTATGATCCATTTGGGGCTGATCTTCGCGTGAAACTGCCGCTCGGTGGTGAAGATAATGATCCAGCGGTAAAGCGTGCTGAATGCCGTGCGATGGAGTTTGATTTTCCGATCAGCATTAGCGGAAGCACCGGGACAATCAGATTGAGGCCAGCATCATACGTGGCCGCTATAAAGCGACGTCCTGGTATTCACTGCATGTTTGAGCGTGTGTGTATCACAGTGTTCGATGGATACGAAGAGACGGTGCATCATCTGTGCATGAACTCTGAAGATGAAGGTGTCACCAGTTGGCACTTTTTGAAGAATGACGATGCTGGAAAGTCCGTCACGATCACGGTTGACGATCACGACGAGACGGGAGATGGAGCCACCACGCTCAGCCTGCTGTCGTGGATGAATCCGACTGTTGACCCAATCGTACAGGAAGCTAAATGTCCAGACATGATTGCCGAGTGGGATCTTCCCGGCGGGGCATGGATCAAGATCAAAGGCGATAAGCTGAACAAGTGCACTGACTGCAAGTGTTATAGTGAATGCCTGTGTGTCCTGTATGTCGAAGATGAGTTGACGCAAGCGAGAGGCAAGGCGTGCCGGATCATCACCTACGATGGATGTTCAGAGTATTGGGAGATAACTCTTCTCGGTCGACGCCTCAGGTTTTACCTGATGTGTCTCGACTGCGAAAACCCGTCGACTTACTTGGTGCTTGAGACGGAAGAAGGATCGTCGATTGTTGGTGGCATTGCGGCAAAAACCATTCTTTGCCCTGACGGATTGAGTGCCGTATGGTCGGTTAATTATCCAGGCGGCGTTCTAGGAAATATCAGCGTATCGTCTGCGAGATGTGGCGAGGAATGTACGCTTACAGAACTCGCGATTGGTACGCCATGCTGCCCCGATAAGGACGTTCCTGTGGCGCTCTACGCGACCGTGACGGCTTCGAATGCGTCACAGTATCCGTCAGGTACGGTGATTCCGTTAGGCAAGACAGGACCGGATGCCGGGCCATGTTGGACAGGGTTCATCACCGTCATGGTATCTGGTCAGCCATGTATCGTTCGATTGTCGCTTGGTTGCTTTGGGTCAGGCGAAAACGCTCATTGGTACATTTTCCCAGGGCCATGCTCAGGACTCGGAGAATCGTCTGTGCAATGTACTCTGGTGTCATGTGATCCGTTGATTATCGTCGCTACCGTGAACCCAGGCTGCTGTGACGCATCACCAAACTGCTCAATGACTCTGGAGATCACGGCATGATCACAAGACCTGAGTGTGAAGGAAAGGTCGGCAGGCAACTCGAAATTTGTAACGGCACTGCGGACCTGATGTTGTCTGACATCAACAAGTATCGTTCAGCATGGGGTCTTGATCCGATTCCAGTTTCAGAATGGACTGGCAAGCAGGCCGAGAAGTCGGAGAAGAAATCGAAGACCGTAGTGCACGCAGAGAAAGTCGGCACAGCGCTGGCAAAGCGAATAGAGGGACTTGCGAGCATCAAGTCAGGCAGTGGCTGCAGTTGTGAATTGTTGTCGTCGAAAATGAACGAATGGGGCATTGCTGGATGTGAACAGCAGCGAGGATACATCGTCGGGGAACTTCTCCAGAACGCAGAGATCCTTGGCGTATCGCTGGCAAAGGCGGCAGTGTCGTATGTTGCTGGGGCCGGAATCATCGAGACGACCGGCACGGCGGCAAAGCTCGCGGTCGACTGGTGGAACGGAAAGGATGTCGAGCAAGAGGCGAAGATTGCCGGGGCTAACTGGCTGCTGACGAAATCGATCGAGGACGTCCAAAAAAAAAAGCGTGATCGATGCCGAGTGGTGAGTCACTCATTTGGCGGCCCGTTCAGGCAATCAGCTGAAGAGTGGCGATTTATCACACTGGAGCAATACGCGACCGACATCCGAGCACTGCTCAGGAAGGTTCCACACGATGTTGATTGCGTGGCGGGGGTTGCGAGATCAGGACTCTATGCCGCGACGATGATCGCCATGATGCTGCACAAGCCGATGGTTGTGGTTTCGCAAACAGCGGGGCATATCACCGAAGCAGGCAATGGGTGGAGGCTCGGGAACTTCCAGCACATAACTCCAAAGATGGATAGGGTTCTTGTGATCGATGACACCGTCATGACTGGCGGATCACAGGAGCGAATCCGGCAGGTTGTCGCAAAGAAGTTCAAGGAAGTAATCTACGCAACGGTGTACTGCAATCCATTAGCCACACTTGGAAAGCCTGACATCCATGCGGTGGATCTGAAGTGGCCGCACCTCTTGGAGTGGAACATTTTCAATTCGATCATTTCCCCATCGCTCGCTGTCGACTTCGACGGGATTCTCTGCCGCGACTGCACCATCCAGCAGGACGACGATGGACCGAAGTATCGCGACTTCATCCAGAACGCCGAACCGCTTTACCTGGCTCGCAAGGAACCGATTCCGTTAATCGTGACGGCTCGCATAGAAAAGTATCGAGACCTCACAGAGGCATGGTTGCGGCGGCATGGTGTCCGGTGGAAACGTCTGGTGATGCACTCGGCTTCAACACTGGCTGAACGCAACAGAGACGATATTGCGGCCTACAAGGCAAGGCACTTCAGCGAGTGGGCAAAAAAACATCCGCCTGAACCGGGGCCGAACATGTTCTGCGAATCTGACCACCTGCAGGCGAAAAGGATATTCGAGATCAGTGGACTGCCGACAATGTGCCCGGCATCTGCCACGGTCTGGCACTGAAAATAATTTCAAAAGTATTGCGTTAGCGTCACTCTGAAAACATAACCTCAGATGATCAATGAATTACCGAGGTTTTCAAAAAGCGTATGCGGGACGCTCAAAAACATAAGATTCTGCCGACGTCGTTAGAGACAAAAAACGGGGTTGCACAGATCTAAACTGCCCATAAGATCGGCCATCGCTGAAAGAAAACGGCGGCTGAAAGTGCTGTAACACTCGCAACCGCCTAGCCGTCAACCTTGATTGGAAAAGGGTGACAGGTTGTGCGAAGTCTACTCACTTCGATCTCAATCGTCATCTGAGGTGCCTAGTGGTGCCTTACGGGTTCAGACGGATTCTTCAGCAGTTCAATGGAGAACCGAACCATGTTGCTATCGCTTCGAAACCTGGGGTTGCCGTCGAATACCGTGACCGTGTTCCGCAAGTCCAAAGCTCCTGATGTCCTGAGGTTGATTGATCTGTCGAACGAGGGAACACACATCTTCGTAGTTCCTGATCGCTGTGCTGATCTAATCACCGTTGAATCGATCTACTCTGAAAAGATCAAGGGCGGCACCGTCTACGTCGCCTGATGCCATCCTGTGATGCGTGAGAGCCTGTAGCTGAGTTCTCCGCATCCGCTATTCATTCGCCGGTCTGCTTTGCCGTACCGATTCATGATCCGCAATCTGTCTGCGCTCGCGGTACGTACACACCTGGCGAATTCGACAACGAACAACGGAGCGAATTCGATGAACACTGACACAACACTCGATGAATTGATGGACGAAGTTAAGGCAGGGAACGCACTCGCCTTTTCTGAATTGCACGATCGAATGAGACCACACATCACGGCGTTTCTGTTTTCTGAGGGCATCTCCGTAAACGATGTTGAAGACTGCGTCCAGGAAACGCTCTTCAAGGTCTGGGAGCGATGCCAATCCTTCGATACTCGCAAGGGGCAGGCGAAGAGCTGGATCATCAGAATCGCGGCAAATCAATTGACCGATATGCGTCGACGGGCCTGCAGGCAGAAACGCGGTGCAGATGCTAAGTTCGTTGACATTACCATTCGTCAAATCGAAGACGGCTACGAAGAACGATCGATTCCAGAGAAGTATCAGGCTTTGCAAAACGAGGTCGATGCTCTGCCTGATGCACTCCGGGAAATCTGTGATGCTTTCCTTTGTGGTGAATCGCTAAGCAAAGCGGGGCAGCGTTTGGGATACTCACGAATAAAAGCGAGTCGACAATTCAAGGCTGCTAGGGAAATCATGGAAACTTCCGTAACGCTTCGCGAATTTGCATAACATCAAGATTCATGAAGCTGATCTTTAAGACGCCTCTGTCTAACGGTAGAACTCGAAACAGCAACGTTGCTGTTAAAGCGTACTACAAGTAGGACAGAGGCGGTTTCCATGAACGATTCAAAACACATTCGGCACAGGGCGGGACTCGATCGGAACTGGGAAACAGCCGT
The DNA here is from genome assembly GCA_052034165.1 of Planctomycetota bacterium. Classification (GTDB taxonomy): domain Bacteria; phylum Planctomycetota; class Planctomycetia; order Planctomycetales; family Planctomycetaceae; genus SXXK01. The sequence goes on along the minus strand of JBPOIW010000109.1, from coordinate 29,107 downwards.
CGACCTCGCGTTAGCTGTCAGAGCTGACTGCATGGAAGGTTGGCACAGTCTCCTGACCTGTGAACCACGGAGGATCAGAGAGTGGGCAACAGATGAAATGATCATCGCTCTGCAGCAGTTGGCAAGCTTGGCGATGAATGAAGCCATGTCACATTCCGATGCGAAGGTCAGATCCGTTGCGGAACTCGAACAGAACTGATGATTGAGATTTTGAGGATCATCCAATGACGTTTCTTTATGAACAGAGACTTGATCAGTTGGCTGAAGGCGTGACGGATCTCGTGTACAGCTTGTGCGACGGCGATGACCTTCGCAGCATCAATGAAGTCGTCAGATCGGACTCAGACACGTTTCTGAATGCGTTGTCTGAATCGCCTGAGACGTTGGCCGTCGTTCAGCAACTCGCCAAGCTGGGACTCTGGGAAGCCGTCAGACGTGCCCGCCTGAAGTTTGTTTGCGAAGATGAACCGCCACAGGAGTCGGACGAAAACTGACGAACGGCAACGTTGCATAGTGCCCGAAATGAGATTCTCTTCAGAAAGTTTGATCCAAGTTCAATCAGTCTGCGTTATATGGCCCTCGCAGTGAGGTTCGTAATGTTGCGAACAGTAACTCCTAGTCAGTTTTCAGAGGGTCGAAGAATGAAGACGGTGTACGAAGTAGAACAATTCTTGCGTGAATGTTTGGCGAAGAAGAAGGTGGAATGCGGCGTTGAAATTCGATATCTGTCTGATGAGGTCAATCGAACAATCATCGTTGAGGCATACGACGTCGCTCGCAAAATCGAGGTGTCAATTTTTGATAGTTCGTGCCTAGAGAATATGAGAATGGACGTCATCGCCAGGATGGAGAGGGTGGCGGGAAAATGCAAGCTTCCTTTCATAAAGCTTGATCCTGTTGGAAAGAACTCTGCCTATCCTGAATCTTGTGAAGGTGACGAGATACGCGGGCGTCTCTGCCACGACGTCTCGATTGTCATTGATCGAGAGATAGAAGCGGCAAAAGCGTTGCAGACGGCAAAGTGAGTTCTTTGCTTTCAAGACGTGATGCTTACCTTCACGACGCTTGCTCATTTAGCGTAGAATCTTCCACAGGGGGTGACCTGTGGAAGATCTCAAATGCTCGACATAGAACAGCGTGCTACGCTGCTCCTGGTAGCCGTAGAACGTGGGCTTGCGGAAGACTGCAGAACCGCATCATCCGGCGACGTCATTGCGGCCTTGGAGGGTCTATTGCTGTCTGACGATAAGCCTGCACTATTTCAGCATTGGATAAACGAACGTCGGGCAAATCCTGTCCGGTATTCAATCCGAACCGCACTTGCCACAGAGATCCTGGCGAACCGTCTTCCACGGCTGAATGACTGCCTAACGCTCGCACTCTCTGAGCTAATAGCGGGCAGATTCGACATCATTGAACGGTACAGGTTAAGCGGCAATCAAACGCTTCAAAGAGTTGCTGACGTCGTCTCTGGTAACTTTGTCATTTCCGATGAAGCGATTCGACGGGCACGTGAGATTCAGGAGCGTTTGGAGCGACGTAGTGCATTGCAGAAGCAACGGGACCGTTCCAGACGTCCAGTCTCTGCGAAACCACTCCAAAGCACACGCACTGATGCGGACGGGCTCCAGACTTCAAAGAAGACCGCAACGTTGCTGCAGTCTAATCGCGTTGCACTGTCAGCACGTGAGAGCGAGTTCCGAAAGGCTGTCTCGAAACAGGCTCAATCTGCAGTGGGCAGAACGCTGAGAATCGCAAAGCGACTATCAGCCTCGAATGAAGAGGTGATTCCAGATGAGTTCACGAACGAATACGTGCGATACCTGTACGTCAAAACAAAGCACAGACTTCAATCTCGCGTTGGAGCCAACAATGACAGCTAAATCGGCACGAACGAAATCTCAATTGAACGACTACATTCGGACAATCGATCGACAGAACCGAAGATGTTGGGCGAGTGGCGTTGAATTGACACCGTCGAACGTGTATGGCGTCGCCATCTCCCCAGAGGTCGAGTTGACGACTGATAACATCATCTGGTGTGATCGACGGGCTGGTAAGATGCTAGACGGGATGAATGTCGACGATGCGATTGCGTTGATGGAACGAATCCTGCGTTACCGCAAACCGGAGCTGTTCAAAGATCGGAAAGAGGCGAACAGCAACGTTGCCGTTGGGTGAAGTGTTCAGCCAATACACTCTCGCCAGCCGTCGATGAGAAACACGTCGACCTTCATGACTGGGGCAGGAACCGTATTGGCAATTTTGACAAAAGCTCTGTGACTTCACTGTATGGATATGCATCTCGGAAATGCACTTCGATTTCAAGTGTCGTGCTTTCCGGTTCTGCCTCTTGATTTGCGAGATACCTAGTTCGAAGTAGATCAATCACATTTAACAACTCAATCAGAGTGAGATCTATTCGAGTTTCACCGACCATCAATGTGAAATTGGTCAGACTGGCGGCGTCAATGTCCGTGAGTTCGAATTCACGTGACGCTTCGATGTGTAAATCGTTCGTATTTTGTGTGGCCCAGTGTCCCCAAACGGTTTCAGCTATTGAAATACACTTCTCCGCTTTTGTGTTACACACTGGATTAGCCAGCAACGGTTCTCCGAAACGGATCGGCTCGGCGTTTGTCGTGTTTATTTTGTCCGCAACATTGGGTATCTCTTCTGCTGAAACCGAGATGGTCATCTTTAAAGTCTTTTTTAGGGTGAGCGGCATTCCGGATGATGCTTCTAGAAGCTCTCGTATCATCTCTTGGATGTTAAGTCCCTGTTGAAGATACAAGATGTTTCCATCTCGTAACCTCGCTCCGATTCGCACGGACTCTGATGGTGCGGACAGAATTGCTGGCATGCCTTTGAACGCGATGGGAAATATGAACTTGGCAGCATCGTCGCGTGACAGTTCCCTGTCGCCGTTCTCATCGGCTTCTTGCACTCGATAGAGGTCAACTAGCAATCTTGCTGGTGGTAAGTCCGGATTCTTTGACTGACCGAATGAAAAACCGAATCCTCTTTCAAGACCTTCAATGACGGCTGGCGACACTACCGCCTCCAAAAACACTGATTCAAGTTTAGCGGGGCGGTCTCCACGCGAAATTACAGTCACTTCAAGTCCTGGGCATCCAAGCTGCTCAATAAGTGATGAGCTAATGTGAGGCGAGATCTTTGCCTCCAGACGCACTCGATCTTTCTGTAGCCCTTTGACATGCTGATAGACAAAGAACAACGCACTTGCGGCCATTTTTGCACCAGCGACTACTTCTTCATATGTGGGCGGCATAGTGGATCTTTCTTTGTCGGAGTTGAGTGAAGAATCAGTACGGATAGCGCAAGTTTTATCAATTCGGTTGCGAATTGCATGTGTTCAGCCACCATTGGCAATTCAGTCCGATCAGATTCTGACTAACTCTTCCCGCTACTCCGTATGCTATCGAGGCGGAAGGTGTTCGCTCGTGACGACGATCAACATCACTCAGCATCAGGAAAGAGCCATTTCCGAACGTGGTCAGTCACGGCAATCAAACGGGCATCTTCAATGCCCTGGCGATACACAGCGGCCATACTGCCGTCTTCATGGCCCATGATAAGGTCAACCGCTACCTGATCCTTTGAAGCGCCTGCGACCGTCTCAAACGTTCTACGAAGTGAATAGAAGTTGTGGCCAGTCTTCCGTAGCTTCAGCCTTGTCAGCAGTCTGCCAAAGGTCAGAGTGAGGTTGTTGGTACTGACGTATCGAAGTTTGCCATCGTCTTGGCGGACCATTCGATCGGCGACAAGTGGCGTGCCCTCTCTCGTTATGAAAACCAAGGAGCTGTGTTCCGTACTCTTCGGGACACATCGCTTTGCCAGTGCGTCTCGAATCGCCTGGACAGTTTCGGGCCATAGGGGCACACGCCTTTCAACGCCAGTCTTGGGACGTGGAAAGTCAATCCAGCCTTTCTCCAGATCAACGGCCCGTGTTGTAAGTTCTGCACAGTCGGTGTTACCAAAGCCAGCATTCAAGCCCAGAAGAATGCACGCCTTGAGATTCAGATTCTTCGAATCCTTCAACAGGAGCTGCAGTTCCTGTGCTGTGAAGTCTAGGCGTCCACGTTCAGCGATCTTTTGAGAGTTGTCGCGACGTTTTTCTAGTTTGGATGGCCTGGCGAACCCTTTGCCAAACCGGACGGGTTTGTCGATCAGATCACTTTCGCTTGCAAACAGAAACAAGCTGCGAATCCTGCCGACGTTTCCGCCAATCATCGTCAGTCCCCACGTCTGCGGGAATGATGCGAGCAAGTGTGCAAAGTCGCGAGGCACCAATGCACTCACCTGCGTTTCACGTCCGAAGCTTTCGAGCACTAATCTGCAGGCATCCTGGTACTGTTTAAACATCCTGTTTGACAGGCGACCGGCAAGCATCCGGTCTTCCTTTTCAGTCAGGAACGAATTCACGAGCAGGATGACCGAGCAGCCGGATTGACCGGGAGCGGCGGAGACTGCCGGAAGTCTTCGGGGATCTCTTCCCGCCTGAAGGGCATCCACCTCGGAGCGGTACTTGTCCAAGGCTGCCTCTGGATCGCTCCAGGCACCGAAGTAAATCATCCTGCCTCGGATCTTCTTTGCCCATTGACCTGAAGCATGGGGGAAGAGCGGGAAGTCTTTGTATGGCTTTGATGGTTTGCGTGGTTTCGGGGGCATGCAAAACTCCGAGCGGGTGTAGTCGTCTGGTGTAGTTTTCCAGAAACGATTGTGCATCGGACTTGCAGAGTTGTCAAATCATCAGTGTTTTATGGCATTTCGTCGGCGAAAAAATGAAAACGGCTCGATCGTCTGCTGAACGATCGAGCCTTGCGAGTCTTTACCGATCACGAGCAACGGCTCGTTTCGTGGACGATCAATTCACTGAGTTGCCGTCCAGAGCTCGGGATGAGTCAGACGTTCGAGTCGGCTTAGCACCGGTTCCCGGAGTCTTGTTGCCAGCAGGAGTTGGGACTCGATTTGCAGCAGCTGGATTTGTTGGCACAGCTCGGCCACTGTCTTTGCCCGCTTCTGCACCTTCGGCGACCTGCTGGTCAGCAGCGTCAGCCTTTGGAGTCCAGTTTGTCACGGCCCAGGTTGGATACTCATCAGCAACGCTGGCGGCCAGATCCTGCAGCAGTTCCATCATCTTCTTGTTGGTCATGTCGCGATTTGCAACAACTCGCTGCATCACGAATCGTTTGTTGGTTGGGATGTAAGCAAAGAACTTGCCTTCCCCCAGTCGATCGTTGGCGGCCAGCAGACGCAGCAACGCGGTACGAGGAACCTCAGAGGCCGTTGATGGAATCTGATCCAGCCACGCCATCACCCACATGGACTGTCCGTTGCGGCTCAGAACCGCTGACATGGAGAACTTCCACTCTTCTCCACGATAGCTTGTCTTGAACGCAAAGTCATAACGCTGTTCTGTCTTCGTTGGCTTCAGACCAACAGCCGACAACATTTCCCCGAGTTCGGCTTCAGAAAGCTGCCCCGGCAGTGGTGCCGGCTGAACTTCAGGTGACTCTGATTTTTCCTGCTTCGTTTCCTGAGCAGATACGGTTGAAACACTGCCAAGCAACAGCAGTGCTGGCAGCAGTACAGCACTCAACGCTTTCATGGTTCACTCCCTTGAATCGATCCGGCAGTCCTTGCCGGTTTACTCCGCTTCCAGCTCTGCCAGGTACTTGAGGCAAATCTGGGACCACGTTTCAAATTCGTCCATTTGACGCACCAATTCTGACGGAGGTGCGAATCCTGCGTTTATCATCGACTTTTCACGGGGCGTAACTTTGGGATACTCTAAATCGAAAATGTGAACGATCCCGAGGTGTACTTTTCCCACTTCCGTTTCATCGTCGTTGATCAAGCCGACGCATTCTTCTGCCCACCCGGACTCGATATCTACCTCTTCCTCGATTTCCCGCCGCATTCCCTCCAGATACGGAGAAAGGTGGCTGTTCAAATCCAGAGTCGACACGTGTCCTCCCACGCCGACCGACCGTTTGGCATGCAGCCGAGCCTCCCCCTGTGCCGTCCCGCGCTGATAGTAAAACACCTCGCCATTGCAGCGAAACACGCAATACGGAATCAGCTGCTTGAAGGCAGGATCCTGCTCCATTTCCGGACGAGGCCGATAGCTGGCATGCTGCGGATCGAGGATGACTTCGAGATACTTATCAATGTCATCACAGAAACCCTGAAAATGCCCGACCTTGTGAAAGACCGGCGTCGGAATGACAAGCACATGTTCGACTGTCATGGGATGCGTTACAGAAAGGGAAATAAAGAGGAGTAGGCTCGATGGGAGAAAAATACGGTGCGAATTCCCATCGATGGCGGGACAAGCCATCGCGTTGCAATCAGCAGCGAAGGGGCGAAGCTTAGTGGACGCTCTCTGGAAAATCGATGACGCCGAGCCGAGAATTCTGCAGCGGTCCGACTGATGGCCATTCTGCATGCCACCAAGTCTCAAAGTCGCTCTAATGGCTCGTCCAGTTTTGATCTGGGGGTAACCGGTGGATCTCTTTTTCGCCGACGGAGCGGCGAAACTACGTAGTCGAGCCGCTCCGTCGGCTCGCATTGAACCCCGAGTCTTGTTCTTGACAGAACACTAGCCAGACAGCGCCATGTTCGGCTCCCTTTCAAGCCCGAAGTGCGAGCGAGTGAGTGAGCACATTGCGACTCATTCACTCGCTGGCGCTTCGGGCTTGTATTCTCAGCGGTTTCCGTGAACACGGCGCTGTCCGGCTGGTGGCTCGTCCAGTTTTGATTTGGGGGTAACCGGTGGATCTCTTTTTCGCCGACGGAGCGGCAAAACTACGTAATCGAGCCACTCCGTCGGCTCGCATTGAACCCCAAATCTTGTTCTTGACAGAGCTCTAAAACTCCCCGAGAACTTCTCCACCAGCCCGTGTCCCCAACGCCTGCAAGACGCCCCCCTCAAGACTGGAATCGATCTCTTCGTTCACCAGTCGAACGGATCCATCGCAGATGCACATGTTCACTTTACCGTCATGACGGCCGGAGAAACCGGCGAATGACTTGTTCAGACCTGATAAGTGATTCATATCCGTCATGACATCATTCTCATGGCGGTTGCTTCGCACGCCGACCCACAGGCCCGCACCACTCAAAGCACTGCGTTCGCTGATCATCACCGTGTTGGACGTCCCATCAGTGATATCACGAATGCCGATCTTGCTGTTCACGGACATAATCCCATTTCCCTTTGTTGGCGTGGGGACTCCGCCGGGCCAGAATTGTTCTGCCCCTGATTCATACCACCGCGGCAATAACTCGGACCCACAGTTACCGGAGTAGTTGGAAGTTCCGTAGCCATCGCGAAATGGATTCGTCCCGCCTGTGGAATCCTGGGGACACAAATAGAAGGCGATCTCCATTCGCGGAATCTCCGCTTCCGTCGACTTGCCTCGCCCCTGCACCTGCAGTTTTGGCGGCGACGTCGTCCATTCCGGAGTGTGAAAGTTTATCTGGCTGTAGAGGTTCGCCTGTTCAATGTACGGCAATAAGGCACACTGCCAACCGTACCAAGATTGCGAATCAGCGTTTGTGTGCCTCGCACACCAGGCAGGTGGAAAAGAATTGTAGACGTCATGATAGTTGTGCATCGCCAGGCCAAGCTGCTTCAAATTATTCTTGCAATTCTCCTCTCGTGCCCTTTGACGGGCTTGAAGTATTCCCGGCATTGCCACGGCCACCAGTAACACGGTCGCGGAAGAAATGACCAGTAATTCGATCAGAGTAAAAGCACGCTTCCTGAATGTGAACGTGGAATCCATTATTCAGCTCCCTGCTGTTTGATTGAAAGTCAGATTGTTTCACCGCAGCAACATGGTCTGAGGAGAACGCTAGAAGCCGCGAGGCATCCGGGACAGCCGCCAATCGCTGCCAATTTTTTCCAGCACAAGTTCCGACTTCAGTGATTCGCCGGTCGCATCTCGATTCAATGCAGCATCCAGTTCATTCGCCGTGCTGGCGTTGGAATCGAAGAATCTCCACGAGCCCTCAATCAGTGAGAATCGAATGATGCGTTCTCCAACTTCAGCAATCTCCGTCCTCCTTCCGCGTGTGATGGACACAACGTTCGGCAACGTGAACTCTGCAGTGGCCCCATCGATGACCGGTGTGGCTTTTACAAGTGTCGACAGGTCTTCAATCATGCGTGTGACTATCGTTGAGTCGCCTGAGAGTGACTGAACCATGCCGTCCCAGCGATCGTCGGTCTTCATCATCAGCACTGTGGACTGAGGCAGCATACCGGCCATGAAAACTTCGTAGTTTCCCGCCTTCAGGTCCTGCAACGCGGACTCGATGGCAATCGTCAGATCATCTCCATACCCCGGTTCAGTGGGTTTCTCGGCGGATGAGTAGCGGCTTTGCAGTCGATCGGCTTTCGGCAATTCTTCCTGCTTTACGAATCTCACCGTCTTTCCACTGCGATCAACGACGATCTCAGCGTCCTGCATGCTTTTCAGAATCTCCGTCAGCTTCACGAATTGCGGCAGTGCACTGAATGGGACTTGACCAGCACGCCCCTCTCGAAACGCTGATATATACTCATCAATCGGTGAATGCTGATGCATGAAGTCTACATATTCTGCCTTGCCCAGCTTGCGAATCATTTCAGCAACGGCTGTTCTTGCGTCTTCTTTCACAGCGTCATCGCGTTTCTCCCTGACTGATTTTTTTGCCGTCACTTGCTGTTTTGCGGCAGTGCTTTCCCGTGCGACGAACGCATCAAGGCGATTACTCGTCAAATGGAGAATAAAGCAGGGCGACAAAACAATTCCGAGTACGACCAGGGTCCGCTTCGCCATCTGTGACCTCGCGCCGCTCAGCGGCTCAATCAGGTTTGAAATCCATTCAGGAGTAGGGGTGGGAGAATGCCAGACGTGCCCCCAAATGTCAACCGTTCGATTTGTGAGTGGATGCGGAGGGGCGGACGTCCGTGCTGTCAGTAAAAGAATCCTCGCCGGTCGGGAAGCCAACTCCAGTCGACGGACCGGAATGTTTACACTACGAAGAACTATAAACGAAAATTGGCTCGGCGATGCCGTCACCAAATCATGACAGCAAGCCGAGCCAACAATTCGTATCAACGCGCACTTACTTCTTCAATTCCGCATCAATCACAGCCAGCACTTCCGGGGCGTCCGGGCTGGTGCGAGGACTCACGCGACCGGCCACTTTCCCGTCCTTGCCGACAACGAACTTTTCAAAGTTCCAGCTGATCTTTTCCTTCTTGGTCGCTCGATCTTTGTCTTCCTTCAGGTAATCAAAGCCGGGATCCTGGCTTTTGAGATACTTGTAAAGCGCCGTCTGACCTTCTCCGTTGACTTCGATCTTGCTCATCATCGGAAAGGTGATTTTGTAGTTGTCGGAACAGAACTTCACGATTTCCTTTTCTGATCCCGGTTCCTGACCACCAAACTGATTACATGGGAAACCGATGACAACGAGTCCCTTGTCGCCGTACTTTTCATGCAAGGCCTGCAATTGTTCGTACTGTGGTGTCAGCCCGCATTCGCTGGCGACATTCACAATCAGCAACACCTTGCCTTTGTACTCAGACAGGTCGACTTCTTTGCCTTCGATGGACTTGGCTTTGAACTCGTGAACCGAATCTGCCGCCATAACTGCTCCTGCGGAAAAACATGCGACTGACATCGCGACTGCAACTGCACTCCAGAATTTCATAAGTGATCTCCAGGGCTTGACTACGGATGGATGTTAGACGGTTCAAGCGATACTTCGGCCCAAGCGAAGTCTGAACCCGCGTTGGTTGTATTGTTACCCTGCGAGCCTCAAAGGCAAGTCATCCACGAGCGAACACGATTCCCGATCGCGATGATTGGCCATCGCCCGATTGAATTTAGACCCATGAGTCCGCAGACTGGCCGCATTGAATTCATGGCGAAACAGACTCCGGAATCCCTGCGATGAAACAGACGGTCGGACTTTTGATGCAGCTCGCGGCGCTTTCAATGCTCCCGGCGATTGTGGTTTTTCAGTTGTTCTACGGATTTCGGCTGATTGTGATGCCGATTTCTCTGCTGACCGGGATTTGTGTGTTCAGTATTGGCACGATGCTGCGGGAGTCGGGCAGCTAACCCGCGGACGAAGAGACATTGTTAAAAATTCGCATTCCGCCGGTCAACAACTCCGCATAGTCGTTCAGGAGCAGTGCCAGATTAACTTCCCAATGCTTCCAGGTTGAATCCCAACCCAAGACTCAGTGAGTGATTTTGCACCGCAACTCGAACCATAGCCGGCACTTTGAAGTTGCAAATTCTTCGTGCCAGAGCTGGAAGCCCGGCACATCCTCCGCCGTTGGCGTGCCGGGCTGTTGATTTAATCCGCCGGAACGCGTTAGCGTCCAGTCCCGCAATAACTTCCGTAGCTGAAGTCGTGCGACTTCAGTCCGAACTCTCACAAGTTCGGCGACCACAGGAACTTATTTCGGGACTGTTCCTTAGCGTCCGATTCTCGCTGCAGGAACACAGCAAAACAACCGTGTCTAACGCCCCTGCGGCCGATGGTGCGAAAAAATCAACAGCCTGTTACCGTGCCATTCGAGCACCGATCGGCACAAGTTCGTTGAATCGGTCGACAGGTTCGCTGGCCGTCCAGGCAATGCCTCGCAACAACAAGATGCGAAAGAGAGGATCATCAAAGGTCCAGCTGTAATGGCCCGGGATGCTGACGAAGACACGTCCCTTTCCCACCTCGCGAGTCCACATCTGAGGCGTCGCTTTTCCTTCTTCGACGCTCGTGGCCAGCAATGTGACATCGCCGGGATCGCCCGTTAGCTTCCAATAGCTCTCATCGTAGAGCTGGATCTGATCAAAGTTCCGCACAATCGGATGGTCGGTGTTGTGGATATCCAGCGCTAACGGACCATGCCGAAATCCGATGCGTCCGCCCCATGAGGCGTAGCCAATGCGTTTGGCAAACTCATGCACATCGTCATCACCATTGACGGCCCAGTGAATGTAGACAGCTCCGCCACCGCGAGCCAGAAACGCATCCAGCTTCGCTCGACGCTGCTCCCCAAAGCTGCCCTTCTGGAAGAACAACACCACGTCAGCCTGAGACAGCTGCTGGTCGGAAGGAAACTCCGTGGCCGTGGAAATCGTGACGTTCTCCGCTGCCGCCAGCAGTTCCTGCCAGGCTTGTTTCCATGCGGGATAATCATGTTCCCCCGGGCCATGATCTTTGGGGCCATCTACTAACACGATTTCCAACGGTCGAGTCGCCGCCGGAGGTTCCGGTGCTCCAGCCATCGCGGCTGTGACTTCCGCCTGTGTTCGAAGCGGTGGTGCTGTCAAAGGAGAATCGAGCGGCATGTGCGGCGGACGAGTCAATAGGAAGGTGATGAGATCTTTCCATTGCTCCGGTGTCAGCTTCTGAGCAATCCCCGTGGGCATCACCGACGCCTTTGAAACGATCATCGTCTCAATGTCTGACTTCGACAGCTTCGTGATGACTCCTTTTTCGTCACCCAGCGACAACTGATCTCCGTCGGACTGCAGGATCCCCGTGAGAATTCTGCCGTCATTCAGCGCGACCACGTGTCCGATATAGTCCGGATTGATAGCGAAGCCCGGATTCGTGATATCGCGAACCACAGACGCGTAATCTCGATGAACCAGATTGATCAGATCCGGCCCGATCTTCGCGCCACCGCCGCCGATGGAGTGACATTTAAAGCATCCGGCCGCTTCACTGCGAAAGACCTTGCGACCACGAGCCCAGCTGCCGCCGTCTATCTCGGCAATCTTCTGAGACTCCTCTGTGGTGTCTGCTGATTCACCTGTCTTCGCTGAAACCCAGGGCAACAGAAATCGATGCAGCTGCAGAGTTCTCGGGCTGGAGTCTTCATTGGTCTGCACAGAAACCGTCAACTGCGGAACAGAACTTTTTCCCGTGCGAAACGCCAACACAAAATCGACCGGCTCCTGCTCATCCGCGGACGTGCGAAACGTCGCCAGCTGTCGTTCCACATTCTTCTGATCACAAAGCACCGACAATTCGGTCGGCGGCTGAGTCGCTGCACCTCGACGACTGGCCTGAACGACAAGATCTCGATTGCCCATGAACGTCACAATGGCTTCCTCGGCTGGCCATTCGTAATCAATCTTCGAACCCGGCTGAACGGCCGGTCGCAGGATGTTATGCAGATTCAGGCGTCCACGGAGAACCAACGTCCCTGGTTGCTCCAGCGCCGCCCAAAGTGGTTCGTGGCCGGCGCTGCCTTTTAACAGTGTGCGAGAAACATTCAGATCCGCGTGAGGTAACCAGCCCGACCATGATGGAGTCTTTTCGCCGTCTCCTCCTTTAGCTTCCACTGCCGTCCACTTCGCTTCTATACCATGCAAAGCCAGTTCGACGTCCAGCTCTGGAATCTGAGGAAGACGTTCGCCGGCACTTGCAGCCTGTGGAATACTCTCCTCATTCGACAACGGCACAGTCAAGGCATAGTGCACGTTGGCTTTCATCGCCGCGGTGTTGATAATCAGCGTCCGCAGATCGCTGGTGATGGCAGTGCCAGCCACCGGCAGGTCAAAGCGAGGCTTCATCAGTTGTGCTCGGACCACCGCATACGGCGGCATCAGATTCTCAAACTGATCGCCTGCGCGAACATGGTCACCGTAAGAGATTCGAATTCGCTCGGACAGTTGACGGTACTGAGTCGTATTCAGCGGCTTATCGAAGGCAATCCGTATCTCCTGAGCATTCTCGGCCCATGTCGCTACGGGGCGGGCGATTTCGGTCTCGTCGTTTTGAATCCGGAAGAGCTTGCCAGTTCCCGTTGGGCCAGTTCCCCAGTCCGGCGGACCGCTGTGACACGCAACGATCAAATCACCATCGGGCGCTACGCACGCGTCGACGGTGAGCATCTGCAGGCAGGCAAACAGCTGTGTCCCCGCGACGTATCCCGCTTCTGTTTTGATCAGCTTGGTGCGCCACAGTTTGCCGCGTGATTCGCCACAAACAATCGCATCACCAGCCCATGTTTCCGGACCAAAGGCCGGGCCACCATTCACGGACGAATTGAACACCATCCCGCACGTCGACTGATGCTGCGGCGCATAGTCAAACAGGGAAGGTTCATCGATCACGCTCGGATTATGCTTCGGATGGCGCGGAGGAAATCCGTAATGCCGTTTGACGCCAGCTGTGCCGTTGGGGCTGGATCCGTCGAGCCGAATGTGTAGCAATTCGTCCAGAGGATTCCCGTTCGGCAACCACGTAGCTCCTTCCTGTTCCGAACAGAAAAGATCGCCCTGTTCATTGAACGCAAAGGCAATCGGAAAGCGAATCCCGGTGCAAACGGTTTCACGTTTGCTGAAATCCGCTGAGACCTTTTGAACGGTACCGCGATCAGAACTGATGTCGTACTCGGCGACACCGTGTTCATTGACCAGATAAGCGTTGGCATAGTTGACTGTCCCCAGTCCAAAGTAAATGCTGCCATCTTTGTCCATCGCAATACCAACAGCGTCGACGTTCTGAGCGATCTCCTTCCATCCCGAGGCGACGACGATTTCTTCATCGGCCTTGTCATCTCCGTTCGTATCGACAATCAACGAGACTTTGCCTTTGCTGGGAACAAAGACGCCGTTTCCCTTTGCATAGCCCTCTGGAGTCAGCAACATCCCGAGCGGTCCGCGCAGGCTGTTTTCATTTTTCCAAAACAGCTCCGCCTTATCTTCCAGACCATCTCCGTCAGTATCGCTCAACAGATGCAAATCCCCGTTGTAGCCCAGCGTCATTAACTTCCCGTCCGCTCGGTATCGCAAGTTGTTGACGTTTGTAAGTTCCAGCGGTAACTCACGAACAGAAAATCCTGGTTGCAACATTTGCAAGGCCGGAGGATTCTCCACCTTCACCAACGGAACCGATCCTGTGACGGACAGCTTCAGTTCGCGAGGCAGCTCTTCGGCCAGCCGCGCATACTTCTTCGCCAGATAATCTCGCACAGACTTTACTTCGGCCTCCGCGAGCACTCGATCGTAGAGCAGCACTTCCGCGATATCACCGTGGAAAGGTCCACGAACTTCCTGAACCCCAGGCCCATTCGTATAAAATCTCGCGCCGACGGTGAGTTGCTCAAAGGATAACTCAGTGGGATTAAAGTCACGGGATCCCTCCGCTTTCCCGTTATTGCTCAGACTGACTTTCCGCGTGTCCGGATCGATCGCAATCTCCAGAATCTGCAGCGTCCCGAGATCGTCAGCGGAGTTCACCAGATCACTGGCCCCACCGAAGCCACGACCTTCGACATTCAACTGATCGGCCTTGAACGAAGGCCCGGGCCCCAAATCGATGCAGAGCCCCGATTCATAGTCGCGTCGCTCCGGCGCATTGGCGGCGAAGAGTCCTCGAAAGTTGCCGGCATTCGAATGCGCGGCATTGACGATGAAAATGGTCGCAGCTCTTAGCAGGCTGCCGGAGTCGCTAAGCTTGACGTCAATCAGTCTCAGATGGTCGTCTTCGCCATCGAATCGGAGAAACCACGATTCCCCCAGTTTGATCAGCTGAGGACGAAGCTTCTCATGAGCCTGTTGAAACGCGGCGGATGAATTATTTCCGGCCATCAACGCAGTGCCGCTGCTCCACACTTCGATGCGATCCCCGGATCTGAGTTCCGGCAGTGAGTTCGCAATCCGTTCAGCGTTGATCCGAGACGCATCCAGCCAGATTCGCAGGCCGTCGTGAACAGACAACGAGGAATCAGCCCATTCCGCCACCCGCGATGAAGTCTGCGCGAAGCATCGCGACGACAACAGCACGGCACAAAAGAGACTCGACACAACGAAGACGCGGAACAACATCGACACTGACTCCATGGTGGGAACTGGAGGTCACAACAGCAGGTGACGCATGTTCCGGAATTCAGGTCGGTCCGTCAAATCGCAGAGGCGACAGCCCTCGTTAAGAACGGTCCCGAAATAAGTTGCTGTGGTAGCCGAACTCGTGAGAGTTCGGACTGAAGTTGTGGTAGCCGAACTCGTGAGAGTTCGGACTGACGTTGTGGTAGCCGAACTCGTGAGAGTTCGGACTGAAGTCTCACGACTTCAGCTACGGAAGTTATTACGGGACTGGTCCTTAGAAGAACTCGTCGTAATGCATCAGGTCGTCTTCAGTGACCAGTTCGTACTGACGCTCTTTGAGTACTCGCAGGGCTTCTTCTTTTTCTGACGCATAGATCGCAACAGCACCTCGACCTTTTTTGCGGTACATCAGCGGATAAACATACTGCACGTTCAGCTCGGCCGACATCAAGCTGCCCAGCACTGACGTGTGAGGCTGATCAGTGTCCGGAAGCAGCACGCCGATCACATCGGTTTCAAACATGGTGACGCCGGCAAACGTCAAAAGCTCATGAGCTCTCTCATAGTTATTCACAATGATGCGAGCGACCGCGCAGTCTGCTGAATCCAGAATACTCAATGAGACAATCTTCAGGTCATCGCGTTCAACGCGGCGGAGCAAATCATGCAATGAACCCACACGATTCTCCAGGAATACGATAAACTGCCGCAGGCACGGCCAATCTCGCCCGCGCGTGGTCATTGGCGGGAGGAGTGAATCGTCTCCAAATCCTGAACTCATGAATTCTATTCTCCCGCATCCAAAATCAAAAATCGTTCAGGCACCAAGCTGTGCCGCAACAGACGTTTCTTCAGGCACTCTTCTTAAGGAACGATTCTCGTCCGTCAATAATCGAACTCGCGTCAAATCGCTTGCCAAAGTACCGAGCGATCGCGTTGGGATCGCTGAGCACGGTTTCTGCACTTCCGGAAACCAACACCTGGCCATCACAGATAATGTAACTACGGTCCGTAATGGTCAGCGTTTCACGTTCACGGTGGTCCGTAAGCAAAATCGAGATCCCTCGTTCCTTCAACCCTTTGATGATGTCCTGAATACTGTGAATCGTCACAGGGTCGATCCCGGTAAAGGGTTCGTCCAGCAGAATGATCTGAGGATCACTGGCCAGAGCTCGCGCGATCTCAAGCCGGCGACGTTCTCCACCGGAGAGTGACCCCGATCGCTGCGCCCGCTTTTCCCACAGTCCAAACTCGCCCAGCAATTGCTCGATACGAGCCTCACATTGTTTCTTGTCGAGTCCTCGATATTCCAGAATCGCGAGAATGTTCTGGGCAACGGACAACTTGGAAAAAATGCTGGTGTCCTGAGGCAGATAGCCAAGACCAAAACGAGCACGCTCGAACATCGGCCACGACGTGACATCTTCACCTCGCAGGACGACTCGCCCTTCCGTCGGAGCAATCAGACCACAGGCCATGCGAAAGCTGGTACTCTTGCCGGCACCGTTCGGTCCCAGAAGCCCGACGATTTCTCCTTCGTCGACGTAAAAGCTCACTCCATCCACAGCACGCTTGCCGGGATAGTCTTTCACGAGTCCTTCGCATTGCAGCAACGCCATCGGAGAATCCTTCTCACGGGCAATTCAGTCCAAGAGAGCAACGACCAGTTCGCTCTGAATTCAGGCCCCGAATCCTAACGAATCCCTTTCATTCTGGAAAGATTGGGATAAAAGGGCACGGAATACAGCGGATAGTCGACTTCCACAAGCTGCGTTTTTCCATTCGCACGCTGCAGCATCTTGTGCTTAAGGACAGCGTAACCTTTCCCGTCATTCATGAACGGAATTCCGTGTGGCCAGAAGATGCACAAGGCCTCGCCGATCAGGTCCTT
The DNA here is from genome assembly GCA_052034165.1 of Planctomycetota bacterium. GTDB lineage: Bacteria > Planctomycetota > Planctomycetia > Planctomycetales > Planctomycetaceae > SXXK01. The sequence continues at coordinate 12,343 of JBPOIW010000109.1, read as the reverse complement.
CTCACGGACCGCGTAACGATGGCTGTTAACGCCTCGCGTCGGCCGACTGTAATGATCAAACAGCCGACTATCTTTGCTCTTGGGGGAATTATCCCCGAACATCAGATACTCGTCATCATTTAAGACGTACAGCATATGCTCGCCGGATCGCTGCTCCTGTTCGAGCAGCATGGATTCGTAATTCTGGCCGTAAGCTTCAGGATCATCCAGATTGCGAACCAGATCTCCTTCGTTGCTGACTTCCTTCTCCATGTAACCGTTCGCAGATCCAGGCCCAACAACACGCAGAATCTCATTCCGGTAATAGATATCGCGACGAATCTTCAGATCCGAAACGGTCGCCTTCAAACCGCTGGATGCAATTCCGATCGGAGCCAGATCACGGTACGAAGGAAAATTCAGATCGTAGTGCGACAGATGAGCTTTTTCGCCCAGAGGAATCAGATCGCCATCAACCCACAAGCACAGCCGATCGTCCACATTAGCAAACGCAATCTCGTAGCGGCCAGTTCCCTGAATGCCCGTCTGCACGGTAGCAATGGATTCCTGTTCGGGCGGAACAGTCTCATCCCTTTCTCGACGAACAACAATCACTTCCGCTGTTCCCGATTCAGGATTGATCACGCAGCGAGCCGTCCGGAGTCCTTCCACCAGTTCCACAATGATCTGGCCGTCCGCCGTCACAGTATCGATCGTCACATTGAACTCAAGAGTCAGATCGTTGACCCAGTAGATTTCGTCGTCGTCATCATTGAACGCACAAAAGTCCGCGATCAACTGAGCACTCACCGGGCTCTTTTCTTCCGTCCCGGAACGAACCTCATACCAGGTCTGCGCGCTGGGCACGAGATGTCGATAGCGCAGCCAGTGCTCTGTCTTTCCGCTGGAATCAACCGTGTAAGTTCGATTCTCTGCGTCCGCAACCCACGCATTTTCAGTGCGAGGCCATCCGCCGACGTTCTTGTCACTTTCCAAAAACTGCGCCGGCGCCCAGCGTTCGGGAATGCCGGCCGCCAGCAGCTCACGGGCCGGATAGTTGTCGTCGTAGACCAGTAGCTGAATATCACGCTGCTTTTCTGCATCCTCCTTGAACTGCACATCCCACGGGTCCGAATCTATTTTGCGAGTCTGAATATCTCCCTGGCGGATTCGCAGCGTTTCGCCGGGCAAACCGACCAGTCGCTTAATGTAGTTAACAATCGGCTCTTCGGGATTCTTGAAGAAGACCACAAAAAAGCGGCGATAATTCATAACCAGCTTGTTAACAACGATGCGATCACCAATGAAAACGGCCGCACTCAGGATCTCGTTGCGATGACGGCAGTTTGGACATCGCGATTGATCAACTCGCTGATCCGGATTCAGTACCCCGGACTCCTGATCAATCTCTTGACTCGCGCCGACGGTGTATTCCAGTCCGCAGCCATCACATTTCACTTCCTTGTGGCGACCATACAACGTCGGTGCCATGGAACCTGTCGGAATCACGAAGGCCTCAGCCTCGAACGTCTTGAACACAAACGCGAGGATAAACGCAATCGCAACCGCTTCGACTGTCTCCCGAGTTCCCTCCTGAGAATGTCGTTTGGACGCCGCCCCCTTCGCGCTCTCGCTGGCCGCTGAGCTGTCCTGTTTCCTGCCGAACAAGTTCATATCGAAATCTTCTGTGAAGGTGCGCTGTCAAACTCTGACAAGTCGGTTGAACATTCTTGCCCGACTTGTCTGACCAGAACCCGACAGGCAGGACTGCTCATCCCACCCGATCGATTTCTCGTTGAACGATAAAAAACGGCCGGATCACGAGGAAACTCACGGACCACAAAGTAGTGCTTCGTGGAGACCTCCCTTTTCCTGGCAATTTCCTCAGCGAATGTAACGGATTCGGGACATCTCCGGTACTCGAATCGGCCACTGGCGTCCACCAAATTGCAGGACGGCCGGACGGGAAGGCAGATGAACCAGGAAGGGCTTTCCGATCAGCATTCGGTGCGGCACGCAGGGATTCAGCCAGTTTCGACTGTCGGAGGAAACCGGACTATTGTCTCCCTGCACAAAGTACGACCGCTCCGGAACAAGATAATCCGCATCGATCGCGTTCTTCCGGCGAGCCGGCGTATAGAACACATCGCGGAACATTTCCAGGGATTCAATCCGCACATCTGTTCCCTTGACTCCAAGAGCCCAGCGTTCTTGCTGCTCCCAGCGCAGAGAAATTTCGGCCGCTATCTTTGAATCCATTTTTTGCCCGGCAATGGTCGAAACACTTGCTTCCAGGGCCTGCTCCGTAGTCATCTCCGTGCCCACACCAAGCGGTTCGAAACACTGCTGACCGTTGATCCCGACAATGACCTGCCGATCAAAATTGGAAATCTCAAGCACCAGCGACGCCGAATCCCCCCGGACTACGGGCATTGGCACCCGGCCTTCTCGAATGATCGTTTGATCATCCAGCGATCGCAGGACTACGTTCAGCGAGCCCTCACCATCCGGCATCAGCCGTAGCTCGAACGTGAAGGCCTCGACAGGCACATCGACGCAGATCTCCTCCGGCGCTTGTTTCCAGGACAACTCCGCCTTCAACATCAGATCCCCAACAACATATTCCGGAGACGAGACCATCGCGTTGTAACCGTAACGATCTGTCACAGGGGCAAGGTGCGACAGGGCGGCCAATCGGTAGACAGCCTCTCGAAATTCCTCCGTCGTCGCGTGAGCAATCATGTCCTCCTGAAGATCTTCGGGCATGACTCCTTCGCAGCGTAAAACCTCGCGAGTTCTGTCGTAGTCCAGGCGACTGCTCCAGGCAACCGACAGTGTATCAAACCGAGCGACATACGTGTCCCAGTCTTTGCCGCCGTTGGCCGCAGACAGAGGCGTCTCGGCCACATGATGGCCTCCAAACCATCGCCAGTTGCGAAACCTGAGCCATTGAATTTCCGTTGCTGATTCCAGTTGCAGCTTCTCTCCCTGGGCTTTCCAGCCATCATCCAGTTCCCATGGCATCTGCCAGTCTTCCGACACAGCCAGATTGCTCAGCGTGCTGACTGGAATTCTCATCCATTGCTGCTGGCGATAGTCCTTGCGCGCGATCTTGCCGTTGATGTAAACGTCGCCGTTGATGATGCGAATGCGATCCCCCGGTAACCCGACAACTCGTTTCACATAGGCTTCACCGGGAGAAGCGGGATTGCGGAACACAATCGTCTCCCAGCGTTTCGGAGGATGCAGATCATAGACATGTTTCTGCACCAGCAATTGATCGCCGTGGCTGTTCGGAACTCCCGAGACATCGATGTTAATCTGCCCGCAGTTCGGACATGTCGCATACCGCCGCGCGCCTTCGGGCTCCTGAATTGAACCGGCCTCCGAGCCCGCCGAATCGTCGAAGGAAACACCGAACGCGAACTCATACTCACACTCGGGGCATTGAACTCGACGATGAAAACCCAATAGCCCCGGGGCCATGGAGCCGGTTGAGATCAGATATCCCTCCAGCACAAACTCGCGCAACATGATCACGGCCATCACAAAGCAAATGGCGAGATCAATTGCACTTCGCAACCAGCGCTGGTCAAATGGATCGTCATGGGAAATTCGGCGGGACATAACCGCACGATAACGAATCCGGTCAAATGCGGAAATTCGCCTTTTCCCCAAAGCCCCGCGAAGGAATAAACACTGTGAAAACACTGATTTTTAGACGTATTCTGGCTGTCGCCGTCGTCCTGTTCGCGGGAAGCACCGCCATTCCTCGAATCACCGGAAACCCACAGGAATCGGACCTAAAGAAGGCCTCCTCAGCGATCCTGAAACTGTTTGTCGACGAATGCGTGCAGATCAGTCCGGGAACTGAATCGTTTCCGAAGAGCTTTCCAATGGGCGGACCAATCGACGGCCCGCTCGCTGCCGCGGTTCAAGAAGTCGAAATGAAGACCAGCTTCCGGATCTCTCGCTACGAGGTGACTCAGGAACTGTATCACGCCGTCACAGGGATCAATCCCAGTCGCTGGAAGGGCAATCGGAATTCCGTGGAAATGGTCTCGTTCCTGGATGCACAGCAGTTCTGCGCCAGACTCACGGTCCTGTTGCGAAACGAAAAGCTTCTGACAGACAAAGAACTTGTGCGTCTGCCGACAGAAGCCGAATGGGAATACTGCTGCCGAGCTGGCACGAATACTCAGTTTAGTTTCGGCGACTCCGCAACGGCCGATGGCGACCAGGCAAATATCGCCAGCATTCTCAATGACTATGCATGGCATACAGGCAACGCGGCCGGAAATGATCCTGTCGTCGGTGCTCTGAAACCGAATGCCTGGGGACTTTATGATGTGCATGGATATCTCTGGGAGTATGTTTCCGATCCGTACGCAGGCCCTGCGTCTGCCTCAGATGAGCCGACCACGAAATTGAAGAACTATTCTCCGGCGGCCAATGCCGCTCGCATCATTCGCGGTGGATCGTGGCGAGATCATCATTCGCTGCTGACGAGCCATTCACGAATGGTGATTCCTGCCTATGCGGGCAGTGATGCCATCGGTTTCCGTTGCGTCATCGAAACGCTGCCATGACCAGGAATTGATGGCGATGCGAACAAGAGTTGCACGCTGTCGAGACTCGGGAACGACCAGTGACTCGATGAAGTATTTGTGACGCACACGCCCTTTGCCTTCAGGAAGAATTGATATGCCAAATCCGCGTGTTTTCCAGTCTATCGCCAACATGTGCCGCGGTGCGGGTACTAAAAAATTCTCCTGGATCCCCTGTTGGTTACTCAACGTCAGGCAAACCGTGCTGCCCAATATTCCTGCAGCACTGATCCTGCTCGTGCCGGCCATTCTTGCACCCGCAATTCTCGCACCCGCCACGCTTCCATCAGCCACAATTCAAGCTGATGAAAAAACGGCGGACGCACCGACGTTCGACTGGGTCAAGGTGACGGAAAAGGCGGACTGGCAGGCTCGAGATTCCAGCGGAGAAATGGTGTTTAAGGACCAGCTCTGGATCCTTGGCGGCTGGTTCGATTCGTTCGCCGCACCGCCTCGTGATGTCTGGAGCAGCGCTGACGGCAAGGGCTGGAAAAAAGTCGCCGCGGAAGCACCATGGAAGTACAGCGATCTTCCGATGACCGCAACTTTCAAAGATCGCATGTGGATCATGGGCGGATGGTACAACGGTCGACTGGAAGGACACGGAGCGACCAATGAAGTCTGGTCCTCACTCGATGGCGTGCTATGGGATCTCGCGACTCCAGCTGCGGACTGGTCGCCTCGCATCGCCTCGGCCATCGTCGAGTTCAAGGATCGATTGTGGATTCTGGGAGGTACAGAAAACTACTACTTTGGTGATCAATCCAGCCTGAAGAATGATGTCTGGTCCTCAGCGGATGGCAAGTCGTGGAAACAGGAAACCGCCAACGCTCCGTGGTCACCGCGTGCTTATCATCAGGCTGTCGTGATGAATGGCAAAATCTGGGTGATGGCAGGCGGCAACTATGTGCCTGAATATCACGCGAAGAATGACGTCTGGTGTTCTGATGACGGCGTCCACTGGGAACAAGTCACTGAGCATGCTCCGTGGTCACCACGTTTGTGGTTCTCGGCGGTGGAATACCGAAATCACCTGTGGGTCATTGGCGGCTGGTCGAACGATCCGTCCCAGAACTGGGGCGACGTGTGGTACTCGAAAGACGGCAAAGAGTGGGCTCAATTGAAGTCCAACGTGACATGGAAAGAACGCCATGAGCATTCCACGTACGTCTTTCAGGACAAGATCTGGGTTGCCGGCGGCCACGCAAAACCGCTCAACAGCGAAGTCTGGACACTCGAACTTCCGAAAGACTTCGGGAAGTGACGGAGGGTGTGTCGCCGCGAAGATCAGCAGGTGCTGCCCGCCTGGCTCATCGTCAGCGGGCGAGACGCCCGCGCTCCGGGAACGCGGACGTCTCGTCCGCTTCTGGCTTTCACTTGGCCTCAACAGGGGGATCTCAGCCACCGACTGGCGCAACTTTGACCGGATGTTGCCGAAATGCATCGCACATCGCGTCAAGGATGCATGACCAACGTATTCCGAACAGAAGAAAACTGGTACAATTCAGCGATGTCACTGGTCGCGTTTTCGAGCTCTGTTGACGGTAGCAGCCGACCGATCAGCGAAGGTGACTCAGCAAAGGTATCGTTATTCTATGAAGATTCGCAAGGCAGTGATTACGGCGGCAGGAGATCATCATTCTCGCCTCCCTTTGCAGACACTCGTTGATCGTCGCGGGGAGATTCGTACTGCTCTGCGACTCATGCTGGATGAAGTCGTCGACTCCGGCGTGGATGAGATCGGTATTGTCATTCGCCCCGGACAGCAGGAACCGTATCTGACGGCGGCCGGGCCGCATAAGTCACGATTGGTTTTCTTCGAACAAACCGATCCGCGCGGCTATGGTGACGCGATTCTGCGGTCGCGAGATTTTGTGGGGCAGGAATCCTTTCTGCACCTTGTGTCCGATCATCTTTATCTGAGCAAATCAGATCGCCTGTGTGCTCAACAGCTGATCGACGCAGCGACGAAACATGAGTGTTCCGTTTCCGCAATTCAGGCCACTCGCGAAAACGAAGTGATCTACTTCGGCACGGTTGGGGGCACGCCGCTTGCTCAGTCTGACAATCTTTACGAAGTCAGCACCGTGATTGAAAAGCCTACGCCGACGGTCGCCGAGCAGCGCCTGATCGTGGCCGGTCAGCGAGCTGGCTACTACCTCTGCATGTTCGGCATGCATGTGCTGACACCGGCCGTCATGACTCTGCTGCAAAAGTCGCTGGACGCAACTCCGGACGGAAAGAATATCGACCTCAGCAGTTCACTCAATCAACTTGCGAAAGTCGAGCGATACCTGGCTCTCGAAGTCGACGGCTCGCGGTACAACATCAGTTACAAATACGGCCTGCTGCTGGCCCAACTGGCGTTTTCACTGAACGGCGTTGATCGCGATTTGATTCTGACCGAACTGGTCAACATGCTGGCACAGAAATAACACCGTACACCCGTCGCTCTGTCGGCGGGACAGTTCAGTGCATGTGCCACAGCTTGCAGGTTGGTAAAGCGACTCGTGTCCAGTGCTCTCTTTAAGACGCGACTATTTTGTAGGATGGGCATTCTTGCCCGTCGCCAGGCAGTCGGACAAGAATGTCCAACCTGCGTTTTTAGGTCTGACGGAGCACTGGATTCATCACCCGAAACTGAAATTCAACAGACGAATAAAAACAGAACTCGGTGGGCTGACGCCCCGCCGCTCGCCTGAATCGCAGACAGATCTTCTATGAACCTGCTCTCCATTATTACATCGTCCGACGCCACGACTCGCAATCGTTCACTCGATGCCGAATGCCGCACGTTCACGCTGGCGGAGCTGCTTCGGGAATGCAGGGAGCTCGATGAGTATCGGCGCAGTTGCGAGAATCTTTACGATCGAGTTCGCAGCCTTTTTTTCCTGTATGCGATTCATCGTTTTCACCTGCCGACTCAGCTTGTGGGTCGTGAAAGCGGTCGAATCCCGTATGTCGGTTATGAACACATGCTGAACCGTCGCTACCCGGAGGCGCTTGACGTCTTCCTGGCAAAGATGGAACAGGAAGGCCCTTCGGTTTCTCTCTCCAGTGCTCTTGGGGAAGCCTATCATCGACTGGCATTTCAGACGTTGGCGGACCAGGTCCGCCGCAGCGTCAGAACCGTGCGAGGCAATCAGTGGATGTTTCGAACGGGCCATCCGGCCGACGTGCCTTTGCGAATTTGCCCGGAACTTTTAAAGATCAATTCTGCCACTGGCGGTTATCCGATTCTTCGCGAACGGACCGCCGTCCGTATGGACTTTTCGCACAGCGGCTGGAGCGATATTTTTTTCCTCGGAATGGATTTCCCCGAAGGCGCGAAGGTGATCAACGCGTCGATTGATCTGGCCGTGCGAGGTCGTCACGAAAAGCCAACGCCTCCCATCGATTGCAGCTTGCGAGTGATCGATGAGCCCGTCTTGCGTCTCATCAGTATCGACCTTGACGCAAAGGTTGAGATTCGTGAGATCAATGAAGTGTTCGACTTCGCCCGCGACTATCTCGGACTGATCAAAGGGGCGGTAATTGCCGCGGGATTGATCCCGCCGGGCATGGAAGGCTGTGGTGGAAAAATCGCCGATGTGTTTACGCGCATGATTGGCCCCGGACTCGGGCTGGAGATCACAAGTCGCGTGAACGATATTCCGAAAGGCTCGCGACTGGCCGTTTCGACAAATCTGCTTGGCTCACTCATTTCGATGTGCATGCGCGCGACAGGACAAGTGTCGGCACTGACGGGGCAACTGGAAGAATCCGATCGCCGCATCGTGGCAGCTCGTGCAATTCTGGGCGAATGGATCGGTGGATCCGGTGGCGGCTGGCAGGATTCAGGCGGTGTCTGGCCGGGCATTAAACTCATTCAGGGTTGTGTGGCCGGCACGGATGATCCTGAGTTTGGTATCAGTCGCGGTCGCCTGATGCCACAACATCACGTATTCACCGCAGAAGAAGTGACGAAGCAGACTCGCCAAAAGCTGCAGGACAGCCTCGTGCTGGTGCACGGCGGCATGGCGCAGAATGTAGGGCCGATTCTGGAGATGGTCACAGAGAAATATCTGCTCCGTTGCGAACAGGAATGGGCAGCTCGCAAGGACGCGATCGGACTGTTGGATCAGATCACAGCCTCATTGAAAGCCGGAGATATTCCCGGCGTTGGCGCGGCCACGCATCGCAATTTTCACGAGCCTCTGCAGGCTATTATTCCCTGGTGCAGCAATGCGTACACGGAACGCCTGATTCAGGAATGCCGGGCAAAATACGGCGACAAATTCCAGGGCTTCTGGATGCTGGGCGGTATGGCTGGCGGCGGTATGGGTTTCATCTTTGATCCGTCAGTTCGCGAGGAGGCTCAGGATTGGCTTCAGACGATGATGGTCACAGTCAAACGCAGTATGGAAGCCACTGTTCCGTTCGCGATGGATCCCGTCGTTTATGATTTTGCGATCAACGATAACGGAACCTTTGCAGAACTTCGCACCGATGGCGATCTTCCCAAAGGTTACCATGCGTTGATGGTGCCCGAGTGGCTCCGCAAAGGACTGCAACAACTGACGCCAATGGTTCGTCTGGAACTCGAACGCGTCGGCAATGCGTGTCGAGATGCCGACGGGGGCGATCATCTGGCCGCTCGATTGATTCAGAGAATTCTTCCCACAACTTCGAAGGAAGCTCAACAATCGGCACGCCTCGAAGATCTGCTGCGTGGTAACGGGTTTGACTCGATCGCTCACGAACAACTGCGAGAAGACCTGCGCTCGGGTCGTCTCGGAATGGCGCAGAATCGATTGCATGCGTCCGTAACGATTGAAGACGTGTCGTCCGAGGAAGTCGTTGAAGCTCGCCGCGATATTCCGAAGTCAGCCATTGAACTTGGGCGAACCGCGCTGGCGAATGGCGAAGTCGGCGTGATCACGCTGGCGGCCGGCGTTGGCAGCCGCTGGACTCAGGGTGCCGGCGTCGTGAAGGCTTTGAATCCATTCTGCAGAATGAAAGGGCAATGGCGTTCCTTCCTTGATATTCACTTCGCCAAGACGCGTGCTGTTGCCGCTGAAAGTGGCGTATCGCCGTTGCATGTTGTGACCTCCGGTTATCTGACTGACAAACCGCTGCGTGATGCGGTCGAGAAATTGAATTCATCAACGGCCGGTGCAGCGGCACGTGGAGCTGGACAAGACACAATCTTTCGTGTTTCGCGGGGTGCTTCGGTCGGGCTGCGAATGGTGCCGACGTTGAGAGATCTGCAGTTTGCCTGGGAAGAAACATCGCAGCAGGTGCTGGATGTCCAGAAGGAAAAAGTTCGCAGCAGTCTGCGAGCGGCTCTCATGAACTGGGCTCGCACGGCCGGTGAGGCGTCTGACTACACTGACAACCTGCCTTCGCAGTGTATGCATCCTGTTGGCCACTGGTATGAAGTGCCCAACATGCTGCGTAACGGGACTCTGAAGCAAATGCTGGAGGATCGTCCGCAACTGAAATATCTGATGCTGCACAACATCGACACGCTGGGAGCCAATGTTGACGCGGGTTGTCTGGGCCTGCACATTCAGTCGAACGCGGACCTTTCGTTTGAAGTTATTAGTCGTCGTCTGGAAGATCGCGGCGGCGGGTTGGCACGAGTTGACGGACGAGTTCGACTGGTGGAAGGGCTGGCGATGCCACGTGAAAGAGATGAGTTTCATCTGTCATGGTATAACTCGTTAACGACATGGATCGATATCGATCGCCTGCTGAACATCTTTGGGATCGATCGAGCAAACCTTGCGGATCAAAAAGCGGTCGATGCCGCCATTCGAGAACTCGGCCGCCGCATGCCGACCTATATTACTCTCAAGGACGTCAAGAAACGCTGGGGCCATGGTCAGGAAGATGTGTTCCCGGTGTCGCAGTTTGAAAAGCTCTGGGGCGACATGACCGCTCTTTCAGACGTGAACTGTTCGTTCCTTGTGGTGCCGACATTGCGAGGTCAACAGCTCAAGGATCCCGCCCAGCTCGATGGCTGGCTGCGTGATGGTTCTGCGGCCTTCGTGGAAAGTCTTTGCGCCTGGTAGCTCACGATCTGGTGGCGATCAGTGAATGCGAAGCGTGTCAACGGAGGACTTATCAGGCAACCTGCAGAGGAAGCAGAAACTCAGGGGCACAGCACTTCCAGAACGATCGCTGAGCTGGACGGGATCAATGCCGTTTCGCCGGAACACGCTGGAACGATCGCAGTGGTGCCGGTCGGCATGACAACGGTACCATGCTTCGTCCGAACCTGAATAGCGCCTTCGAGCACAATCAGAATCCGGAATCGATCTTCAATGACCATTCGCGCCGGATCCATGATTCGATGACGACGAATCACGAAATGCTCGCATCGGACAAGCTCTTCAAAGATATGAGACTGGTCACATAGTTGAATGGGCTTCACCGGGGACACGGGGCCACGTTGAAAATCCGTGCAGGTAATCGACTCCTCCACGTGAATCGGACGAGCGTTCCCGGAGGCATCCAGTCGCCCCCAGTCGAAGAGTCGAAACGTGAGGTTGCTCTGTTGCTGCACCTCCGCGAGAACAATCCCGGGGCCAAGAGCATGAACGGTTCCTGCCGGCACAAACACACAGTCGCCCCGTTTGACAGGGATCATATTCAGGCACTCTTCGACAGTGCCCTGAATTAACGCCTGTCGGAGTTGTTCCGGGGTGACTCCTGACTTCAATCCAGAACAGATCTGACTATCAGGACGAGCTTCCAGGATGACCCACGCCTCTGTTTTTCCGTTTTCGTGAGCCTGAAACTGCCTGGCCAGTCGATCGTCCGGATGCACCTGCAATGACAGCCAATCATTGGCATCCAGAAATTTGATCAGCAGTGGAAACTGAGTTAGTTGATCCTGACATCCCAGCAACTCACGTCGGTGTTCCCGCATCAGGTCGCTGAGCGACAGTCCTGCGAATGGGCCCGCCGCAACAATGCTCTGACCATCCGCGTGATCGGCGACTTCCCAGCTTTCTGCATAATCGTTCTCACTGCCGATCGGCTTATGCAACAGAGAACCCAGGCGACGTCCGCCCCAGCGAATTCTTTTCAAAATGGGCTGGAACAGAAGGGGAGGAAGCATTCTAACGCGCTTGCTGGAAGAGAAGGATGGAACAATCACCGCCTCAGGTCAGCGTATCAGGATGTCCAGCAATCCTAACAGAGCAATTTGAAGCTCACGGGCAAATCTATCGTCTCGATGACTCCCCAAGTTTCCATGTCCCACCCGGGCTCGCCACATTACCTGTCTTAATCTGCAGGCTGGTGTTCTGACAGGAACAGGACTTGGGGTTCAATGCGAGCCGACGGAGCGGCTCGACTACGTAGGTTCGCCGCTCCGTCGGCGAAAAAAGAGATCCACCGGCCCCCCCAAATCAAAACTTGACGAGCCACCAGCGGAACAGCGCCATGTTCACGGAAACCATTGAGAATACAAGCTCGAAGCGCCAGCGAGTGAATGAGTCGCAATGTGCTCGCTCGCGCTTCGGGCTTGTAAGGGAGCCGAACATGGCGCTGTCTGGCTGGTGTTCTCACACCAACAAGACTGGGTGTTTAATGCGAGCCGCCGGAGCGGCTCGACTACGTAGGTTCGCCGCTCCGTCGGCGAAAAAGAGATCCACCGGACACCCCCAAATCAAAACCTGACGAGCCACCAGCGGAACAGCGCCGTGTTACAGAAAACCATTGAGAATACAAGCTCGAAGCGCCAGCGAGTGAATGAGGCGCAATGG